>JBPOEW010000031.1:0-2744 GCA_051251555.1 Hoeflea sp.
TGACCTTGCCCCCAAGTTTTATCCAGCATTGAGTTCGTTTCCGGCGTTGTTTTTGCCTTGATCGGCGTTTGATGCGACGGGCGGTGGCGCGGAGTTTTCCATAGTGCGCAGCGCCAATGCCCGTCGTGGTGTGAAGGTTGATGCAAACTCGTTTGGCGTTTGCCAGTCGAGCTGCGAGTGCGGCCGGCTGCCATTGTAATCTGACTGCCATTTGGTCAGGCTCGCCCGAGCAAGCGCCAGAGATGAGAACAGTGTCTCATTGAGCAGTTCGTCCCGGAGACGACCGTTGAAGCTTTCGATGAAGCCGTTTTGCATCGGTTTTCCGGGGGCGATGTAGTGCCATTCGACCCTTGTCCGATCGGCCCAGCCCAAGATTGCATTGCTGGTGAACTCGCTCCCATTGTCGCTTACAATCATCTTCGGTTTGCCACGCTCGGCGATAAGGCACTCCAACTCACGAGCTACACGCAACCCTGACAGTGAAGTGTCTGCGACAAGCGCCAGGTTCTCACGCGTGCAATCATCGACGATGGTCAGTATCCGAAAGCGGCGACCGTCGGTGAACTGATCGGAGACAAAGTCCAGTGACCAGCGCTGGTTCGGCCGTAGCGGGATCAACATGGGTGCTCGTGTGCCAATCGCTCGCTTTCGTCCGCCGCGACGGCGAACGGCAAGCTTTTCCTCCCGGTAGAGCCGGAACAGCTTCTTGTGGTTTACGACATGACCCTCACGCTTGAGCATGACATGCAGTCTTCGGTAGCCGAAACGGCGACGTTCTCGGGCAATTGCAATCATGCGCGCCCGAAGGTCGGCATCATCGCCCCGGCTTGTGCTGTATCTGACAGTCATGCGGCAGCAGCCGATGGCTTTACACGCCCGCCGTTCGCTCATCCCCTGGTGCTCCATGAGATGGGCGACGGCTTTCCGCTCGGCAGCGGGCGTCACCATTTCTTTCCCAACAAGTCCTTCAGCGCCATATTGTCGAGCATCGCATCGGCGAGCATTCGCTTGAGCTTGCCGTTCTCCTCCTCAAGAGCTCGGAGCCGCTTGGCCTCGGACACTTCCATTCCCCCGAACTTCGCTTTCCATTTGTAAATGCTGGCGTCGCTGACACCATGTTTGCGACAGAGCTCCGAAACCGCAATCCCGGCCTCATGCTCCTTCAATATCCCGATAATCTGCTCTTCTGAAAAACGGCTGCGCTTCATGTCCTGGTCCTCTGATTAGGCCAGAACGAACTTCAAACTGGATTAGAGCGCGGGGGCAAGGTCACTCCCAGAATTGGGAAGACGGAGATGTTAATGACCAAGGATCAACGCGAGATACAGCGCAAATTGCGGATACTTCGGTACGCTGCAGAGATTGGACATGTTGCGAAGACGTGTCGGTATTTTGGGATTGGCCGCGCCAGTTTCTACCGTTGGCGCAATGCCTACGCAGAGCATGGAGAAGCTGGTCTGATCAATGCACCGCCCGTCCCCAAATGGCACGCCAACAGGACGCCGCCTGAGCGCGAAGAAAAGGTGCTTCATCTTCGTCGGAAATACCACCTCGGCCCAATGCGGATCGTTTGGTATTTGGCACGCTATCACGACATCAGGATGTCTGACGCAACCGTTTCGCGCATTCTGCGCAGGCATGGATTGAGCCGTCTTCCTCGCGGTACCCGCATGCGTAAAGTCCATACCAAGTGACCTGAGCAACTGTCTTTAGGTTTGGTAGCTGGTACCGGTCTTCATCATTGCATTGATACGGACCAGCAATCGTCGAGCAACGGCGATGATCGCTGTTTTCGCAGCTTTTCCATCGTCGCGCATTTGACCATAGATGGCTTTCCAATGTGGATCCCACCGAATGGCGACGAGCGCTGCCATATACATTGCGCGGCGGACACGTGGTCGGCCTCCATGGATTGCCCGCTTGCCTTTATAGAGCCCCGACTCACTGGCGTGAGGTGCCAAGCCGACGAGACTGGCAATCTGTCGCCGGTTGACTTGTCCAAGTTCCGGCATCGAAGCCATTAGATGACAGGCAGTTTGCGGCCCGATACCGGGAACCGATTGCAGTCGCTGGTTCTGCTCGTTCAGATCCTCGTGCGCGCCGATATGTGCGTTGATCTGTTTCTGCAGCGCTTCTCTGCGCTTCGTCAGGGAACGGATCGAAGCTTTGATATCTTTGGTAATGAAAGCGTCATCGGCAACAGAAAGGCGGTTTTGCTCAGCTGTGATCATGTTCACAATGTCGTCCCGTCTGGCTTGAAGGTCGTGAAGACGTTGGCGGTGCAATTGGATCGGAGTGGCGCGTTCGGGGCGAAGCGCCTCTCCCATCGTGCATAGAATGCGCGCGTCCAATCTGTCGGTCTTTGCCAGCAAACCAGCGGCACGGGCGAATTGACGAGCCCGCAACGGATTTACGCGCGCATAGGAAACGTCATTGTCCTCAAGGCATGCGATCAGAACGCGATCATATCGGCCTGTCGCCTCAAAAATTAGCATGACGTCGCCAGTCAAGCCTTGCGCCCATTTGGTCAAACGATCTCGTCGATTGGGAACACGGGTGAAGCGCTGATTGGAAGCGGTGAACACATCGATCCAGTCCTTGGCGACATCGACACCGATATAGGTCTTGGGTAAAGTCATGGAGCCTGTCCTTGTCATGCGGGATCGGTCTCCATGGAGCCGCCCCAAGCAACTGTTCAGGTTGAACACACGATGCAGACGAGCCCCAAGCTCAGGTACGGTGTC
>JBPOEW010000032.1:0-2689 GCA_051251555.1 Hoeflea sp.
GGTAGACGCAGGGGATTCAAAATCCCCCGCCGCGAGGCGTGCCGGTTCGAGTCCGGCCTTGGGTACCACCTTGTTTCTGGCAAGGCTTTCCGTAAAAATCTGATGATGATGATCGGTGAAAACATTGTTTTTCGCCGGTAGCATTGTCTTTTTTACGTCGGGTTGTTGGTGCCGCGGACAGCCCCAAGACCCCGCTTTTTATGACCTAAACGCTATCTAGTCGGGTTCTCGCGCCGCCAAGCCTCCCATGCTTCGGGTGTGTCCAAATCGCGGCGGGCGTGTTGACTGGGCAGGGGAATAAGCTGCGTTTGGTCCTGCGCCGCAGCGACGATATCGCGGCCGCCACTGTCGCCGGTCAGTTTGGCAAAGGCCGCAAAATGCGTGGCCGCAAAGATGATGGGATGGCCCGGCTTGCCGTCTTCTGTGGCACCGCGCCAAATCGACATATTTGACGCCAGATCAACAGCTCTCAGACATGTGATCAGATCCGCTCTGGTCAGATCCGGCAGGTCGGCAAGCAGTAGCATTGCGGCCGTGGCATCCGTCGGCAAGGCGGCGACCCCGCGCCTGAGCGAGGCATTCATCCCTTCCGCTGCATCAGGAACGGGGATCACTGTCACATCCAGATCGTCAATCACGTCATAACGCGGGTGCGGCGCCTCCGGCAGCGTCACAAAAACCGGCCCCGCCTTGGCGGCCAGCGCCATCAGCGCCTGACGCCGCAGCAAGGGCATGCCATCAACAACCTCAAGCAGCTTGTCGCGCCCGCCCATGCGTGATGACTGACCTGCAGCAAGCAGGATAATCGGGATGTTGGGTGCTCTCATGCTCTATCGTTAACGGGATTTCGTAGCATGGTTAAGCCCTAGCCGCGCATGCGTGTGCCGTCGGCGTCAAACAGTGGCGTGGTGATCAATCGGGCAGGGCACATCTTGCCCAGAATCTCGATCTCGACCATCAGCCCCTCGCGTTTGCTGTTCGTCGGGACAAAGCCCAGCGCGATGGATTTGCGCGCGAAATGCGAATAGCCCCCCGAGGTGCAAAACCCTACGACGTGCCCGTCATGCCAGATAGGCTCGTAGCCATGTACATCCGCGTCGATGCTATCAACCTCAAAGGCGCAGAGCGTACGATCCGGCCCCTTATCCCGTTCGGCCTCTGCCGCCGATCGTCCAATAAAATCAATGTCTTTCTTGAAATCTATGAATCGGTCCAGCCCCGTTTCAGCGGCTGTGTAATCCGGTGAATACTCGGACATCCAACTGCCGAAAAATTTGTCCAAGCGCAGCGACATCATCGCGCGCATTCCAAACGGCACCATGTCAAAGCCGCGGCCTGCCTCCCACAGGGTCGTCCATAGGCTGCGCTGATCCATCGGGTCGCAGTAAATCTCGAACCCCAGATCGCCGGTGTAGCTGACGCGCTGCATCAGACAATTCACCATGCCAACCGTCATTTCTCGTACATCCATGAATTTGATCGTGCTTACATCCGCGCGTGTGCAGGCTTGCAGCAGCCTGGCCGCGTTCGGCCCCGCAATCTGGAACCCGTTGCGCCTGTCCGATATATTCTCAACTTCAACTTCTACTTTTTTGGCATCGCCGTTTAGATGCTGGGTAAACCAGCGCATGTGATAGGCTTGCGCGCCGTAAGATGCGGTCAATTGAAAGGTTTCATCATCGAGACAGGAGACGGTAAAGTCGCCGATCAACTTGCCGTTTTCAGACAGCATCGGCGTCAATGACATGCGCCCAGTTTTGGGGATGCGCCCCGCCATGATCCGGTCAAGCCATGTCCGCGCATCGGTACCCGTCACCAGATATTTCCCGAAATTCTGCACCTCGTTGATGCCCACACTGGCGCGGACGGCAGTAACCTCGCGCGCGATGGCGCTGAAGACGTCGGACCGGCGGAAGGATGGGGTCTCGAACGTCGGCTCGTCCCCTTGGGCAAAGTAATTGGCGACCTCAAGACCGTATTGCTGGCCCCAAACCGCGCCTAAACCGCTGAAAATATCATACATTGCGGTCGTGCGATGGGGGCGTGCGGCGGGCAGTTCTTCGTTCGGATAGGAGACTGAGAACCGTTTTTGGTAATTCTCAATCACCTTGGGCAGGGTATAGCCGGGGCTGATCCAGTCGCCAAACCGTGCCACATCCATCGCCATCACATCGCGTTCCGGCTCGCCCTCGATCATCCATTGCGCCAGCATCAACCCAACGCCGCCCCCCTGAGAGAACCCGGCCATCACGCCGCAGGCCGACCAATAGTTCCGCACGCCCGGCACAGGGCCAACCAGCGGGTTGCCGTCAGGGGCAAAGGTGAACGGCCCGTGGATCACGGATTTCACCCCGGCGGTCGCCAGCACGGGGAAGCGTTTATACGCGAAATTAATGCTTTGTTCGATCTTGTCAAAGTCATCGGGGAGCAGCTCATGGCCAAAGCCCCAAGGCGTACCATCCACCGCCCATGGCCGCGCGGATTGCTCATAAAACCCGATGCACAGCCCGCGCCCTTCCTGGCGCAGATAGCTTTCTCCGGCGGGGTCCATCACATGGGGGTGTTCGGCGTCGCGTTCGTAAATCTGCGGGATGTCATCGGTGACGATATATTGGTGCTCCATCGGGTGAAGCGGCAGATACACGCCCGCCATGGCACCGACCTCGCGCGCCCAAAGCCCGCCTGCGTT
>JBPOEW010000033.1:0-2646 GCA_051251555.1 Hoeflea sp.
CCTGCTGCGCGGTGACAGCGTATTGGGGCAAAGCTTCAGTATCGCCGATCCCTATCTGTTCGTGGTCTGCACCTGGTTGGAAGGCGACGGTGTTAGCATCGCAGACTACCCGAAAATTCAAAACTTCATGACAAATATGGAGGCGCGGCAAAGCGTCAAAACCATCCGTGAGAAGGCCATGCTATGACACAAACGCATCTGTGGGTCCGCGCTGAACAGCGCGACAATGAAACCCGTGTTGGTATCACGCCCGAAGGCGCGGCAAGCCTGCTAGAACGCGGCTTTGAGGTCACGGTTGAGGCATCAGATACCCGCGTGATCCCCACCGACGCCTATGCGCAAGTCGGTTGCACAATTGCACCGCAGTTCAGCTGGCCTGACGCGCCATCTGACGCGATCATCTTTGGCCTTAAAGAGCTGCCCGCCGACGGTCATCCCCTGACACATCGGCACATCATGTTCGGCCATGCCTACAAGGGGCAATCTGCAGGTCGTATCCTGCTTGAGCGTTTCAAAGCCGGCGGTGGCACCTTGTATGACCTTGAATACCTGACCAATGATGCTGGCCGCCGCGTCGCCGCCTTTGGATATTGGGCGGGTTTTGCCGGGGCTGCTGTTGCCGTGAAATGCTGGGCTGCTCAGGCACGTGGTGAAGTCGCAGCCCCCATCACGCCGTCTGCCAATGCCGATGAGCTGACCCATGAATTACGCACAGCACTTGCACCGTTAGATACGGACCATCTGGACGCATTGGTGATCGGCGCGCTTGGTCGTGTCGGCACGGGTGCCTCGGATCTATGCAAGCGGTTGGATATTCCTGTGACCGGTTGGGATATGGCGGAAACCGCCAGCGGCGGACCTTTTCCAGAAATCCTGAACCATACGCTATTCTTTAACTGTATCCTCGCCGGTCCGAACACGCCTGTCTTTGTCCCGAAATCAGCGCTCACCGCAGAACGTCGGCTTCGCGTGGTCGGAGATATCGCCTGTGATCCCGACAGCACGTTCAATCCAGTTCCGATCTATAGCGAAGCAACCAGCTGGGAAGCTCCTGCCCTGCGGGTTCATGAAAACCCGCCACTGGACGTCACCGCGATTGATAACCTGCCGTCAATGCTGCCACTGGAAAGCTCAGAAAATTACGCCGCGCAACTGCTTCCCACGTTGCAGGGGCTTGGGGAGGACACAGCGGTTTGGCAGCGGGCGAAGCGGCTTTTCAATGAGCATCTTTTGGATATTTAAAAGCCAGAGAAGCAGGGGACCCGCAAAATATATAATGTCGTCGCAAGACGACAGCTTTGGATCAGGGTCGCCTAGCTGAACAGGCGGAAATAGATAGCATCGGGCAGCAGCCTTGAAAAGCGGAACAGCAGCGAGAATGCGAAGGGGAAGCTTTTCTTGAACCGGTCGCTGTTCATGTGATCAAAGGTCTGTTGTGCGGCGTCTTCTGGTGTCATCAGGAACGGCATCTTGAAGTCGTTTTTATCTGTTAGTTGGGTCTTTATAAATCCGGGGTTGATCACCTGAACCTGAACGCCGGTCTTGCGCAGGTCTGCGTACATGCATTCTGCCAACGACATCGTCCCTGCTTTGGATGCCGTATATCCGATTGATTTTGGCAAGCCGCGAAAGGCGGTCAGGCTTGATGTGATGACGATGTGGCCGGCATTTTTCTGCACCATGCCGGGGACGACTTCGCCCATCACCCGGACGAGGCCTGTCAAATTAACATCAATCATTGTTGTCGCGTGGTCCGCTTCCCATTCTTGCGCGCCGAATGGCCAATAGGCACCGGCCAGATAGACAATGCCATCGACGTCGCCCACGTTTCGGACGGCGGCGCGGACGCTGTCGATATCTTGCACATCAATGGTCTCGAAACTGGCTTTGCCCGGCAGCGCTTTGACCAACTCGGCAAGTTTGTCCTCTGACCGTGCCGATACAATCACCTCGGCCCCGGCGCGGCTTAGCTTGTGGGCCAGCGCCTCCCCCAGGCCCGCGCTTGCGCCGACCAGCCAGTACCGCTTGCCCTGCCACGATTTCATTGCGTTTCCCTTTTGCGAATGGTCGCGACCAGCTCTGCGACCTTGAACCCGAACTTGCGGAACTGGCTGCGGTTGATCAGCGTGCCTTCGGGCGTCAGGTATATCCAATCGACTGTTTGCAACGTGTGCCCGCCCACATCTTCGGGCAGTGTGATCGGATAGCGGATTTGTATCGTCGCCCCTGAGTTACAGCCCTTGCCGACACCGGGCACATCGGGTGCAGTTGCGGTAAAGTTTCCGCTCTCGCCCATTTGAATAGTCCAGACGCGATCCTGGGTCGATTTATCATCATAGGTGAAATGTTCGTTGATCGTCGCGATATCGCCGTCCCAGTGCACATTGAAATCCGCGACAAAGGTGCTGGTGACCCGCCCCATCGGGCCAAAGATAACACCTTCGCAAACCATCTCTCCGTCCAGATCTTTGCGCATGTCCAGCACGTTAAGATCGTCTGCGTAATCCTCAGGGCCCTGTGCGGGAAAACCGGCAATGAAGTGGCGGGCCAGCATGACGCACATAACACACCCGGCACCGATCAAGAAGAATACCAAATCCATTACCTCTTGCCCTTTTCAAGTTCGGTTCCGGCCAACAGCCCAAT
>JBPOEW010000034.1:0-2641 GCA_051251555.1 Hoeflea sp.
TAGAGCAGCCCCCTCCTAAGGGGCAGGTTATTGGTTCGAATCCAATCGGGGTCACCAAAAACACCTTTAAAATATGACGTATTTACAGGGGTTTGTGCAGGAGCTTGCAGAAACTTACGCGAGCTTTCGCGCTCAATTCTGCTGAAACGGCGGGAATCTCGTACAAAAGCTGTACAAAATTCGCACGCCTTTGCGCAATTCGGGGCCTTCCAATGAGCTGGCGGGTTGCGAATACATGCGCGGAACGAAAGTTCGGCAGTGCAACGCGCAAGCAGATCATCATGTTTCTGGCTGATAAGGCGAGCGACGATGGCTCAGGCATCTGGTGTTCTAAAGGAACGATTCAGCGCCACACCGAGCTGGGGGAGACCACCGTCAAGCGAACCGTGCGCGAATTCCTCAAAGAAGGCATTCTGGTCGAGACCGGCGCACGGACCTGCAAGAACGGATTCACCGTGGTCTACCGGATCGATCTCGCCAAGGTTGAGGCCCTGGATCCCACGTTAGAGCCCGAGATTGAGACGGGGTCCACAGTGGGCCCCGTCCAGTCTGGACCCGGTACGGGGGCCACTGTGGCCGGGGTACCGGGGCCACAGTGGCCCCCAAACCATCCTAAAACTATCCATAAACCACCTACGCGCAGGCGCGAGGCGGTGGCGGATGAAGACTCTGAGAAGATTTTGGCAGCATATCCGCCCGACCGACTACGCGGCAAAGCGGCATGCCTTGTCCAGATAGAAGAGGCCATGAAGGAGGGGACCGCCCCGGAAGACTTGCTGCATGCCGTCCAAGCCTACGCGACCGAGAGCGCAGGTTTCACCCGCTCCAAGGTCTGCTTTTCCGACAACTGGTTTCAATCTCGGCGCTGGCAGGCCTATGTCGAGAAGCAAGCCGAAAACCGAGAAAAGACGGCAGCCTTGCAGGCCGATCACCATGCGCGACTGGCCTGCTGGATCAGTGATCGCAGCCCGATGTGCAAACACATCACGGGCACCCAAGTCACGGCTTTGCTTGCGTCGAAGATGGTTTCCGAGGCCCAAATCCAAGCCGCAGGCCTCAGATCATGACCGCAACCGATCCCACCGAAGAGCAAACAGCAAGGCGACCCATGTCATACGCTGGCGCTGCTGACACGGGACCTTGCGAGGGGCGGCAAGCCTCCCCTTCGAACCCCACCGGCGCGGGTAAAGCCCGCACCAAAGAGCGGCTGACCGAGACATTCGTCTTTCGGTGCACAGCGGCAGAGAAGGCCCAGTTGCGCGCCAAGGCCGAAGCCGCTGGCCTTCCTGCTGCGACCTTGCTGCGTGAGGCGCTTGGCCTGACCGAAGCCCGCCGTCGCAAGCCGATCCCCCGCGTCGATCCTGCGCTCGTGCTGGCCGTTGGGCGCATCGGCGGCAACCTCAACCAGATCGCCCGCTGGCTGAACCGCGCGATGCTGGTGGGCCGCGTTGATCTCGACGCACTCACCGTTGCCCGCCGCCTGCTGACCATCGAGCGCCAGCTTGCCCAGATCGTCGAGGCTGCCCGCCGATGCTGATTAAATTCTTCCGCAACGGTAAAGGCGCGGGCGCTGGTCCGGTCGGCTACCTCGTTGCGGACAAGGTGCTGGCCTACGACGACAATCGCGACCTGATCCGCGACGCTGACGGTCAGCCGTTGACGGTCACGCGGGAGCCCTTGCCGGAGGTCCTCCACGGCAATCCCGACCGCACCGAAGCCCTGATCGACGCCAGCCGCCACCAGTGGACCTACCGCGCGGGCGTGATCAGCTTTGCCGCAGCCGATGCCCCGACCGAGGAACAACAGGCCGAGGTCATGGACCACTTCGAGCGTCTGGCCTTCGCGGGGCTGGACCCGACGCAATATGACGTGCTTTGGGTCCGACATACCCACGAAGACCGCGTCGAGCTTCACTTCTGCACCCCGCGCTTGGAGCTGACCTCGGGCCGGAGTCTGAACATCGCGCCGCCCGGCTATGAGAAAGCGTTCGATTCCTTGCGCGATGTGATGAACCAGCGCCACGGCTGGGCCGACCCGATGGAGCTCGAGCGGGTCCAAGAGGTCCGCGACACCATCGAGACCTCAACACGCGCCCAAGGCCGTGACGAGCTGCATACGTGGGTTCTGGATCAGGTCAGCGTCGGCCTGATCACTGACCGCGCAACTATGGTCGATGCCCTCACAGACGCAGGCTATGACCTGCCACGCGTCGGCAAAGCCTACCTAACCGCCCAAGACCCCGACACCGGCGAGCGCTGGCGTTTGAAAGGAGAAATCTTCCATGAAGACTGGCAAGCCGACGCGGCTGAGCGAGAAGTTGAACGCGGAACTGGACACGATCCGGCAGGACTACGCCGCCTAGATGGCATCCCAGCTGGAGAGCTTCAGGACCGATTTGAGCAACATTGCGACCATCGCGCATCGTACAATCGAGACCGATACCCGCACCTTTCTGCGACAGAACAAGAGCTGGCTGACGATCTCGCCCTGGCTGATCATGGGGACGTTCTTGGCGGGGATCGTCTCGATGATGGCCGCGAGCTTGCTTTGGACGCTGATGCTGGCCAGCTCGGAACTGACGGACTTGGGCCTGACGCGGATCGACAGGGAGGACGGGACCTGGCTGGTGCTGGACCCGACC
>JBPOEW010000035.1:0-2343 GCA_051251555.1 Hoeflea sp.
ATGGCGATGAATTGATCGGGGTCGAGATCGTGCGCCGTCTGCTGCGCACCCCGCAGCTCAAGTCCTTGCGCGGGACTTTGTTGGTGATCCCCGTCGTGAACTCCTTTGGCTTTCTGAACCGGTCGCGTTATCTGCCCGACCGCCGCGATTTGAACCGCTGCTTTCCGGGCCATCCATCCGGGTCACTGGGATCACGGCTGGCGCATATATTCCTGAATGATGTGGTGCTGCGCTGTGATTTCGGGATCGATCTGCATTCCGCCGCGATCCACCGCACCAACCTGCCGCAGGTGCGCATTTCGCCCTCCGACCCTGTAACACGGCGCATGGCCATCAATTTTGCGGCCCCTGTCGTGTTAACGTCCCCGCTGCGCGACGGATCGTTGCGCGCCGTTGCATCGGCCAAGGGCACGCCCGTGCTGCTGTACGAGGCGGGCGAAGGGTTGCGGTTTGACGAAATGGCGGTACGTGCCGGTGTCGCGGGTATTTTACGTGTGATGCGCGCCGAAGACATGTTGCCCGCCAAAGGCATCGCGCAATCGCGCCGTCAATCGCATGTCTGTTCCAGCTCCACCTGGCTGCGCGCGCCTGTGGGCGGGCTGCTGCGCACCTTTCGTGCCGAGGGGGAAACCGTTAAGGCAGGCGATGCGCTTGCCACGGTATCCGACCCCTTTGGCAAGACCGAGGAAGACATTCTGGCCCCCTTTGACGGCATCCTGATCGGCCGCGCGATCCTGCCTGTGGTGAATGAGGGCGACGCGGTATTTCACCTTGCCAAGCTTATGCCGCGCGCCGTTGCAGACACGGTCGAGGATATGATCACCCAGTTGGAAAGCGACCCGCTGTTCGACGAAGACGAGATTATCTAGCGTTATTCGCCGCTTGCTGCCAACAACACAGCCGAGATCGGCGCAAGGGCGACTTGGCCAGCGCGGTCTTGCAAGCCCCAGACCAGCAATGCCGAGATTGTCTCGGGGCGCATCCGGCCCAACATGATTACCGATCCTTCGATCCCAGCCTTGAACGCGGCTTGGTCCAAAAAGCGGCGGATCACGGTGGGTGTCTGATCTTTGCTGTCAAAGTCGCGGAAAATCGGGGCGGCAGGCACACCATCTTTGACCGCCAGCTTTGGCATGGTGTTCAACCCTTTGTCTTGGCTGACCAGCCCATAGCCGCCTTGGGCCAAAATCTCGGTCACCTGATCCGCGACGTCGCGGCTAGGTTGCAACCCTGCGCCCACCCCTTCCAAGACACCAACCACCTGCGGCATGCGTTGGAATGCGACGGCAAGGGTCGTTTCGGCATCTGACGGCTCTGCGCCGTCTGGCAGGTCAACCATCGCCAAGACTTCAAAGCCTTCTGCGCGATAAATCTCCATCCGCTCGGCGGCGTCTGGCAAGGCAACATCAACGGCGAAACTGATCGGATAGGGAAAGCTGCGCAAAGCCGCGATACCCACTTCGCCGCCTTCAAGGTCACTGCCTTGATCAATCAACAAAATGCTCATCAAAGGCTTTTGATCTTCGTTCACAAAAGTCTGGGCATACAGGTCAATCGGGCGAAGTACCGGCAGCGGGCTTGCATCCGCCTGCACCTGATCCCCAGAAACGGCAGTGGGCAAACGGTTTACGGTGACCTTGTTGCTGGTTTCCGGCAGGTCCGCATCCGCGTCTGCCGCATTCGGGGTGACGGTGGGCAAGGCGCTATAGGCGCGGCGCGTCTCAGGCTCCTCGGCGGGGGTTTCTTCCGCCTCAACGACAACGGTCTTGATCTTGGGCAGCGGCATCGGCGCGACGGTCGGTTCAGTCTCGGCCGGTGCGTCAGCGGTGTCTGACGCGGGTTGCTCGGGCACCTCAACAACCGCTTCTTCCGCCTCAGGTTCCGTTGCGGCGACGGCGACGGGATCAGCGGCTTGGGTTTCCACCTCTACTACATCAGGGGCTTGCGGCTCCATCGGGGCCAAGGCCATGGGGTTGGGCAGTACAGGATCATCGCCGGAAATCTCTGGCGCTGTGCTTGTGGCACCCGGTGTCGGCGCTTCGACCGTTTGAACCATCTCGGGCGGCGTCAGCGGCGCTGTCGACATTTCGAGGGCCACATCACCCAGACCATCATCCGCTGGGGGTTCCATCGCGGTCACAGGCTCTGCCACGGGTTGGGGGTCGTCCATTTCGGGCATAACGGCCACAACACCACCAGCTTCGGCACTGTCGATTTCAGCGGGTCCTGCATCGGAAATTTCCGGCGCGGTGCTGATGGGGATAAAAAACGATACGATTCCAGCCAAGACAACGCTGAACGCGCCGCCGATCAAGATACCCCCTAGAAATCCGCGGATCATGG
>JBPOEW010000036.1:0-2328 GCA_051251555.1 Hoeflea sp.
CTGCCGATACGCCGAAAATCGTGTTCAACTATATGTCGCAGGACCGCGATTGGGAGGAGTTCCGCAATTGCATCCGTCTGACCCGCGAGATTTTCGCCCAAGAGGCGTTCGAACCCTTCGTCAAAGGCGAGATTCAGCCCGGTGCCGATGTGCAAACGGATGACGAGCTGGACGCCTTTATCCGCGAACACGCCGAAAGCGCCTATCACCCTTGTGGCACCTGTCGCATGGGCCGTGCGGATGATCCCGACGCGGTTGTCGACCCGCAAGGCCGGGTGATCGGTGTGGATGGTCTGCGCGTTGCGGACAGTTCGATTTTCCCACGGATCACCAACGGTAATCTGAACGGGCCGTCGATCATGGTGGGTGAAAAGATGTCCGACCATATCTTGGGGATCGATCCATTGGCTGCTGCGAATGATGAACCGTGGATTAACCCAAATTGGGAAACATCGCAGCGCTAAGTCGCGGCGGGGTATCAAAACTTAACCTAAATTAACAAATGCCATTGATTGGGGCCGTCAAACGCTCCAGTCATGGCGCATGTTAAAACTTTGTTCACTTTTGTGCCTCGTGCTCAGCACTGCGATCCTCGGCGTCCCTGCTCAGGCAGCGGGAAAGCGCGTCACCGGCACCATTCAGGTCATCGACGGCGACACATTTGATGTGGGCGGCACGCGTGTGCGCCTGTTCGGCATTGATGCGCCCGAGGGCGATCAAACCTGCACTGATGCGCGCGGCGATGAACTGCGCTGTGGCGCGTTCGTGACGACGCAGGTACGTGATGCTTACCAAGGCAAGCGTACCGTGTGCCGACAGATTGATACAGACCGTTACGGGCGCAGTGTGGCGCGCTGCGTGGTGGGAAATGTGGACGTCGGGCAAAACCTTGTTGCCAGCGGGCTGGCCTTTGCCTTTGCCGAATACTCTCGCGATTATATCGCCGTGGAGAAAGCTTCGATCCGGGCAGGACGCGGCATTCACGCCTACACGATGATCCGCCCGTCAGCATTCCGCGCCCAAAAACGCGCGACTCAGGTTGCGACGGCAAAAACACCAGCGCAGGTCGGTCAATACGGCTGCACGATCAAGGGGAACATCAGCACCAAAGGCGTGCGCATTTTCCATGTGGCGGGTCAACGTGACTATCAACGCACCGCGATCCGCACGGATAAAGGCGAGCGTTGGTTCTGTTCAGCAAGCGAGGCGCGCGCGGCCGGATGGCGTGCTGCGCGGCGGTGATTATTCCACCTGATAGGGCAGCACATCGCGCAAATCAGGATCGACAACCAATTGCCGTTCCAGCGGTGGCACAGACCGCTGGTGGCAGCCCTTACGCTCGCAAATTCGGCAGGAAATTCCGATAGGTTCAAAGGCCGATGCGCGGCTGGTGTCCATCCCGTCGGCATAGACCATGGCCGCCGCGTGGCGCACCTCGCAGCCCAATGAAATTGCATAGCGTCGCACCGGCGCGCCGAACCGTCCGGCGGGTTTCGAGATATCGCGCGCCAAGGAGATATAGCGCACCCCATCGGGTGTTTCGGCAAGCTGCCGCAGGAAACGCCCCGGTGTTTCGAACGCGCTGTGCACATTCCACAACGGACACGCCCCGCCAAATCGGGCAAATTGCAGCCGCGTGGCCGAATGGCGCTTGGTGATCGTACCCGCCTGATCGACGCGCACGAAAAAGAACGGAATACCCTTCGATCCGGGCCGTTGCAGCGTCGACAATCGGTGGGCGACCTGTTCAATCGACGCGCCAAATTGCCCCGCCAAGATCTCAAGGTCATGACGGCATTCTTGCGCCTTGGCCAAAAACGTCTGGTACGGCATCAGCGCCGCACCCGCGAAATAATTGGCGAGGCCAATTTTGGCGATGTCCCGCGCCGCACCGCTGTGAAACCGCGCCAGATCAAGCGTCGCTTCGAGCAGGCTGTTCTGTCGGGTCATGGCCGTCTGGAACAGCAGTTGAAACAGTTGCGTCTCTTGCGGGGCACGAGACGAGATGTGCAAAATCCCCGCGTTCGGATCATAGCGGCGCAAGGCGGCCATGTCGTCAAAGCTGACCTTGATACCCACCGCCGTCAGTGCTGCAATCGCCGTCGCCTTCAGCGTTTTGCCATCGCTGTTGGCACGGGCGAAATGTTCGGCGGCGCGGTCAACGGCATCAATATAGTTATCGCAGTAGTGAAAGAAATCGCGCACTTCCTCCCACGGGCTGGGGGAGGCGCGGGCATCTTCGCGGCCCAAAGCCTCGTCCAGATAGGCAAGGCGTTCATGGGTCTGGCGATGGCTTTGGTGCAGCTTGATAAAGGCCCGCGCCAGCCC
>JBPOEW010000037.1:0-2322 GCA_051251555.1 Hoeflea sp.
AAATGTTCCGTCGACGTCGAGCACGCTACTGGGGTCACGGCGATGGACGCCTTCTTCTGGCCCGAGTCCGGTGATCGCTGTAGTGCGGAAATTCGTGAACCACTTGGTCGACGATGAGTACTGCGCACTGCGGCGGGTTGCTGCGCTTGAGGTTGGTGAAGCAGACATTGGGCTGAGCTTTCTCTGAGAAGTGTGATTATTGTGACGAAAGCGCGCCGCTGACTCCACCGAGGGAGACGAAGCGGTTGAGGGCGGCGATGACGAGGGGCGGACCCAGCGTGGTCACCATCGTCCTCATCACCGGGGCCCAATCAGTCGCGTTCTGCTGGAAAAAGCAGGTCATACCGAGGGACAGCGTGAAGTTCGCTTTGCTGCGAATAATGGAGCAGGGCCCGCGAGTAAGACGCGACGTGAAAATCCGTGTGGTCCCAGTGGAGATAGCTGAGCCATCGATGTACCTTTCATGCTTCGTTGCATTGGAGACGAAACCTGCTCCCCTCGCGTCGGTGAACCGGTTTTTCAAAGAATACAGACAGACTGCGCTAGCCGCAAGATGAGAGACTGCGAATTGTCGAGAGGGTACTCACGCGTGAACAGCGTTTTGGCCGCACGCGAAGACTACGCAGCGCCAGAAAAGTGGCGGTAAGGGTTGTCGCCGCAGCCTAAGAACGCGGTGGAGCAACGGATTCGCGCTCAACAATGCGATAACCACCCTCGATCCGTCGCCCAGACGGTTCGTGAGTTTCGAGCTGCGCGAGAAGCGCATCAACGGCAGCGACCCCCAAGGCGTCCAAAGGCATCTGCAACGTCGTTAACGGCGGGTCAAGAAAATCTGCCACCGCGAGATCGTCGTACCCAAGAAGCGAAAGATCGCCGGGAACGCTAAAACCAAGATGTTTTGCCGCCGCGAGCGCACCTACAGCTTGGCCGAACGTCGACGCATACAACGCTGTCAGTTCAGGGTGCTGCTTCAGGAGCGTCAGGGTGGCCTCGTAGCCCCCGCGCTCGCTGAACGCTCCTGCGGCATAGCGTTCGGAGTCAAAGCCGAGTTCACGCATCCGAGAACGGAAGCCTTCGAGGCGAGCGGGAGCTGGCCCCAAATTCGTCGGGCCCGCAATCATGCCGATTTTGGAGTGACCGAAATCATGAAGGTAATCGACCGCCAGGGCCGTCGCCCCCCGCATATCCAGACCAACGTTGCGCTCGGAGCCTTCGACCTCCCGGTTGACAAACACGTGCGCCACAGAACCGGGGTCTTGTTTCAGCATGTCAACGAGCGGATGTTCGGGATGCGCTGAGGCGATGAGGAGACCGTCGACGCGGCCAGAGGTGACGAGCTCGGCAAATTCAACGGCATCGCTGCTGGAATCGGCGGAGTCTTCGGCAAGCAGCAACACGTAGCCACTTTCGTGCGCACGACGGTAGGCCCCGCGGGTGATCGCTGCGTAGACGGAGTTGCTGAGGTCGGGAATGAGCAGCGCAAAGGCACCGGTGCGCGAAACCGAGAGCGCACGCGCACCGGCATGGGTGCGATAACCGAGTTCGCGGGCCACCTCGAGAACTCGCTCACGAGTCTCGGGCCTTGTGCGCAAGGTTTGGTCGTTGTTGATGATGCGCGAGACTACCGATTTGGTGACGCCGCTGCGCTCGGCGACATCCACGAGTCGTGCGCGCACACGAAGAGGCGATGCAGGCGACGATCGTTCTGACGCCGCAGGAGCAGCGCTCTCAGGTTCGGTAGCAGTGGAACCGTCCATTTTGCCCTCCCCTATCAGCGCGATGTCAGGTGTCACGCACATTCTCAAGCGTTCGGTGCTCGCTGCATCCATCATGTCGGAATGTTCGACAATAGTGATGCATTGCACCTCAACGCCGTGGCGTGTACAGTCTGAAAAACCGGTTTACTCTATTTTAGAATGAAGTTGTTCCCCGCAAGCACTGTCGCCTCGGAATCAGTGGCGATACGAAAGGATCTTCGTGTCACGCAATATATTTGGCCCTGACACCCTCATCGGCAACGCGCCGAGCAATGTTGTTGCTGGCGAACGACATGTCGAGATCGATCCCGAGCTGGGCACCCTGCCGGTAATCAATCCCGCCACCGGCAAGCGCATCGCCGACGTTCCCTCCGCGAACAAAGAACTCATCGAGAAGGCCGTCCAGCTCGCAGTGCGGGCACAACGCGAATGGGCGAAAACCAGCCACCTGCATCGCGCAAGTGTGCTCGAAAGAATCAAACAATCTCTGGCTGATCACACTGAAGAACTCGCCACAATCGTTTCCCTTGAGCAGGGCAAACCCATCGCCGATGCTCGCGGCGAA
>JBPOEW010000038.1:0-2091 GCA_051251555.1 Hoeflea sp.
ACCAGATGTGGGAAGAAGAGGACATGCAGCGCCACAAGCTGAACCGCAAGATCAAGGCGGAGGCACGTTGGGCTGTTGAGGGCATTTCAGCGCGGCGTAAGCGCAACCAAGGCCGCGTGCGCGCCTTGCAAGACCTGCGCGCCGAACGCGCCAGCCAGATCACACGGCAGGGCACGGCGGCCATGGCGCTTGAGGCCGGACCCAAATCGGGCCGCAAGGTGGTCGAGGCCGTGGGCATCACCAAATCTTTTGGCGACAAGACGATTTTGCGCCCCTTCGATATTACCATTCAACGGGGCGACCGGATTGCGCTGGTGGGGCCGAACGGCGTCGGCAAAACCACGCTTTTGAACATGCTGATTGGCAAG
Source organism: Hoeflea sp. (assembly GCA_051251555.1). Lineage (GTDB taxonomy): Bacteria > Pseudomonadota > Alphaproteobacteria > Rhizobiales > Rhizobiaceae > Hoeflea. The sequence continues at coordinate 369 of JBPOEW010000038.1, forward strand.
GAACAGCCTGATTCAGGGACGATCAAACTGGGCACAAACCTTGAGATCGCGTTGTTTGACCAAGCGCGCGCGCAGTTGGACGGCGATATGTCGCTGTGGGACAGCCTGACTGGCGATCCCGAGATGCGCGTATCGGGTAAAGCGGACCAGATTTTGGTGCGCGGCCAGCCGAAACATGTCGTTGGATACCTGAAAGAGTTCCTGTTTGACGAAGGTCAGGCGCGTGCGCCGGTACGGTCCTTGTCGGGTGGTGAAAAGGCACGGTTGCTTCTGGCCAAGATTATGGCGCGGTCCAGCAATATGCTGGTTCTCGATGAACCGACCAACGATCTGGACGTTGAAACCCTTGATTTAATGCAGGAATTGCTGTCGACCTATGATGGTACCGTGCTGCTGGTCAGCCACGACCGTGATTTCCTTGACCGTGTTGCTGCGACCACCATCGCCATGGAAGGTGATGGTAAGGCCACGGTTTATGCCGGCGGTTGGACCGATTATCTGGCACAGCGCCAGCAGGATGACTTTGACCAAAGTGTGATTGCCAAGTCCAAGCCGGGGGCCAAGGGCGAAAAGCCGAAAGCCGCCGCGCAAAAGGGTCTGAGCTTTACTGAAAAGCACCGTCTTGAGGCATTGCCCGCCGAGATTTCGCGCCTGGAGGCCGAGATTGCCAAGTTGGAAGAGTTGATGAGCGACCCCGCGCTGTACACCGACAATCCGGTGAAGTTCCAAAAGGCGACCGATGCTTTGGTCGAGCGGAACGAAAAGTTGCAAGATGCCGAGGCCGAATGGCTGGTGCTTGAGGAAAAGGCCGAGAGCTAAAGTAACGGGGGCAGGGCGACCCGCCCCCTTAAAGCTTAGCCCAGTTGGACCAGCGCATGGCGTTTCTTGCCCGCGCTCAGCTTGATTGGCGATGCCAAGGCCGCGGCGTCGATCATCATGCCAGCATCGGTCAGCGGTTCGTCATTGATCCGCGCGCCGTTTTCCGAGATTAGGCGTTTCGCCTCTTTCCCAGACCCGGCCAGACCCGATTTGACGATCAGTTGCACGATCGACATGCCGTCGCCGATGTCGGCGGCTGTCAGTGTCAGGGTTGGCAGATCGTCGCCAATCCCGCCCTTTTCAAACACTTCACGGGCAGTCGCCTCTGCCGCTTTTGCAGCTTCCGCACCGTGCAACAGGGTTGTGACCTCGTTCGCCAGCTTGATCTTGGCCGCGTTGATTTCGGACCCTTCCAGCGCGCCCAAACGGTCGCATTCATCGACCGGCAGCTCTGTATAGAGTTTGAGGAAGCGGCCCACATCAGCGTCGGTCGTGTTGCGCCAGAACTGCCAGAATTCATAGGGTGACAGCATGTCGGGGTTCAGCCAGATCGCACCGGATTGGGATTTACCCATCTTTTTGCCGTCAGACGTGGTCAGCAGCGGGGTTGTCAGGCCGTAAACTTCGCCATCGATCACGCGGCGGGTCAGGTCGATCCCGTTTACGATATTGCCCCATTGATCCGACCCGCCCATTTGCAGGATACAGCCATGGCGGCGGTGAAGCTCCATGAAATCATAGGCTTGCAGGATCATGTAGTTAAACTCGAGGAAGGACAGCGACTGCTCGCGGTCAAGACGTGACTTGACGCTTTCAAACGACAGCATTCGGTTGATCGAAAAATGCCGCCCGATGTCGCGCAGGAAATCGAGGTAGTTCAACCCGTCCAGCCATTCGGCGTTGT
>JBPOEW010000006.1:0-282491 GCA_051251555.1 Hoeflea sp.
TTCAAGGCGTATCGCTGGCGCGAAAACTTCATCTTCGCTGGCGATGCTAGCTCCTCGCGCCATGAGCCATTACCCGACGCAAAACCAAATAGGCTTCGCTAAATACCAGTCCGGACCGATCCGGCAGACCTTCTTGCAAGCCCAACGAAAAAGCAAAGCCAGTTACACGAGACTATTGAACGCATCATACCCTCTGGATATGGTTTTTGCCGAAGTGTGTCGGGCCATCTGCATGGCAATTACTCTGAGCGCTTGATCTTTTCATCCAGTTTGTGCGCGAGGGCATCGGCAAGGGCGCGTGATGCAGTGGGTTTTATGAACACCTGTGCCTCGGGATACTTGTCTTGCAACTCCACCGGCAACGACACCCCGGTGCAGAATACCACCGGTACGTCAGCGTCGATGAGTTGTTCGGCCAATGGCGTCACGTAACCATCCAGGAGATTCACATCGAGAATGGCTCCGTCGGGTTTTGACAATCTTATGGCGACGAGCGCATCCTCAACGCGCGCAAAAGGACCGATTACTTCTGCGCCCAAATCCTCCATTTCCATAGATAGATCGAGCGCAACCATCATGTTGTCCTCGGCGATAAGGATTTTTGCGCCTTCGAGTCCCAAGCTCATCGGTTCAGATCCTTGGCAAATGCAGCATAAGGGTAGGAAGCGGGCGCGTGAAGTCGGCCGCGGATTAGGACCTGCACCCCAGTAGGTGGGTATGCGATCTGTACCGATCCGCCCAATTGGCGCCCGAGTACTCGTTCCAGTAGAATTGATCCAAACCCGCGTTTGGTTGGTTCGGTCACCGATGGGCCATTGCGTTCCAACCAATTCATGGAGAACGAATGCTCGCTGTCTGCACCGTGTTCGACTGCCCAGGATATTTCGACGTGACCGTCTCGGGATGACAGCGCACCATACTTGGCTGCATTTGTCGTCAGTTCATGAACCGCCATCGCAATTGCCATGGCCACGTCGCCCGGTACACCGAGTTCCGGACCTTCAAGTCTTATGCGCCGACCGTCGTCGTAGGGTACAAGTTCGGTCATGAGAATTGTCTTCAGGTCGGACGTCTGGTCTGGTTTGCTGGTTAACATCGAGTGGCTTCGGGCCAGCGCTGAAATGCGGTTTGAGATACCTTCGTTGAAAGCCTCGACCGTCTCCGATGTCTTCAGAGTAAAGTTCACGATCGACTGTACGGTCGCCAGATTGTTTTTGACACGGTGATGAAGCTCCTGGACGAGAAGCTCTTGCCGCTCTTCGGCCTCTTTGCGTTCATCGATGTCAATTACTGAACCGATGTATCCGAGGAACTCACCGTCGGGACCAAACCGCGGAGCGGCGGCATCGATCGCCCAGCGGTAAGCCCCGTCGGCGCGGCGCAGCCTGTACTCGACCCTGAATGCCTGGTGCGCTGCATTTGCCTCCAGAAAGATGCGTTCCGCATCCTGCCTATCGTCCGGGTGGGTCGCTTGCAGCCAACCATAACCGCGTGCTTCTTCAACAGTCTGGCCCGTGTACTGGTACCATGCGCGATTGAGATAATTGCAATATCCCCCGGCGTCGGTAACCCACATCATGACCGGAGCGTGGTCGGCCATGTTACGAAAACGTTCCTCGCTTTCACGTAACGCTGTTTCCCGGGCCTTTTCTTCGGCTATGCCCCGGACCTCAATGATGGTGCCTATCGGGTTGCCGAGATCGTCACGTATGGGGCTGGCGGTGAATGCGACGGGATAGAAGCTGCCGTCCTTGTGAACGAATGTCTCTTCGCCCTGCATCCTGTTGCGCTCGGGAAAAGCCCGATCGATAGGGCAGTCTTCGAGCGGATAATGGCGGCCGTCAGGATGGGTATGATGAACCACGTCGTGGAGGGCGCGTCCCCGTGTCTCTTGCAGCGTGTAGCCGGTGAGGCGCTCAGCAGCAGCATTCATGTAGGTACACTGCTGGTGCTCATTCATCAAGAATATGGAGACGCTGGCGTTGTCGAGAATGGCATTGAGTTGGCGTCGAAGTTCTTTTTCGTTGAGATGTTCGCTCGTTTGGTCAGATTCGGATAATGGCTTGTGGGGTGGACTGAGGTGTTCCAAGTCATCTCCTGAGTGTTGCCAACGGCATTAAAGATCCGAGCCCGCGGAGGTCCAGCGTGCGCCCAATTGCGTCTCAGCTAGATTGAACTCACCAGACTGGAATTGGTTCCAAAACATTTTGGATCGCAGTGCCCGGACAGGATGTGCCGCATGAGCGGCCGGCAGCAGCGGCCACTCTAGCCGAACAGTCGGATACTGTCAGGAAGGTGCTGGCATTGCAGCGTGGAGCCAGGTGTTTATCCCTTGGTCCGACGGGTTCAGACATCAAGACCAAGGGAAAATCCTTGACCTTCTCGCCGCAAGCTAACTCAACGATTGATAAAACATGGAGGCGAGATCACAGCCAACCGACAAGCCAAGAAGCTGGTTCTCGTCAGCACGGTCCGCGGATACTCAAGTTCAAAAGTGGCGGTACTGGTTAAAGATCGTTCAAGTAGGTGTTCTCGGCTCGGGAGCGGGTATAGAGCACAGGATCAATGTCCGCTGTCAGCAATTCCTTTGCCAATCCCGCCGATGCCAACAGCGAGCCATCGGGAGCTGCGATGACCGATTGTCCGGCATAGTCGAACATGCCGTCACGACCAGTATTGTTGGCGTAGACGATGAAGATCTGGTTTTCGAATGCGCGCACAGGGATCATCTTTTCGGCGATAAATTTTCCTGAATAGCCTAATGGTGTAGCCGTTGGCACCAGGACTACCTCTGCGTCTGCCAGTGCCAGTCGCCGCACATTCTCCGGAAACTCGACATCGTAACAGATCAGCATCCCCACTTTCATACCCCGATGGGTGAACAGGCACGTTTGTGGTTGCTGCGGCGAAAACAGTTCGCGCTCATAAGCGCCATAAAGATGTGATTTGCGATAGACTGTGGGGGGGCGTGCACCATCAGTGTAGACAGCCGAATTGAAAAAGGCACCTCCGCAGCTTTCGGCAAAGCCGGCAACAATGGCGACGCCGGTGTCGCGGGCGATGTCGCCCAGCCTGGTGACAATCGGTCCGTCGGCGGTTTCTGCCAGAGCCAGAGTATCCTTTCCGCCGCCATAGCTGGTTACCCCGAGTTCCGGCGTGACCAGCAAGGTTGATCCGGCTTGAGCCGCCTGGCGGGCAGCCATTTCAATGCGCGCCAGATTGACGGTTGTATCGGTTCCAGCGGTCTGCATCTGCAAGGCCGAGAGGCGGATCATGGCTTTTCTCCGGAATTGGCGCCAAGCAGCTTGAGGAGATCGCCATACCGGGCGATCAGCGAATAGATTATTGCCGCCAGGACCACGAACAAGACGGTGACCGAGGCCATGGTCGGTGTGTAGCCATAGCGCAGTGCGTTGAATATCTTGATCGGCAGGGTTTCCATAGTGAAGCCGACCGTCATGTAGGCGACGATGTACTCATTGAGCGACAGCACGAAAGCGAAGGCATAGCCTGAGACCAGATAAGGCGTGATCAGCGGCAGCACGACCGTGCGGAAGATGGTGCGGTCGTCGGCGCCCATGGTGGCCGCAGCCTCGACGAGTGAGCGGTCGATGCCGGAAAACCCAAGCGACAGGGTGACCAGAGGCAGGGTGACGAAAAAGATCGCGTGGCTGATTACAGCCGTCCAGGGCTGGCCGTAAAACCCGGTGGTGGCCCAGAAGGTCAAGAGCCCAAGCGCGGTGATCACCGGCGGTAATGTGAAGGGAGCGACTCCGAGGAGCTGGAAGATGTTGGCCCAGGGTGCAGTCCGCCTCCACAAAAACCAGCTCAACGGCAGCGCGATTGCCACGGCAAGTGCTGCTGACAGTATTGCCAGCGTCAGCGATGCAAACAGTGCATTGCGCCAGCCGGTATCGGTGAAGATCTCGACATACCAGTCGAGCGAGAAGCCCTGCGGCGGGAAAGCCAGGGTCTGTTTTGCATTTACCGATACTCCGGCGACAACGATGAGCGGGGCGGCTAGAAAGAGGCCGACGAGAACGAAATAGAGGCGGCGTAAATAGAGAGTCATGCCACGGCCTCCCGTCTGCGTCCGGCAAACAGCGTCAGCGTTACCATGGCAAGCGTGACCAGCACCAGGAACACGGCCATTGCGGCGGCAAACGGCATGTTGGACTGGTAGATGGCCTGGTCGGTGATCAGCACCGACAGCGTCCAGTGCTGCGGCCGGCCAAGGATTTGCGGCAGCAGATAGGAGCCGAGTGCGAAGATGAACACCATGATCAGCGTGGCTAGAATTGTGGTTTTGAGTGCCGGTATCACGACGGTGAAAAAAGCGCGCGGCGGTGAAGCGCCGAGTGTGCGGGCCGCTTCGGTCAGCGTCGGATCAAGCCGCACCAGCGCCGGGTACAGAACCAGAATGGTGTATGGCAACGCCTGATAGACCATGGCGGTCAGCACTGCCGGAAATCCGGGTGAAAGTGCCACTGCCTTGTCCATCAGCCCCAGCGTGACCATGAGATTGGTAATGCCGGCGGTGCGAGAAAACAAAGTTGACCACGCGAAACCGATGATCACCTCCGACAGGGACAGCACCGACAACAGTGCAACCATCCAGACGATCTGCGACCGCCGCGACATCCGGGTCAGGAGATAGGTAAACGGCACTCCGATGCATACGCAACAGATGGCGACGAGAACGGCCAGCATTAGTGAGAAGCCCAGCACATTGGCGAAAAACAGGCTGGCGAAACGCTCGTAATTGGAAAAGACGAAGGCAGGCGTATAGAAGCCGCCTTGCTGGCGCTGGAAGAAACTGACAGCAATCATGGTTCCGAAAGGAATGACGAAGAACACCGTCAGCATGATCGCCGGGAAAGCGAGTGGCGCGTAATCAACAAGCCTTTGTGGTGCCTCGCGTCTCATGTGTTGAGCACCACACAGACGTCGGGCTCCAGCACAACACCTGTCAACTGGCCAACTGTGACGTCGGGCCGGGCGCGCGGCGTACATACCGCGACGATCGGTTTGCCGCCGCAATCAATGAAGGTCTCGATGGTGCCGCCGAGATCGCGGACAAAGGTTACTGTGCCTGTTATGGCTCCCTCACTGCCGGGCGCGGTGAGATGCACATCTTCCGGGCGGATCGAGATGATCGCCTTGCCGCCACCGGGCGCCGTCAGGCCCGGAATGGCCTGGCCCAACACGATGGCACGGCCGGCACTGTCGGTTTCCATCTCGATAAGATTGGTGGAGCCGATGAAGTCAGCGACAAATGTGTCGGCGGGCTGGCGATAGATTTGCATCGGGCTTGCCACCTGACGGATCTCTCCCTTGTTCATGACCACTACGGTGTCGGCCATGGTCATGGCCTCGCGCTGATCATGGGTGACGACGATGGTGGTGATGCCGAGGTGCTGCTGCAACTGGCGGAGTTCAACCTGCATAGCCTCGCGCAGCTTGGCATCGAGCGCGGAAAGCGGTTCGTCGAGCAGAAAAAGCTTGGGTGAGCGCGTCAGGGCGCGGGCAATGGCAACCCGTTGGCGCTGGCCGCCGGAAAGTTTTGCCACCGGGCGGTCGGCGTATCCGGAGAGATGGATCATCGCCAGCAACTCATCGACTCGTTTCTTCTGTTCCTCGCGGGGTGCGCCGCGGATGCGAAGCGGATAGGCAATGTTCTCGCCAACGGTCAGGTGCGGGAACAATGCCAGCGACTGGAAAACCATGCCAAGATCGCGTTTGTGAGTCGGTACGGCCGTGATGTTGTCGCCATCGAGCAAAACCGAGCCGCTTGTCGGCAGGTCCAGTCCGGCGATCATTCGCAAAAGCGTGGTCTTGCCGCAGCCCGAGGGTCCGAGCATACAGACGAAGGTGCCGTGCGGAACCGTGAGATGCACGTCGCGGACCGCCGTGAAGTTGCCGAAATCCTTGCGAACGGTATCGAGTGTCAATCCAGACATCATGTCCCCATTGTCATATCGCCCCGAGTTTGGGGCTGGGAGGGGTGGCGAGCCATCCCCTCCCGTTTTTTACGCAATCACATCTCTTGCACAGGTGCAATCGGGGCTCAGCCGACGATCAGCTCTGTCCACTTCTGGTTCAGCCAGTCCGATTTGGTCTGGTAGAGATCGTAGCGTGGGATTATCGGATCAATGTCGGATGACACGCTGGCGAACTCTTCGTCCGTCAGGTCGAGCAGGTCACGCTTCAGCGTCGGCGCGGTGCCGACCTTGCGTGAAAGCGTTGCCTGAATCTCAGGCTGGCTCATGTAGTCGATGAAAACATGCGCTTCCTCGACCTTGTCGGAGGCGCGGGAAAGTGCCCAGCAACCCGAATCCTGAATGCCGCCTTCTTTGGGGAAGGTGGAGCGGACCGGATGGCCATCGGCTGCTGCGAGGCCTGTGACGTCGTGGTAATACTGTCCCATCGGGATCTCGCCGGATTTCAGTGCCTGTTCGAACTGGGCTTCGTCGCGGTACCAGAGCCGGACATTGGGCTTGACCTCGGCCAGCTTTTCAAATGCCTTGTTGATGCCCTCTTCGGTATCCAGTGCATTGGTGCCGCCGAGATAGGTCTTTGCGGTCACTTCCAGCAGGAACGAGTTCGACACCAGCGCCAGCAGGCCGAGCTTGTCGGCATTGGCCGGATCCCACAATGCGGCCCAGCTATCAGGCGCTTCGGGATAGCTATCGGTGTTGGTCACCAGCGTGATGTACCAGGCAACCGCACCAATGCCGGCAACTCGGCCATCGGGATATTTGTTGACGAAGCGCTTGAGCAGATCGTCGTAGTTTCTGATCTTGGAAGTGTCGATCGGCGCCCACAGATCGGTCGACTGACCCTTGAGCATGGCAACCTGCGACATCATCGAAACATCGGCCGGCGCGACACCGGCCTTGGCGGCCTGTTCAAGCTGCACCAGCCAGGCTTCGCCGGTGGGTTCGGCAATCGATTCCACGGCAATACCGGTGGCGGAAGTGAAATCCGGAAAGATGTTCTTGTCGAACGAATCCTTGAAGTAACCGCCATAGACGCCGACCTTGAGCGAGCGGTCCTGGGCGCGCAGGATCGACGGCATCGACAGCGCGCCGATGGCAGCGGCGGTACCACCGAGGATTGTCCGGCGGCTGAAGTGTGAGTTGAGAATTTTTCGCATTGTCTTCTCCTTTGTTTGCCGGTCATTGACCGGGTTCCCTTGCATTGCTCCTGAGGTTCTTTGTCTCAATGAGCGATTTGTCTGGCCTCCAGCATCCGCGCGTACTGTGTCAGCGGAAAGCAGAGGACGAAAAAGATCACAGCCACGAGGCCGTAAACCTTGAACGGCTCGAAAGTGGCATTGTTGATAGCGTTGGATGTTCTGAGCAACTCGTCAAAACCGATGATCGAGGTCAGCGCCGTGGCCTTGATCAACTGCACCAGAAAGCCGACGATTGGTGCGCGGGTGATCGAAAACGCCTGCGGCAGGATGATCAGCCGCAACTCCTGCACCCGGTGCAGACCGAGGCTGGCGGCGGCATCCCACTGTCCGGAAGGCAGTGCTTCCACACCACTGCGCCAGATTTCGGCCAGATAGGCGCTGGCGTAAAATGTCAGGCACAGCACGGCCGCCGACCACGGTTCGATGCGAAATCCGAGCATCGGCATGCCGAAGAAGATCAGGAACAGCTGCATCAACAGCGGCGTGCCCTGAAACAGCGCGATGTAGCCCTTGCCAAAGCGCCGCAGCCAGCCGGTTTTGGAAATGCGCAAAATCAGGATGAGGACCCCGACGCTTGCGCCGCCAACAAAGGCTGCCAGCGACAGCGCCACAGTCCAGCGCGTGGCAAACAAAAGGTTGCGGATGATGTCCCAGAGGGTGAACTCGATCATGACACCCCCGCCGGCAAGGTGGCGCGTCCTGCTCCCACCAGCAGTCGCCGCAAGGCAATCGACAGGCCGAGATAGACCAGCGTGATGATGAAATAGGTTTCAAAGGCGCGGAAGGTGCGCGCCTGCAGCGTGTCGCCCTGATAGGTCAACTCAGCAACGGAAATCTGTGACACGACGGCGGATTCTAGCATCATGATGACAATCTGGCTGGTGAGCGCCGGAAAGATGATCTGCAAAGCCTGCGGCAGGACGATCTTGACGAACACTTGCCTTGGCCGCAAGCCCAGTGCGAGGGCGGCTTCCTTCTGCCCCTTGGGCACAGCGTCGAGGCCGGCGCCGACGATCTCGGTCGTATAGGCCGCCATGTTCAGCGTCATCGCCAGGATTGCCGCCGAGATCGGGTCGAGCCTTATGCCAAGGCTCGGTAATCCGAAAAAGATGAAGAACAGCTGCACCAGAAATGGCGTGTTGCGGATCACTTCGACATAAATGGTGATCGCCTGCCTGAGCGGACGATTGCCGCTACGCCGACCGGCAGCAAGAATCACGCTTATCACCGTGCCCAGAACGGTGGTCACCGCAATCAGCATGATGGTCATCGACGCGCCGCGGGCAATCGCCCCCAGCGCGTCGTAAAGCCAACCGAAGTCGAGGCTATAGGACAAGATCTAGTCCTTGAGGTTTTCCGGGTTCAGATCAACCTTCAGCCAGTTCTGCGAGGAAGCGTTGAGGCTGCCGTCTTCGACCATTTTGGCAATTGTGTCGTTGACCGCGGTCTTCAGTGCATCTTCGCCCTTGTTGAGCGCGATATGCGAGGGCGAGCTCAACAGCTGGAACTTCTGTTCCGGTTTCATTTCTTCCTGCTTGGCCAGCACCTGCGCGCCAACATCATTGCCTACGACCATCAAGTCGGTCTGACCGGAGATAAAGGCCTGGATCACCGAATTGTAGTTGTCAAAGCGCTTGATGTCTGTGCTTTCCGGCGCGGCTTCGGTGAGTGAAGTATCTTCCAGTGTACCCTTATTGACGGCGATTGATTTGCCGGCGAGATCAGCGGCTTGCGTCACGTCCATTGCCGCAGGTCCGATGACGGCGATGTAATAAGGCGCATAAGCTGCTGCATAGTCGATTACCTTTGCGCGTTCGTCCGAGTAGCCAACACTCATCAACAGGTCGACACGACGATCGTTAAGGTAGGGAATGCGGTTCTGACCGGTTACGGCAACAGGAACCAACTCGACCTTCAACGCGTCAGCAATCGCCTGGGCGACGTCCATGTCATAGCCCTTCAGGCTCATGTCGGAACTGGCTGACGAGAATGGCGGGAAGTCAGCAAAAACGCCGACATTTAGCTTTCCTGCTGCCTGTATGTCGGCGATGGCATCTGCGCTGGCAGGCACGGTGAACACGAGGCCGACTCCAAGAAGTGTCAGCGCGGCGATTGAGGATTTCAAGGTGTGAAGCAGTGACATGGTTTTCCCTCTGGAATGGTTCGTTGAATCCGGCGTTTGCCGCCGTTGCTCATTGCATTCCGTTCAATGGCGAATGTTTTCGTTTCAGGCTCTCGCGTCGGTGATCGCCGGGCTGAAAACCATCAGGCTGAGAATTTCGAACAATACCTGCGCACCGGCCTGGGCCGTATTTGTGGTGGAATCATACTGCGGCGCCACTTCGACGACATCTCCCCCGACAATATTCATACCCTTGAGACCGCGTATTATATCGAGAACTTCGCGTGTAGTCAGGCCGCCGATTTCCGGTGTGCCGGTTCCCGGTGCGAACGACGGATCAAGGCTGTCTATGTCGAAAGAGAGATACGTCGGACCATCGCCGATGATTTCCTTGGCCCGAGCAAGAATTGCCGGAATGCCCATGCCGGTGACTTCCTCGGCATGAATGACAGTCATGCCCGATTCATAGGAGAACTCCCAGAGATATTCGGCCGCACCGCGGATGCCGATCTGGATCGTCCGCGTCGGGTCCAGCACACCGTCAAGCACCGCGTTGCGGAACGGGCCGCCGTGGTGGAATTTGGTCAGGTCGTAAGCGCCGCCGGTGTCGCAATGGGCGTCGATGTGGATCATGCCGACCGGACGGCTCTTGCCGACGGCCTTGAGGATCGGATGGGTGATCGAATGGTCACCGCCAACCGACAAAGGCAACACGCCGGCGTCGACGATCTGGTTCACGCGGCGCTCAATGTCCTCGTGGCTCATCTCCAGCCGGTAGCGACTGCGGAAAGCGACATCGCCAATATCGGCGACGCGCAACTCGTGCACCGGAGCGCAATCGAGCACATGATTGTAGGGGCCGATGCGCTCGATGGTGCGCAGAGCGCGGGGTCCGAAGCGTGAGCCGTTGCGATTGGTGACACCCAGATCCATCGGCATCCCGATAATGGCCACCTGCAGATCGCCAAAATCAGGATTGTCGTTGTCGATCTCGACATAGGGCGCGGTCAGGAAGGTGGGAATGCCGGAATAGGGCGCCAGCCGCGTGCCGCTCTCGGTGAAGATCTTGTCGGCAACCCGGCGGAATTTCGGGTTGAACAGTTCGCCGCCATGGCTTTCTGCGTATTTGCCCTTGAGCTCGTCAAGTTTTGCCTTGTCCCAAGCCATTGTTATCGCATCCTTACCGGGTTGTTCATAGTTGGCCTTGCGACCGTGTCCTGTTTGAAATCTTGCAAAGCGGAGAGGCGAATGCAATTGATATTGTTAGTGCAGTTCATGTGAGTTATTCTCACATCAAGAAAGTTCTTCATGATCCAGCGATTGCCACCGCTAAACCCGCTGCGCGCCTTTGAGGCGACCGCCCGAAACCGCTCGCTGAGCAAGGCTGCGCGGGAGCTTTGTGTCACTCATGGCGCCATAAGTCATCAGATCAAGGCGCTGGAAGCGTCGCTGAAGGTCAAGCTTTTCGACCGCAGCGGCCAACGGCTGACATTGACCGAGCATGGTGCGGATCTGTTACCTTCTGTGACATCGGCCTTCCAGGAAATCGCCTCGGCCACTGCCCGGATGACGCGACCGGCCAAATCGGGCTCGTTGTCGATCAGCTGTGTTTCTGCACTGCTGTCGCTGTGGCTGATGCCGCGGCTGGCAAGTTTCACCGCCCGCTATCCGGAAATCCGGCTGACCTTCACCGCTGGCAATGATCCTGCGGTGATCCATTCGCCCGATGTCGATGTCGCCATCCTCTATGGCGATGGCAGCTGGACCGATTGCTGGCTCAAGCTCTGGTCTCATTTCGACCTGTTCCCGATCGCCAGTCCGTCGCTAATTAACAACCGCCCGATCCGCACTGCCCGGGACCTTGCCGAGCACACTATTTTGCACGGCGACAATGGTCATGAATGGCACATCTGGCGGACGGCAGCCGATGTCAGCGGCATCACCGGCGGCCAGCAGCACTATTTCTCCGATGTGCGTTTGGCGCTCGAGGCGGCGGTGCTTGGCCACGGCATTGCGCTGGGCGACACCTTGACAGCGGCGAGCCTGTTGACCAAGGGACAGGTGATTGTGCCATTCAAGCTTGCCGTTCCCGCTGTACATGCGTTCTACGTCGCCTGCAGCAATGATCTGCGCTCTACGCCGGTGGTGGACGCCTTCATCGACTGGCTGTTCTCCAGCATCGAGGAAGAGGACGCCAGGGCCGAGCCGTTGATTGCCGCCCGCCGGACCATTCGCCGGGCACAGCAGGCCCAGACGTTGCACCAAAACGAAACTGATCCCGTCACACAGACGGACCTATGAAAGCATCCATCATGCCGGCCGCCCGTTTCAATCCGCTTGTAAAAACCCTTGCCGCGCCGCCCATCCCAGAAGTGCAGGCCTGGAAGCGAGAGTATGTCGGGTCTCACGGTCCGCTGATAGATCTGTCGCAGGCGGTGCCCGGCTATCCGCCACACTCCGACATGCTCGGCTGGCTGGGTGAGGCAGCAAGTTCGGTGTCCATGGCCGGGTATGGCGACATCGAGGGGGAACCGGAATTGCGCGCGGCCTATGCGGAGTGGGTCAGCGAAATCTATACGACAGACATCAATCCAGCCAACATTCATATCACGTCTGGCTGCAATCAGGCCTTCATGGCCGCCATGACGGCGATTGCCGGACCTGGCGACACGGTGCTGTTGACCAACCCGTGCTATTTCAACCACGAGACCACGCTGGAAATGAGCGGCGTCAAGGTCGGCTATGTCGACTGTCATGCGCAGGACGGCTTTTTACCGAGACCTGAAGCAGTCGAGGCGATGATCCGTGACGGCGTTCGCGCACTGGCGATTGTCACACCCAACAATCCCACCGGCGCCACCTATCCTGCAGGCCTGTTGCAGGTGCTGTTCGAACTCTGCCGCAAGCATGGCATCTGGCTTGTCCTCGACGAGACCTATCGGGATTTTCTGCCGCTTGACGCGGGGGCACCGCACGGGCTGCTTTCCAATCCGGGCTGGCAGGACAATCTGATCGGGCTGTACAGTTTCTCCAAATCCTTCTGCATTCCCGGCCACCGTGTCGGCGCGGTCACTGCGGGATCGGCCGTTGTTGCCCAGATCGCCAAGGTGATGGACAATCTGCAGATCTGCGCGCCACGACCGCCGCAGGCAGCACTGGCCAAGGCCATTCCGGCGCTTGGCGACTGGCGTTGTGCCAATACGCTGGAGATCTCCGCGCGCGCTTCCGCGCTGATCGAGGTGATGGGCGGCGTGCAGGGATGGGACGTTGCCGCACTCGGTGCCTATTTCGCATTTGTCCGCCACCCCTTCACGGACCTGAGCGCTTTTGAAGCTGCCCAGAGGCTGGCGCGGGAGAGTGGTGTCATAACGATTCCCGGCTCGTTCTTCGGCAACGGGCTGGAGCGCTATCTGCGCGTCGCCTTCGCCAATGCGGATGTGGCCACCATTTGCCAGCTAGGTAAACGGTTCACGTCATGTTCCGGCGATTAGTGCGTCGTGTGCTGAACGCCAGCCAGAGTGACAGCAGGGAAAATTTTCTGTGTTCTGGTGTGGGGTAGGCGCCGCATTGCAAGTCTCCGTGCAATCAGCTTCCCCAACCAGAATTTACGCCGATACATTTAAAGCGATGTCGCTGCCGCAAACCCAGATTCCCGTTCCTTGATCATGCGCCCTCTCGGCAGATTGTTGCGCAATCGCCTGCCGGGCAATGAACGATCTGTTCGCCGCTGAACCGTGACGATCTCGTTTATCCGTCTCCTGTCAGAAGACGGATTATCGCCAAAATTGGCTGAAGAAACGGTGATCAGGTCATAACCTCAATACGAGGACAGCTCGGGCAGCAAGTCAATGGATATCAACACCACGGATGCTGGCGTCAGGCATCATTGTGTTGTTCGTCATGAGGGCCGAGGCCAATCTAATTATTGTTGGTTGCATCGATCATCGATGATCGCCAGTCGCTTAGAAAGCGTGCGCGCTTCATGTCGTCCAGATATGTCAGCAATCCGGGCCCCAGCCTTATCGGCAGAAGCGCTCGGCTTGACTTCAATAGTGCGACACTCGCTGGCGTGTGCCCTTCACCCTGCAACGGCAGAAGTGAGGAACTGCTGGCGATGATGGACTGGCCTTCCTTTGACAGCAGAAAGCTGATCAACAGGCCTGCTTCGTTTGGGTGCGGTGCATTGTGCATGACAAAGGCGGATCGGGTCATGACCAGTGCGTAATCACTGAACAGTGTAATGCCCAGTCTCGGTTCCTTTTGCGCTGCAGCAAGCGCATAGGAGCCAATAACATTGTATCCAAAAACGAGATCACCCTCTGTAACTCTGCCGACAATTTCCGACGTGCAGCAATAGGTTTGTGCGCCAGCCCGGCCGAAGGTTTCCAGAACACGAGAGAACTGGCCATCTCGCAGGGCATCTTGTGTGGCAAACATATAGCCAACGCCGGACAGACTGATATCATACAGACCGATTTTTCCGTCAAAGAACGCGCTATCGTCGCGGATCATGGCTGCAAGCTCGGATCGTGTGCTTGGAAGCGGGCGCTTTGCGAACGCGGCCTTGTTGTAGATCATCGCCACGGGTTCGTAGGTAAACCCATACAATGTGCCCAGCCAATTTGACCAGGCAGGCAGATCATCGAAATTCTGAGGCCGGAAAGGCTGCCCGAACCCCTTGTTGATCAGATCGGTCTGCAGGTCCATTGCCGAGGAAATGACTACGTCGACATCCAGTGGCTTGCTCTTGATGATCTCGTGGAGTTCGCTGGTGTTGTATTCGGAATAGTCTATTTCGATTGCCGGATATCTTGCCTCAAAGGCGTCGATGATGGCCTGAATTGCCGAAGTGTCTGTCGCGCTGAATATCTTCAGGCGGGTTTTTGTCTGGGCATCGGCAGACCCGGCTGCCAAAAGCAGCATCATCCCGGCCAGGAGCAATTGGACCAGACGGCTGGTCACAATGCTGCTTCCGTCGATGCAGTTGGGAATGTCAGTATCGTCTTCAGTCCGCCCATTTCACTGTCCTCCAGTTTTATCGAACCGTTGTGGCTTTTGACCACGGCGTGAACGATTGCCAACCCAATTCCACTACCGGCAAACTTGCCGGCCTTGTAAAAACGCTCCCAGACGTGGGCCTGCTCCTCGATGCTCAGGCCAGGCCCGTCGTCGGAAACCGACAGGCGCATGCTGTCACCCGCTTCCGATTGCAGCCGTTCAATTTCGATGTTGATCCTGCACCGGTTGCCTGAATGCTGAATCGAGTTTCGAACAATATTCCTGACCGCTTCCCGGACAGCGATCCCGTCGCCGAGAAACGAAAAATCAAGGCTATCCTCGGCGTCAATTTGAAACTCGACATGATCACCCAGGGGGGATCGCAGAATGTCCTCGATCTCGTTGCGGATGATCTGGAGCAGGTCGACTTTCTCACGAAAGTGATTGTCCTGTCGGTGAATCACCATGGCATGAGCCAGCAACTGGTTTGTCAGATTGATTGTCTGTTTTGTTTCCTGATGCGCCCGGACAATCCGTGAGCGCATCTGTTCTGGCGTTTCCTGGCCTGCTGCCAATTGAAGTTGGCCTTCCACCGCTGTCAGGGATGTTCGCATCTGATGCGTGACATCGGCGATAAAGGTCTGAGCGTTTTCCTTTGATGTATCCAGCCTCAACATGAAGCCGTTGATGGCCTGGATCAGGCTCTCAATCTCTCTCGGTGGCTCGGCTCGAAGCGGGGAAAGATCAGTAGGGCTCCGTTTGCCGATATCGGCTTCAATCCCGAACAGCGGGCGCATCGACCGTGTGATGGCAAACCGGACAAAAAACAGTGAAACAATGGCCAGAACGAACAGTCCGACCATTCCCTTTGAGAAAATATCAAATTGCAATGCACGCCTGTCGGTCGTGGTTTGGCCAAGCTGGACCAGAACAAAGGGCGCCGGAGCTTCACCGATCAGGTTCCGCGCCTTGATCGAAAACCGCATCGGCTCACCAAGATAGGCATCATTGAAGAAACTTGGACTGTCAGACAGTTTGGCATTGCCAGGCGGCGCAGGCAGATCAGGCGTACCGGTTACCGTGGTCCCGTCGGGAAGGTACACCCGGTAAAACACCCGGTCCTGCCGTGACAGGGCCAAGATCTCCAGCGCTGACGGAGGCAGATCGATTGCAACCCCGTCTTCGGTCTGGGTTATGCGTTCTGAAATTGCGATCGACGCTCCCTGAAGCAACAGGTCATAGGTCTTGTTGGCGGAATCCTGCGCATATTTCCAAAGTGCTGCCGCGATAATGGACAGCAGGATCATGAATCCGCCGACCATGATGTAGGTAAGCCGTCTTCGCAGCGAATAGGCGCGCGTGTTCTCAGGCATCCTTGATGCTCGCAATATAGCCCAGACCCCTGACCGTTCTTATTTTCAGAGGCGAGCCCTCGAGCTTTTTGCGAAGCCGGGTGACAATCTGTTCGACGGCATTGAAACTTGGCGTCTCGCTGTAAGTGTAAATCCGGTCTGTGACATCTTCCTTTGACATCAGCCGATCGATATTAGCCAGGAACAGTTCCAGCAATTGCATTTCTCGGGGTCGCAGCTCGATATCTGACGCATTGATGGTGGCGCGCTTGGAGCCGCGATCATACTCAAAATTCCCGGCCTTAAACAGATTGTTTGCCTGGCCGGACCGGCGTCGAAGCAGTGCCCGGCTGCGAGCCGCCAACTCGCCAAAATCAAATGGTTTTGTCAGGTAATCGTCTGCTCCAATATCGAGAACGTTGATACGATCACCGATTTCTGACCGCGCCGTCAGCACCAGAACGGGCGTCGTGTCCTTGCGGCTTCGGAGCTCCCTGAGAACGTCATCGCCATTCTTGCCGGGTAGATTGATATCCAGGATTACCAGATCAAAGCTTTGATGGCGTAAAAGTTGCTCGGCCAAAAGTCCGTCGCTTTCCCGGTCGATCGCGTGGCCCTCCGCTGTAAAGCGTTCCATGATCATTTCAGCCAAGGTGTCACTGTCTTCTACAAGGAGTATTCGCATCGGGGAGACTTATCCAATTCAAACTCAGGTTTTCAGCTGTATTGGGCAGATTCTTCGTCATGTCAGCCTCATGTCAGCTTCGTGTCAATGTCCTGTCAGGCACGCTCTCTAGTTTCCGCTTCGGGAGTGGCCGCGCAAATCTGCGCATCCGGGCCTGAACATTTGGAAAATGATTAACTGGGAGGTCTACATGAAGATTCTTAAACTGGCATCAGCCGTTGTTTTCGCTGCCGTGCTTTCGTCTGGTGCGCAGGCTCAAAGCATCGACAAGCCTGAATGCATTGCACCGGCCAAGCCGGGCGGCGGTTTTGACTTAACCTGCCGCGTCGCACAATCCGGTTTGAAGGACCAGATTTCCGAACCAATCCAGGTCACATTCATGCCCGGCGGTATCGGAGCGGTTGCCATCAGCCTCTTTAACACCACCAGAACAGATGATCCGAACGCCATTGTGGCCTTCTCTTCCGGCTCCTTGCTCAATATGGCAACTGGAAAATACGGTGAATGGACCGAAAAGGATGTCCGGTTTGTTGCAACCGCCGGAGCAGACTTTGGTGCGGTTGTCGTGCGGGCCGATTCAGAATTCAAGACACTCGACGACCTGATGAAGTTTGCCGAAGGCAATGTCAGCGAACTGGTGGTTGGTGCTGGAGGATCTGTTGGTTCGCAGGACTGGATGAAAGCCGCACTTCTGCTGAAGTCGCGTGATCTCGATCCCAAGAAAATGCGCTATGTCGCATTCGATGGCGGTGGCGAATCGATTGCAGGACTGCTGGGCGGCTCGATCCAGGTCTATATGGGTGACGTTGGCGAAATGGTCCCGCACATTGATGCAGGCACCATGCGCATTCTTGCCGTCATGTCCCCAGAGCGCCTGGACGCACCATTTGCAGACATCCCGACCACCAAGGAACTGGGCTATGATGCGGAATGGACTATTCTGCGCGGTTTCTACATGGGCAAGAACGTCTCGGACGAGGCCTACAATGCCTGGGTGAGTGCCTTCAAAGCTGCCTATGCAACGCCGGAATTTGCAGCAATCCAGAAGGAAAAAGGCTTGCTGCCGCTAAACCTGGCAGGCGACGAGCTCAATGCATCCGTTCTTGAACGGGTGGAAAATATGCGCGGTATCGCCAGGGAAGCTGGCTTGATCGAATAATCATGAAAGCTGATAGTGGCGGGCGGCTGTTTGCTGCCCGCCATTTTCTCACCTTGGGAGGGCACATGGCAGACCGTATTTTTTCGTTTGTGATCCTGTTGATTTCAACAGGCTATCTCATAATGGCCTTCACAGTGATCAAGGCGCCGTTTCAATACGACCCCCTAGGGCCTGAATCGTGGCCAAAGATTCTTGGTCTCGCTGCGATCCCTTGTTGCCTCTATATCCTGGCCAGGCCGGATGTTGCGTCACTGAACACAACCCAGCGCACAGCCCTGAGGCTTCTCACTCTGCTCGCCTTGTTGTTTGCCTATGCGTGGCTGTTTCAGCCGCTGGGCTTCATTCTGGCCACTTTCCTTTTTTGCTTGGCGCTTTCGTCGCTGCTTGGGGCCACGCTGAAATCAAGTGTGATTTTCGGAGCCGCAACAGGTGTTTTGGGCTATTTCGTGTGCACCGGCCTTCTTGAATTGAATTTGCCCGCCGGCATCCTCGAACAGTTTTTGTGAGATAGAAAATGGATGCTGTCATAACAGGTCTCTCCGCCGGGTTTGGGGTCGCTTTGCAGCCCTTCAATCTCTTCCTCGTTTTGGCAGGTTGTTTCGCCGGTACCCTGATTGGCGCCCTGCCGGGCATTGGTCCGATCAACGGTGTCGCGATTTTGCTGCCGATCGCCTACAGCCTCGGCTTTCCACCGGAGTCGGCCTTGATCGTGCTCGCAGGCATCTACTACGGCGCTGAATATGGCGGCCGGATTTCGTCAATTCTGCTTAATGTCCCCGGTGACGCCGGTGCGGTCATGACCACCTTGGACGGCCATCCGATGGCCAGACGGGGAGAAGCTGGCCGCGCTTTGTCACTCTCGGCGATTTCGTCTTTCGTGGGCGGCACTTTTGCCGTCATTCTGATGAGCCTGTTTGGGCCTCTTCTCGCAAGTTATGCCGTCACATTTTCCCCTTCGGACTATGTTGCCCTGATGGTCTTTGCGTTTGCCAGCCTTGCTTCTCTCGTCGGCAAGAATTCGGTCAAGACCCTGTTGGCAGCGTTGATGGGATTGATGCTCGCCTCTATCGGAATTGACGCCAATACGGGCGTGGCCCGTTATACATTTGGAATTCCCGACATCCTCGCAGGCATTGATTTTCTTGTGGTCGTGATCGGTCTTTTCGGCATGGCAGAGCTCATCCATCTGGTCGAGCAACAGGTCATCGGGAAGCTCAAAGCCCTCAAAATCGACAAAAGCTTCGTCACCAAGGCAGACCTTTGGTACTGCAAATGGACGATATTGCGGGCATCCATCATTGGCTTTTTCATCGGCATCCTGCCCGGCACCGGAGCGTCGGTCGCCTCGGCTGTGGCTTACGGAGCAGAAAAACGCATGGCGCCTAACAGCGAAGGCTTCGGAACCGGCGACCCCCGTGGCCTCGCAGCGCCTGAAGCAGCCAACAACGCGGCGGCAGGCGGCGCGATGGTCCCGATGCTCACACTGGGCATTCCCGGGTCCGGCACAACCGCCATACTGCTCGGCGCGCTGTTGCTGTTTAACGTGACACCTGGCCCGATGATGTTTACCCAACGTCCGGAAATCGCCTGGGGCCTTATTGCCTCCATGTATATTGGCAATATCGCGCTTCTAATCATCAACCTTCCGCTTGTTGGCCTGTTCGCGCGATTGCTGACCATTCCGCAACAATATCTGAGTCCCTTGATTGCGGTTCTGGCGTTTATCGGTGTTTACTCCGTTGTCTCTAATCCACACGATCTCTACATGATCATCCTGCTTGGTATCTTTGGTTGGGTTTTGCGCAAACTCGAGTTTTCCCTTGCGCCGGTCATATTGGGCTTCGTGCTGGGTGGATTGTTCGAAGACAATCTCAGGAGAGCGCTTTCGATCTCCGCTGGTGACTGGGGTATCCTTTTCGAATCGTTGAATTCCCTGACCCTCTATGTGCTGGCCGCCTTGGTTGTTGCTGTACCGGTTGTGCTGAGCAGAATCCGCCAGAATAAAGTCAAGTAGGAACAGGTTTGTCAGGAGCAGTATTCAGGGGGCGAGATGTCTGGGTTGCTCTGTCGACTGCAATTGGCGGCGCGGTGCTGTTTGATTGGCTCGGACTGCCCGCGCCCGCGCTTGTTGGCGCGACATGTCTCGTCACTCTTGCTTGTGCTGTAGGCTTCAAGCCGCGGGTTCCGAGCGGCTTGCGCGATATTGGTTTTGTCGTCATCGGCCTGACATTGGGAACCGGCGTGACGCCGGATTTCTTTTCCAATCTCTCACATTATCCCGTGAGCCTAGCAGCCTTGTTCATCGCCATGCTCTCGATCATGTTCGTGTGTGGTCATTTTCTGAAATGGTATCTCGAACTTGATCGGAACACGGCGATATTGTCGACCTCGCCCGGTGCCTTGTCCGTTGCCCTGGCTTTGGCTGATGACGGCAAGGGCGACGTGCGAAACGTTATGGTGCTGCAGAGCGTCCGTCTTCTGACCATCACGATCTTGTTGCCGCCGCTGCTTGATGTTTTTGGTATATTGCCGGATACAATGGCGCAGCAATCTGCAGGCACCATCACGATGCTGGCCAGCGTTGCCATGCTCCTTGCTGGCTGGTGCGGCGGCCGTGTTTTGAACGCACTCAATGTCCCTGCGGCCTATCTGTTTGCAGGCCTTCTCGTCAGCGGCCCGCTGCATGGATTTGATGTGGTACAGGGCAAGCCGAGCGCGCTTCTGACAGTCTGCGGTTTTACAATAGCAGGTGCAGTCATCGGCTCGCGATTTGCCGGTATAAAAATTGTTGAGCTAAGAAAAATTGGCGCCGCTGCCCTGATGGCGACAACCCTGTCGTTGCTCATCGCATCTGCGTTTGCGGGGCTGACGTCAATGTTTCTGGGAATGCCTGTCGGTCAGGTGCTTGTGGCCTTTGCGCCCGGCGGCGTTGAGGGAATGTCCGCTATGGCCCTGGGCCTTGGTTATGATCCGATTTTCGTCGCGACCCACCACATTTTTCGAATCGTAAGCCTTATCCTTTTGCTGCCGCTGTTGATGAAATAGGCCTTTTATCATTTTTTCATGCCATTAGGCGTCGTCGCCAGCTACGACCGCATTCAGGCAGTTTCTGCATGTCGTTGTCGCAGAACCGCTGCACATTTTTGCACTCCATGCGTTGCGAAACTCGGGGCTAATCCGCCAGGGTGGTCCAATATATTGGGCTGCGAACGCCCTGGGGCCTGGTCAACGCCACTAGAGCCGTTCATCTTTGCATGGAAGCAGTTTGATGGAATGTAATTTTTGCACCAGCTAGGAAAATACCGCAGTCACGGTGCCGCGCATCGTGCGAGGATTTTGACGAAGTTGGTGCGGAAAAGACATGCAGGCGAGACAGTTGCGGTGCTTCCGTGATCGCGGCATCAGGCCGTGAGGCAATCGTGTGAGCTCGCTCTTTCGCCCTTTGGACTGCGTCGCCCACGGCAAACGGTGCTCGCACCGTGTCACCGCACGCTCCTTGCCACATTACGAAAATTCAGCGCTCAAACGATTCCGTTTCAAGATGCGCGGCTCTAAAGGTTTTCCTTCAAAGGGATTTGGATACGTATTCTCTCCTGTGAGAGGTTCTCGCTGTTCATAACCTCGCCGAAACCCAGTACGAAAGCGGGCGAAGAAATTTGATGTCAATTGGTGTGGTTGCGCACCAGCCGATCGGCATCTTGCATGCGGAGATCGGGATTATTTAGGGCATCGAGGCACCGGTGTTGTGGTTCCTGCATGGCCGACAGCGGCATGGCACGTTATCCCGGATATCGCCATGATGATGGCGCGAGAGGGTCGAGAAAACACAAGAATTGTCATGTCTCTGAAAAATATGAAATTTCATGAGTCCATCGTCAAGATCTTGCTCCAAAAGAGTGCGTTTTCATATTTTAAGCTTGAAGTGAATTGAAAGCTGTGTGAGCTTTCGTTTCAGACCCTGCGGTTGGAGGTGACGTGACGAATGAGCGGTACAGTTAAAATATTTGCGTATGCATATAATAACGCTCGCATGAGCGTTTGCCATAGCGGGATGGCCGGTGGCGCACGGTTGGCGTGCGGCTGTTCAACGTGCTGCAAGCGCCGATTGGCGCAACGACGGTTTTAGCCGGCAAATGATCAACTGTGTTTTCCAGGATGGATAGAATGAAAATTGTTGTAATCGGTGGTGGTAACGGATCCTACGCGGCGGCAGCCGATTTTGCCGAGGCGGGTCACGATGTGCGCTGGTGGCGGCGCAACGCCAATGACTTCGCGGAAGTGACGAAGTCCGGCGGCATTGTCGTGACCGATTACAATGGAAGCAGGCCGGTCAAGCTGGTGCCGACCGATGATCTGGCTGCCGCGATGGCAGGCGCCGAACTGATTGTTGCTCCGACACCTGCCAACGCCCAGGCAGATATTGCCGACAAACTGGCTCCCCACATGGCTGACGGGCAGGTGATCTTCCTGCCGCCAGGCACGTTCGGCTCCTACATCATGATGAAGCGGATGCGCGACGCAGGCTGTACCGCTGATTTCGCGATTGCCGAAACCGGTACGCTGCCCTGGTTGACGCGCAAGCAGAGCCAGACCGAAGTCCGGATCTCGACGCGCGCCTCGCGGCTGCCCACCGGTGTGCTGCCCGCACGAAAGACCGATGAAGCCATTGCCATCATCTCGCAGGCCTTTCCAGGTGCAATCGAGACCATCGAGGATGCGCTGTCTGGTGCGCTGATGAACGCTGGCCCGATCATCCATCCGCCGTTGATCATGATGAATGCCGGCCCGATCGAGCATTTCGAGCGCTGGGACATTCACAACGAAGGCACCCAGCCGGCCATCCGCCGGGTACATACTGCGCTCGACAATGAACGCATCGCCATCCGCGAGGCGCTCGGCTACGGCGCGCCGCATTTTCCGCTTGCCGATCACTACGAGACGAGCAACTGGATGTATGGCAATCTGGCGCATGACAAGCTGGTCGGCTCGGGAGACTGGCACGAGCATCTGGATCTCAAGACCCACCGCTACATGCAGGAAGACATCGGACTCGGCCTCGCCTTTCTGGTGTCGGTCGGAGAGTGGGTCGGCGTGGCGTGCCCGGTGGCGCAAGGGCTGCTGGCCGTCGCCGAAGCCGTGTCGGAATGTGATTTCCGAACGGATGGGCGCACCATGGTGACGGTCGGTCTGGCGGACAAGGAACCGGCTACGGTGCAGGCCATGCTGCGTGAGGGGCTGTGATGAGCACCCGGCCTGCCATCGCCTGCATCGGAGCAGGGCGAATGGGCCGCGGTATCGCCCACAGCGTTGCCTATGCCGGGCATCGGGCTGTGCTGGTGGATGCGAAAAGCCGCAGCGACGAGGATTTCTCGCGGCTCAGAAACGAGGCGCTTGCCGAGATCCAGGGCGGTCTGGCTTCGGTGGCAGCGCTGGGCGCCTTCGATGCTGCCGTCATTCCGGTGATCATGGATCGCATCAGCGTCTTCAGCCTGGCCGACATGGCTCAGGGGATTGCGGGTTGCGAGATCGTTTTCGAGGCGGTGCCCGAGGTGCTTGATTCCAAGCGCGATGCTTTCGCGCTGTTTGATGCACATGCAGACGATGACGCGATCCTTGCGTCAACCACTTCCACCATTTTATCGACCGAACTCGCCGGGCTGACACAACGTCCTGAAAATTTTCTCAACGCCCACTGGCTCAATCCTGCTTTTCTGATGCCGCTGATCGAACTCAGTCCAAGTGATGTGACGACCGGGCGGACGCTCAGCCGCTTGCGTGAACTGCTTGAAGCCATGGGCAAGGTGCCGATCGTCTGCAAGGCTTCGCCCGGTTACATCGTTCCGCGTATCCAGGCTCTTGCCATGAACGAGGCGGCGCGCCTGGTTGAAGAGGGGGTCGCCAGTGCAGAGGACGTCGACAAGGCGGTGACCTATGGCTTCGGTCTTCGCTTTGGCGTCCTCGGGTTACTCGAATTCATTGACTGGGGTGGTGGAGATATTCTCTACTACGCCAGCAATTATCTGCGCGACGCCTTCGATGATGACCGCTTCAAGGCTCCGAACGTCATCTCGCAGAACATGAAGGAAGGTCGCATCGGCCTCAAAACCGGTTCAGGATTCTTCGATTATTCGAAAATGGATGTCGAAGCTTACCGCCAGCGCCGCATGGCGGATTTTCTCAGAGCACTTGAAGGTGCCGGAATGACGAGAGGTCCGGTACTCGACGATCAATCACAATAACTAAAGCGGGGGCTCAACTCCGTGCAACAAGAGGAGAATAAAACATGAAGAATGCACATCATTTCGCCCGGCGTATCGCCGGTATGGCCGTATCAGGTACGGCACTGGCGCTTGTTTTTATGGCGAGCACCGCCAAAGCCGAGGAAACCCTGCGTGCGGTTTCCGCCTTCCCCAAACCGCTGGCGTTCTCGCAGAGCTTCCAGGGCTTTGTCGATCTGGTCAACGAGAAGGGCAAGGGCGTCATCAAAATCGACTATATCGGCGGACCTGAGATGTTCCCGCCCAACCAGCAGGTTGATGCTGTCCGCCGTGGCGTGGTCGACATGCAATACGGCCCGGCGTCCTACTATCTGGGCACAATGCCCGAGGCAGACGCCTGGGTCGGCTCCACCGTTTCCGCAGTCGATGCACGCGCCAATGGTGGTTTTGAAATCATGCAGCGGGCGTTTTCCGAAAAGCTTGGCGTCAACCTCCTGGCCCATCTGGACACCGGCGTGCAGTTCCACGTTTACACCATTGACGAGCCCAAGCGCACCGATGATGGCGGCGTTGATCTTGACGGTCTGCGCATCCGTTCGCAGCCTATCTACAATTCCTTCTTTGAATCGCTCGGCGCGATCCCGGTCTCGGTTCCTGTTCCCGACGTCTATACCGGTCTCGAGCGTCACACTTTTGACGGATCGGGCTGGCCGATCATTGCGATCAAGGATCTCTCCTGGGACAAGTTCCTGCGTTACAGGATCGACCCTGGTTTCTTCCAGACCGATCTCGCGGTAGTGGTGAACCCTGCCAAGTGGGACGCGCTCAGCGATGAGGCGAAGGCCATCATCACCGAGGCGTCGGCCGAGTATGAAAAGACCTCCTACGACAATTTCCAGACGATGATCTCTGAAACCGACAAGGCCGTACAGGACGAAGGCATGCAGGTGATCACGCTGGAAGGCGATGCCGCAAACAAGTACCTTGATGGTGCCTATGACAGTGCTTGGAAGCGGATGAAGGATGCCGGGTCGGAGCATTATGATACGCTCCGCAAGGCTTACTACAACCGCTGATAAATCTGGCCGGCGGACGCCATTGGCGCGCCGCCGGCCACTCTTGCAACATTGGAGCACTCATGCTTGTGCGTTTCTATGACAGGGTAATCTCCGGTCTGGCGGTGACCGGCGGCATCAGTCTGGTCGTCATCACCATCGCCATCATCATTGATGTAGTTCTGCGCAACACTGGCTTCCGTCCGTCACAGTCGACCAGTGCACTGGTCGAATATGTCATGCTCTATTCGACCATGGCTGCTGCCCCGTGGCTGGTGCGTGAGAACGCGCATGTGGCGATCACATCCTTCATTCAAAGCATGCCGGTAAGGCCCCGCTTGCTGGCAGGCCGCATTGTCCTGACCCTGTGCATCGTCGTGCTGGCGCTGTTGTCATGGCGGTCCGGCGCTGTTGGTCTGGAGATGGTCGCGTCAGGATCGGTGGATATGCGCTCGATCAACATTCCCTCTTGGATACTCTACGCCATGCTGGCCGGCGGCTTCGGGCTGATGGCTCTTGAATTCATGCGCATGCTGCTGCGCGGCAATATTTACACTGGCAACGAGGCAAGTCATTGACCCGGCTCCATTACCCTGAATCGAGACGACCATGATGCCGTGGTATGAAGCAGCCGGTCTGATGGTCGGCGGCCTGCTGTTTCTGATGTTTTTCGGGACGCCGGTGGCGATCGCATTCCTTACCATCAATGTCGTCGGCGTCTATCTGTTCATGGGTGGAATGATAGGCATCGATCAGCTTGTCGCCAACGCCACCACCTCGGTGACGAGTTTTGCGCTGGTGCCAGTTCCTCTTTTCCTGATTATGGGCGAGCTGCTATTTCACACTGGTTTGGCAGTGCGAGTGTTTGATGCGCTCGACAAGTGTTTTGGCGGCATCAAGGGGCGGTTATCCTACCTGACGGTCGGTGGTGGTACCATTTTTGCGACCCTTTCCGGCTCTTCCATGGCCAACACGGCAATGCTCGGCGCGACGCTGATGCCCGACATGATCAAGCGCGGCTACAAACCGAAAATGATCATGGGTCCGATCCTGGCGACCGGAGGTCTGGCGATGATCATCCCGCCATCTTCGCTGGCGGTGCTGCTTGGATCGCTGGCGCGGATAGATGTCGGCGCACTGCTGATTGCGGGGCTTGTGCCAGGGCTGGTGCTGGCGCTGATGTTTGCGGCCACGATCAGGCTGCAGATCGCGCTCGATCCCGATGCAGCGCCCGGTTATGCTGCCGAGCGCGCGACATTCGGCGAGATCATGTACGCTATCACCACCGATATTCTGCCGATGGGCCTCGTCATCTTCTCGGTGGTCGGACTGATCCTGCTCGGCTGGGCGACGCCGACGGAATCAGCTGCCTTTGGGACACTGGCCGTCGCCATCCTGGCAGCGATCTACCGGAAACTGACATGGACGGCGACCATCGCGGCAATGAAGGGCACGCTCATGGTCTCAGCCATGATGTTGATGATCATCGTCGGCTCAACCACGTTCTCGCAGATCCTGGCGTTCTCCGGCGCGTCAACGGGACTGATCTCCTACGCCATGAGCTTCGATTTCGGCTTCTATGCCATTCTGGCTCTGATGTTCCTGGTGCTCATCATTCTCGGCATGTTCATGGACCAACTCTCGATCATGATGCTGACCCTGCCGATCTTCATGCCGCTTGCCTCCAGTTACGGCTTCGATCCGATCTGGTTTGGCGTCATCATGTTGCTGGCGCTGGAGCTGAGCCTTGCGACGCCGCCCTTTGGCTTGTTGCTGTTCGTCATGGTCGGGGTCAGCCCACCTGGTACGACCATCGGTCAGGTCGCCTGGGCCGCGGCTCCGTATATCGCCTGCACCCTGCTGCTGGTGCTTATTCTTGCGGTGTTCCCCGAGCTGGCGCTTTGGCTTCCAGGACTGATGAGGAGTTAGGTCCTGTGATCAGCTTTGCATGCCTCGCCACCACCACAACCATAACTGTCCAGAGGACCTGGCCATGAAGATCTGGTATCAGAGCTATGTCGATTACGAGCACGGCGCCGAGTACTGGGACGAGTTGCGCAAACACCTGGACAAGATTGTCGATCCCGACACACAGATCGATATCAAGGGCATCACCCCGCACGACAACTATGCCCACGCCATTGTCGAGTTCCGCTGCGCCCGCGAGGTGATCTGCAATGCCGTGAAGGCCGAGCGCGAAGGCTATGACGCTTTCATAATCGGCCACTTTCAGGACGCTGGTCTTTATGAAGCACGCTCAGTGGTCGACATTCCGGTGCTGGGCATGGGCGAGGCGTCGATGCTGCATTCCTGCCAGCTCGGGCAACGGTCAGGCATCGTCACCATCAATCGCCGTTTCATTCCGTGGTTTCATCACCAGATCGGCAAATACGGATTGAAAGAACGGGTAACCGGCGTTCACGCCATGGATTTCGAGCCGGGCCAGATCCTCTCAGCCTTTGGCTCGGACGAACGGCTTGAGGAAGTCCGGGCGCTGTTTGAGGCGCAGGCGAAGCCTTTGGTTGAGCAAGGTGTGGATGTGTTGATACCTGGCGGAGGCATTCCGATGCTGTTGTTCTCGCAGCTTAACGACCACCGTGTTGAGGGCGCACCGGTGATCAACGGTATTCCGATTGTCGTCAAGATGGCTGAAATGGCGGTCCGCCTGCGCCAACTGACCGGACTTGGCATCAGCCGCACCTCCGACTACGTCAAACCACCACTGGAGATCATCGAGGAATTCCTGGCCCACCCGAAGGGACTTTAGAGGATTTCGTTCTGGTAGTGCCGCATTGGTCTTTTCGACAGCGCATAGCGTGGGGCGCGCGAACTGGTTGAGCAGGTCGAGCCTTCACTTCTTCCGTTTCAATACGGATGGAGCGCAGCGGTCAGCCGGCCTAGGTAACTACTCTTACGATGAAAAAGGCTACAGGAAGATCGCGACGCTGGGCGAGGACTACTCGTTCATTTTCACGCAGATTTTTGGCCTTGTGACCGAGTTCTGTGCAGCCGGCGGTAAAATCACCGGTCGCCTGTGAGCGTCGCTCGGCACCGAGAACTTCGGTTCGAACCTGGTTGACGGCGGTGCTCTCATCCGAGGGCTCTGCCCAGCAAGCACTGGCCGGCAATCCATCGTCCGGCCCGCAGGGCGGGTATCGGTTGCTATAGGAAGACCGGCAGCCATCTTTCTTGATGAGTGTTTTTTGCTCGTAATTATTGACGCCGATTTGATCAAAATTCACGGATGCAACAACTCTCGCTACAGTGAACAACACGCATTGGATTGACTGAAATACGGTATCGCTTTGTCTGGCGAGCGATGTCAGGCCATGTCAGCTGGTATGCTTTGTAAGAGCGGGATGGCGCCGCCTCCCGTATGGGCATTGCTCATGAACCTGCGACGGGCCAATTTGTGAAGAATCCCAGTCAATTCATCATAATCGACCGGTTTGGCAACGCAGGTTGCCATCCCTGATATCTCGACAGGTATGGTAGAGGATCCGCCGCCAAGCATGACAACCGGAATCCCTGAACGACGAAGTCCGGACACGAACTTCATGTCGAGAGAATCGGGGCGCCTAAAATCGAACACCGCAGCATCGATATCTCGCTGAATTGAACAGAGGGCATAGTCGCCCCGGGTTCTTGGTAAAGCCGTAAAGCCACGGCCCTCCAATTCGCATAGCAGATCGACAAGAAGCATCGGTTCGTCTGAGACAATCAGGATTTTTGGACTCTCATTCATATGCGCTCCTTGAAGGCCGCCACTTCGAAAACATACGGCGAAGTGCCGCCGATCGAAAGCCGCAGAGGTATGGAGGATAATGGTACGAATATAGCTCTGTATAAAGGCCACGGTTGCGCCGTGGGCGTACACGACGCTGATGTCGCGCAATGAGCCTCTTGCAATTTGTACATCAATTACTAACATAATGCTGAAGGCATGGTTTTTTGGGTCTACTGAAATGTATCGTGAAAGAAATGAACGCCTGCAGATCATGCTGTCGCCTGAGGAACTCAGCGGCATAGATGACTGGCGGTTTCAACAGAGGATGCCGAGCAGAGCTTCAGCTGTACGCGAGCTATTGCGCCGAGGCCTGCAAGCCGATGGCGTCGAAATTGCCGAATCCCATGAAAAATCAAGTGATTTTGGTGTTCTTGAGAAGCGTGGCGAGGGAAATTAACCCTCGCAGTGCAGCATGATTATTGGCCCCCACGTGCCTCCATGCCTTTAGACCAGATTCCCGGCTCGTTACTGGCGGTTGCCGCCAAGTCCCTCAGTGTCTCACTCTTATCTGCTGGAACAAACTGTCCGGCATGACGTTGTTCATGCTGGATGTGGGTATGGCCGTGCTTCCCTGCTACGACAGCCACTTCCGTTTTTCCGCAGAACTTGGAGAACGTCATGGCGAAGAAGAACAGCGGTCAACGACAAACGGTGACTATCGGAGATCAGAAGGTCCTGCGTGGGACAGGAGGAGAACTGCACCAGACAGCAGGTGGCGACATTCCCACCCTGACAACCCAGCAGGGCACTCCGGTTGCAGACGACCAGAACTCACTGAGATCCGGACAGCGCGGACCCACTCTGATTGAAGATCAGCATTTTCGCGAAAAGATTTTCCATTTTGACCACGAGCGTATTCCCGAGCGTGTTGTTCACGCTCGCGGTTTTGGCGCCCACGGGTTCTTCGAAACCTATGAATCACTTTCGGACATCACCCGCGCTGACATTTTCCAGCGCAAGGGCGAGAAGACCGAGTTGTTTACACGGTTTTCAACCGTCGCCGGTAACAAGGGCTCACCTGACCTGGCGCGTGACGTGCGTGGCTTTGCTGTCAAGTTCTACACAAAGGAAGGCAACTGGGATCTGGTCGGCAACAACATCCCGGTGTTTTTCATTCAGGATTCGATCAAGTTCCCCGACCTTGTCCATTCGGCCAAGCAGGAACCGGACCGCGGCTTCCCGCAGGCCCAGACCGCGCACGACAATTTCTGGGATTTTATTTCGCTGACGCCTGAATCCATCAACATGGCGCTCTGGATCATGTCTGACCGCACCATCCCGCGCTCGTTGCGGTTCATGGAAGGGTTTGGTGTTCATACTTTCCGCATGGTCAATGCTGAGGGTAAATCGAGCTTCGTCAAGTTTCACTGGAAGCCCAAGCAGGGACTGCAGTCGGTGGTTTGGAACGAGGCGCTTAAACTTAATGGCGCCGATCCCGATTTTCACCGACGTGACATGTGGAATTCGATCCAGATGGGCGACTACCCGGAATGGGAACTCGGTCTGCAGGTTTTCGACGAGAAATTTGCTAAAGAGTTCGAGTTTGATGTTCTCGATCCGACCAAGATCATTCCGGAAGAACAGGTGCCGGTCAGGATTGTTGGCCGGATGGTTCTCAACCGCTGCGTCGACAATTTCTTTGCCGAAACCGAACAAGTCGCATTCCAGACCGGCAATCTGGTCCCCGGGATCGATTTTACCAACGATCCGTTGTTGCAGGGACGGAATTTTTCCTATCTTGACACTCAATTAAGCCGGCTTGGATCGACAAACTTCAACCATTTGCCGATCAACGCGCCGCGCTGTCCGTTCCATCATTTCCAGCAAGACGGCCACATGGCGTTTCACAATCCCAAGGGACGTGCGAACTACGAGCCCAATTCCTGGGGCAAGGATGGCGGACCACGGGAGAATCCGGAGAAGGGGTTTCAGTCCTATCCTGAGGAACTCGATGGAGCAAAAGGCCGGTACCGATCTGAGACGTTTGCCGATCACTATAGCCAGGCACGGCAGTTCTATCTGTCGCAGACGCCGGTCGAGCAGGGCCATATCGCCGATGCGTTTGTTTTCGAATTGTCGAAGGTGCAAACCTTGGCGATCCGGGAACGGATTGTCTCGCATCTGCTCAATGTTGATGAAGATCTCGCCAAACAGGTTGCCGAGGGGCTGCGCCTGAAGTCGATGCCAAAGCCAGCGGACGCGGCGCGGCCGACGATCACGGACCTGAAGGTTTCGAAGAAGCTCTCCATAGTGCTTAACGGCCCGGACAGTTTCAAAGGCCGGAAGCTAGGTGCTCTGGTCACAGACGGTGTCGATATCGATCTCGTGACCGCGCTCAAAAGTGCGATCGAGAAGGAAGGCGCGCAGATCGAGTTCATCGCGCCGCAGGTCGGCGGTGTCGAAGCCAGTGACGGCACATGGATCGAGGCGGACGAGAAGATCGACGGTGGTCCATCGCTGCTGTATGACGCAGTGGTCATCCTGGCGTCGAAAGACGGGGCATCGCAGCTTGCCAAGCTGCCGCCGGCTCGCGATTTCGCCGCTGATGCCTTTGCGCACTGCAAGTTCATTGGTTACACCGATGAGGTGCAGTCCTTGCTTGAGAAAGCCGGAATATGGGCCGATCTTGATGAAGGGTGTAAAAAGCTTTCGAAGAAGAGCGACGGCGAAGCCTTCGTCGAAATGTGCCGCGACCTGCGCTTCTGGGAACGTGAGGAAAAACTCGGCTAGAACTGCGTCTCTTGCACAACATAAAAGAGCCCGCCATTGAGCGGGCTCTTTACGTGGAGTTGGTTCGCAGCGCGAGCGTCAAGTGTCGTCGATCACACCGCGTGGGCCGAGCACCCCCTCTTCTTCTTCTTCAAGGGTGACATGGTAGAGCTTGTCGTCGCGAAAGGCGCTGGCGA
This sequence comes from Hoeflea sp., assembly GCA_051251555.1. Taxonomy (GTDB): domain Bacteria; phylum Pseudomonadota; class Alphaproteobacteria; order Rhizobiales; family Rhizobiaceae; genus Hoeflea. Next base: position 31,481 of record JBPOEW010000006.1, read on the forward strand.
AATTGGTGGTCGTGCCATCGCCCGGCTTGGCTTTAATATCGAGAAAGTCGACTTCGGCTTCTGCTGCGACAATGCGGGCGTCAGCAGCTGAAAAAGCTCGTACCCGGATCGCCCCGTGATTGGGCGCATTGTCCCACCGCGGATCGTCCGGTCTGGCGTTCGGCTCCAGTCGAAAGATCTTCAGCTCCCCGCCAGGTTGCTCGGGGGAAACGGGGTCGCCAAGCGTGCCGACACTTGGTTGCATGGGGTATTCGGTCATGGTTCGAGTTCCTTCTCCTGGTTGTTTTTATCAATCAAAGGAAAACGGTTAAGAAGCGATTTGGTTGCGGATTCGTGACTTCGCGAGATTCCACCAGCTCGCTACGATCTCGAGTAGCGTGAACTTATGTCCGATCTGCTATGCCGAGCCTCGCATCACGAGCTTGCCGTCAAATAGTGTCACCCTCCGAGACATCCCATGCTGTTCGGACTCAATCAGGCCGAACAGGGTCTCGGCGCTTTTGGCAGCGATTGACGCATAATCCTGTGAGACAGTGGTGAGTGTGGGGCAGGTGTAGCGGGAGAAGGGATGATCATCGTGACCGGCAATTCGCAGCGCACAATTCGGTCCAAGGCCTACTCGCAACCCAAGCTGATACGCTGCTGAAAGCAGGCCGATTGCCAGCCGGTCGTTGCTGCACAGAATGGTGTCGGTCGGCAAAGTCCGTTCACTTATGACACGAGAGCCTTCGCGGAATCCGATCTCTTCAAAGTCCCATCCTTCACCCTCAGCCTGTAGGAGATTTGGCTCATGGCCCAACCGGTTCATGGACTTGATATAGGCGGTTCGACGTTTGATGGCGTTTGGGTTGGTCGGTATCCGCATCTCAAAAAAAGCGGGTGGTTGACCTGTTCTGCATAGATAATCGACGATCAGATCGATGCTCTGGTCATTGTCCGAGCCGATAAAGGCCTCACCGACATTTTCGATGTTTGCGTCAAACAGCACAGTGGGCACTTCCTGGCAGAAAGCGGCGATGCGGTCAGAGTCCGAGACGCGTCCAAGCGGGCCAAGCAAGACACCTGCAGGTTTGATCAGGCGCAGATTGTTAAGGTTCTCGATCTCCTGCTCGGGGTCGCCATGTGATCCCAGCACGACAGGACGAAACCCTGCCTCCATCACATGGTTTTCGATATTCCGGGCAATCTCGGCAAAGAAGGGGTCGGCCATATAGGGGATGACGATGCCCACATTCTTGGTCAACCGCCGGTTCTGGTTCATCGCATAGAAATTCGGCCTGTAGTCATATTGCTGCAGCGCTTTCTCAATGCGCTCTCTTGTGGATTTGCGGACGCTGTCGGGATCGTTGAAATATTTGGAAATCGTTGGACGTGAAATACCGCTCACGGATGCAAAGTCGTCCATGTTCTTGATCTTCGTATCATTCATCCAGAGACGCCTTTTGCATTTTCAAATGGGCACAGGAAATTTTCGAGGGCCGCGGATTCCACAATGTGCCAAGGGTTGCAGTGTAGTTATCGCGCGTTAAATTTACCAGCGCTGTGAGATGTCTTGTTTGGAAAATGGATCTGAACCGCAGATACCTGGGTTCGGGGGGGCGCGAAACGGGCCTTCGTGCATGGTGAGCCAAGAAAATCGTTGGTGAAATTATGCTGCCGAGCCCGGCTGGTTCGTTTCGGAGCAAATTGACGGTGGCTGTGGGGCCAGTTTCAAGTTGGCCTCCAACCCACAATTGCCGCGGACAAGGTCATCGAGCGTGACCATGTCCAGCTCATGGTAAAACGCTTCCATCGCGCGGTTGATAAAACCCCGCAGCCGACAGGTGTCGGTCAGTGGACAGGTGTTGTCTTCACCCGCAAAGCACTCGGCAAAGAGCACGCTGGATTCGAAACTGCGACAGACTTGTCCAACGCTTATGTCGGGTGCGTGGACTGAGAGCAAGCCGCAACCCTCAGGCGCGCCCGCGCAAGGTTTTGACGAAACCATGCTGCCGCAACTGGTGAATAACATGCCCCAGGTGGTTGCTGATGCGTTGCCGGCCTTGGCAATGTCGGAAGATTTGACAAGTTGCCTTCATGGGCCGCGCAGAACATCAGAACGCGGGAGGCAAGATTTATTCTGATTGTAAGACGCATGGCGCAGTCCCCGTGTCATTGGTAGAGAGACAAAATAGACTGCATCGATCAGGCCGGAATTGATTCAGATAACTCCTGCTCTTGTCGGGAGCAGATAACACGCATCCTGGAAACAGCTTTATAGGCGAACATATTGTCAAACCCGGACACTGACCCCAAGCCGGACGAGCATGTGCTGGAACAATTGCTCCGCCCAATTCGGGGGCCGGTGCGCCTTGCGTCGATGCTTACCGTGATGTCGTCGTTGATCTGGGTGTTGCAGGCAGCGATCGTGGCGCTTGCGATCGGGGGACTGCTTGCGCCGGAGCGCGAGCCGGGTGCCGGCCTGCTCTCAGCCGCGGTTGGGTTTGTCGCCCTAGGCGCCCTGCGCGCTTTTTTGACCTACCATGCAGAAGGTTTGCTGTTTGCTGCCGGCACAAGAGCGGTGACGAAGGCAAGAGAGGAAATTGTTGGACGCGAAATGCGGACAGCCGGTTCCGGAGGAGCAGGATCGACTGCTGCTTTAGCCAGTGAAAAGCTTGATATCATCACCCCCTATATCACCCGTTACGCCCCGGCCCGTGCGCGAGTGATGATCGTGCCATTGGTCATTGTGGTAATTGGTTTCTGGTTTTCGTGGGCCGTCGGGGCGGTGCTGCTGGTGACCGGGCCATTGATCCCCGCCTTCATGGCGCTGGTCGGGATGGCCGCAAGGGAGGCGGGCCAGCGGCAGATGGCCGACATTGGTTTGCTCAATGATCTCTTGATTGAGCGCTTGGCTGCGCTGGTCGATATAAGACTGCTCGATGCCGGGCCCTTCGTGATTTCCGATTTTTCCAATGGCGCTGAGCAGCTCAGGTCGAGAACCATGAATGTGCTGCGGATCGCGTTCCTGTCCTCGACGGTGCTGGAGCTTTTCGCCGCCATCGGGGTGGCGATGGTTGCGGTCTATGTCGGTTTTGCGCTGCTCGGCGCCATCGGATTCGGCAGTTACGCCTTGCCGCTCACACCCGCCGCCGGGATCTTTCTTTTGTTGCTGGCACCAGATTTTTATCAGCCACTGCGGGATTTGTCGGCCGCCTGGCATGACAAGGCTGCGGCGTTGGCAGTGGCCGGAGAACTTTCGGAATGGCGGGCGCAGTCGCCTCCGGTGATGCTTGGCAAGGGCGCGCGCGCCGAGAAACTTCACGGACCTGCCGAAATCAGACTGCAGGGTGTGGCAGTTCAAACGGGAAGCAAGCTGATCCGCTTTCCCGACATAACCATCCGGGCTGGGGAAAGTGTCGCCCTGATGGGCCCGTCCGGGGCGGGCAAGACGACGCTGCTGCGGCTCATCGCCGGCCTGGCAATTGCGGTTGAGGGAACGATCTACGTTTCGGGCGAAGAACTTGACACCGACACCGCAGACGCCTGGCGGGCGCGATTGGGCTGGATGCCGCAAGCGCCGCATTTTCTCAACTCCAATCTGGCTGACAATGTGAGCTTCGGGCATGCCGGGGATCTCGATGAGGCCTTGCGTGCTGCGGCAGTCGCGCCTGTTGTCGATGCGCTGCCCGGAGGAAGGCAAGCACTCCTGGGCGAAACCGGCGGTGGTCTTTCTGGTGGTGAGGCCCGTCGGATCACCTTGGCGCGGGCGATTTTTGCGCGGCCTGACATGCTGCTTGCCGATGAGCCGACTGCTGATCTCGATCCGGAAACAGCCGGTATGGTAACGGCCGGATTGAGCCAGCTCGCTGAACGGGGGTGCAGCCTGGTTGTTGCCACGCATGATCCTAAGCTGGCTGCACGGATGGACCGGATCATCCGGATCGGACACGCGGCATGAGCGCTTTGTGGCACATTTTTCGACTGATCCTGCAGGACCAGAAGACTGCACTGTTGCGCGGTGTGGTGCTGAGTCTCGTCGTGTTGATTGTGGGTATCGCTCTGCTGGGATTGTCGGGCTGGTTCATCACTGCTGCCGCGGCAGCGGGTCTGGCAGGTGCGGGACTGGTTTTTGATGTTTTCAGACCTTCGGCGATGGTGCGCTTTCTGGCATTGGGCCGAACTGCGGCACGCTATGGCGAAAGGCTTTTGACACATGACGCGACACTTAAGGCGCTGACATCAATCAGGGTGCGGTTGCTGGAAGCCACTGTTTCTGCCCCTCATGATGTGGTGGTGCGGCTGCGCGGCCCGCAGACGCTGAACCGGCTGATGGCGGATGTCGATGCGCTTGATGGCGTGCCGTTGCGGTTGATCCTGCCGATCATCGCCGGTGTCTCGGCCCAGTTGCTGACATTTCTGGCGTTGTGGTGGTTGGTCGATCACCGCATTGCGCTCTGGGTTTTCGCAGGCTTTCTTGTTGCTTCGACGGTCACGCTGATTGTTGCAGCCCGAGCCGCCGCAGTGGCGTCTCGACAAGAGGAAGCTGCAGCCCAGGCTTTTCGTTCGGGCTTCATTGATCTGATCCGAGCTCGCGGGGATCTTGCCGTTTACGGACAATTGGCGCGGCAGGGGGAAGCCGTGCTGGCAAGTGATGCCAGTCGTCAAAGAAGACGTGCCAGGCTTGATCTGGTTGAGCGGCGGGCAGGATTTGCACTTTCTGTGACGGGAACAGTGGTGGCCGCCGGCGCGCTTGCACTCGGCATGGTGTTGGCGCAGGAAAGCACCATCACCCCGGCACTGGCAGCGATCGGCTTCTTTGCTTCGCTGGCCCTGATGGAGACCGTCTCCCCGCTCCGCCGGGCGATGGCGGATCTGGGACGCATGGTTGTTGCCGCACGAACCGTGGATGACAGTCTGTCACTGGTTGGCACAGACAGCAGCGGTACTTTGTCCAGTGCAACCGCGAGTTTGAAGGTCGCTGACCTGACGTACTGCCGGAACAATGCCACACGTCCGGTCCTGAGCGCGGTTTCCCTGGAGCTTGGTCCCGGAGAAAGCCTGGCCATCACCGGCGCGAGCGGGTCCGGCAAAAGCACGTTGCTGCTGCTTGCGGCACGGCTTCTGTCTGCCAGTCATGGGAGCATATCCGTGGGCTCTGTGCTGCTAGAGAACTGGAGCGAGAGAGAATTGCGCTCGGTTCTTGCCCTTGTTCCACAACGCAGTGCTCTGATGGCGGGCACTATCAGCGAGGCTCTGCGGCTGGGAGCCCGCGATGTCACCGATGCCGAGCTTTGGGAAGCGCTGGAGGCTGTTGCATTGGCAAGCGTTGTTCGCGCCAAAGGCGGGCTGGACTTCCAGTTGGGGCCGATGGGATCGGGACTTTCGGGTGGCGAAGCGCGACGACTGGTGATTGCACGCAGTTTGCTTCGGCATCCACAATTGCTGTTGCTCGATGAACCGACCGAGGGGCTTGATGATGAGACGGCTCTTTCCGTTTTGAAGGGAATTCGGGCTTATCTGCCGGCAGCCGCGATCCTGACAGCTTCGCATCGTACGGTTGAAATCGGATGGGCAGAACGTATCATGGCGCTGGACCAAACCCGCTCGGAGGCACAGGATAGTCGTTGATACGCGGGGGCGCGGCACAAAGGCGCATTTCCAATACAGCTTTGTTGATTCAAACCAATGCTACCGGGTTGGCCCGGACACATTCAAGTATTCGCGGGTATATTGTTTGGGGACGCCTATCAGTCCCATTCCAAGGAGCACAGAAAATGGATTTCGGGATCGTCGAACTGTCGCGGCTGCAGTTTGCCGTAACGGTCATGTATCACTTCCTCTTTGTTCCACTGACGCTGGGGCTCTCCATGCTCGTCGCGATCATGGAAACCGTCTATGTGATGACCAACCGTCCGATATGGCGACAGATGACAAAGTTCTGGGGTTTGTTGTTCGGCATCAATTTCGCTCTCGGCGTGGCCACGGGCATCACCATGGAGTTCCAGTTCGGGATGAACTGGAGCTATTTCAGCCACTATGTTGGAGACATCTTCGGTGCGCCGCTGGCTCTTGAAGGCTTAATGGCTTTCTTTCTCGAGGCGACCTTTGTCGGACTGTTCTTCTTCGGTTGGGACAAGCTGAGCAAGGTGGCGCATCTGATTGTCGCGTGGCTGGTGGCGATCGGTTCGAATTTCTCGGCGTTGTGGATTCTGATCGCCAATGGCTGGATGCAGAACCCGGTCGGTGCGCAGTTCAACCCGATGACCATGCGCATGGAGCTGACCGATTTTTTCGCGGTGCTGTTCAACGAAGTGGCGCAGGCCAAATTCGTTCACACCGTGTCAGCCGGCTACGTGACCGCGTCTGTCTTCGTACTAGGCGTTTCGGCCTGGTACCTTTTGCGCGGGCGCCATATCGAGTTGGCGCGGCGTTCAATCACAGTGGCAGCCGCATTCGGACTGGCATCGGCTTTCTCTGTGGTGCTGCTGGGTGATGAATCCGGCTACAGCGCCACTCACAGCCAGAAAATGAAACTGGCTGCAATCGAAGGCATGTGGGAGACCGAACCGGCTCCGGCGGGGTTTACCGCTTTCGGGTTTCCCGATCAGCAGGCTCGCGAAACCCACTACGCTATCCACATTCCCTATGTGATGGGGCTGATCGGCACTCGCTCGCTGACTACGTCCATTCCAGGTATCGCTGAGCTTGAGCGCCAGGCTGAAACCCGCATTCGTTCCGGCATGATTGCCTATGATGCGCTGATGCATATTCGTAAAGAGCGCGACAATGCGGACCCGGCTGAAACAGAGCGGTTTGAGGCCCATTCGGCTGATCTTGGTTTTGCGTTTCTTTTGAAGAGGTATGTCGACGACCCCAGAGAGGCGACGCCCGAGCAAATCGTGCAGGCTGCCAATGATACCATTCCAACGGTCTGGCCATTGTTTTGGGCGTTCCGGATCATGGTGGCACTAGGTTTCGGCTTCATCGCGACAATGGGCTACTTCTTCTGGCGCGCCTCGTTCAAGAACATGAACTTCCCGCGACCTGCGCTGCATTTGGCGGTGTGGATGATCCCGGCACCATGGATCGCAGCTGAGCTGGGCTGGTTTGTCGCCGAATATGGCCGGCAACCGTGGACGGTGGACGGCGTTCTGCCCACAGCCATGTCGGTCTCGGCGCTGTCGATGACCGAAGTGGCAATAACGCTTGCCGGATTTGTCATCTTCTACACGGTGCTTTTTGTGATCGAGATGGCGCTGATGCTGAAATATATCCGCAAGGGCCCCTTCCAGGATGTCGAGGAAACCGACGCCTGGGTAGCCAGACACACTGAACGGTTGGCAGGGCGGGGCAATGCCGACGCCATCGCCATGCCAGCGGAGTAAGACCGATGATTCTGCACACTCTTATCGACTACGACGTCCTTCGCGTGATCTGGTGGGGATTACTCGGTGTCCTGCTGATCGGCTTTGCCATGACAGACGGCTTTGACATGGGCGTTGGCGTATTGCTGCCGTTCGTCGCCAAAACAGATGTCGAACGCCGCGTGGCGATCAACACGGTGGGGCCGGTCTGGGAAGGTAATCAGGTCTGGTTCATCCTCGGCGGTGGGGCGATCTTTGCTGCATGGCCGCCGCTCTATGCCGTTTCGTTCTCCGGCTTTTACCTGGCGATGTTCGTGATCCTAGCTGCCTTGATTGTACGACCGGTGGCGTTCAAATACCGCTCCAAGCGTGATGACGTGCGCTGGAGGACGTCATGGGACTGGGCGCTGTTTGCTAGCGGCGCGATCCCGGCCCTGTTGTTCGGTGTTGCAGTTGGCAATGTGATTCAGGGCGTGCCGTTCCATTTCACCGATGACCTGCACACCATCTACGAAGGTGCCTGGTACACCAAATTTATCGGACTTCTGGATCCATTCTCGCTGCTGGCGGGCCTGGTGTCGCTGTCCATGCTCGTGATGCATGGCGGCGCTTGGCTGACGCTGAAGACCGAAGGCATCGTTCGTGATCGGGCCCGCCGTTTCGGCTCCATCGCAGCTCTGGTTGCTGTCGCGGCTTACGCGCTGGCAGGAGTCTGGATGGCAACCGGCATCGAAGGTTATCGCATCGTCGGCGATCATGTGACCAGCGGCCCGTCCAACCCGCTGCATTTTGAGGTTGAAAAAACCGCAAGCTGGCTGACGTCCTATTCAGATCGCCCGTGGATCGCCGTTGCTCCCGTGATGGGCATTGTTGGCGGCCTGCTGACGTTTGCCGGACTCAGGTCGGGGCGTGAAATCTCGACACTGCTGGTTTCCAAGATGGCCATCCTCGGGGTGATTTCGTCAGTCGGACTGACGATGTTTCCGTTCATCATGCCGTCATCGTCCGATCCCCGCTCGTCGCTGACAGTATGGAACAGCTCATCGTCGCACCTGACGCTGTTTGTCATGCTGGTGGCGACCATGATCTTTCTGCCGCTGATCGTGGCCTATACGGCATGGGTCTACAAAGTGCTGTGGGGCAAGGTTACCGAGGACGACGTCACTGACAGCTCTCATTCCGTTTACTGATCAGGAGGATCAAGACATGTGGTATTTCGCCTGGATGCTCGGACTTCCGCTCGCTGCAATGTTCGCTGTCGTCAACGCCATGTGGCTGGAGTTGCAGGAAGACAGCCGAATGATGAATGATCAGGGCCACAATGAAGAGCCTGACAGAACGAATCGCTGATCGCGTTGTAATTGACAAAATTCCCGAGGGCGCCGCTTCACCGTGGCGCTCTCTTGTGTTCGGAGCACTCAAAAATCTCAGCGGTTTTGTCTGACGATCATCATGCCGGCGTGAGCTGTGGCAATCGGATCATGCTGGCCGCGATCACACGCTGGTGCCGAATGGGAAGTGCCAAGGTTCGGGTTGGGGTTGAGTTGATATCCCAGTGAGGCTATCTGGTGTGCGCCACAGGCGGAATTTCCGCAAACACGAAGGCGCATTCACGCATGATTCCAGATTTCCTCGTCACCCATTCCGGCGGTTTCCATGCCGACGAGTTGCTGTCCAGCGTCATCCTGACACGGCTTTTCCCAGAGGCGCGCATTGTGCGCAGTCGGTCACCGGAGTGGATTACACCGGCAACTGACCGGATCATCTACGATGTGGGCGGCGCCTATAACGCTGAAGCCAGGATTTTTGATCACCATCAGCGCGGGGCACCGCTGCGCGAGGATGGCCAACCCTACAGCTCGTTCGGGTTGATCTGGAAGCACTATGGCCGCGACTATCTTGCCGCCACGGGACTCCCGGACGCGCATGTCGAGACCATCTTTACAGCTTTCGACGCCAGCTTCGTCTTGCCAATCGATCTTATGGACAACGGCGCCATGAGCCCCTCCGTTGCAGGGCCGCTAGCGGTGCTGACACTGCCGGTTCTGCTTGAAACCCTGAAGCCTGTGTTCGACGAGCCCGACCCCGAGGCGCTGGAGCGTGCCTTCGGCGAGGCTCTGGCCATTGCGCGAAGCTTCCTTGAGGCCAAGATCGCCGGGAGTGCTGCCAAATTGCGCGCCGAGGACATCGTGCTCAAAGCTGTCATGGATGCTGGCGATGACCGCGTTCTGGAACTGCCGATGGGCATGCCGTTCCGGTCTGCCGTGAAGAAGTCAGGGGCGGATCATCTGCTGTTCGTGGTTCACCCGCGCGACAAGGATTGGTGCCTGACCGGTATCCGTCGTGCAGACGAGGGATTCGAGCTGCGTGCCGATTTGCCGGCAGCCTGGGCGGGCCTGACTAATGGTGAGCTGGAAAAGGCTTGCGGCGTGGAGGGGGCGAGCTTCTGCCACAATGGCCGATTCATTGCCGCAGCCAAGAGCCGTGAAGCAATCCTCGAGATGGCAGAGATCGCCGTAAAAGAAGCTGTTGCAAGCCAATAGGGCAGGAGGCTCCCCATTGAATGCCACCCAGCTTACGCTGTGGCTGATTTTGGAGGCTGTTGGCCCCTGATCTTCACAGCGAGTGCATTGGCATCAAGCCGAAGCGCGAAGGCGATGGCCTCATTTGCCGGTGCCGGTCTCGCGTAAACAAAACCCTGAACCTGATCGCATCCGAGTTCCAGCAGAAGTGCGACCTCCTCCTGTTTCTCGGCGCCTTCTGCAATCGTCGTCATGCCAAGCCCGCGTCCAAGCGCGATGATGCCCCTCAGCAGTTCGATAGCGCGTTCTGAATTTGGCGCTCCATCGATGAAAACGCGGTCGATCTTCAACTTGTCAAACGGAAGCTGTGTCAGATAGCCCAGAGACGAGTAACCCGTCCCGAAGTCGTCCAACGCCAATGAGACGCCCAACTCCTTCAAGGATTTCAACACAGAACGTACCCGGGTTTCGTTTTGATCAACCAACAGACTTTCGGTCAGTTCCAGGCACAGCAGTTCAGAGGGCAAGCCTGTTTCGGCAAGGACGCAGCTGACATCGCTGACCAGATCCGAATTCCAGATCTGAGCGGCTGAGACGTTTACTGCAATCGCGGGTGCGGGCACTCCTTCGTCAAGCCATCGCTTTGCCTGAAGGGCTGACTGCCTGAGAATCCAGTAGCCGAGGTCGCAGATGAGGTGGGAACTTTCCGCAATGGGAACGAAAATACCAGGCGAGATGTTGCCGCGTACAGGGTGGTTCCAGCGGATCAGGGCCTCGTACCCGATAACCCGGCCGGTCGAAAGGTCGACCTGCGGCTGGTAATGAACTGAAAGCTCGTCATCATTGGCCAGAGCATTGCGCAGATCCAGGGCCAGGGCGACTTTTTCCTGAACGGCTTCATCCATTCCGACCTCGAACATCCTGTAACGGCCGCGGCCTTCCTCCTTGGCGCGGTAGAGCGCGAGATCAGCGTTGCGCAGAAGATCGGTCGATGTCGTGCCGTGGTCAGGGATGAGCGCAATTCCGACGCTGGTGCCAACAGCCACTTCGACACGATCAAGCACCGTCATCCCGGAGACAACGGTGACGATTTCGGCAGCAATGCTTTCGCATTCCTCTTGTCCGGCCACGCCTTCGAGCAGGATCGCAAACTCGTCTCCGCCGAGCCGGGCGACAAAATGCGCGTTGCCCAAAGTCCGCGCCAGCAAATGGGCGACCTTGACCAGAAGCGCATCGCCAACGGCATGACCGAGCGTATCATTCACATCCTTGAACCGGTCGAGGTCAAGCAGCAGAAGTGCCCCACTCTCGCCGGTCGGCGTGGCGCGTGCGAGAACGTCGTCAATCCGGCGGTGAAACAGGGTCCGATTGGCAAGCCCGGTTAGCGGGTCATGAAATGCCAGTTTCTCCAGCTGCTCGGCCGCGATCTTTCTGTCGGTAACGTCCTGAATCGTCCCGTAGATACCAACCTTGCGGCCATCACTGTCAATCTTGAGTTTGGTGGTAATGGCAAAATGCCCGATCGTCCCATCACCGCGCTGAACCGGGATATCAATGCTTCTGACCACGCCGTAGCGGATCACTTCCGCCTGAACATCAAGCAATCGGCTTGCGCCGTCATCCATATAGAGGTCCATGACAGCGTCGCGCGACGGGTGGAAGACGCCTGGCTTGTAGGACAGAAGGTGGTAGATTTCCTCAGCCCAGTAAAGATCGGCTTCGCCGAAATCGTAGCTCCAGTCCCCGATCCTGCCCAGGTGCTGAGCTTCGTTCAGTTGCGCTGATCGGTGGGCCAGCACGTCACGAGCGTTCTCTATCTGGCGAACAGCGCGGTCAAGTTTGTGCATCGGGATTGCGCGGCCGAAATAGGCGAAAACACCCAGTAAAGTTGTAAGAATGCTGAAGAGCAAGAGTTCAAGGGCTTTTTGAGCCAGCGGGATGGCCACAACCAGGCTGCCGATGGTCCTTTCGGCAACGCGGATCGGTGCACTGGCTTTTAGTTCCAGGGTGCCGGGGGACACGCCAACTGTCAGTAGCAATTTCTTGTTGTTATCGAATATTCTCTGTTCGATTTTGGCGGATTTGTCGGTGTAGAGATCGATGATCTCGGTTAGCCGTACTGTTTGGTATTGCCACAATTTTTCGTGGGCGTAGATATACTTTGACACCCTGGCAGCTTGGATGTCTGCGATGAGCGAGACCTTGTCGTTCAGGTGCCGGTATGAAACCAGGCCATAGGCTGCCGGAGGAACAATTGCGATCGCCAGAGCCATCGCCATCGCCATCCGTTTGCTGGTGGTTTTGAGTGCCTCGATCACTGGGCTGCCGGGAGGCTTCCTGCCTCGCGCAAAAGGCTCTCGCCTTCACTGGATTCTACAAAAACCAGAAAGCGCTGCACAACCGGTCTCGACTGGTCGGGAAACACAAAGCGAAACGGCTTGAAGTAGGGATAGTCTCCATTTTCCAGGTTTCCGAGCGTTGGTTCGACGCCGTCTATCGTAAGAAATCGCAAGTGTGGGTGATGGTTTTCGGTTTCCATCTGGGCCAGGCTGGTGCCGACAAGTGAGCCATCGACGGATCTCGCCATTTCCAGATTGTCCTGATCAGTCGCCGCCACGGGAACGTCGATGCGCATTCTCACCTTGTCGATGGCAGCTGCCATCTCCGGAAATGTCTCTCCGAGAAGGGCAGTGTCGCTCTCACTTTTCGGTCTGAGAATGACGCGGACCGGTGATCCGTCAGGCCATGTGGACGTGGGCTCTGCGTAAAACGCCGCTATGTCTGCCGTTGCAATATCGCCGGGCTTCGGATGGGAACTGGCAAGCCCATAGGGCGTGCGTATGGCAATGATTTCGGTCAGTCCAGATTCCGCCGGTTTCAGGGGACGCGCGGATACCGCAAGATCAAGGACGCCGTCACGAACGGCGGCGATTGCACCGGAGCTGCCGAGACCCGGAATCACCTCCACTGTGGTGCCTGTCTCTTTGGCCTCGAATGCCGCGCCAAGCCGTTGCATCAGCACTGTCGCAGAGCCGGTGCCGCCAATCCGAAGCGTGTCTGCCTGAGCAGAAGAAAAGGCGCTGAAGCAAACCGTTGTTGCTGCTATCGCAAGAGTGAGTTTCATTAACAGACCGGATCCGGGCATGCTTCCCTCCAAGTAGCTAGATTCAGGTTCATAACTGTTCACTAATAAAGAATGTGTGAAGCGAGAGGCCTTTTTTGCAGGTGACCAGCATGCGCTTACATGGACGATGTCTTGTCCTGTATGGCGCATCCCAAGCTAGAGTAATGCCTTGCCGACACTCGCACTGCGTAGTACCGCAGCTTGAAGCACAGTTGTGTTAATCGAACGATATTCCAGGCAGTCAGCTATAGATGCGCTGATCCATTGGTGTTTGTGCAATCAGGTCTGTCAAACCGGTCAGCATGGCCACCTCGGCGCGGTTCGGTTTGGAATGCGGGTTCCAGACCACATGCACATCGATTGCCGGCGGTGCTTCGTAGGGCGGCAAACGCCAAAGCCGTCCGCGTTCGACATCCTCGCGCACCACGTGCAGCGGCAACGGCCCGATGCCGAGACCGGCTATGATCATGCGTTTCACCTCTTCGAGATTGGGGGACGTGCCGACGATGCGGGCCTCAAGTTGGGCTTCGGCACGCATTTGAGCCACGGGCCGCAGCGCATCATCCATCTGGTCGGTGACAAAGCTAACCGAGGAATGGCCGGCAAGATCGCCAATGCTGATTCCTTCACGGCCGAAGAGCGGATGGGTGGGGCCGCAGAACAGGCCAAAATACTCGCGGAACAGGCGCCGGTATTCAAGTTGCGGACTGCGTTCCATCACCAGGCAGATGGCAAGCGAGGCGCGGCGTGCGGCAACGGCTGTCAGGGCGCTGCGGCTTGCCATTGCCTCGATCGACAATGTGGCGCGCGGATGATCCTTGTGAAACTGGGTCAGGGTCGCGTCGAACAGGGGGCTGGTGACGTGGCTGGCCATGACGATGCGGACATGACCACTGACCTCGTCCTCGACATCCCGGATTGCGGTGCCGAGGCGAAGAATGGCGCCGTGGATATCGATTGCTTCATCATAGAGCAGGCGGCCGGCAGCGGTGAGGTGAAACCGTCCCGGTTTGCGGTTGATCAGTTGCTTGCCCAGCCGTTCCTCCAGGCGTTTGAGAGCGCTGGAGACCGTTGGTTGCTTGAGGCTGAGGCGCTCTGCCGCTTCGGTGACTGAGCGGGAATCGGCGAGCACCAGGAAGGTGCGCAGGAGGTTCCAGTCAAGATCACGGGCCAGACGTTCGGGTGGAGTGAGGCTGCTCATTTCATTATAGATATCATCTATAGTTAGAATATCAATTATCTATTTGATCAATGATGGTTTCCCTAACATCATGTCCCCAACAAGAACGCCGGGGAGCGTCGGGACCATGAGCATCGAACAACGCGAGGCGCGGCAGCCGTGGATTCTGCTGGCGCCAGCACTGACGGCAATCGTGATGTTGCTGATCGTGCCGCTGATCTTCATCGTCGCCTATTCATTCTGGCTCAAGAGTGCTGTCGGCGCCGATACGCCGGGGTTTTTCCTCGACAACTGGCATGAAGCGCTGACTGATCGCTTCTACCGTGATATCCTGCTCAACACCCTGAAGATCGCGGCCTTCACCACAATCGCCTGTGCTCTGCTGGGCTATCCGGCGGCCTATTTCATCGCCCGTTCGCAAGGCAACAAGGTTGTGCTGCTGGTGCTGCTGATGCTGCCGTTCTGGATCAGCTACATCATCCGCACGATGAGCTGGATCAATATTCTGGGTGTCTCGGGCGCGCTCAATTCGGCAATGATCTGGCTCGGGATCATCAACGAGCCGATCCAGATGCTTTACAATGAAACCACCGTGATCCTCGGTCTGGTGCATTTCCTGCTGCCGTTCATGGTGCTCAATATTTTCGTCAGTCTCGACGGCATCGATACCAATCTGGAAGACGCGGCGTCCTCGCTTGGGGCAACCCGCTGGCAGGGATTTCTGCAGGTGACGCTGCCGCTGTCGCTGCCCGGTCTGGCTGCGGGCGGACTGCTCTGTTTCGTGCTGTCCGCAGGCACCTACATCACCCCGGTGATCCTCGGCGGGCCGCGCGATGCGATGTTCGCCAATCTTGTCTACGAGGCCATCATCCGGCAGCTGAACTGGCCGCTCGGCTCGGCTCTGTCGCTGCTGCTGCTCGTCGTCCTCGGGGTACTGGTGCTTATCTACAATCGCTATCTCGGCATGGCGCAACTGGCGAAGGGGTTGGGCTGATGGGCTGGCGTCTGATCCGGACCTACACGATCCTGGTGTATATGTTCATGTTCCTGCCGATTGCGGTGGTGGTGCTGTTGTCGTTCAACGCCAACCAGTTCGGCAGCTTCCCGATGACCGGATTGTCGACCCGCTGGTTTGAGGTTCTATGGAACAATGACGCGATCATGCGAGCGTTCCGGACCTCGATCGTGCTAGGGCTGATGACGGCGGTGATCTCGACCATACTTGGCGTATTGGCGAGCCTGGCGCTGGTGCGCTACCAGATTCCGGGCAGGAACCTGATTACCACGCTGCTGATCGCGCCGATCCTGGTGCCGGAAGTGGTGCTGGCGGTGGCGCTGCTGCTGTTCCTCAATTTTCTCAACATCGGCAAGAGTTTCACGCTGCTGCTAGCGGGCCATGTGATTTTCACGCTGCCTTTCGTCATCCTCGTGGTGCAGGCGCGGCTGGTCAGCATCAGGCGTGATGTCGAGGAGGCTGCACTGAGCCTTGGTGCCTCGCCGATGCAGACGTTTTTCTCGATCACTCTTCCACAGTTAATGCCGGCAGTGGCGGCTGGCGGGCTGTTCGCCTTCACCATCAGTTTCGACGACATCACCGGAACGCTGTTCTGGAAACCGGGCGGAATTGAAACCGTGCCGACGCAGATATTCTCGATGCTTCGCAATTCGATCTCGCCCGAGATCAACGCTCTTGGCACGGTCATCATCGTGCTGACGGTCGGGCTGCCGCTGATAGGTGTGGCCATTGCCCGAAGACTTGCAACAAAAAGCGGCGGATAAACCGCCCATCTGAACCTGAACCAGAGTTGGAGAACAAAATGGACGACACAAAACGCTATAAACGACTGCGCGAGCGGTTCCAGAACGGCGATATCAGCCGCCGCAAATTCTTTGGCCTACTCGGCGCTGCGGGCGCTGCCTATGGCCTGCAGACGCCGTTTGTCCGGCAGGCGCTGGCGGCCGGCGACGTCAGCCAGGTCCGTTTTGACGGCTGGGGTGGCGTTGTTTCGGAAGCCTTCCGCAAATATGCCTTTGACCCCTATACCGCCAAGACCGGCATCAAGGTCATCGACGGCACCTTTCCGGGCGGTGACGAATACCTCGCGCTGGTGCGTGCCAGCCAGCCGGGCGAATACAACATTGCCCACCTGTCGGGCGTTTTTGATTATGCCCGCTACCACAGCTTCGATCTGACCAGCGAACTCAACCTCGCCAACATTCCGAACATGGCTAATGTCATGCCGGCACTGATGAATGCCTTCAAGTCGATCACGCCCGACAGCCTGAGTGCCGCGCCCTATGATTACGGCACCACGGGCCTTGCCTATAACCGCAAATTCATTTCCGACGACGAGATGAAGGAAAAGGGAGCCAAGATCCTCATCGACGAGAAGTACAAGGGCAAGATCGGCGGCTGGAGCGATTGGCGCACCCGGATGTGGTATGCGGCGCTGCAGACAGGACAGGATCCCAACAACATCGAAGATACGGAAGCTGCGTGGGACGCCGTGCGCAAACACCGCGATCTGGCGCTGAAATACTGGGCCTCCGGGGCCGAGCTGATGAGCCTGCTGGCCGAAGAGGAAATCCACGTCACGGAAGGCTGGTCCGGCCGCATTTACGCGCTGCAGGAACAGGGCCACGACATCGGCTATTACGATCCGCCGAACGGTTTTGGCTGGCAGGAATGCCTGTTCGTGCTCAAGGGCAGCCCGATGGCGGCCTGCGAGGAGCTGCTCAACTTCATGCTCGACAAGGACACCTCGATCGCGGTGGCCGAAGGTCAGAGTTACCCGCCGGCGCTCGACCCGACCAAGGTCGATCTCGGCGACAAGATCCCGAAGCTTCCGGCCTTTGATGCGACCGGTACGCTGTCCGGTCTGACCTTTGCCAATCCGGCCTACTGGAATGGCAATGAGGCAGACTGGTCGAAGGAATTTGGCCGCGTCCAGCGCGGTTACTAAGCCAATCTCCGGCCCCGCAGAAAGCGCGGGGCCGGTCTTTTTCGCAACTGGAGGCAGACTATTGTGAGCGCCGTTTCCCTGAGCAATATCGTCAAGCGCTTTGGCGACTACACTGCCGTGCACCAGATGTCGCTGGATATCACCGAGGGCAGTTTTGTCACCCTGCTCGGGCCTTCCGGCTGCGGCAAGACCACGACCTTGCGCATGATTGCCGGCCTGCTGGACCCCAGTGAGGGAGAGATCGCCATCAAGGGCAAGCGGGTCAATGACGTGCCGATCCACAAGCGCAATCTCGGGCTGGTATTTCAGAACTACGCGCTGTTTCCGCACAAGACGGTGGCCGAAAACGTCGCCTTCGGCCTTAATTACCGCAATGTCGGCAAGGAGGACGCCAAACGCAAAGTAGCCGAGGCGCTGGACCTGGTGCAGTTGCCTGATCTGGGCGGGCGCTATCCGAAGGAACTTTCCGGTGGTCAGCAGCAGCGCATTGCGCTGGCGCGCGCCATCGTCATCGAGCCGGATGTCTTGCTACTCGACGAGCCGTTATCTGCGCTCGACGCCAATCTGCGCGAGGACATGCGGGTTGAGCTCAAGCGGATTCAGCAAAGCATCGGGGTGACCACGGTGTTTGTCACGCACGACCAGACCGAAGCGCTGGCCATGTCGGACAAGATCATCGTCATGTCGGAGGGCAGGGTCGAGCAGATCGGTGCGCCGGAAGAGGTCTACAACACGCCGGCTAGCGAGTTTGTTGCGCAGTTTCTTGGAGCCTCCAATCTGTTGCCGGCAGATTGCACTGGTGTTTCGAGCTGTGAAATTGCGGTCGATCTGCCTGGGTTTCCACGCATTGCGATCCCGAAGGAACGTGCGCCGAAGATTTCCACTCCCGGCCCTGTCCGGCTGGTTATCCGTGCTGAAAAATTGTCGCTGAAAGCTGTTGGCACAGCTGCAGACGGCAAATCAGGCGTCGACGCAGTTGTTGAGAATGTCGATTACCAGGGGCAGTCGGCACGCTATTTCCTGCGTGTCGGCGACCATCAGTTGCAGGCCATCAATATGATTGATGATCACCCTTTCCCGATGGGCGCCAAGGTTGTCTTGCGCTTCCGGGAGAAGGATTGCGCGGCATTGCCGGTGGAGGCTCGTTCGTGAAACCTGAAAGCCATCTGTTTTACCAGACGCGTTCGCGGCGGCCGGTGCTTGCTGAAGCGCGCGGCGTCTATATGTGGGATGTCGACGGCAAGCGCTATCTGGACGGCTCGTCGGGCGCGATGGTCAGCAATATCGGCCATTCCAACCCGCGCGTGCTCGACGCCATGCGGCGGCAGATGGAGAAATCCACCTTCGGCTACCGGCTGCATTTTGAAACCGAACCAAGCGAGCGGCTTGCGGCAAAGGTTGCTGCACTCTCGCCTGAGGGGATGGAGAAAGTGTTTTTCGTGTCCGGCGGCTCGGAGGCCGTGGAAAGCGCCATCAAGCTGGCACGGCAATATGCGGTGACTGTCGGTCAGGGCTCGCGCTGGAAGGTGATCTCGCGCGATCCGAGCTATCACGGCTCCACCCTGGGCGCGTTGGCGCTGACCGGGTATGCGCCGTTGTCTGATCCCTTTCTGCCAATGATGCAGGCGATGCCGAAAATTCCGGCGCCGCGGGCCTATCTCGATGGTCTGGACATCAATGCCGCGTCGGCTGGCGCGCATTACGCCGCGATGCTTGAGGCCAAAATTCTTGAAGAAAGCGCGGACACCGTGTTGGCCTTTATTGTGGAACCGATCGGCGGCGCATCGACCGGCGCGCTGGTGCCGCCGGCCGGTTACATGCAGGCGGTTCGCGAAATCTGTGACCGGTACGGCGTGTTACTGATCCATGACGAAGTGATGTCGGGTGGTGGGCGCACAGGGAAGTTCATGGGGGCCGAACACTTCGGTGTCGAGCCTGACATCATCGCCATCTCCAAGGGGTTCGGTGCCGGTTACGCGCCGCTTGGCGCGATGATCGCTCATGACCGGCTGATTGATCCGGTACTTGATGCCGGCGGCTTTTTGCACGGCCACACCTATGCCGGCAATCCGCTGGCCTGCGCTGCAGGGCTGGCGGTTCTGGAGGAAATTGAAGCGGAAGGATTGATGCAGAACGCCACACGCATGGGCGGTTTGCTCAAGGCGCGGCTTCAGAATTTGATGCAGCGGTTCTCCTTCATTGGCGATGTGCGCGGGGAAGGCCTGCTGCTGGCCTTTGAGCTAGTTTCCGACCGGCAGACCATGCAACCACTGCCCAAGGCGCTCAATGCCTACAACGAGTTGGTGGAACTCGCCTATGCTGAAGGGCTCATCATCTATTCACGCCGCACGCGTGGGGGACTCGAGGGCGACCATTTTCTGGTCTGCCCGCCGATGATCATTTCAGAAGGCCAGGTTGATGAAATCATCGAGATGCTGACCAGTGCCTTGCACAAGTTCGCCGCCAAGGCAGGACTTGCGGTCGAGACGGATTGACGGAGAGCGGCATGTCGAAAATTATCATTTCCTGCGCTGTGACCGGCTCGATTCACACGCCATCCATGTCACCCTACCTGCCGGTAACTGCCGATGCGATTGCAGATCAGGCTATCGGCGCGGCAGATGCCGGGGCTGCAATCCTGCATCTGCATGCCCGCGATCCAGTGACGGGGCAGCCCTCGGCCTCGCTCGAGCACTACATGGCGTTCCTTCCCACGATTAAGGCCGGGACCGACGCGGTGATAAACCTTACCACCGGCGGAAGCGCTGTGATGACGCTGGAGCAGCGGCTTGCGGCGCCTCTGGCAGCAAGGCCCGAAATGTGTTCGCTCAACATGGGCTCAATGAATTTCGCGCTCTATCCGATGCTCGGCAAACGCACAGAGTGGCTGCATGAGTGGGAAGAGCCATTCCTGCGCCATTCCGACGATCTGGTGTTCAAGAACACGCCGCGCGACATCGAGGGCTTACTCCGGCAGATGGGGCAGAAGCGTGGTGCGCGGTTCGAGTTCGAATGCTACGACATCAGTCATCTCTACATGCTCAGGCATTTTGTTGACCGGGGACTGATCAAGACACCGATGTTCGTCCAGTTCGTCATGGGCGTGCTGGGCGGAATTCCGGCTGAACCGGAGCATCTGGCTTATCTCAAGCAGACAGCGGACACTCTCTTCGGCGATGACTACATGTTCTCGGTGCTTGCTGCCGGACGCCAGCAGATGGCATTGGCCAAACTCGGTGCCTCCATGGGCGGCCATGTGCGGGTGGGGCTGGAAGACAATCTCTATATCGCGCGCGGGCAATTGGCCAAATCCAATGCCGAACAGGTGATGATGGTGCGCGATATCGTCGAATCCGTCGGCCGTAGCGTGGCGACGCCTGATGAAGCGCGGGCGATGCTCGGCTTGAAAGGCAAAGACAATGTGGGATTTTGATCGTGGATGACATCAGCATCAGGCAGGCGGTGCCTGACGACGCGGTTGCCCTGAACAGAGCACTGGGTCAGCTTTCGTCCGATATGGGGGACGCGCATGCGGCCAGTGTTGCCGATATCGCGCGTTTCTGTTTCGGGCCATCGCCGGTCTTTCATGCGCTTCTGGCTGAAGACGCAGACGGCGATATTGTCGGTCTGGCAGCTTTCTCGCCCTTCTTCTCGACGGTGTATGGATCGGTCGGGATGTATGTGTCGGACCTTTGGGTGGCTGAGCAGACCCGGGGACGGAAACTCGGGCAGCAGCTTCTGGCCGCGGTGCGGGCGTTCGGGCTGGAAGCCTGGAACGCAAACTTCATCCGGCTTGGTGTCTATCACAACAATCCGAAGGCGCTTGCCTTTTACGAGCGGATCGGGTTTGAGCCGACAGCCGACACCCAATTCATGACACTGGCAGGCATGGCGTATGATGCTCTGGGGGAGAAACAATGAAGGCCATTTTCGATGAGCGCCAGTGGGCACATGATCCCAAACACTTCATGGCGAATGGCCGGCTGTCCCCCAATCCCGAGCAACCGCAACGGATTGAGGAGCTCAGTCGTGGCGCCCGGGCTGCCGGGTGTGATTTCTCCATGCCGTCGGACCATGGAATGGGCCCGATTGCGGAAATCCATTCGCCGGAATACCTGAGCTTCCTTGAAACCATTCACGCCCGCTGGATCAGAACGGAAGGGGCTTCTGACGAAGTCATCCCCAATATCCATCCGGATCGCCGGACTGTCAGCTATCCTAAATCTGCCACTGGCCAGTCCGGCTTTCACCAGGCAGATACGTCGTGCCCGATTGCAGCGGGTACCTGGCAATCAGCTTACTGGTCGGCGCAGTCGGCGCTCAGTGCCGTGGACACGGTTCTCAACGGCGAGACTGCAGCCTACGCGTTGTGCCGTCCGCCCGGACACCATGCCTTCGGCGATCTGGCCGGCGGGTTCTGTTTTCTCAACAATTCGGCGATTGCTGCACAGGCACTGCTGCGTAGCGGGTGCCGTCCGGCAATTCTTGATGTCGATGTGCATCACGGCAACGGCACGCAAGGCATATTCTATCATCGTCGCGATGTGCTGACAGTATCCATGCACGCTGATCCGGCGTGTTTCTATCCGTTCTTCTGGGGCCATGCGGGAGAACGTGGTGAGGGTGAGGGGATGGGCTATAATCTCAACCTGCCGCTGCCGCGCGGCACTGGTGATGAAGAATATCTTGCGACGCTGGAGACTGCTCTCAAGCGGGTGCGGTCCTTTGGCGCGGATGTGGTGGTGGTGGCCATGGGGCTGGATGCGCACGAGAACGATCCGTTCCACGGGTTCAAGGTAACGACGCCGGGCTTCGGCCAGATTGCTCAGGAAATCGCTGCACTGGATCTTCCCGCTGTCATCGTGCAGGAAGGCGGGTATCTGTCGTCAGATCTGGGCGACAACCTGACAAGCTTTCTCAACGGATATCAGGCGGGATGAACACAAACACAGAGGTACTGGTGATTGGCGGCGGAATTGCCGGGATCAGTGCTGCCGCCCGGTTGGCGCCGGACGCCAGGGTTACCGTGCTGGAGGCCGAGCCGGTGATCGGCCATCATTCCTCCGGTCGGTCTGCTGCAATTTTCATCCGCAATTACGGCAATGCCACCTTGCGGGCGTTGAATGCCGCTTCGGCGCCGTTTCTGGCGCAGCCGGACGGTGTCTCCGATTCCAGCCTGCTCTCACCTCGCGGTGAATTGCTGCTGGCGATGGATGAGGACCTCGCCAAGTTCGATGACTATCTGGATGGCAGCGATGGGCTGGAGCGGTTATCTCCGCAACAGGCGCTTGAGCTGGTTCCGATCCTGCGGGAAGACGCCATTGCCGCAGCGGCGATCGAATGGGACGCGCAGGATATTGATGTCGACCGCATGCTGCAGGGATTTGCCCGCAAGCTGCGCAGCCTCGGCGGCAGCATAGTCACGGGCGCTCCAGTTCAGTCGATTGCGCGCCACGATGGTGTCTGGACCGTTGTAACCCCTGCGGGGGAGTTCACGGCGCCGCTGCTGATCAATGCGGCTGGCGGCTGGGCCGATGCGGTGGCGCAGATGGCCGATGTCCGTACTTCGGGTCTGGCTGCATTGCGCCGGTCGGCAGTGTTGATCCCGGCGCCCGATGGCCATGACATCAACCGGTGGCCACTGTTCGCCAATGCCGGGGATCAATGGTATGCCAAACCGGAAGCTGGCAAGCTGATGATCTCGCCTGCAGATGAAGATCCGGTTGAACCTCACGACGTGTGGGCCGACGACATGGTGATTGCCGAGGGGCTTCACCGCTATGAGCAAGCCGTAACCACTCCGGTTACACGGGTGGAGCATTCCTGGGCGGGTATGCGAACTTTTGCGCCGGACAGGACCCCGGTAGTCGGTTTCGCACCGGACGCGGACGGCTTCTTCTGGCTCGCGGGTCAGGGCGGCTACGGCATGCAGACAGCCCCGGCCCTATCGCAATTGGTTGCTGATTTGTGTCTGGGACGGCTATCGCCCTTGCCCCAGACCGTAATAGAAGCGCTTAGCCCGGGACGGGCAGCATTGAATTTTCAACAGGGATAAAACACATGAGTGACATCACACGCATCGAAACCGGTCCACGCATGAGTCAGGCTGTCGTCCATGGCGGCGTCGTCTATCTGGCCGGCCAGGTTGGCACCGCCGGCGCCAGCATCACCAAACAGACACAGGACATTCTCGCCAATGTCGATCGCCTGCTGGCTGAAGTCGGCTCGGACAAGACAAAAATCCTGCAGACCACCATCTGGCTGTCCTCAATGGATGATTTTGCCGAGATGAACGCGGTCTGGGATGCCTGGGTGCCACAGGGCCATACGCCTGCGCGCGCTGCCGGTGAATCCAAACTGGCCACACCGGATTACAACGTCGAAATCCTCTGCATCGCAGCCGTTTGAGCCGCAGGCCGAGATTTGCTGATGCACTCACCCGGGCGCTCCCGTCATTGGCTTCTTGAGACATGACAGAAAAGCGCCGCGCCTCAACCATGATGCGCGGCGTTTGAATGTGTAGATTGCGGAGAAGCGCAGGGAAAGGCTCGCGATTGCGATCCAACCTGTGCCATAGTTCGCGTCTTCCCACGAAAGCGATTCCATGCCGCAATCCGAAAGCCGTGCCGAACCCATGTCTGACAGTCGTGCGCCGAACGATCCGCTTGCCATTCTGAATCGGGTGTATGGTTACCCTGCCTTTCGTGGACGGCAGGCCGAGGTGGTCAATCAGGTCGTTTCGGGTGGGGATGCGGTGGTGCTGTTTCCCACCGGCGCGGGCAAATCGCTATGTTTTCAAATTCCGGCGCTGTGCCGGGACGGGGTTGGTATTGTGGTTTCGCCGCTGATCGCGTTGATGCGTGACCAGGTGGAGGCACTCAAGCAGCTCGGCGTTCGCGCCGCAGCACTTAATTCCTCGCTGACGCGCGACGAGTTCATGGATGTCCGCAACGCAATCAGCAGCGGCGAGCTTGATCTTCTGTATGTGACACCGGAGCGGATCGTCACGTCCGGCTTCAAGGACATGATCGGCAACGCCAAGATTGCACTGTTTGCGATAGACGAGGCCCATTGCGTTTCGCAATGGGGTCATGACTTCCGACCGGAATATCGCGAGCTTGGTCATCTCGCCGAGCATTATCCCGGCGTCCCGCGGATGGCGCTCACGGCAACGGCTGATCCACATACAAGAGAAGACATCATCGACAAGCTGGCGCTTCGCTCGGGCGAGGTTTTTACCACGTCGTTTGACCGTCCGAACATTGCCTACGAGATCGTCGAGCGTGACCAGCCGCGCCAGCAACTGTTGCGATTTCTGTCCCGCCATGCGGGATCGAGCGGCATCGTTTATTGTCTGTCTCGCGCCAAGGTCGAGGACACAGCGGATTGGCTCAACAAGCAGGGTGTGAGGGCGCGGGCCTATCACGCAGGCATGGCCCGTGAGGTTCGTGACGCCAATCAGGACGCATTTCTGAAAGAAGAAGGTCTCTGTCTTGTTGCCACGGTGGCCTTCGGCATGGGCATCGACAAGCCAAATGTGCGGTATGTCGCGCATCTGGATCTGCCCGGTTCGGTCGAGGCCTATTATCAGGAAACCGGCCGTGCTGGCCGTGACGGCCTGCCATCCGATGTCTGGATGGCCTACGGCATGGCCGATGTCATCCAGCGTGGACGGATGATCGATGGCGGCGGATCGGGCGATGATATCAAGCGGGTCGAACGGGCCAAGCTGAATGCGCTGCTGGCCATCTGCGAAACACCGGGATGCCGGCGGCAGGCAATTCTCGCCCATTTTGGCGAGGCGCATCCGGGCACTTGCGGCAATTGCGATACCTGCCAGAAGCCGGTTGAAACCTGGGACGGAACCGAGGCGGCGATCAAGGCGCTGGCTGCGATCTACCGTACAGGCGAGCGGTTTGGCACCGGGCATCTGGTTGATGTGTTGATGGGCAACGACAACGACAAGACCAAGCGCTTCGGCCATGTCGACATGCCTGTCTTTGGGGCCGGCAGTGATGTTCCCGCCAAGACCTGGCAGTCGGTCTACCGGCAGTTGCTCGCCAGTGGCCTGGTCAGTGTCGATCATGAAGCCTACGGGGCTCTGAAGCTTGAACCCGAGGCGCGGGCCGTGTTCAAGCGTGAGCGCGAAGTACGTTTTCGCAAGGACCGGCCGACCAAGGGAAAGTCAGCGCGTGGCGCGTCATCGAGCTCGGCAACCGCCAAATCCGCGCTTGAGGAAGCTGATGTCGAACTGTTTGAAGCACTTCGCGCCGCCCGCATGGTAGTTGCCAAGGAGCTGTCAGTGCCGCCCTACGTGGTGTTCCCCGATACAACACTGGTGGCGTTCGCAACCAACCGCCCGGCGGATCGTGAAGCGCTGCTGGGCGTATCCGGCGTAGGTCAGTCAAAGCTGGAACGCTACGGAGATAAATTCCTCGAAGTCATCGTGGCGCATCAGAAATAAGTATCGATGCCAGGTAGCGCTCTCATTATCGCGCCTTGATGGCTTCGGTTGCCTGAAGAACCAGTTCGGATATCTGCAACAGCTGCTTGGCGAGCGGGCTTGTCTTGCGCCAGATCATGCCGATGGTTCGCGATGGCTGTGGACTTTTGAAATGGGCGATCGAAACCGGGGCGGAGCGGGTTTCGACCGATATGGCCATTTCGGGGATCAGCGTCACGCCCAGACCCGCGCCGACCATCTGCACAAGAGTGGCGAGTGAACTTGCGTCAAGCATCTCGCGCGGTTTTGATGATTGAATGTTGCAGAACGATAGAGCCTGATCGCGAAAGCAGTGGCCTTCCTCGAGCAGAAGAAGCTTCATTTCGCGCAGGTCCTCATGATCTGGAACCGGCATGTGTTCGTCTCCAACCGGTCGCACCAGAACGAATTTTTCTTCAAACAACGCAACCTCGGTCAATGACGGTTCCGAAACCGGCAGGGCGACGATAGCTGCGTCGAGGAGGCCGTCAGCAAGTTCACGGACAAGAATGGGTGTCAGAGATTCCCTGATCTGGATTTCTATGTTGCTGTTGGCCGCTGTCAGCTTGGTGATGATTTGCGGCAGCAGGTAAGGTGCGATTGTCGGGATCACGCCTATTCGAAGGCGCCCGACCAGATGATCGCGGGAGGCGCGTGCCAGTTCGCCCAGCTCGTCAACAGAGCGCAGGATTGCGCGAACGCGTGTGGCGAAATCTTCACCAAAATTGGTCAGGCGAACGTGACGGGCGCCGCGTTCGAAGAGACCTGTTCCCAGAGTTTCCTCGAGCTCCCTGATCTGCACCGACAAGGCCGGCTGGGAGATCGAGCAGGCGTGGGCTGCACGCCCGAAGTGGCCATGATGCGCCAATGCTTCGAAATAGCGGAGCTGCTTAAGGGTCAAGTTTCTCATAGTTTCAAATTATCAGAGTAATCAATAAAAACAACTTATCCCAATGGCACGGCTTTGCTACACTGCCCTGACACAATGAGGAGATATCGTTGATCGCGCTGCGTCTGCCCAGGCGGCAGGCGCATCCCGGAGCACCGGCCTAAAGGCTGGAATCAGCGATGAGTTTTCACCCACAGTCCAGGGTTTGACGTCTCCCCAAGGAAATTTGGCAACCGCCATCTG
The DNA here is from genome assembly GCA_051251555.1 of Hoeflea sp. Taxonomy (GTDB): domain Bacteria; phylum Pseudomonadota; class Alphaproteobacteria; order Rhizobiales; family Rhizobiaceae; genus Hoeflea. The sequence continues at coordinate 58,230 of JBPOEW010000006.1, forward strand.
AATTGTTTAGAGACAAGATTGGAGAACACGATGAATGAGATGCCGAAGATGGGCAAATGCCCGGTCGCACACGGCGCCACGAGCATGAGCATGCGGCAGAACCGCGACTGGTGGCCAAACCAGCTCAATGTCAGCATGCTTCACCAGAACTCCGCCGTGGCAAGTCCGATGGATGCGGATTTCAACTACATTGAGGAATTCAAGAAACTTGATCTGGCGGCTGTGAAGCAAGACCTTCATGCTTTGATGACGGACTCGAAGGAATGGTGGCCGGCTGACTTCGGACATTACGGTCCATTCTTCATCCGCATGGCCTGGCACAGCGCCGGAACCTACCGCACAGCAGACGGTCGCGGCGGTTCGACTTCGGGCGCGCAGCGCTTTGCGCCGCTCAACAGCTGGCCCGACAATGTCAACCTCGACAAGGCACGCCGTCTGATCTGGCCGATCAAACAGAAATACGGTAACAAGATTTCCTGGGCGGATCTGATGATCCTGACCGGTAACGTTGCGCTGGAATCGATGGGCTTCAAGACCTTCGGTTTTGCCGGTGGCCGCAATGACGTGTGGGAACCGGAAGAGGACATCTACTGGGGTTCGGAAGAAACCTGGCTCGATGACAAGACCCGCTACGATCCTGAGCGCCCTGAACGCGAGCTGGAAAACCCGCTGGCTGCTGTACAGATGGGTCTTATCTACGTGAACCCGGAAGGCCCCGGCGGCAAGCCGGACCCGCTGGCCTCGGCCCTCGACATTCGCGACACGTTCGGCCGCATGGCCATGAACGACGAGGAAACCGTCGCACTGATCGCCGGCGGTCATACTTTCGGCAAGACCCACGGCGCCGGTGATGCCGGTCTGGTCGGTGCTGACCCGGAAGCTGCAGGCATTGCCGAGCAAGGCCTGGGCTGGACCAGCAAGCACGGCACGGGCTTTGGCGCTGACGCCATCGGCAGCGGTCTGGAAGTGACCTGGACGCAGTCTCCGACGCAGTGGAGCAACCTCTTTTTTGACAATTTGTTCGGTTTCGAGTGGGAACTGACCAAGAGCCCGGCCGGCGCATGGCAATGGACACCGAAGGACGGTGGCGGCGCGGGCACTGTTCCGTCCGCGCACGATCCATCGAAGCGGATCGCTCCAGGCATGCTGACGTCTGACCTGGCGCTGCGCTTCGATCCGATCTACGGACCGATCTCCAAGCGCTTCCATGAGAACCCGGACCAGTTCGCCGACGCGTTTGCACGCGCCTGGTTCAAGCTTACTCACCGCGATATGGGTCCGAAGACCTGCTATTTCGGCCCCGAAGTTCCGGCCGAGGATCTGCTGTGGCAGGATCCTATTCCCGCGGTTGACCATCCGCTGGTTGATGCCTCGGACATTGCCGAGTTGAAGGGCAAGATTTCAGCGTCGGGACTTTCGGTGGCCCAGATGGTGTCGACCGCATGGTCCTCGGCTTCAAGCTTCCGTGGTTCAGACAAGCGCGGCGGTGCCAATGGTGCCCGCATCCGTCTCGAGCCGGCCAAGAACTGGGAAGCCAATGAGCCAGAAAAGCTGGCCAAGGCGCTCGCCGCTCTTGAAGGCGTTCAGAAAGCCTTCAACGACAGCCGCACCGACGGCAAGAAGGTGTCGATGGCCGATCTGATCGTGCTGGCAGGTTCTGTCGGTATCGAGCAGGCAGCCAAGGCCGCGGGCAAGACCGTCGAGGTTCCGTTCACACCGGGCCGCATGGACGCGTCGCAGGAGCAGACAGATGTCGAATCCTATGATGTTCTTGAGCCGGCTGCTGACGGGTTCCGCAATTACCTCAAGACCCGCTACACCACGGCGGCTGAAGAGCTGCTGATCGACAAGGCTCAATTGTTGACGCTGACTGCACCGCAGATGACGGCTCTTCTGGGTGGCTTGCGTGTTCTTGGCGTCAACCATGGTGAGGTCAAACACGGTGTGCTGACCGACAAGCCGGGCACTCTGACCAACGATTTCTTCGTCAACCTGATGAGCATGGACACCAAGTGGTCTGCCGTCGATGAGGACGAGGAAGAGTTCGAAGGCCGCGACCGGGTGAGCGGCGAATTGAAGTGGACCGCGACGCGCGTTGATCTGGTGTTCGGATCGAACTCGCAGCTGCGCGCCACCGCTGAGGTCTATGCCCAGAGCGATGCCAAGGACAAGTTCGTAAGGGACTTCATCGCAGCTTGGACCAAGGTGATGAACGCTGATCGTTTCGATCTCGCAGTCGCCTGATAAATAAGGCTTCGGGCGCGGACAGGTTAATGTTCGCGCCCGGGTGCAGACCATTTAATGGGCGGCTTCAGGCCCTGCGAAACACTGCCGGCATCTACCGTTGCATTCCGCATCTGCAGACCGTCGCGCAATCTCTTTGGAGCCGACTTGATCGAGTCTTTGATTTGTGTCCTCTTTCCCTTGTCAGCAGTAGGTTTCGACGCCGATTGACTGCTCGACTGAGTAGCGGTCTCCGTGGGCAAAGCCGGGTGGGAGGATCCGCTCTATCTCCGCCAGTTGGGATTGGTCAAGTTTGAGCTCGACACCGCGGGCGCACTCTTCCAGATGAACGGCTGAGCGGGTTCCGGGGATCGGGATTACATGCTCGCCACGGGTCAGCAGCCATGCGATTGCCAGAGCGACCGGCGTGGAGCCGATGTCGCTTGCATAGTCCTTGAACGGTGCCACGGCATTGATGTTGCGGCTGAGGTTGGGTTCGAGAAACCTCGGATTTGCGGTGCGGAAATCGCCCTTGCCGAAATTGACCCTGTTGGGTGCCTGGGCGCCGAAGATACCGCGTCCGAGCGGGCAGAAGGCGACGAAGGCAACGCCGAGTTCTTCGCAGGCCTGAACCATTCCGAGATCAGGCTGCCGGGTCCATAGCGAATATTCGCTCTGCACCGCCATCACCGGTGATGCGGCATGGGCCAGCCGGAGCGAGGAAGGCGCGATTTCGGAAAAGCCGAAGCCGCCGATCTTGCCCTCGTGTCTCAGCTGCTCGAGCGTCTCCACGACCTCTTCGATGGGCCGGTCCGCTTCGCGCCGATGAACGTAGAAGAGATCGACATGATCGACGCCGAGCCGTTTGAGCGAGGCTTCCAGTTCGCCCCTGAGGTGCTCCGGGGCGTTGTTGAAGCTGCGGGCGCCGGTCGATGGGTCGCGACAGATGCCGGCCTTGGTGGCAATCCTGAAATGACCCGGATGGTGCCGGAGATAGTTGCCGATCACCGTCTCGGAAACGCCCATCCCGTAGACGTTGGAGGTGTCGATAAAATCTATCCCAAGCTCCTTAGCCGCGGCCAGGGTCTCGTGGCTCTCTTGTTCGGAGGTCGGACCATAGGCCCCGGCGAAGTTCCAACACCCGAGCCCGATTGCCGAAACGCTGGGGCCGGTTTTTCCCAATTGACGCTGTTTCATCCATATTTTGTAAAGGCAAACGACTGAACGGGCAATTCAAAATCAGAGCGCTCAACTGCGTGAGGTCGCAGGACGCGTCGCTGCCCGCAATAAAAAGCCAGCCCCCGAAAGGGCTGGCTCGATTGGCAAGTCTGGTGTGCCCAGTGCCGGGCAGGACTAGCCGAGGACTTCCTTGACGCTTTCCGCCATCGCAGCGATCACCGTGTCGGCCTCGGTCTTCGACAGGCACAGCGGCGGCGCGAAGCCGATGATGTCGCCCTGCGGCATGGCGCGGGCAATGACGTTGCGCTTGAGCAGGGCTGCGGCCACCTGCGGTCCGATCTTCTTGCTCGGATCGTAGAAAGCGCGGTCAGCCTTGTCTTCCACGAACTCGACCGCGCAGAGCATACCTTCGCCGCGCACATCGCCGACATGGGCGTGGCCGCCAACGGCGTCTGTCATGGCCTGCTTGAAATAGGCGCCCATCTTGCCGGCATTTTCCACCAGCCCCATGGAGTCGATGAGATTGAGGTTGGCCACACCAGCGGCTGCCCCGATCGGGTGGGCAGAATAGGTCCAGCCATGCCCGATTGGGCCATTCTCGTCGGTGCCCTGCTCGAGAACCTTCCAGACCTTGTCGGAAATGATCGATCCCGAGAGCGGCGCGTAGGCTGACGTCAGGCCCTTGGCGATGGTGATGATGTCGGATTCGATGCCGTAGTGATCGGAGCCAAACATGGTGCCGAGACGGCCGAAACCGGTAACCACTTCATCGGCGATCATCAGGATGTCGTGCTTCTTGAGCACCTTCTGAATGGCTTCCCAGTAGCCGGCCGGCGGAGGCACCAGGCCACCGGTGCCGAGCAATGGTTCGCCGATAAAGGCGGCAATCGTGTCGGCACCTTCGTCGGCGATCAGGGTCTCTAGTTCGCTGGCGCAGTGGGCGACGAACTGGGCTTCGGTCTGGCTCAGATCGGCGCGGCGGAAATAGTCCGGCGCCGTGGTGTGCTTGACCTGCGACAACGGCAGGTCGAACTTCTTGTGGAAGACTTCGAGACCGGTCAGCGAACCGGTCATCAGGCCGGAGCCGTGATAGCCGCGCCAGCGCGAAATGATCTTCTTCTTCTCGGGGCGGCCGAGGATGTTGTTGTAATACCAGACCAGCTTGATGTTGGTCTCGTTGGCATCCGAACCGCCGAGGCCGAAATAGACCTTCGACATATTGGACGGCGCCCGGTCGAGAACCATCTTGGCCAGTGTGATCGAGGCCTCGGTGCCGTGGCCGACATAGGCGTGGTAATAGGCCAGTTCCTTGGCCTGGGCGGCAATCGCATCCTGGATATCGGAGCGGCCATAGCCGACATTGACGCAATAAAGGCCCGCGAATGCGTCGAGCAACCTGTTGCCGTCACGGTCTTCGATGAACACGCCCTGGCCGCCGGTGACGATGCGCGTCGCGCTTTCGCCGCGGGCGTGCTGTGCAAGATGGGTCGACGGGTGGAAGAAGTTCTCCCGGTCCCATTGGGACAGTTGGTCGTTGGTCAGCATTATTGTGTCCTTTTCCAAAATTGTATCATGCCCAGTCGCGGCAGATGTATTTGACCTCTGTGAAGGCCTCCATGCCAAGGCGGGAGCCTTCGCGTTCGAGGCCGGATTGTTTCATCCCGCCGAAGGGAATTGGTGCGCCGGTCACCTTGGTACGGTTAATCGCAACCATGCCGAACTGAAGCGCCCGGCTGGCGCGGTAGATGCGGCGCGGGTCCTGGGTGTGCAGATAGGCAACCAGTCCATATTCGGTGTCGTTGGCCTTTTGCAGGACTTCTTCCTCTGTGTCGAATGACGCGATGGCCGCCACCGGACCGAAGGTCTCCTCGTGCATGATGAGAGCATTGGCGGGAACGTCCACAAGCACCGTCGGTTCATAGAACAAGGGTCCGGCCTTGTGACGTTTGCCGCCGAGGCGCAGTCGCGCGCCTTTGGCAACGGCGTCGGTGACATGTTCTTCCTGCTTGGCCACAGCCTTCTCGTTCATCAGCGGGCCTTGATCAGGATCGTCCATGCCGCAGCCCACGGTGAGTTGTGCGGCCGAGTCGGCGAATTTCGCACAGAACGCATCATAGACCGGGCGTTCGATGAAGAACCGATTGGCGCCGAGGCAATCCTGTCCGGAGGTCGCGAATTTTGCCTTGATGGCCTCGGCAACCGCCTTGTCCAGATCAGCATCCGCAAAGACGATGAAAGGCGCGTGGCCACCCAGTTCGAGCACCAGCCGTTTTACCGTGTCTGCACTCTGCCTGTAGAGCAGCTTGCCCACTTCGGTGGAGCCGGTGAACGATACGGCGCGAACGCGCTTGTCCTTCATCCATGGTTCGACGACCACCGGTGCGCTTCCGGTCACGACATTGAAGACACCGGCGGGGAAGCCTGCGCGTTCGGCGAGTTCGGCCAGTGCCAGAGCCGAAAAAGGCGTTTCAGCCGACGGATGAGCCACAACGGTGCATCCGGCGGCGAGGGCTGCAGCTGCCTTGCGGGTGAGCATGGCAGAGGGGAAATTCCACGGGGTGATCAGTGCTGCGACACCAACGGGTTCACGCCAGATCTCGACTTCAGCATCAGGCAGGTGCGAGGTGACGCTTTCGATGTTTGGGCGTTTGGCCTCCTCGGCAAAGAACTCGACAAAGGACGCTCCATAGTCGATCTCGCCGCGGGCTTCAGAGATCGGCTTGCCTTGCTCGAGTGTCATGATCCGCGCCAGATCTTCCTTGTGCTCGATCATCGACTCGAACCAGCGGCGCAGAATGGCGGAGCGCTTTTGTGGCAGCATCGATGACCATGCGGAAAAGGCATTCTGAGCGGCATCGATGGCTGCGGCGCTGTCTTTCGCCGAGAGGCTTGCGACATCACCGAGGTGACTGCCATCGGCAGGATTGGTGACTGCGAACATCTGGGCCGCGGTTCCCGCAGTCCAGCGGCCGCCGATATAGGAGAAGCCCCGGAACAGGGCCGGGTCGGAAAGCTCGAACTGCGTCGTGTTGAATTTCGTTTGAACAATGGACACTGAGGTGCTCTCGGGTTTGGGTTGTCTTGCCCAAACTGTAGCTGTGTCGGCCAAGATGAATTCTCTGATAGGACTGCTTCTGCCAGAGGTTTCATCCATTGTTTCGCCATAGGCAGGCTAGTTCGTCTCCGGCGCTGTCAGGATGTCAAAAGGCGGGGCTGTCGAATGCTTGACCGGTTTGGTGACGATATAGGTGAAATAGCGTGCAAGCCCGGCTCGGCGCGCCAACAGATCGTCGATCAGCCGCTGGTAGCTGTCGATGTCGCGGGTGATGACATGCAGCAGATAGTCGAAACCGCCGCCGAGCGCCCAGCAGGACATGATCTCGTCATAGCTGGCGATTGCCTGCTCGAAGGCCTGGAACGTGGCCGATCGGTGGTTTTCCAGTTCAATCATCACGAAGACCGCAACCTGCGGTCCGACATGCTTCAATTCAATGTCGGCATGATAGCCGGAAATGATACCTGCTTTTTCCAGGCGGCTAAGCCGTTCCCAGCACGGTGTGGGGCTGAGATTGACGCGCTTTGCCAGGTCGGATTTGGAAATCCGTCCTTCCCGCGAAAGGGTCGCGAGGATCTTTATGTCGCGGTCATCGAGTTTGATTGAAGCCATGGTGGTGACTTTTGATTGAGCCTAGGGGGGTTGTCAATTAAAGTGATTAAGGCCATCAGTAAATCATGACAATCTGGCCTCCAAAAACGGGCGAGCTTCGCCGTCCCGCCTACAAATCACTTGCCGATACACTGATACGAGCCGTCGACGCGGGCGAATTGCGCAGTGGTGACCGGCTTCCGACCCACCGGAACCTTGCTTATGATCTGGGCTTGAGCGTGCAAACGGTCAGCCGAGCCTATGATGAGCTGATCCGGCGCGGGGTCATTGCAGGCGAAGTGGGGCGAGGGACATTTGTCCGAGGTGGCCGCAGCGATACGAAAACGCCGTTCGTGCCGGACAGTCAGAACGAGAAGTTCATTGATTTCTCGATTCTCATGCCCGTTTTCGAGGCAATGCACCTTGCGGAGATGCAGGGTGCATTGACACGGCTGGGCACTGATCTCCCGAGTTCAACCATTTCGGCCTTCCGACCTTCCACGGCGCTGAAGAAATACACAGGTGCTGCCGCCAAATGGCTGACAGGTTGTGGCCTTGATCCCTCCGCACAGGGTTTGCTGATGACCAACGGCAACACATCGGCGATGACGATCGCGTTAATGACGGTGGCGAATTCCGGCGATCTGATCGTCACGGAGGAACTGGCGCATCACACACTGAAGGCGCTGTCGCGATATCTGGGGTTGCGGATACAGGGGCTTGAGATCGATGCAGAGGGCGTTGTGCCCGCAGCCTTCGAAGCCGCTTGCAAGCGATCGCAAGTAAAGGCCATTTACCTTATGCCGACCGGTTTGAACCCGCGTGCAGCAACGATGTCTGCCGATAGACGTGCTGAGCTGGTAGAGGTGGCCCGGCGTCATGATGTTTTGATTATCGAAAACGATGCCTGGGGGCCGCTGCAACCAGGCAGACCAGATCCCATAGCTGCGATGGCGCCAGAGCGGACCTTCTATTTCACCAGCCTGACCAAGTGCATTATGCCGGGGCTGAGGTTCGGGTTCCTGACGATGCCCGAGGCTTTTGAATCTGCTACCGCCAATCGGCATCTTGTAACCAACTGGATGGCGACGGCGTTGATGGCCGAGATTGCTTGCCGCTGGATCGAAGATGGAACGGCGGAGCGCCTGCTGAAGTGGCAGATGAATGCTTTGGGGAAGCGCAATCAGGTGGCGGCGAACATCCTTTCGGATATCCCGTACCAAGCCAGCCCGAACGGCATGCATATCTGGCTTCCCATTCCAGGATTGTGGACCGAGGATGCGTTTGTGGCGCATGCACGGCTGAACGGTGTTGCGGTGGCCCCGGGTTCTGCCTTTGCAATGTCGGACAACGTGCACATGCAGGGGGTCCGCATCTGTCTGGGGGCTGAAACAAGCAAGACGCTTGAACGCGGTTTGAACGTCATATCACGGCTTGCCCGCAGCAATCCGGAACCGGCGCTGCTCACCTTGTAAGTAGCCGTCGTCCACAAGTTCCACACATTTCCGTAAGTCTGTCACTGCGCGAAAATCGCAATCCCGCGGAATGACAACCTGCAACAAAATTGTCATGATTTAATAATCGCATTGACTCTTTATTGTCCTTGTTCAACTCTCGTCAAATCATAACAATAAAGAGGCGGGGGTATTGGCTCGACAGTGCTCCACCCGCTCCCAGGGACGATGTCGGGCCTGATCAAGTCGATAAAATTCGCCATGGCCCGACCCAAAGCAATTTTAGCGGGCAGATGCCCGGACCACAGATGTGAACTGACAATCAAAAGAGAGGAACCGACTATGAAATCGACAATCCGCAATTTTCTTGGTGGCGTTGCCGCTGTCGCAATGATGGCCGGCGGTTCCGTCGCCGCTCAGGCCGACGACTGGAAATACGCCTTCGAGGAATCCCTGACCGAGGTTCAGGGTGTCTACGCGACGAAGTTCAAGGAAGCCGTCGAGGCCAATTCCGATCACACCATCCAGCTGTTTCCTTACGGAACCCTTGGAGAGTCGGCCGACATCATGGAGCAGGCGCAGGCCGGAATTCTGCAGTTCGTTGACCAGTCGCCGGGCTTTACCGGTGCACTGATCCCGGAAGCCCAGGTGTTCTTCGTCCCCTACCTGCTGCCGACAGACCAGGCGCATCTCGCCAGATTCTACAAGGAGAGCAAGGCGATCAACGAAGATTTTCAGGGGCTCTACGCGAACCAGGGTCTAGAGCTTCTGGTGATGTTCCCTGAAGGCGAAGTGGCGATGACCACGAAGGAGCCGGTCAAGAGCTGTGCCGACCTCAACGAGGTCAAGTTCCGGGTCATGACCAACCCGCTTCTGGTGGAATCCTACAAGGCGTTTGGCGCCACTCCGACACCGCTTCCATGGGGTGAGGTCTATGGCGGTCTGCAGACCAACATCATCCAGGGCCAGGAAAACCCGACCTTCTTCCTGTACTCGACCGGCATCTATGAGGTGACCGATCACATCACCTACACCGGCCACAATAATTTCACGACTGCGGTGATGGCTAACAAGGATTTCTTTGATGGTCTGGGCGATGCTGACAAGAAGGTCATCGAGGATGCCGCGGCATCGGCCTATGATTACATTGTCGAATACCAGAAGGGCCTCGCCGACAGCGAGCTGAAGAAGATCAAGGAAGCCAAGCCGGAAATGACGATCACTGTCCTTTCGGAGGAAGAGCGCGCCTGCTTCAAAGCGGCTGCGCCTGAGGTCGAGGCCAAGTTCATCGAGATGACCGGCGACAGCGGCAAGGCCATTCTCGAGCAGCTGAAGGCCGATCTGGAAGCAACCAAGGGCTGATCCCCTGGGATTGCAGAATTCCGAGAATTCCGGAGGCCATGTGTTTATGGCCTTCGGTCCGGGCAGCCAGCAAACCGGGAGGCGATCTTGGACGATTTGAAGGAAAACAACCCGCATGAATCGTCACTGCCAGGAGTGCTGGGAGTGATCGATTCAACCATCAGCCGGGTGGAATCGGTCCTGCTTGCTGCCGGTGTGTTGCTGATGGCGCTCAACACGATTGCCAATGTGGTTGGCCGGTTCGTGTTTCAGTATAGCCTGTTTTTCTCCGAGGAGCTCAACCGGATCCTCATCATCCTGATTACTTTCGCAGGCATCAGCTATGCCGCCCGGCAGGGGCGCCATATCCGCATGTCAGCAATCTATGATGCGCTGCCGGCACCAGCACGCAAGGGTTTCATGGTGCTGATCGCGACTGTGACGGCGATCACGATGTTCGCGCTTTGCTATTTTTCCATCGGCTACATCACCAAGGTGGCTGTTTCCGGCCGGGTGCTGCCGTCGTTGCAGCTGCCGGTCTACTGGATCTTCCTCTGGGTGCCGATCGGCTTCTTCATGACGGGCCTCCAGTACGCGCTGACTGCGGTCAAGAACCTGACCGGAAAAGACATCTACCTGTCGACCCGCGTGCTTGAGGGTTACGACGAAGACGAACTCGAGATTTGAGGGAAGGCGATCCATGGCACTGACCATTTTTCTGATCATGATCGTTCTGCTGCTGCTCGGCTTTCCGATGATGATCCCGCTGCTTGTCGCAACCTTTGTCGGCTTCCTCTTCATGTTCGGCGATATCGGCAAGATGGACTTCATGGTCCAGCAGATGATTGCCGGTATCCGGCCGGCCTCGCTGATCGCGGTGCCGATGTTCATTCTGGCAGCCGACATCATGACGCGAGGGCAATCGGCCAACCGGCTGATCGACATGGTGATGAAGTTCGTCGGCCACGTCAAAGGCGGTCTGGCGGTCAGCACAGCTGCGGCCTGTACCCTTTTCGGTGCTGTGTCCGGCTCGACCCAGGCAACGGTTGTTGCTGTCGGCTCGCCGCTGCGCCCACTCATGCTGAAAGCAGGTTACAAGGATTCCTTCGTGCTGGCGCTGATCATCAATGCGTCGGATATCGCGTTTCTGATCCCGCCCTCGATCGGCATGATCATCTACGGGGTGATTTCGAGCACCTCGATCTCGGAGCTGTTCATTGCCGGGATCGGTCCGGGGCTTTTGCTGCTGGTGTTGTTTTCCGCCTACAGCATGATCTACGCCACAATCAACAAGGTGCCGACCGAACCGAAAGCCAGCTGGGCGGAACGGGGCGAAGCGGTCAAGCGGGCGATCTGGCCGCTCGGGTTCCCGGTGATCATAGTAGGTGGCATTTACGGCGGCATCTTCAGCCCGACCGAAGCGGCAGCGGCCTGCGTACTCTACGCGATCATTCTCGAATTCATCGTCTTTCGTTCGCTCAACCTGCCCGACATCTATCGCATCGCCAAATCGACAGGACTGATCACGGCGGTGGTATTCATCCTCGTGGGGGCCGGTGCCGCATTTTCCTGGGTGATTTCGTTTGCGCAGGTGCCGCAGGCGATCCTGGCGACCGTCGGCGTCGCCGATATGGGGCCGAAGGGCGTTTTGGCGGTGATCTCGATCGCCTTCTTCATCGGCTGCATGTTTGTCGATCCGATCGTGGTGATCCTGATCCTGGTTCCGATCTTCGCGCCGGTGGTCAAATCGGTGGGGCTCGACCCGGTGCTTGTCGGCACCATCATCACGCTTCAGGTAGCGATAGGATCGGCAACGCCACCGTTCGGCTGTGACATCTTCACGGCGATAGCCATCTTCAAGCGGCCCTATATCGAGGTCATCCGCGGCATCTTTCCGTTTACGGTGATGCTTTTGTGTGTCTCCGTCGCGCTGATTTATTTCCCGCAGATCGCATTGTTCCTGCGCGATCTTGCATTCCGGTAAGGGAGTAGATTGATGTTTGAACGAATTCTTGTGGCGGTCGATGGATCCGAGGGATCCAAGAAGGCGCTGAGGCTGGCGTCAAATCTGCAGCAGACTTGCGGTAGCGAACTGCTGATCCTGACCGTGTTCCGACACCACTCGCTGCTTGAGGCGTCGATGTCGATGGTGCGCCCGGACGAACCAGAAAGCCTTGACGATTCCATGCGCGCTTACGCCAAGCAAGTGGCCGAAGAAGCCAAGGCGATTGCAGACGAAGTTGGCGCCGCCCAAGTGCGCGCCTTCGTCAAGGCCGGACAGCCGGCGCGGACGATCGTGAAGTTCGGCGAAGAGCACAAGGCCGACCTGATCATCGTCGGTAGCCGTGGTCAGGGCGATGTGCAGGGGTTTCTGCTGGGCAGTGTGTCGCACAAAGTGACCAGCCTGGCCTCGATCCCAGTGATGGTGGTCTAACAGACTTCAGCGAACAGGGTCGCGTAAACGCGCCAAAGAGAGGGAGGGAGTCGACGGATGAACGGCATCAATGTTTCACGATCAGGCGAGACGGTCCGTTTCAATGATGCGGACGCGACAGCGCGGTTCGGTCTCATCGCGCTTGCCACCGACCTTACCAGCGAGCGCGACCTCTACCGCCAATTGCCGCAGGAGCATGTGTCTATCCATGTCACGCGGGTTGCGTTTGCAAACCCGACCACGCCGGAGAACTTGCGCAAGATGGCGCCGCGGCTGACGGATGCCGCTCAACTGCTTGCGCCGTTGCAGCCGTTGAAAGCGATCTGCTACAGCTGCACCGCCGCTTCGGTGGCGATCGGTGACGAGGCTGTCACAGCGTCGATCCAGGCAGGCATTGGTGATGTTCCTGTGGTGACACCATCGGGGGCTGCGAGGATGGCGTTTGCGGCGCTCGGTGTCCGGCGGATTGCAATCCTCACGCCTTATACGATTGAGACCACCGAGCCGATGGCGGTCTACTTCACCCGGCACGGGATGGAGCTTTCCAAGGTGCAATGTCTTGGCCTCGAGGATGACCGGGACATGGCACGGGTGAGTGATGAGACCATACTCAATGCCGCGCTTGGCGTTGATACCCCGAATGCGGAGGCGTTGTTCCTGTCCTGCACAGGGCTGCCGGCGATCAATGTCATTGCAGAGATCGAAGAGCGCATCGGCAAGCCGGTGGTGACGTCCAACCAGGCAAGCGCCTGGGCCATGGCACGGCTTGGCGGATTTGCCGATCACCAGCTTGCACAGTTCGGCCGCCTGTTTGGCTGCGCCTTGCCTGACGATGCTTTTGGCAAGGCGGCATGAGCATGACCCAGCCCTTTGTCGAGCTGAGTGAAATCGAGCGTGCACGCAAAGCCATTGCCTCCACCGTGCGTATGACGCCGGTCAATCTGTCGTCCTCGCTCTCTGATCTCGCCGGTGTGCCGGTGCATCTGAAACTGGAACACACACAGTTGACCGGCAGTTTCAAACTGCGCGGTGCGAACAATGCTGTGGCCTGTCTGACCGATGCCGAGAAAAGCCGTGGCGTTGTCGGCGTGTCGACCGGCAATCACGGGCGGGGGCTCGCCTATGCGGCAAAGGCTGCGGGGGTGAAATCCATCATCTGCATGTCCCGGCTGGTTCCGCAGGCCAAGATCGACGGAATCAAGGCGCAAGGTGCCGAGGTCCGCATTGTCGGGAGTTCGCAGGATGAGGCGCAGGTGGAGGTCGACCGGCTGGTTTCGGAAGACGGCATGACCATGATCCCGCCTTTCGATCACCGCAAGATCATTGCCGGGCAGGGGACCCTTGGTCTTGAGCTGCTCGAGCAGGTACCTGATATGGCTACCTTGCTTGTTCCGGTCTCCGGCGGCGGTTTGATTTCGGGCGTTGCCGCAGCGCTCAAGGCAAAGCGTCCTGACGTTCGCATAATCGGAATTTCAATGGAGCGGGGGGCTGCCATGCATGCCTGTCTGAAAGCCGGCAAGCCTGTTCTGGTCGAGGAACTTGCCACTCTGGCGGATTCGCTCGGCGGCGGGATTGGTCTCGAAAACCAACTGACATTCGCGATGACGCGGGACCTGGTCGACGACATTATTCTGGTGAGCGAGGCGGAGATCGCTGCGGCCATCCGGCATGTCTACTGGCAGGAGCGCCAGATCATCGAGGGTTCCGGGTCTGTCGGCGTTGCAGCACTTCTGACGCAGAAGATCGAGAGCTCCGGCCCGATCGTCGCCATCCTGAGCGGCGGCAATATCGACATGAAACAGCACCATCGGATCATCTCCGGCGAAGATGTCGATGTTACCCAAGAGGCGGCGTGACATGACCAACATCAAGATCCTGACCGAGGCGGATTTGCGCAGCCTGGTGAAGCTTGATCTTGATGCTATCGATTGCGTCGAGCAGGCCTTTGCCGCTCTGGCGACCGGCGATGTGGTGATGCCGCCGATCCTGTCGATGGTGATTGCGCCGTTCAATGGCGAGGTCGATGTCAAAACCGCGTTCGTGCCGGGTATCGACAGTTTCGCGATCAAGATCTCTCCGGGCTTCTTCGACAATCCGAAAATCGGGCTGCCGAGTACATCGGGGCTGATGGTGCTGTTTTCGGCCAGGACCGGCATGCTCGAGGCGCTGTTGCTCGACAATGGCTATCTTACCGATGTCCGGACCGCTGCGGCAGGCGCGGTTGCCGCGCGGCATCTGTCGCGCGCAGATGCCGCCACCGCCTGTATTCTGGGCGCCGGTGCGCAGGGCAAGTTGCAGCTCAAGGCGCTTTGCCTGGTTCGTCCGATAAGCAGTGCCACGATCTGGGCTCGGGATTCCGAAAAGGCAGCCGCTGCTGCCAAGCAGATGTCGCAGGAGCTCGGGATAGAGGTGACTGCCGCGAGTGATCTCGCCAGCGCGGTGTCTGTGGCGGACGTGATCGTGACCACGACTCCGGCCGCACAGCCGATCCTGCAGGCGGAGTGGTTGCGGCCGGGGCAGCACATCACAGCCATGGGCTCGGATCAGGACCACAAGAACGAACTCGATCCGGCCTGCTTCAGCAAGGCCGATCCCTACGTGCCTGACCGGCTGTCGCAAACCCGAGGTTTGGGCGAGCTGCGATCAGCCATTGCGGCGGGCATCGTTGCGTCTGACGCGGAGTTTGCCGAACTCGGCATGATCGTTTCTGGCAAGGCCAAGGGTCGGGCGTCCGACTACGCCATTACCATCGCTGATCTCACCGGAACCGGTGTTCAGGATACGGCGATTGCAACATTCGCCAGCAGTCGCGCGCTTGCCGCGAATGCCGGCACAGACTTTTCAAACTAAAGCTCCACCAAGAAAGGAAAATCCCCCGAATGTCCGCGCCAGTTCTCAATTTCAGCCGGGACGAATATTCTCAGCGCGTCGCCAAGACGCGTGCCGCCATGGCTGCTGCAGGTGTTGATGTCATCATCGTGTCCGACCCGTCCAACATGGCCTGGCTGACCGGCTATGACGGTTGGTCGTTCTATGTGCACCAGTGTGTGGTGGTCGGGCCTGATGGCGATCCGGTCTGGTTTGGCCGCGGCCAGGACGCGAACGGCGCACGACGGACGGCATATCTGTCCGACAGCGACATCATCGGCTATGCGGATCACTACGTCCAGTCGACCGAGCGGCATCCGATGGATTATCTCTCAGTCAAGCTTGATGAGCGCGGTTGGGGCAACAAGCGCATCGGCGTCGAGATGGACAATTACTGGTTCTCGGCTGCTGCCTATGCATCGCTGCAGAAACATCTGCCGAATGCGAAGTTTTCAGACGCCACCGCGTTGGTGAACTGGCAGCGTGCCGTCAAGTCGAGCCAGGAACTTGACTACATGCGCAAGGCGGCGCGTCTGGTCGAGCGGATGCACCAGACGATCTTCGACAAGTGCGAGGTGGGTTACCGCAAGTGCGATCTGGTGGCCGACATCTATGAAGCAGGCCTGCGCTTTGATGATGGTCTCGGCTTTGGCGGCGACTATCCGGCGATCGTACCGCTGCTGCCCTCGGGCGCAGATGCTTCCGCGCCACATCTGACCTGGGACGACCAACCGATGAAAAGCGGCGAGGGCACGTTTTTCGAGATCGCCGGGGTCTACAAGCGCTATCATTGCCCGCTGTCGCGGACCGTGTTTCTGGGCAAGCCGACGCAGACATTCATTGATGCCGAGAAGGCCGTGCTTGAAGGCATGGAAGCAGGGCTTGAAGCGGCCAAGGCTGGCAATCTGTGCGAGGATATTGCCATCGCCTTCTTCGGAGTCCTGAACAAGTACGGGATTACCAAGGACAACCGCACAGGTTATCCGATCGGTCTGTCCTATCCGCCGGATTGGGGCGAGCGCACCATGTCCTTGCGTCCGGGCGACAAGACAGTGCTTGAAGAAAACATGACGTTTCACTTCATGACCGGGCTGTGGATGGATGACTGGGGTTTCGAGATCACCGAGAGCATCGTCATAGGCGCGAACGGGCCCGAGTGCCTGGCCAACGTGCCGCGCCGTCTCCATGTGAAGGATTGATCGCAGATGCCAGGCAATCCAATTACGCCGACAATTCCGCTCAATGAAGACGGAGTGCATCACGGTTTTCTGCGTCTGCCCTACAGCCGTGATGATTCCGCCTGGGGATCGGTGATGATCCCCATCACCGTGATCAAGAACGGAGTCGGACCGTGTGCGCTTTTGACCGGCGCCAATCACGGCGATGAGTATGAAGGCCCGGTCGCTCTGATGGATCTGGCGGTATCGTTGCGGCCCGAGGATATCGAGGGCCGGGTGATCATCGTGCCAGCCATGAACTATCCGGCGTTCCGGGCGGGAAGCCGCACATCGCCGATTGACCGGGGCAACATGAACCGATCATTTCCAGGCTCGCCAAGTGGAACGGTCACGGAAAAGATCGCGGATTACATCCAGACGGTTCTGTTGCCGGAGGCGAGCATCGTTCTCGACTTCCATTCGGGTGGCAAGACGCTGGATTTCATTCCTTTCGCATCTGCTCATGTGCTGGAAAACAAGGAGCAGCAGGCCGCCTGCGTGGCAGCGGTCGAAGCCTTCAACGCACCCTACTCGATGATCATGCTCGAGATCGACAATGTCGGCATGTATGACACGAGCGTCGAGGATCAGGGCAAGACCTTCGTCACGACAGAACTCGGCGGCGGCGGGTCCTCGACCGCGTACTCGAACATGATCGCCAAGAAAGGCGTGAGAAACGTGCTCAAGCATGCCGGCATCATGAAGGGCGAACTGGAAATTGCCCCTTCGGTGATGCTCGACATGCCCGATGATGATTGCTTTGTGTTCTCTCAGGACGATGGGATGATCGAGGCGGTGAGGGACCTGGGTGATGAAGTGCAAAGAGGCGAGATCGTCGCGCGCGTCTGGCCTGTCGACCGGACCGGCCGGACACCCGTTGATTACCGCGCCAGGCGCTCAGGGATCGTGGCGTCACGGCATTTTCCCGGACTGGTCAAGGCGGGAGACTGCATGGCGGTTGTGGCGGTCATTGTCTGAAGCACCGACAGACCTGAGAGCTGTGTAAACGAAATCGGAGAAGCCCGCTGGATCACCGGCGGGGCTTCCCAGTCTTGATCAACACTCACTTTGTCAAGCAATCAGCCCGGTTCGGCAATGTCTGCCCGCACGCTTTTTGGGTAAGCAGGTTTTCAGGCTCCTGCGGAACTGATCTGGTGTTTTGACTGCTCGAGCCATGTCGGGCTGACCTCGACACCCCAGCCGGGTGCATTGGTTACTGTCGCATTGCCGTCGACAATCGCATAGGGCGATTGAACGAAGAGGTCCTCCTGCCAGGGATAGTAATCTTCACCTTCTATTGAAAATTCGAGATATTTGCCGGCGTTCGGGATGGCGCGCAGCAGGTGCATGGTGAACAGCGTTACCATCGACCAGTTGGCGCAGTGTGGCGTGCAAGGCAGGCCGGCCTTTGCCGCCATGTCAGCCACACGCAAAGTGCGTGTAAGACCGCCGAGATAGCAGATGTCTGGCTGTACGATGTCGACGGCCTTCATGTCGATCATCCAGCGCCAGTTGGGAAGCTCGCAATCCTGTTCACCGCCGGTGACGTCAATCGACAAAGCTTCGGTAACCTGTTTGGTTTGCTCGTATTCCCAGTATGGACAAGGCTCTTCGAAATGGCTGATGCCGTTGTTAACCAGCAGCTTGCCAATCTCGATGGCTTGAGCCGGCGAGTAGCAGGAATTGGCGTCAACCAGCAGCGCGACGCTGTCATCCATCGTCTTGCGCATGGTGGGCACGATTTCCTCGGTCCGGCCGGGCCATTCATCCTGGCCACGACCGCATTCAGCGCCAATGCGGAACTTGAATGCGTCAAAGCCGAACTGGTCGCGCAGCCGGCTCAATCGCGCGGCTTCATCCTTGGGCGTGATGTCGCGTTTCATCGAGGAAGCATAGGCGCGGATGGTGCCGGGGGTGCCGCCGATCAGTTCGCAGACCGGCTTTCCTTCAAGGCGTCCACGCAAATCCCACAGGGCTGTGTCGAGCCCGCCGAGCGCCCGCTTGAGGTAGGAGCCTGGGAACTTGTGCTCTTTTTCGGGGATGAGGTCGACAAGGTAATCGATGTCCATTGCCGACTGGCCGAGCGCGTAGGGTGCGACCTGCCGATGAACGATCTGTGCGGTGATATCCGCGTAATACGGCGCCACCTGACCCCAGCCAATATCACCGGTATCGGTGGTGACCTTGACGAAGCAGACGAACTCGTTGGTGAATGTTTCGATGTGAGAGATTTTCATGTGATGCATTCCCGTGCCGACATTTTCATAAACCGTAGCGGGTCGATTGGACTTACGATAAGGTCCAATCTCGCAAAGCTTCCAGACCAATTTCAACCGTGGCGGTCCGTTGTTCATGAAAACCAAGGCCGGAGCAATTCTCTCTTCGATCCGCATCGACCGGGGCCAGGACCGGAAAATCAGCGTGCAACTCTATATGGGACTGCGCGACATCATTCTGTCGGGCGGATTGAATGGCGGCGAGCGGTTGCCGGCGACGCGAACGCTGGCAAGCGAAGTCGGCGTATCGCGCACGACGGCGCTGGATGCGGTCAGCCGGCTGGTATCGGAAGGGTTGCTGGAATCGCGGATTGGTGCCGGGACGTTTGTCAGTCACACGATGACGGGCCGGGCACTGGTCAAACCGCAGTCCGTGGGGGCGGATTGTGTGCGGCAGCCTCGGCTGTCTCCGTCGACCATCCGGGCGCGGAAACTGTTTGCCGAGCGGCGGCGGCTGCCACACAAATCGCAAGCCTTTGTCACGGCTCTTCCGGCGCTGAATGCCTTTCCAATGGCGCAATGGGCGCGGCTTTCAGCGCGGCATTTGCGGTCTGATCGTGACGCGGTCATGGGCTACGGCAATCCTTATGGTCTGCCGCGGCTGCGGGCGGCGATTGCCACCCATCTCAATGCCAGCCGGGGGATCCAGTGCGATCCCGAGCAAGTCTTTGTTGTCGGCGGGGCGCAGCATGCGTTTTCGCTGATTGGCGGCATGCTGCTCGACCGGGGCGAGAAGGTCTGGTTTGAAAATCCCGGCGCCATTGGTGCGCGCAACGCCTTCATATCCCAAGGTGCGGATCTGATTCCGGTGGCGGTGGATGACGAGGGTATTGTCGTCGAGGACGGGCTGGCAAAGGCGCCTGATTTCAGGCTGGCCTTTGTCACACCCTCTCATCAACAGCCGCTGAGCAAGATCCTAAGCCTGGCGCGCCGGCTGGCTTTGCTGGATGCAGCCGACCAGGCTGATGCCTTCATCGTGGAGGACGATTATGACGGTGATTTCTATTTCGGCGACCAGCCGCTGCCGACGCTCAAGAGCATCGATACCAATAGCCGAGTGATCTATGTCGGCACGTTTTCGAAGACGCTGTTTCCTTCTTTGCGGCTCGGTTTCATGGTGGCGCCAGCCAGCATGGTGGATGCCATGTCGAGCATCTTTTCGGCTGCGCTGAGCGGGGTGGCGACCTGGCCTCAGGCTATCGTTGCCGACTTTATCGATGAGGGTCACTTCGCTACGCACATCAGAACCATGCGGCAGCACTACAAGCGCCGCCACGAGATCCTGCACGCACATGCCCGGCAGCTTGACTCGCACATGCAGATCCAGCGTGCATCAGCGGGCTTTCATACAGTAGGGTATTTCAAGGACCCGACGAGAGAGGAGGCGACATTTATCATAGCTGCGACAGCCGCTGGTCTTACCCTGTCAGGGATCGGGCGCTATTGCCTCACTCCGATCGACCAAAAGGGTGTGGTGATAGGCTATGGTGCGGCGAGTGAAAGCGAAATCAGACAGGGCATGGATATTATGGCGCAACTGTTTGTTTAAAGCCATTTCTCTGTGCATGTTGGCTTGAATTCGCGACTCAATCGATTGCCGCTGTTGCCGTGAATTGCATCAAGTGCAATGGTCTGGACTCGGGTGGCGGATTGTCACAAATTGGTATGGAAAAATATCTATAATGGATATGCGGTGCAGTCCAATGAGGGACTACGCTTCTTGTCATCTGCGCGGGTTATAATCAATAATGCGCTGATATTCAGAGGGTTCAAAGGGAGTTTGACATGATCATGAAACTAGCAATGGCCGGGCTTTTGGCCACCACAGTGATGGCGGTAGTGCCGGCGCAGGCAGAGACGCTGCGCCTGTTGACATGGGGCTCTTATGCTCCTGACGAACTGGTCAAGAAGTTCGAAGCAGCAAATCCAGACATCACTGTCGAGGTGACTTTCTCCAACAATGAAGAAATGGTTGCCAAGCTACGTGCCACCGGCGGCGCCGGTTTCGATCTGGCTCAGCCGAGCCATGACCGTATCTATGCCGTGCAGCAGGAATACAACATCTACAAGCCGCTTGATCTGTCGAAGATCGATACTTCTGCCATGCAGACCGCTCTGCTGGATGGCGTCAAGGCCAACACCACGATTGATGGCGAAGTCTATGCCGTACCACACCAGTGGGGCACTTCGGGCCTGATGGCCAACAAGTCGATGGCGCCGGACGTCAAGGCATGGGGCGATCTTTGCGATCCGCAGTACAAGGGCAAGACCTCGATGCGCCTGAAGCGCACCATCCTGCTCGGCATGGCATTCGACATGGGCGAAGATCCGTTTGCAGCCTATGCCGATCTCGACAAGTACCAGACCATTCTGGACAAGGTCGCCGACAAGCTGATCTCGTGCAAGGACAACCTCAAGGCCTACTGGAAGGGCGGCGACGACCTTTCGGCGATGATGATGTCGGGCGAGATCGTTGCGTCTGAAACCTGGGATTCGACCGCTTACAAGCTCTACGGCGAGAACAAGGACATCGTGTTCGTGCCGCCGAAGACCGGCGCACTGGCCTGGATCGACACCTTCGCAATTCCGCGCAAGGGCGAAGCCGATGATGCCGCCTACAAGTGGATCAACTTTGTGCTCGAGCCCGAGAACGTGAAGATCATGTCCGCCAGCACCGGCGCCATTGCAGCCGTGAACGGTGGCAAGGACCTGTTGCCTGATGACAAGAAGGCTGCCGTCAATGCCGCCTTTACCGACGAAGACATCAACAACCTGAAGTTCTTCGCCAACATCCCGGCTGGTGTCGAGGACATGGAAGGCAAGACGCTTGAAAAGATCAAGGCTGCAACCGGCTCCGAATAAGCCAGGCACCACGAAAATTTTTTCGTGACATGATGCGGCTGCCTGATGTCTTTCGGGCAGCCGCACACAAACCTTCAAAAATTTCTGACGTCAACACACTGGGCACTCGATGCAATCAATGACCGAGAACGATGTAGCAACTGCCGAGAATGATCTGGAATGTGTCCAGGTCAAGAAGCACTTTGGCTCGGTCCGAGCTGTTGATGACGTCTCCTTCGAGATCCCCAAGGGATCGTTCTTTTCCATTCTTGGTCCGTCGGGATGTGGCAAGACCACTCTGATGCGGATGATTGCGGGATTTGAATCCCCGTCCTCCGGCGATATCCGGATCAAGGGAAAATCGGTGATCGGTACACCGCCGAACCGGCGAAATGTGAAAATGGTGTTCCAGCATCTTGCGCTGTTCCCGATGATGAATGTCTATGAGAACATCGCCTATGGCCTGCGCTGTGCCGGGGCCTCGAAAGAGGTGATCCGCACCAAGGTGCACGATGTTCTCGAACGTATTTCGCTGCCTGATGTTGCCAATCGCGAGATCACGCAGCTGTCGGGCGGCCAGAAGCAGCGCATCGCGATCGCCCGCTGCATGGTTCTCGACCCGGATGTGCTGCTGCTGGACGAACCGCTTGGCGCGCTGGACCTGAAGCTGCGCGAAGCCATGAAGATCGAGCTCAAGCTGTTGCAGCACCAGTTCGACACAACCTTTGTCTACATCACCCATGACCAGTCAGAGGCGTTGGTGATG
Organism: Hoeflea sp.; assembly: GCA_051251555.1. Classification (GTDB taxonomy): domain Bacteria; phylum Pseudomonadota; class Alphaproteobacteria; order Rhizobiales; family Rhizobiaceae; genus Hoeflea. The sequence goes on from JBPOEW010000006.1 coordinate 80,475, forward strand.
TCTGACAATGTGGCGATCATGAACGAGGGCAAGTTTGTCCAGATCGGCACACCGCAGGAACTTTATCACAATCCGTCGGCGGCTTTTGTCGCGGGCTTCGTCGGTGACACCAATCGCTGGGCCGGCAAGGTGACGCGCGTTGAAAACGGCTCGGTTGAAGTTGCCACCGAAGCGGGTCTGACCATGCGCGGCTCCGTGCGCGGGACAGGGGCTCCGGGAGTTGGCGATACCATCAGCGCCTTTGTCCGGCCGGAGTTCATCTCGGCGGAAAAGACCGGCGCCTCGGCCAAGCCTGTTGATCCGGCGCACAATGTGATCAACGGCAAGGTGGACAGCATCCTGTTCAACGGGGCCAACAGCCGGATTCTGGTCAGGGATGGAGCCGGCGAGCTGATCGAGGCCGATGTTGTGCTGACCGGCGGAACCCAGGACCTTAAGCCAAAAGATGACGTCACGCTTTCATGGTCATCAGAGCAGACCATGAGTTTCAAGCTTTGAGGGCGAGCAGATGATGCAGAGTGATATCAAGCGGCTGTCGCTTATTCTGCTGTTCGCACCGTTCGCGTTGTGGATTTTGCTGCTGATCATTCTTCCGCATCTGGGAATGTTCTACATCTCGGTGCAGGAAAAGGTCGGCCCCCGGATGTATGAATTCGGGCTGGGCAACTACATCAACTTCTTCACCGAGCCAATCTACTGGAACACGTTGATCCGAACCGGATCGATGTCACTGCTGGTCACGATACTGGCGCTGCTGCTCGGGTTTCCGATCGCCTATTACATCGCCAAGATCGCCGGAAACCGCACCCGCGGCGCGCTGTTTCTGATGTGCCTGATTCCGCTGTGGGTCAGTGACCTGATCCGGGCGTTCGGCTGGATACTGTTACTTCGCGAGACCGGCATCATTTCCAGCAGCCTGCAATGGGCGGGCGTAATCAACACGCCGATCGAGTTCTTGTACAATGACGCGGCGGTGATCATGGGTCTGGTCTACACCGTGATCCTGTTCATGATCGTGCCGTTGGTCTCGACCCTGGACGGCATGGACAATGCGATGATCGAGGCAGGCTACAATCTCGGCGGCAACGGCCCGACCGTGCTGCGCCGGATCATCATCCCCTACGCCATGCCGGGTATCGTCTCGGGCTGTATAGTAGTTTTCATGCTGACAGCGGGCAGCTACCTGACGCCGATCCTGCTGGGCGGCAAGAACTCCAGCTGGTTCACCGAGCAGATCTATGATCAGTTCATCACCCGCTACAATTGGGAATCGGGTGCGGCGTTCGGCTTCCTGCTGCTGGCATTCACATCGCTGGTGGTCTGGGGCGGGCTCAAGCTCTCGGGTCAGACTCTCAACTCCACGGTGGCAAGAAGCTGATGGCCATTAAACCCAACACCGCGTTTCTCACCAGCTATCGCATCTATGTGGCTGCGTTCTTCGTGTTCCTTGCGGCGCCGCTGGTGGCCGCAGGAATGTTCGCCTTCAATGATTCCGTGTTCCCCTCGCTGCCCTGGCAGGGCTTTACGCTGGACTGGTTCTTCAATGACACCGAGCCGAAGCTCGGTATGTTTCACGACCGCAGGCTATTGCGCGGGCTCTACTACTCCTTCGTCATCGCCAGCTTCGTGTCGTTGCTGTCGGTGTTTGTCGGCACCTGCAACGCCTTCCTTTTCGTGCGCTGCAAATTCCCGGCCAAGGATTTCTTCTACATCATGATGGTGCTGCCGCTGGTCATTCCCGGCGTTATCCTGGGCATCTCGATTCTGCTTCTGGCCAGCAACATCGCCAACTCGGCGGAAGAAGCGCTCTCGCTGGATCTGGATTTCCTGCGCCCGGGCATCATTCTGGTGGTTCTGGGGCAATTCTCCTTCATCACCACAATAACGTCGCTGGTGATCATCGCACGTTTGAAGAAGTTCGATGAATCTATGGAAGAAGCCGCCTTCAATCTCGGCGCCAGCCGGGTGCGGGTGCTGAGGACGATCACTTTGCCTTTCCTGTTTCCCGCGATGGCGGCGGCAGGCATCGTGGCGTTTCTGGTGTCGTTCGAGAATTTCAACACCACGCTGTTTCTGGTCGGGTCCGAAGCGCCGTTGACGATCACCATGTATGACCGGATGGTCAAGGTAGGTTCGACACCGGTGCTCAATGCCGTGTCCTTCTTCCTGATGGTCGGCTCAGCGATGCTTGCGCTGGTGTCGGTTCTCGTTCAACGCGACAAACCGCAGACCTGAGTTCTCAACCAGAGCCCCAAACCAAAGAGTGGCGCAGCACGTGCAAACCTATGATTTCGTGATTGTCGGCGCAGGGTCTGCTGGTTGCGTGCTGGCCAACCGGTTGACCGAGAACGGCAAGTATTCAGTGCTTCTGCTGGAAGCCGGTGGCCATGACAGGAACTTCAAGATCTGGATGCCGATCGGCTACGGGATGGCGTTTTATGACAAGCGCATCAACTGGATGTACAGATCCGAGCCGGACCCGGGCACGGGCAATCGGGTCAGCTACTGGCCGCGCGGCAAGGTGATCGGCGGGTCGTCGTCGATCAACGCAATGGTCTATATCCGCGGTCATACCGGCGATTTCGACGACTGGGAGGCAATGGGTAATCCAGGCTGGGGCTGGAACGATGTGCTGCCGTATTTCAAGAAAAGCGAGACCAGTGACCAGGGAGGAAACGAGTGGCGCGGTGACAGCGGACCGCTCGCTGTGTCGACCATGGAGAAGGACCTGCATCCAACCTGTCAGAATTTCATAAGGGCAGGGGAAGAATGCGGGCTGAGTTACAATCCGGATTTCAATGCTGCCAGCAATGAAGGCGTCGGGCTCTATCAGAACACGGCCAAGGGCGGCTTCCGGATGTCGGCGGCGCGCGCCTATCTGCACCCGGCGAGGCGGCGACCAAACCTGACTGTTATCTCCCGGGCTCATGCGACGCGAATTCTGTTCGATGGGTCGCGGGCCACCGGTGTCGAGTATGTCCGGCATGGCAAGGTCGAGCAGGTGTTTGCCGGTCGTGAGGTGATTGTCTCGGGTGGATCGGTGAACTCACCGCAACTGCTGATGTTGTCCGGCGTCGGTCCCGCCGATGTTCTCAAACGGCATGGAATCGATATTGTTCGTGCGCGACCAAATGTTGGCCGGAATTTGCAGGATCACCTCTGTATCGACCACACCTACAAAGCCAAAGTGAGTACGCTCAATGATGACCTCAGACCGCTGCTTGGAAAATTGCGGCACGGTTTCAACTATGTTCTGCACCGCAGAGGGCCGCTGTCGCTCGGTGTGAACCAGGCCGGTGGATTCATCCGAACCCGGCCGGAGCTTGAACGCCCCAACATGCAACTCTATTTTTCGCCGGTGAGTTATACCAAGGCGCCGCCCGGTAAGCGGCCGCTGATGAGCCCGGATCCTTTCTCCGGCGTGATCATGGGTACACAGCCGACCCGGCCGACGAGCCGTGGCCATCTGGACTTGAAGTCTGCCGATCCGTTCGATGCTCCGGCAATCCATCCAAATTACCTATCGACCAATCACGATGTGGCCGAGCAGCTTGAGGGCGCGCGATTTCTGCGAAAGCTCGCCGAGGCTCCCGCCTTCGCGGAAATCCTCGAAGAGGAAATCCGCCCCGGCCGGCAAGTGGAAACGGACGACGAAATGATTGCGGATATCCGCGCGCGGGCGGGCACAGTGTTTCACCCGGTCAGCACTTGCCGAATGGGTGTTGATGAGACCGACAGCGTGGTGAATGCGCGGCTACAGGTTCACGGCCTGGCCAATCTGCGGGTGGTCGACGCGTCCGTTTTTCCAACGGTCACATCGGGCAACACCAATGCACCCACGATCATGGTGGCGGAAAAAGGGGCGGACATGATCCTTTCCGACCATGCGGGAGCCTGAGATGACACGAGACAGCGATTGCTTTAGTGCCGACTTCAAGCCCGAGCCATACTGGTGGGATGCAAGCCCGCGCCAGCCCGACGACTTGACGAAGTTGCCTGCAACCGCGGACGTGGTCATCATAGGGTCCGGCTATACCGGACTGCATGCCGCAGTGCAGACTGCGCGGGCGGGGATTGATACGGTTGTTGTCGACGCGGAGGTTGCCGGTTTCGGTTGCTCGACGCGCAACGGCGGGCAGATATCGACCAGCGTCAAGCCATCCTACTCCGCGCTTTGCCAACGTTATGGCGAAGTGCAGGCCATCCAGATCCTCAAGGAAGGCCAGGCATCTCTGCATCATGTGCGTGATTTCGTCAGTGAGGAGAACATAGATTGCGATTTCGGTGAGGTCGGCCGCTTTCACGGCGCTCACACTGCAGGCCAGTACGACAAGCTGGCAGGCGAATGCGAACACCGCCATCCCGGTTTTGAAACCGGTGCTTTCATGGTTCCGCGCGATAAACAGCACAGCGAACTGCGCACCGATGCCTATTATGGTGGCGTTGTTTTTCCGCGGCATTCGAGCGTCGATCCCGGCAAATACCATGCGGGCCTGCTCTTTGTCGCAAAGGGAGCAGGTGCGCGCATCGTCAGTCAATGCCGCGTGAATGACCTTGAGCGCGGACCCAACGGCTTTGAGATCTCCACGGAGAAAGGCCGTATCCGCGCTAACAAGGTGGTCATCGCGACCAATGGTTACACCGGTCCGCTTACGCCCTGGCATCAGCGGCGCGTCATTCCGATCGGGTCCTACGTGATCGCAACCGAGGAAATCCCGACCGAGACCATGGATAGGTTGTTTCCGACCAACCGGATCCTCTCTGACACACGAAAGCTGGTCTATTACTACCGTCCGTCTCCGGACCGGAAACGTATCCTGTTTGGCGGCCGGGTATCGCTACAGGAAACAGATCCGTGCAAGAGTGGCCCGAAATTGCTTGCTGAACTGGTGCGGCTGTTTCCCGACCTCAAGCACACACGGATCAGCCATTCCTGGGCCGGGATCGTGGCCTTTACCTTCGATACGCTGATGCATTGCGGCGAGGACAACAATCTCTTCTACGCCATGGGCTATTGCGGTTCAGGCGTCGGCATGGCCGGCTATCTCGGCTCGAAACTCGGCAAGGCGGCCGCAGGCGTCGACACGGATCTCGGCGCCTTCAGCACAATTCCGTTCCGGACGCGGCCGTTCTACACCGGGAATCCGTGGTTTCTGGCCCCGTCCGTTGCGGCTTATCGGTTGCGGGACAGGTTCGGGATCTGAAGATCCTCAGCGGTCTTACTGCTTCTTGCTGACAACGGCTTCGGCCTCGATCTCGACGCGGAAATCGCCGATCAGATTGCCGACCAGAAATGTCGTGTTGGCCGGCGGATTGGTGGTAAAGCGCAATCCATGGGCGCGGGCTGCAGCTTCCACGTCCTCGTCACCACGCAGATACATGCGGGTGCGCAGGATGTCCTTCGGGTCGCCGCCGAGCGCGCGAACGGAAGCTGCGATCTTGTCGAGAATGTAGGTGGTCTGGGCGCCAGCATCATCGATCGCAACGGTACGGTCGACGCCGTGGGTTGCGGTTGTTCCCGAAACCATGATGCGGTCGCCGTCACGCAGCGCGCGGCAATAGCCGGCGATCGGCTCCCACAGCGAACCTGAAAACACCCGCGCCCTGTCCGGATTATCCGGATCGGTGACAGCCGTCAGCGCGCTGGGCATGGCCGCCAGATGATGGCTGAGGTCGCCGGACGCGGTGAGGAAGGGTGGTTGACGATATTCATCGCCGCAATCGCCGGGGATCATGCTCGTGGCGGCGAAGGCCTGATCCAGCAGCGCATGATCGGAGGCATCAAGTTCGAACTGGAACAGTCGCAGATTGTCGTCCCTGTGCTGATTTTCGCCAAGCCGTGCACCCACGATGACGCCCGCGACATGGGCGTGCTCCAGTACCCAGCGGGTGGCCACGTTGGAAATGGACACGCCATGCTTTTTGGCGATGGTATCGGCAGCGGAGAGAATGCCCTGGTAGCCGTTCCACCCACCGGCCGTCTGGATAAAGCGGAGGTATTTCGAGCCACTCCAGTCTTTGACCGCGTCAGGTTCGGGCTTGCCGAGCCAGCGTTCGGACAGGAAGCCGCCGCACAATGTTCCGTAGGCGAGAAGCCGCACGCCGTGTTTCTTGCAGGTTTCGGCGAGGTGGCCAGCGGCGCGGCGGTCGATGAGCGAAAAGGACACCTGGTTGGAAACCAGCGGAATGCCTTCCGCCAGCGCAAGGGCGAGGTGGGCAGCGTCGAAATTGGTGACGCCGATCTGGCCGATCAGGCCTTCGGTCTTCAGGCGTTTGAGCTCATGCAGTGCATCAAGCCAGGCCGGATGCTCGAATGTCCACCAGTGAAGCTGGAGAAGGTCGACACGCTCCACACCAAGGCGGTCCAGACGGTCCTGAACCCCGGCGCGCACCACCTTCGGGGTCATTGGGCCCGGTTCAGGGCACCATTTCGTGAAAGCCTTGGGGCATTGTTCACCGTCCCAGCTGCGCAAGAGTTCGCCTGTGATCAGCTCGGCGCTGCCGTAGTGATCGGCCATGTCGAAGGTGTCGAAGCCTGCAGCCGCATAGTCAGCCAGCGCTTTGGCGCCTTCAACGGGATCGAGCGTGCTGCCGTCCTTCTCCTGGTCGGCGACCTGCCAGAGGCCGGTCAGGATACGGCTGATGGAAAGACCCGGAGCGAGCTCGATGCGATCAGGTTTCATTTGTCAGTTGTCCTTGTTGCGGTGACCGAGATGGCGCGACACGGAGCGCACCTCGGGCAGGATGCCCTGAGGCCGCCAGAGCAGGATGGCGCAGAGCATGACGCCGATGACGACGATCTGCAGTGAGGCGGCGCGGGCCTGTTGGTCGGCCGGGAAAATTTCGGAAATCAACGCGCCCGAGAACGCCCAGATGGCCCAGACGAGCACTGCACCGAGAATGGCGCCACGGTTGTTGCCGGAACCACCAACGATCAGCATGGCCCAGACTTGAAACGTCATCATCGGCAGGTAATTGCCCGGAGCTATGAAACCAATGAAGTGGGCTTGCACCGCACCAGCCAGCGCCATGATGGCACCGCCCAGAGCGAAGGCTTGTATGCGCAGCAGGATCGGGTTCTTTCCCAGTGCTTGCGCTGCGATTTCATCCTCGCGCACCGCTCGAAGTGCCCGGCCCCACGGGCTCCGAAGCAAGTGTTCGAGCAGGAAGTAGAGCAGCAGAACGACGATGGCTGTCAGCCCCAGATTGAGCACGTTGAAAGCAATGGCATCACCTTGAAGACCTGAGAATGGGCGTGGAATAAAGGCCATGCCGAAGGCGCCGCCGGTGAGGCTTTCGGTGTTCTGGAACACAAGCTGAAGCGCCACGGCGATGCCGAAGGTGGTGATCGCCAGATAATCAGACCGCATTCTCAGGGTCAGCAGGCCAACTGCCAGTGCCAGCAGAGCGCCGGCCACCATGGCTGCCAGCCAGCCCAGCACGATGGGCAGATCGAAGCCGCCAATCCGCTCCGCAGCGTCCGGGGTTGTCAGGGCAGCGGAAACATAGGCGCCGAGACCGACGAAGCCGGCGATGCCGACATTGAACAGGCCGGTCTGGCCCCATTGCACATTCAGTCCCAGGCAGATGATGGCGTAGGTCAGGGCAATGGTCAGGAAGAAGGCGGCGTAGGCGAGGATCTCCATTCTCAGGCCTCCTTTTGGCCGAAGAGGCCCTGCGGGCGCAGCATCAGCACAATGACGAGGATGACGAAGGAGATAGCGGCGCGCCATTCTGCACCGATGATCTGCACGGCAAAGGCTTCGCTGAGACCAATGATCAGTCCGCCGAGCATGGCGCCGGGGATGGAGCCGATGCCGCCGAGAATGGCGGCGGCAAACAGCGGCAACAGCAGATCAAAACCCATGTAGGGGCGGATCTGCACCAGGAGTCCTGCCATGACGCCGGCGATGCATGCCATGCCCGCGCCAATGATCCAGGTGACGCGCACCACCTTGCCGACATCGACGCCATAGACACCGGCGAGGCTCGGGTTTTCTGAAACCGCGCGCATGGCGCGGCCGGTGGCGCTGCGGGTGACCAGCAGGTGCAGCGCCAGGACCAACAGGGCGGTCAGCCCGATGACCAGAAGCTGATCCGGTGTGGCGCGCATGCCGAGACCCAGCGGCTTGGCAATCTGCAGCGCCTTGGTGAAATAGGCGGGCTTTGCGGTGAAGATGAATTCGAGCAGCGAGCGCAAGGCCATGGATGCGCCAAAGCTCGCCATGACGATAATGATCGCATCGGCGCCCCGGGCGCGCAGACGACCGAACAGAACACGGTCGAGCCCAAGTGTCAGAGCCACAGTCAGCGCCACGCCGCCCAGCATGGCAAGCGGCAGACCCCAGCCGAAGCTGAATGGATAGACCGGTGCGCCCAGCCCTGCAGCCAGTCCGCCCAGGACACCTGCAACGGTGAGTGTCAGGTAGGCACCCCAGGCGAGAAAGTCGCCATGGGTAAAGTTGGCAAAGCGCAGGATGGAGTAGGTCAATGTCAGGCCGATTGCACCGAGCCCGATGGTTGAGCCGGATATCAATCCGTCGATGATGGCTTGCGGGTTCATTGGTGTGCCTCCGCTGCGCGATGGCCGAGGAACAACTCGCCCAGGAATCTGCCGTCGTGAAGCACATCCGTTGGTCCGTCATGCGCCAGCTTGCCGTCGACTAGAACCAGCGCCCGCTCGGTGAGCATGAGGGCAGCGCGCACATTTTGTTCGACCAACACAAGGGTCACGCCGGCATCGGAGATTCGGCGAAGTGTTTCAAACACTTGGCCGACCAGTTTTGGCGAGAGGCCAGCGGAAGGTTCGTCGAGCATCAGTACCTTAGGCTCGGTCAGCAGCGCGCGCGCGGCGGCGAGCATCTGGCGTTGTCCGCCCGACAGGGCTCCCGCCAGTTCGCGGGGGCGGGCGGCGAGATCGGGGAACATGTCGAGCATCGCCTCGATCCGGCCGAAGCGCTCTGGTTTTGGCAGCAATTGCGCGGCAATCTGCAGATTCTCCGTAATGCTCAGACGGGTGAAGATGTTTTCTGTCTGGGGAACGAAACCCATGCCGTTGCGCACCAGAAGATGAGAGGGAAGGCCGGTGACGTCAGCTTCACCAAGCCGCACATTGCCGCCAAAGCAGGGAACGAGCCCGGCGATGGCCTTGATCATGGTGGATTTTCCAGCCCCGTTAGGACCAAGAATGCAGACGGCTTCGCCTTTTTCGATGCTGAAGCTCACACCCTTGACGATGGGCAGGTCAGGATCGTATCCGGCCTGCAGATTTGACAGCGACAGCGCGGTCATGTCGGCATGCCCTCGAGATAGACATCGATCACGTCGGTCCGCTTTGTGACCTCGGCCGGCGGGCCTTCCGCCAGTGCCTTGCCTGCAGCCATGACAATGACGCGGGGGCAGAGGCAGGCAATCATTTCCATGTTGTGTTCAATCAACAGCACCGCAATTCCCAGTTTGTTAATGGCAAGGATCCGGTCGATGATGAGATCTAGAAGCGCGGGATTGACCCCTGCGGCAGGTTCATCAAGCAGAATGACCCGGGGTTCGGCCATCAGCACGCGCGCCAGTTCGAGCAGTTTTCTCTGCCCGCCCGAAAGTACCGCCGCCGGTTGGTCCTCAATGTGGGAGAGTGAAACGAAATCAAGCAGGTCGCGGGCGCGGTTGGCGTTTGCCCGTTCCTGGGCGGCGACCAACCGTGGCACGGCAAGGGCCGAGAACAGGCTTTCACCGCGCTGGTTCTGGGCTGCGGTCATGACGTTTTCCAGAACCGTCATGCGCGGAAAAGGCCGCGGGATCTGGAAGGTGCGTCCCAGTCCGGACTGGATGCGCGTTTCGGGGCGTGCCTTTGACAGGTCCTTGCCCGCAAGGCGAATGCTGCCTGAATCTATCGGCAATGCGCCTGCCAGCAGGTTGAACAGGGTGGATTTTCCAGCCCCGTTCGGACCGATAACCCCGAGGATTTCTGAGGCCGTGAGATCAAGCGAAATATCGTTGACGACGCAGAATCCACCGAAGGATTTGGTGATGCCGCGCGCCTCTAGAATGGGTGTGTGACTGGTTCCTGTCATTCGCTCAATCAAAGTTGATCAACTATCATTTATCATTTACAGGATCATGTTTGAGGCCTAAAGTAAAGCTTCAAACGGGAAAAGGCGGCATTGGCGGAATGAACATTCAGACCAGCTCAAAGTTTGACGGCCCGGGGCTCGATCATCTCGCCCCGGTTGGCAGGGAGACGGTTCAGGACCGGATCTACCGCCAGCTTCGCGACGCACTGATCCAGGGCCGGTTTGATGCCGGCGAGATCTTTCTGGCCGGCGATGTGGCACAGCGCATGTCGGTAAGTTCAATGCCGGTCCGCGAGGCGCTGGCCCGTCTGGTTTCAGAGCGCGCGCTCGAGTCGATGGCGAACCGGCGTGTGCGGGTTCCGTTGCTAACGCTGGAACGGGCGCGCGATATTGCTCAGGCCCGCACCCTGATCGAGGCAGAACTGGCCGCACGGGCGATAGCCAATCTCACTCCCGCCGATATTGACCGGCTTGAAGTTCTGACAACCGAGTACGAGGAGACACGCGACGCGCAGGATGTAGCCACGCTCAATCATGCCTTCCATTTCAAGCTCTATGAGGCCGCCGGGTCTTCGGTGTTCATGCCGATTGTCGAGAGCCTGTGGATGCAGGCCGGGCCCTATGTGCGGGCCGCGGCGAAGCTGCACAGCCCACTCACGGACACGTCTGCCACGCTGCATCACCGAGGCATTCTCGCAGCGATCAAAGCAAGAGACAAGGCGCAGGTCTCGAAGGAACTGACGGCGGATATCAGTCAGGCCTTTGCCATTCTTGAGCGAGCCGAAGCTGATTTCTGGGTAGGTGAAAACGGAGCTGCGTCATGAGCACCAATGAAGGTTTTGAACTTTGGGACCTGAAGGTCGAGGTAGTCGCACCGGAGGGCGCGAAGATCTGGTGCGGAGCCAATGTCGGCGATTATTTCGAGCTGCGTGGCGAGATGCTGCATCTGCCGCCGGGGCAGGGGATTTCGATCTATTCGCTGGCTTCGGTGTTGCCCTTGCTGGCGGCGAAACAACGCAAAACCGATCCGAACGACTGGATGTCGACCGATGCGGAGATCGCCTGCCCGGATCCACATTGCCCGTCGCGGCTGAAAATCAGTCGCACGAAGCTTAGACGCTTCAACCATTCCGAGACGACAGCGGTGCCGCTGGGAGATGACAATGCAGACATTTGACCTCGCGCCAGGACACCGGATTTCCCGCGTTATCAAGGGCGGCTGGCAACTGGCGGGTGGTCACGGCGATGTTGACCGGCAAGCTGGCATTGAAGACATGATGGCCTTTGCCGACGCCGGGATCACAACGTTTGACTGCGCCGACATTTATACCGGTGTGGAAGCGCTCATCGGAGCTTTTCGGAAAGAGTACGCGCGGGTGCGCGGTGCGGAGGCGCTGAGCCGGATCAGGGTGCATACGAAGTTCGTGCCGGATCTCGGCAAGCTTTCCACCCTGACGCGGGCCGATGTGGCCGAGGGCATCGAAACTTCGCTGAAACGTCTGGGGCTGGAGCAGCTCAATCTTGTGCAGTTCCACTGGTGGGATTATGAAATCGACCGGCAGGTCGAGGTCGCCACCTGGCTGGCGGAGCTTCGGCAAGAGGGCAAGATCGCCAATATCGGCGGCACCAATTTCAACACGGAACAGATGCTGCGGATCATCAATGCCGATGTGCCGCTGGTGTCGATGCAGGTGCAGTACTCGCTGATTGATGACCGGCCGTCTCGGTCGATGATCGAGGCTGTGCAAGCTCATGGGGTGAACCTGCTTTGCTATGGGTCTGTCGGTGGCGGGCTGTTTTCCGAGCGCATGCTTGGCGTGCCGGAGTTGCAGCCGCCGTTCGAAAACCGCTCGCTGATCAAGTACAAGCTGATCGTCGACGAATTTGGCGGGTGGGACCTGTTTCAGGAGTTGTTGCAAGCGCTTTCGGTGGTTGCCAAGCGTCATGACAGCGATATCGCCTCGATTGCCAGCCGCGCAATCCTCGAGCGCCCGGGCGTTGCAGCCGTCATCGTCGGCGCGCGCAATCGCAATCATCTCGAGCGGAACCTGGCCATTCCGGGCATTGCGTTGAGCGAGCAGGATTTTGCCGAGATCAATGCTGTTCTCGCACGCGCCAACCCGGTGCCCGGAGATGTCTACACGCTCGAGCGGGACCGCAACGGCAAGCACGGCTCAGTGATGAAATACAATCTCAACAAAGAGGGGCATTGACCCGATGGATCTGATCGCGCGCGCCCAGGCTGAAGTCATCAAGCGGCATGATTTCTTCGTGGAGTGGTTCACTGGCCGGGCCTCAGAGGCGGATCTTTCCGCCTCCCTGCGTGCCTTTGCGCCCGACATGGTGATGATCGAGCCCGACGCCAACACGATCGGGACCAAAGAGATCGCGGCAATGATCACGGGTGCTCGCGGCAACCGTCCGGCGGGTTTTGAAATAAGAGTGGAAATGATCGCAGCGCGGCAGATCAGTGATGATGTCGCCCTTGTGGTCTATGACGAACACCAGGTGATCGACGGGCGGAAGTCCGCGCGCCGCTCGTCTGCGGTGTTCAGCGCCGACCCGGAGGCACCTGAGGGGGTGGTGTGGCGGCAGCTTCAGGAAACATGGATTTCTGCATAACGAAGCGGGCGAGTGAGGCCCCATAACAAGGAGAACGAGAATGAACATGATCAGGAAATCCGGCCTTGCAATGGCCATGCTCTGCGCCTCGGCGTTGAGCTCGCAAGCCTGCGACATCACCATCGGCATGGTGATGGAACTGACCGGCCCCGCTGGTGCCTATGGACAGGCCGGGGCGAAATCGGTGGAGATGGCATTTCGCGACATAAATGAAGCCGGTGGCGTACTGGGCTGCGATCTGGTGACCGACACGAGAGACAGTCAGAGCCAGGGCAATGTCGCCGTCGACCAGGCGACTCAGCTGGTCAATGTCAAGCAGGTGCCGGTGGTTATCGGCGGTATCATCTCGTCGGTGTCGATCCCGATCCTGACCTCGGTGACAGCTGCAGCAGGCGTGGTTCAGGTCTCGCCCGCATCCTCCAGCCCGACGCTGACGCAGCTCAGCCGCGACGGCAAGACTGGCGGTTATTTCTTTCGCACCATCACCTCGGACGCGCTGCAGGGGATTGCTGCTGCGAAATACGCCATGGATTCGGGCCTGAAGAAGCTCGCGATCATTCATGTGAACAATGATTTCGGCCTCAATCTGATGCGCGAGTTCACAGCTTCATATGAAGCGCTTGGCGGCGAGATCACCTCGGCGACCCCTTACAACGAGAACCAGCCGAACTACAGCGCCGAGGTGACTGCGGCGATGGACGGCGAGCCGGAAGCGCTTTACCTTATCAGCTATCCGGTCGACGGTGCCACGGTGGCGCGCGCCTGGATCAGCCAGGGCGGACCACAGAAGTTCCTGCTCAATGATGGCATGAACTCGACCGACTTCATCGAGGCTGTCGGTGCCCAGTATCTTGAAGGCGCATTCGGCACGTCGTCGGGCACCACCGAAACGGACTCGACCAAATACTTCTATGCCAATTACGAAGCGTTCTCCGGCGGCATTGCGCCCTCAGCTCCCGCAGCAGACCGGTCCTATGATGCCGGTGCAATTGTAGGGCTGGCCGTAGCCAAGGCCGGTAAGGCAGAGTCCGATGCCATCCGCGATGCTATCCGATCGGTGGTCGATCCAGAAGGTGAAGTCATTTACGCCGGACCGGAAGAGTTCAAGAAGGCTCTGGCGCTGATTAACGAAGGCAAGGCGATCAACTATCAGGGCGTGATTGGAAGTGTGTCGTTCGACCAGTATGGCGACATCTCCGGCCCGTTCCGCCTTTGGCAGATCAAGGACGGCGAAGTGGTTACCAATGGGCAGATGACCGCTGAAGATGTGGCAGGCGTGAAGGCTTCGATGAAGTAGGGTCTGCAGCCTGTATGGCGGCCGTTTTACCATTAAAAAAGGGGCGCTTTAGTTTAGCGCCCCTTTGTTTGTCTACATGAAGCGAAGGGCTTTTTGCCTTCGTCTGCTGTGTCAGCGTCTCAGGAAGCCTGGCGTCAACAGGTTGACGTCGGTGCCCTCATCGCGATGGCTGCCGCCAAGACTGGCGAACCACCACGCTGCACCCGCGCCCAGAGCGCTCGCCGCCGCTGTCGCGAAGCCGTAGACCAAGGCGATGGTCTTGGTGTATTCCACGACATTTGCGGGAAGGTCTGCAGAGGCCGTATCGGCCTCGACCCCGACTGCTGCAAGTGCAGCACTAACTGCTGCAAAGATAGCGACTGCTATTGTGGAGACTGCCCACACGGACAACCCGTGAACGCCATCACGAAACTCAACCTCGTTCTTGGAGGCATCGTTCCAGCGGCTGCGCATCCTGCCGGCGATGTATCCGCCACCTGCTGAACTGGCCAGCGCCATCAGGAACAGCCACAGGCTGGCGACCAGCACCTGCCAAGAAGGATCACCATTGGCCAGCATTGGGTCGCCAAGCGCGAGCCCGCCGGTCGTTCCGAATTGTCCGAGGACCGTGGATGTGGCGACAGCGACGACGCTACCACCCCATACTGCACCCCATTCGAGATAGGATTGCCCATTTGGCAAATTATCCGAGTGAACGAGTGCAGCTTTTACGCCTGTCGTCTCCATGATCTTACCGCAAACCAAGCAGAGACAGGATGAACAATACTACGACCACGAGGCCGACCAGATAAATGATACCGTGCATTTGAAATCTCCTTTTATCTTTTCAGGCCAGCAAAACGCCTCAGCCCCACGCCCTGTTAACGTGGATGCAGCAGTAAAGTTCCCGTGCTTCCTTGCGAAAGATAAAGTTGCCGACAAGCCGCACTTCAGACGTGGCCAGCTTCAGTTAGCTTGCAGAGCCTTGAGGCTATCCGCGAAGTTGTCGGTTGCCATCAATGTCCTGCACCGGGCGAAGCGGCCATTGGCATAAGCGCGGAAATCTTCCGCCGGATTTTTGTTGGCAAGCTGGATCAGGCCCCAGAGGGTCCACAACAGGTCGCACATCGCCTTGTAGATGATCATGCGCGCCTGGTCGGCTGCGACCGGCGGGCCGCCGAAGTAGGCTTCGAGCAAGGCCTGATCCTGAGCAGCATCGAATTCGCCTTCGACCGAAAGATCGCCGAGGTCCCACATCGGGTCGTTCATGCCGGAATACTCCCAGTCGACGATGAAGATGCGGCTGCCGGTATCGAGGAAGTTCTCGCACAGCGGATCGCAATGACAGGCGACCAGCTTGGCCGGGTTTTTCGACAACGCGGCACGCACGGCTTCTGCCTCGCGGACGACGTCGTGGTAACCGTCTGGCAAAGCCACATCCTTGGTCGACAGGATCGCGAGGTATTCGTCGATCATGGCGAAAAGCTCAAAGGTGAAGGGGAATTTGGCCCCTGATGTATGCAGTTGGCGGAAGGCCTTACCGGCACGGCGGACGGCGCCGATGTCGGCGCGAAACCCGGCTGGCGTCATGGTCGCGGCGCCCTCTACGAAGCGGGTCGCCATGACTCCGGTTTCCGGATCGGCATGGATCACCTCAGGGCTGACACCGGCGTCGGCGGCGGCACGGGCGGCAACGGCCTCATGCGCCCGATTGATATATTCTTCGGTCCCCGCGCCGGGCAAACGGACACAGGCATCACCGACGCGGAAAACCAGATTGGTCAGACCTCCCAGCCGCTCCACAGGGCCACTGTGGTCGGCAAGCGAGGGGATGTCCTTTAGACTGGCGCGCAGCTGCTTTTCTATTTCATCTGACATGGCGGAGCGCTTCCTCTTTCGTTTTCCAGTAGCGACACAGTTCCACAAAGTCGTTGAAATGGCTATGGTAACGGATCACGGATCAACAGCGGAGCTGGACATGAGTGTTGAAAACAAGACGGCCCGGCTTGGCGCTGTGTATCAGGCTGAAAGCACTGATGAAGTGGCAAAGGTGTACGATTCCTGGGCCGAGAAATATGACAACGACATGTCGCTCGCCGGATACCGGCACCCGGCGATTTCGCTGGCAATTCTCTCACGGCATGTACCAAAGGGTGCGGGACCTCTTCTTGATGCCGGGGCGGGCACCGGCCTGATCGGCGAATGGCTGGCGATCACCGGCTACAGCGATGTCGATGCGCTCGACATCTCCGCCGGAATGCTGGCTGTGGCCGAGCGCAAAGGTGTCTACAAGGGGCTGTACAAGGCCGCACTCGGCAGCACTCTGCCGTTCAGTGACGATCAGTTCGCGGCAATCATTTCAGCTGGCGTGTTCACCTCGGGCCATGTCGGGGTCGAGGGGCTTGATGATCTGCTGCGGATCTGTGCGCCGGGCGGGACGATTGTGCTGACGGTCAAGGATGTGCTCTGGCGGGCAAGCTTCAGCGGACGAATTGCCGAGCTGCAAGCTGCGGGGGCGGTTACGCTGGTTGATGACACGGGGCCTTACGTCTCGATGCCCGGCGAGGAAGGAACCACGCCGAGCCGCTGTATCGCTCTCAAGGTTTGCTGAAACCGGTTCAGGCTTTAACCTTGGCGTTGGCTGGATCGAAAAAGGGTTTCAGGCCAATTGTGGCCGGAACCCGGTCGAGCGCGATGACCAGTTCGTAATTGCCGTCTTCCAGGAATTCCTTCGACACACCCGCCTCGTTGCGGACATAGCCGTAGCCGATGCTCTTGCCGATGGTGTAGCCGTAGCCACCGGATGTAAGGTAGCCGACCGGTTCCCCATTGCGCAAAATGGTTTCGCGACCGACCAGAACGGCATCGGGATTATCAATGACAAAGCCTGCGAAGCGCTTGGTCAGGGGCTGGTCGGCGACTGCCTTGAGCGCTGTTTCACCAATAAAACCGGCATTGGAGTTCTTCCGCACCGCCCAGCCGAGGCCCGCTTCGTGCGGGGTATCGTTGGGCGTGATGTCGGAGCCCCAGGCTCGGTAGCCTTTTTCAAGGCGCAGCGATTCCAGTGCGCGGTAGCCGATGGGACGAATATCCCAGGCCTTCCCGGCGTGCATCAGGGCGTCAAAAACTTCGCCGATGGCTTCAATCGGAATATGGAGTTCCCATCCGAGTTCGCCGACATAGGTTACGCGGAGCGCCCGCACAATGCTGCCGGCGATGTTGATCTCGCGGACATGGCCGAAGGGGAAAGCTTCGTTGGACACATCGGCGGTGGTGACTTTTTCCAGCACGCCGCGGGCATGCGGGCCCATCAATGACAGGGTGCCATAGGCTTCGGTAATGTCGTCAATCTCAACATCGACGCCATCGGGAAGGTGCTCCCGGATCCAGGCCAGATCATGGGTGCGGAAGCCGGTGCCGGTGACGACGTAGAACTTGTCATCGGCGAGCCGCGCCACGGTCAGGTCGGCCTCGATGCCGCCGCGGGTGTTGAGAAGCTGGGTGTAGGTCAGACGACCGACCGGTTTGGTCACGTCATTGGCGCAGATGTGGCTGAGGGCTGTGAGTGCGCCAGATCCGCTTACCTCGTACTTGGCAAACGAGGACTGGTCGAAAATGCCGACCTTCTGGCGCACATGCTTATGTTCTTCGCCAACCGGGTCGAACCAGTTCTGGCGTCCCATCGTCGGGATATCGGCAGCTTCCATGCCCTCGGGCGCGAACCAGTTGGGGCGTTCCCACCCGAGTTTTGAGCCGAAAACGGCGCGGTGGGACTTCAGCCGTTCATAAAGAGGCGAAACAATGCGCGGGCGGCCGGATTCGTATTCGACATGGGGAAAGCCGATGGCGTAGTGCTTGCCATAGGCTTCCAGCGTGCGGTCATTGACCCACTGCCGGTCCTTGTGCATCTCGGAGAAGCGGCGGATATCGACCACCCAGAGATCGAGCGGCGCTTCGCCGTCGATCACCCATTGCGCCAGCACCCAGCCGGCGCCGCCACCCGAGGCGATGCCGAAGGCGTTGAAGCCGGCACCAACGAACATGTTGACGCATTCGGGCGCCGGCCCAAGGATAAAGTTGCCATCCGGGGTGAAGCTTTCCGGGCCGTTGATCATCTGCCTCACGCCGACATTGCCAAGCGCCGGAACGCGCTCGATGGCCTGCAGCATGTGCTGCTCGAAATGATCGTAATCATCGTCAAAGAGCTGGAACTCGAACTCATTGGGCACGTCGCCTGTGGTCCAGCCTAACGGGTTTGGTTCATAGCCGCCGAAAGACAGGCCGCCAACTTCCTCCTTGAAATAGGTGCGGCGGTCAGGGTCGCGAATGGTAGGTGCGTCGCTCGAAAGTCCGTTGATCTTTTCGGTGATGACATACTGATGTTTGACTGGCTGCAGCGGCACGTTGATGCCCGCCATCACACCGATCTGGCGGGCCCACTGACCTGCGCAATTGACGACCTTGTCGCAGGCAATGTCACCCTTGTTAGTCTTGACCGCAAGTATTCGGCCATCCTTCATGTCGAAGCCGGTTACCCGCACATTCTCAAAAATCTTCGCGCCATGCATGCGAGCGCCCTTGGCCAGCGACTGGGTGATATCGGAGGGGCTGGCCTGACCGTCAGTCGGCAGCCAGCTGGCGCCAACGAGATCGTCGACTTCCATCAGAGGAAACTTGGCTTTGGCCTCCATCGGCGAAAGCAACTCCATATCCATGCCGAAGCTCCGCGCGGTGGTGGCCAACCGGCGGTATTCAGTCCAGCGGTCCTGGTTGGTGGCCAGCCGCAGACAGCCCGACATTTTCCAGCCGGTCTCCAGGCCGGTCTCCTGATCGAGCCGCTTGTAGAGATCGACGGAATATTTGAGCACCTTGGTGATCGATGCCGAAGACCGCAATTGACCGACAAGGCCGGCTGCATGCCAGGTCGAGCCAGACGTCAGCTGTCCCTGCTCAAGCAGAATGACATCGGCCTTGTGGTCGCGCGCAAGGTGGTAGGCCGTCGAGCAACCGATGATGCCGCCGCCGATAACAATGATCTGTGCTCTGTCTGGAAGGGTCATTGCGATGTCTTTCCGTAGGTCGAATGGTATTGGTCGAGTGCTGCGTCCAGACGCTCGAGGTTTTCTGCGGTGTAGGCCTGATAGTCAGCGCCCGGTGCGTCAAGATGCAGTTCGGAGACCAGGCTCCACAGTGTTTCGCGCAGCAGGGAGGCGCATTGCATGGCATGAAAGGATCGTGTGAGAGCAGCATCCGGGGTCGAGCCGAGTGCTGCCGCGACCAGAGTGGCGGCTTCATCTGCTGTCATTTCGGCATTCGAAGCCGCGCCTGAAATGTCGAACATGGCGGTGGAGAATCCGGCATATTCGAAATCGATCAGCCAGAGTTTGTGCCCGTCATCGAGAAAATTGGCCGGCAGCAGGTCATTGTGTCCGAAGATGATCGGCAAGGGGACTTGAGCGGTTTCCAGGCCGTCAGCCAGATCCAGCCAACCCGGCAATTTGTCGGCCATCCGCGATCCACCAGCTTTCAGCGTGCGGGCGTAGTCGCGGATGACATGGAAAACCCAGAACATGAAACCGGGTCCCTCGATATGCCGCGGCATGGTAGTGTGAAAATCGCGGATGAGACGACCGATCCGTTCCGGATTGGCGCGAACATCAGCCGGTTCAAAGGTTTTCGCATCCAGAAATGCCGAGACCATGATGCCGGGTTCGAAATACTCGACCCGCGGGGCAAAGCCGGCCTCATGCGCGGCGCAGGCGGTCATGATTTCGCGCTTGCGGTCAACATGGTGAAACGGGAAGTCGCGACCAAGCCGGACGACGTGGCGGCCAGCGGCGTCAGAAACCAGCCAGCTCTCATTGCTCAAACCGCCGGTCAACGGCTCGATCTCGATCTTGCCCGAGAAGCAGGGCAAGGCGCGAATATGATCAAGGGAAGTGAGATCAGTCATGGTTTACTCCAGACCAAGACGGTGGCGAGCGTGGCGGGCGCCGGCCGAGATCAACCGGTCGGCAATGATGGCTATGGCTGCGATCGACAGGCCTGCGACCAGACCGCGCCCGGTGTCGGCCTTTGTCAGCGCGATATAGACTTCCTGGCCAAGGTCGCGGGTGCCGACCAGCGCAGTGATGACCAGCATCGACAGCGCGAACATGATGGTCTGGTTGAGCCCCAGCAGGATTTCGGGCAGCGCCAGTTTGAGGCGGATGCGGGTGAGGATCTGCCACTCGGTGCAACCCATGGCGCGACCGGCCTCGATCAGCTTCGGATCAACCTTCCTGATGCCGAGAGCGGTGTAGCGGATGGCCGGCGCAATGGCGAAGGCTACGACGGCGATCATGGCGGTGAAATCGCCAACGCGAAACAGCATCACGGCGGGCATCAGATAGACGAAGCTGGGGAGAGTCTGCAGCGTGTCGATGGCGACCTGAACCCAGGACCAGACCCGGTCGCGGGTCGCTGCAAAAATGCCGATCGGGATGCCGATCAGCGAGGCCAGCACTGCCGAGATGCCGCAGAGATAGACGGTGATCATCGCCTTTTCCCACTGACCGGTGACGGCGATGAAAAGTGGAAGGCAGACTGTCAGCAGGCCGAGCCGCCAGCCGCCAAGCCTGTAGCCGGCAAAGCCCAGGAACGCTGTCACGCCAAGCCAGGGCAGATCGCCGAGGAAACGTTTGAACGGGATCAGCACATTGAGCAGCATGGCATTCTTGACGGCTTCAAGCGTGTCGAAATAGTTGATGTTGATCCAGGCCACGACTTCGGACCAGAAGGTGCCGGTCGACAGTTGCAGGGCCTCGGGATAGGTGCGGATGCCGGGCACCACATAACCCAGTGCCGTGGTGACAACGACAAGTGCCAGTGCAGCTATCAGATAGGGGTGACGGGCGAAGAGGCCCGAGGTCTGCGGTTCCAGCCAAGGGGCGGAGAGTTTTTCAGCCGCGGCCTGGCTCAGCCGGTCCATGGCAATGGCCAGAGCCACAATTGCGAAACCAGCCTCAAGGCCCGCTCCGAAATCGAGCCTGCGCAGGGCGGCTAGTACATCGAAGCCCAAGCCGCCAGCGCCGATCATCGATGCGATGATGACCATGTTGAGCGACAGCATGATCACCTGGTTCATGCCGACCATCAGGCTTTCGCGCGCGGCGGGCACCATCACTCGCCAGGTCATCTGCCGCTCGGTGCAGCCGACCATGTGCCCCAGATCGATGATCTCGCCGGGGACACCGCGCAAGGCCAGAATGGCGATGCGGGTCATTGGAGGGGTGGCGAATAGCAGCGTGGCGATCACGGCGGCGGTCGGGCCGAAGCCGAACAGGAAAAGCACTGGCACCAGATAGGCAAACACGGGAATCGTCTGCATGAGATCCAAAAGCGGCATGATCATCCGCTCAACCCAGCGCCAGCGCCACGCGGCAACGCCAAACAGCAGGCCGAAGAGAACGCCCAAAGGTGCTGCCACAAGGATCGAGGCCAGGGTGATCATGGCGCTGGTCCATTGTCCGAAGACCGCCAGGAACAGAAAACAGCCGCCCGCCAGCAACGCCAGAGACCGGCCGCCGAGCCAGTGCCCGAGCAGCATCACCAGGCCAATGACCGAAACCCAGGGCAGCGGCGGCACGATCTGTATGGCCGAGGAGCCGCTGCCTTCCAGGAATCCGGTGGACAGCAGGCTTGAGGCGATCGTGTAGGGTACATCAAGCACGGCAGAGACGAAGCGGGTGAACTCGGTGAACGTGAAAAGCCCGAAGGTTGCCTCGTCGATCAGCCATTTCATTGCGGTGCTGATCCATTTGGCGAGCTTGACCACATAGGCTTTCGGGTAGTCGAAAGCTGCGGGGACCAGCGGTTTGGCGTAGAGCCAGAAAGTCACAAACGAAGCTATGGCCAACAGCCAGGCAACAGGCAGCCGGAACGACGGCTGCGAAGCCTGAGCTGTATCGGGTTCCAACAGGGGCGCGCCGGGCCTAGCCATTTTCAGCCCTGCAACATCAGCGAGACAACCGCTTCACGATCAAGTCTGCCAATGATCCGGCCGTTGTCATCGGTCACCTGGAGATGGGGTGCGCCATCGAGAAACAGGGGGGCGGCTTCGGCTATGTTGGAGCGGGCCGATACCGTCGGGGTGTCGATGTCGTCAGCAGTCGCTGCAACCATAAGGCTGCGGGTCCGGATCACTTTGGCGCGGGCGACATTCTTGGTGAATTCCGCCACATAGGATGTCGCCGGGGTCAACACGATCTCTTCGGGTGTGCCGGCCTGGACGATCTCGCCGTCCTTCATGATGGCGATCCTGTCAGCCAGGCGAATGGCTTCGTCGAAATCATGGGTGATGAAGACGATGGTCTTGTGCAGCTTGGTTTGCAGCCGCATGAATTCGTCTTGCATTTCGCGGCGGATCAGTGGGTCGAGCGCCGAGAAGGGCTCGTCGAGAAACCAGATTTCAGGCTCGACTGCGAGCGAGCGGGCGATACCGACGCGTTGCTGCTGGCCGCCGGAGAGCTGCCGTGGAAAGGCGCTTTCCTTACCGGCAAGGCCAACGAGATCGATCATTTCGCGGGCGCGGGCTTCGCGCTCCGTACGGCCCATGCCCTGTATATCGAGTGGAAAGGCGACGTTGTCGAGCACAGTGAGATGCGGCAACAGCGCGAAATGCTGAAACACCATGCCCATCTGGTGGCGGCGGATTTCGATCATCCGCGAATGCGACGCTTTGAGCAAGTTTTCACCTTTGAACAGAACGTCGCCGCCGGTGGGCTCGATGAGCCGTGACATCAGGCGGACAAGCGTAGACTTGCCGGACCCAGACAATCCCATGATGACGAAAATCTCGCCCTCATTCACATCCAGATCGACCTGCCGCACCGCACCGACCAGCCCGGCTTCGGCGATCGCATGGGGGTGGGGGCGCCCGTCGTGGCTGGCAAGGAATTCTGCAGCATCAGCGCCGAACAGCTTCCAGACGTTGCGACAGACAAGCTTGGCTTCGGGAGTGGTGGTCATGGATAACTCGGTCGGGACTGCATGAAGGTGCTGAAGATTGAAGGGCCGCTGGCCTCATTCCTCTATCTTGCCTGCAACCGGGCCTGTAGACCCGGTTGCAATTTTGCCGGCAGATGCAAAGGCACCTTGCCGTGTGCCGGATTACTTCTTGATCCAGCCGGACCAGCGGGCTTCGTTGGCGCCCATCCACTCGCCAACAACCGCGGAGACTGTCTTGCCGTCCAGATCGACTTCGGTGATCATCTTGCCCATCTCGTCATTGTCGATGGTGAAAGCCTTGATCGCGTCGTAAGCGCCGGGCCATTTGTCCTTTACGCCAGCCCAGCCGACTTTCCAGATCTCGCCGAACGGCTTGCCGCAGTCATAGGCCATGTCTGGGTTCAATCCGGTCGAGGCGTCATTGTAGCACTCGGCGGAGTATTCCGGGAACTCGACCCAGGCGCCTTCGTACTTGGCAGGCGCCCAGTGCGGTGCGTAGATCCACAGCATGATCGGGGCCTTGCGCTGATAGGCGCTTTCGAGCTCTGCGAAGAGTGCGGCATCGGTGCCGGCATGGATGACTTCAAACGGCAGATCGAGCGCGTCTACGCGTTCATCGTCAAAGCCACCCCAAGTTACCGGTCCGCCAAGATAGCGGCCCTTGGGTGCGGTTTCAGCGGTTGAGAAGGCTTCAGCGCAAGCTTCGTCCTTGAGCGCTTCCCAGTTGGGTAGGTCAGGGCATTTTTCAACCATGTAGGAAGGGTACCACCACTCTTCCTTGGCTTTCATGCCGGTGGGGCCGAAATTCTCGACCTTGCCAGTAGCTGTGGCGGCGTCCATGGCTTCGCGGCCGGTGGTTTCCCACATTTCCATGGCGACATGGAGGTCGCCGGTTTCAAGCCCTGCGAACTGGGCCAGATAGTCCGCCTGGACATATTCGATGGAATAGCCGGCTTTTTTTAACACTTCGCCCATGATTTCGGTGGTGATCAACTGACCGGTCCAGTCGTGAAGTGTCAGTTTGATCGTATCTGTGGATTCCTGCGCTGTCGCCGGAGCCGCCAAAGCCATGCACGATGCGCCCGAAATGACGAGCGCTGCGGTCAATTGTCTGAAAGTGCGGCCGGAAAAGAGATTGGCTGAATGCATGTCGAGCCTCCTGTTCACCCTGTTGTGTCCCGCATTCCGGCGCATTCACTGGCCGCCCAAAACTGGACAGGCAGCAGCGCACCCGTGCGCGACTTGTTAACCTCTTGATCCCACACCACACCCCCAACCTTGTCAATCAATTCTGTGGTTATTTTTTGCTTTGATGCCCGTATTGTTTGGTTTTGATTGATCGAACAGCGGTGATCGCCTAAAAATGGGGCAGCTCAAAAGGACCCTTAACATGTTGTCCAAACGTCATACCGAGATCATGCGGATACTGGCTGATGAGGGTACGGTAACAATTTCCGGGCTGGCGGCGCGGCTTGGTGTTTCGCTAGAGACCGTGCGCCGGGACGTGCGGCCGCTGACAGAGAACGGATCTGTGCTCAGGATCCATGGCGCGGTCGGACTTGCGGGGCAGGTTGGTGAAGCGCCCTTCCAGCGGCGGATGCGCGAAAATGCCGACGCCAAGCGCAGCATTGCCCGTGAGATGGCGCAGCTCATTCATGACGGCGATTCCGTGATGCTGGACACCGGAACCACCACAAGTTTCGTGGCGCGCGAGTTGCTGGGTCATAGGCGTCTGACTGTGGTGACCAATTCCTCCGACATTGCCCGAACGCTGGCTACGGTGAACGGCAACAAGGTCTATATGGCCGGTGGTGAGTTGAGGAGTGATTCCGGTGCGGCCTTCGGGGTTTCGGCGATCGAGTTCATCGCCAGGTTTTCGGTGACCCATGCGATCATTTCGGCCGGTGCGATTGATGCCGGATCAGGGGTGATGGATTTTGATTTGGAGGAGGCCGAGTTTGCGCGGATGATGCTGTCGCGGGGAGAGCAGAGTTACGTGGTGACGGATCACACCAAGTTCGGTCGCCGCGGACTGGTTAAGGTGGCGGGATTTGAGGCTATCGGGCACATGGTGACAGACAAAGCGGTCTCGGAGGAGATCGCCTCGACGCTGGATGAGGCGGGAACGCGACTGATAGTTGGCGGACCGGCAGCCGGTTCGGACAGTCATGCAGAGAGCGAATGAAGCCGATTTGTTTCGGCTCCATTCATTACACAGCGCGACAGCTATCGCCGGATGATCATCTGTTCCGGGCCATAGGGAAAATTGGTGATGTTCTCCGCCCCGGTCTCGGTGATGATGAAGATGTCGTGTTCGCGATAGCCGCCAGCTCCCGGCATTCCTTCCGGGATCATGATCATCGGCTCCATCGAGACGACCATGCCGGGTTCCAGCACCGTGTCGACATCCTCGCGTAATTCCACGCCGGCTTCGCGGCCGTAATAATGCGACAGCACGCCAAAGGAGTGGCCATAACCGAAGGACCTGTACTTGAGCAGATCCCAGCCGCGGTACATATCATTGAGCGCCAGAGCGATGTCGGAGCATTTCGTGCCCGGTGCGATCATGTCGGAGCCGGCCTTCATCACCGCACAGTTCTTTTGCCACAGATCGAGATGAGCGTCGGAAGCTTCCTCGCAAAACAGCGTGCGTTCGATAGCTGTGTAATAACCAAATATCATCGGGAAGCAATTGAGCGACAGGATATCGCCGCGCGCGATCTTCTTGTTGGTGACTGGGTTGTGGGCGCCGTCGGTCATGATGCCTGACTGGAACCAGGTCCAGGTGTCCATCAGCTCTACGAAGGGGAAGCTCTTGCCGATCTCGCGCACCATGGCCTGGGTCGAGGCGAGCGATACTTCGTATTCCGGTACACCCTCGGCAATCGCTTCCATCACGGCGCGAGCGCCGACATTGCAGACGCGGGTGCCATCGCGAATGAGCGCGTGTTCCTCGGCGGATTTCATGGTGCGCATCCACATCGAGGCTTCGGCGATATCGACGAATTCTATGGCTGGAAACGCGTCAGCAAGAAGCTTGCGAAAATCAAGCGAGACGTGGTCGAACTCGATGCCGACGCGGCGGGCATTGGCGGGAATTAGGGATTTCAATGCCGTGAAGAAATTGTCGCGGCGCCAGTCGGAATAAATGATGTTGTCGCCATGGCTGCGCCGCCATGGCTGGCCGCCATCGATCCCCGCAGAGACGGTGGTAGCAGCATCCTGCGTCAGGACTAAACCGTATTTGCGACCGAAATAGCAGTAAAGGAAACCCGAGTAGTAGCAGATTCCTTGGTATGAAGTGAAAACTGCGGCATCGAAATTCTGGGCGGCGAGGTGGGCGCGCATGGCATTCTGCCGGCGGTCCATTTCGGGCGCCGAGAACGGCGACCATTGCTTTTCTCCATTCTTCCATTGGAAGACATGCAGCATATCGTCAGTGCTGGTGAGATTTGTCATGTTGTGAATCGCTTCAATTGGGCCTGATGGCCCGCGACCCTAATGCCGCGAACGTTGGCCTGGCCGGGAAGTGAAACCGGTTCTCACAGTATAGCGGAGTCAGGCTCCGAAGCCGATCCCGGAATAGACATGGTGATGTCGGTTCGCGACGTCAGCTCCATGTCGGAAAATTCCGTTCGTCGTCAGCCTGGCGACAGGCCCCGCAGGCGTTCGGATCGGCGGCGCAGCAATTCGAGCGTGGTCAACAGCAGCATCGAAACAATGACAAGAAGTGTAGCGACGGCAAGGATTGTTGGCGATATCTGCTCGCGCAGACCCGTGAACATCTGCCAGGGAAGTGTCTTTTGCCCGGCCGAGCCGACGAACAGCACCACCACCACTTCGTCGAATGACGTGATGAAAGCGAATAGGCCGCCGGAAATCACGCCCGGCAGGATCAGCGGCATCTGCACCTTGAAGAAGGTGGTCACCGGGTTGGCGCCCATGTTGGCCGCGGCCCGGGTCAGCGACTTGTCGAAGCCGACCAGCGTTGCCGTCACCGTGATGATGACAAAGGGAATGCCAAGGGCAGCATGAGCCAGCACCACGCCGATATAGGTACCCTGCAGGCCGATGCGGGAATAGAAGAAGTACATGCCGGCTGCCGAAATGATCAACGGCACGATCATCGGAGAAATCAGGATCGCCATGATTGCCCGCCGGAACGGCACATGCGGCTGGGACAGGCCGATGGCGGCGAGCGTGCCGAGGGAGACCGAAATGATGGTCGCCGCAGGTGCAATCTGCACCGAATTCTTCAGCGCCTGCTGCCAGTCGGGATTGGTGAAGAAGTCGCGATAATGCTTGAGCGAATAGCCCTCGGGATCAAACGACAGCATGGCAGGTGTGAAAGTGAAGAAGTTTTCAGCGTTGAAGCTCAGCGGCATGACCGTGAGGATCGGCGCAATCAGGAAGAAGAAGATCACGCCGCAGATGAGCTTGTAGGTGTTGTGCCACAGCACCTGACCCGGCGTTGCATAGATCTGTGTTCCGGAACGGTAGTTGCCGGTGGAAAGCCAATAGGTCAGCCAGCCGAGCACGAATCCGACGATCAGACCGCCGACAATGCCGCCGGTGCCAGCCATTAGCAGGCCGACGAGGGCGAAAAGCACGGTTGTCGCGGCAATGCCTGTGCGTTTGGAAGGCACAAAAGTGGCAAGCACCCAGGCAAGAGCCACGCCGCAGATGGCGCCGATAGCAGTTCCGGCGAGCGGCGATCCGTTTGCCGTGCCGACGAGGAAGCCGAAACAGGCGCCGGCAAGCGCCATGAGCGGCAATACGAAGCGGATGAGGTCGACTTCAGGCTTGGTGGATTTGCGCATTGGTCTATCCCAGGCTCACATTGTCGATGCCCACGATGCGGTCATAGACCCAGTAGAGCAACAGCACGACCGCCAGCAGGATCGTCCCCAATGCAGCCGCGAGGCCCCAATTGAGCGAGGACGAGATGTGGTAAGCGATCCGGTTGGAAATGAAGGTGCCCGTCGTGCCGCCCACCAGTTCAGGGGTGATGTAGTAGCCGATGGACAGGATGAAGACGAGGATCGATCCGGCGCCGATGCCCGGAACCGATTGTGGGAAATAGACCCGCCAGAAAGCGGTCCAGTCGGTAGCGCCGAGCGATTTGGCGGCGCGCACATAGGTTTGCGGAATAGTCTTCATCACCGAGTAGAGCGGCAGGATCATGAAGGGCAGCAGGATGTGGGTCATGGCCACGATGGTGCCGAACTGGTTGTTGATCATTACCAGCCGGTCGCCGTCACTGACCAGGCCAAGCCAGACCAGAACGTCATTGATGACGCCCTGCTGTTGCAGCAACACCTTCCAGGCCGATGTCCGCACCAAAAGGGACGTCCAGAACGGCAACAGCACCAGGATCAGCAGCAGATTTGATGTCCTGAGCGGCAGGTTCGACAGCAAATAGGCGATCGGGTAGCCGAGCAGGATGCACGAGCCCATGATCACCATGCTCATGAACATGGTGCGGCCGAACAGCAGCATATAGACCTTCTGGTTTTCAGGCTGCTCCTCGACGCCGGCAGGGGTCAGTTGAAGATCGACAGAGGCGAGAAAATAACCGGCGGTGTAGGGCGATGAAAAGGCCTTGATGGTGCCCCAGATCTGCGGACTGGCCCAATCCTTGTCCATCTTGATGAACTGGTCCTTAAGCGAGACTGTTTCAAAGCCGTCGACCGCGCTGTCTGCTGATTTGAGCAAGCTGGCCTCGGCGCCGCTATAGGCGCTGATTGCCGCTGCCGGCTGCTTGGTAAGGTCACGATAGAGGGTTGTGTAAATGAAGTCGTCTGGCTGTTCCTCGGCCAGCACGTCGCCCTTGTTGGCGACGATGCGCTTCCATGATTTCCAGGCAGACGCGGTCTCCGGCAATGCGTCAGCAATGCCAGGCTGCTCCATCATAACTGTCCAGACGGCGGGCTCGGCCCATTTCGGGTCAAGGGCGCCGAACTGCTTGGTATAAATGTCGGTGTCCATGCGGCGAATGCCGCGACCGGTCTTTCGCATCAGCGATGACATGCCGGTGGTCTCGTAATTGAGACGCGAGCCGAGCCGCGTATGGGTCTTGAATTCCTCAGCCTCTGAGAGGTCCACATACAGCGCTGCGAACACATCGCTATCGGGCGCGGCGGCGTTGCCTTCGTCGTAGTCCCAGCCTTCCAGCGCTATGACTGTGCGTGGAATTGTCTGCGAGACAATATCGTTTTCCACTGATCGGAACAGCATGTCGGCGATCGGGGCGATGAAGCTTATCAACACGAACAGGAGCAGCGGCGCTATCAATACCAGCGCCCGGAGCTTCTGCCGGCGAAGTGCGATTTGCAGGCTCTTCTTCAGCGGGATGCCGTCAGCTGTCAGCATCGGACCGTCTGAAGGTGTGTGGGTGGCATCGGTCATAGGGGCCGGCTCCGTCCTGCTGTCGCGTCAAATCAAATCGGATGGCTTGGGAGAGGCCGCGAACGGC
Organism: Hoeflea sp.; assembly: GCA_051251555.1. Lineage (GTDB taxonomy): Bacteria > Pseudomonadota > Alphaproteobacteria > Rhizobiales > Rhizobiaceae > Hoeflea. The sequence goes on from JBPOEW010000006.1 coordinate 109,906, forward strand.
CCCTCCCGCTATGTCGTTGATTACTGGGCAAGCCAGGCCTGGAACTTGGCATCCAGGTCATCGCGGTAATCGGCCCACCATGTGTAGTTGTACAGGAAGGTGTTGGTCGCATTGGCCGGGTCGGTTGGCATATGCGGCCCCATGTCAATACCGAGATCGGCATGCTTGCCGACCAGCGGTGCCGACGACTTGCGAGCAGGACCATAGGAGATGTACTTGGCCTGATCTGCCAGACGCTGAGTGTCGGTGGCAAACTTCACAAAGTCCTCAACACGCGCCTGGTTTTCGGCGGGCAGGCCTTCGGGAATGATCCAACCATCCAGATCGAATACCTGGGCGTCCCAGAGCATGCCGACAGGCTGCTTTTGTTCTTCGATCACGCTGAAGAGACGGCCGTTATAGGTCGAACCCATGACCACTTCGCCATCGGCGAGCAGCTGGGGCGTATCGGCACCTGCGGACCACCAGACAACCTGATCCTTGATGGTGTCGAGCTTAGCCAGTGCGCGGGTTTGGCCTTCCTCGGTTTCCAGCACTTCATAAACGTCAGCCTTGGCGACACCGTCGCAAAGCAGGGCCCATTCCATGTTGTTGATCGGGCGCTTCTCGAGCGAACGTTTGCCAGGATACTTTTCAAGGTCAAACACGTCGCAGATATTGGTGGGCGGTGTGTCGCCGACCATGTCGGTGCGGTAGCCGAAGGTGGTCGAATAGACGATCTGCGGGATGAAACAATCGCTGACCAGCAGGTCGCCGAAATCTTCCGATGCCGGTGTGCCGTCCGTCGCAGGCGACAGCAACTCGTCGGCGTCAAATTCCATCGCCAGGCCTTCATCGCACAGGCGGATGGCGTCGGCAGCAACCACATCGACCAGATCCCAGGTGATGTTGCCGGCTTCGTTCATGGCGCGCAGCTTGGCCACGGCTTCAGCCGAGCTCTCGTCCCAGACGATCTTGAGATCGGGATGCATCGCCTGATAGGGCTCGGAATAAGCGGCGATCTGGCTCTTCTGGTAGGCGCCACCCCAGCTGACGAGGGTCAAGGTGTCAGCCATTTTGACATCTTGAGCCTGTACGCCTGTGGTCGCCAGTGCGGCTCCGCACAACAGTGTTGCTAGTTTGAATTTCATGCTTGTTCTCCTTGTTAGGATTCCCGTTTATGATTCCCCCCACGGCTCGGGCAGACACTGGGGGTATGGTCTTTGGTTTCAGGCGTCGAGGGCGCGGCAATCCTGTGGACGCCAGCCGATCTCGATCATTTCGCCGGGCTTGAGCCGGCGCTGATCCGGTGCGTTGCGGGTTTTGACGATGAAATCTTCCTTGCCTGCAACCCTGAGCCGGGTGCGATAGATGTCACCCATATAGATGAATTCCAGCACTTCGGCCTTGAGCGTATGGGCGTCAGGCAGAAGCCGCTCGCGGTTGAACTCGACCCGCTCGGGCCGGATGGAGACTAGCGTCCGATCGCCGACATTGCTGACATTGACCGGGACGGTATCGATGAGATCGCCATTGTCGAGGCGGACGAGCGCACGGTCCTTGTCGATCTTCTCGACCTTTCCCATCAGCGTGTTGTTCTCGCCGATGAACTGGGCCACGAAGCTGTTTTGCGGCTGCTCGTAGAGTTCGTCCGGTGGCGCCAGCTGCTGGATGCGGCCATCCTCAAATACCGCGACCCGGTCTGACATGGTCAGCGCCTCGGTCTGGTCGTGGGTGACATAGACAACAGTGATACCAAGATTGTCGGAAATGTGCTTGATTTCGAACTGCATATGCTCGCGCAGCTGCTTGTCGAGCGCACCAAGCGGCTCATCCATCAGCACCAGTTCGGCTTCGAACACCAGTGCGCGGGCAAGAGCGATGCGCTGTTGCTGGCCGCCCGACAATTGTGCCGGCCGGCGGCCGCCGAAGTCACCCATTTGCACCATGTCGAGCGCGCGCTGAACTTTAGCTTCGCGCTCCGCCTTGCCGATCTTGCGCACTTCCAAGGGGAAAGAGAGGTTCTCGGCCACGGTCATGTGTGGAAACAGGGCGTAATTCTGAAACACCATGCCGATGCCGCGCTTGTGCGGAGGGATGTTGTTGATTTCCTTGCCGCCCAGCCTGATCGCACCGTTGGTGGCGGTCTCGAAGCCCGCAAGCATCATCAGACAGGTGGTCTTGCCGGATCCCGACGGGCCCAGCATTGTGAGGAACTCGCCCCGGGCAATGGAAAGATTTAGATCCTTTACGACGAGATTTTCCCCGTCATAGCTCTTCTGGACGCCGTCGAATACGACGAAGCCGTCATCCGTGTTGGTTGATACCAAAACACGCTCCCTAATTGCTACGGGCTGTTGCGCCCTTCCCCTTATAGACGGTCCGACAATTGATTTGCCGGTTGCCATCTTGTCGATTGTATTCGTGTCGATACGTCAACGAGTGTAATGTTTACAGATACAGGCTCAGCTGTCCACCCGCCCAGCGCATATGAATTGGCGGAGTGTAAACTGGCAGCAACGCTCAAGTCATACTGTTCCTTTTGGCCATGAATACAACTCAAATTTTTCGTAAAAATACAATAATGTGAACTCTTATCAGGAGAGGACGGTCGGTTTCGCGAACCGACTATACGACAGCAACCGGCTTCGTGCCTTCCAGCATCAAAAGGCGTGTGTTCTTGCCAGGGGCAGACGCCTCGAACGTGGTCAGAAACTCGCCACGAGCAATATTGCCACTGAGGATTTTTCCGATGATTGTTTGCCGGTCATAAGTCGTTTGCACGCCTTCATACCGATGGCTGCGCCACGGTTCTCGCTCATAAGGTCCCCTGCCGGGTGCCGCCGCTTTCGTGGATAGGCCTTGTCCCTAAGTCTGCTCCCTTTGAAAGCGGCCGTCACCACCGCTTGTAAAGGTAAAAATGCCGAGATCGCGGGGATAATCCTAAAACGTCTGAATATTGCTTAAAATGATTTCAGAAAAGTCGGCCTGACTGGCAAGAAATATTCTGAATGGCCAAATAAGAAGCCAGACTTACTGGGAATTGATCCGATGAAAGTGAGTATACCTATTCTATTTTTAATGTGGGAGTATGGTCTCCAGAAGCGATTGGGCTGCGCCGCGATGCAGGCTGACAGACCGGCGTCGGCGATCATCAGTTATTGAATCTTGAACAATAGTCGAGGTGTTCTCGGCGCACGTTTTATTTCATGTAACCGGCTCTCGTCATCATGCGCGTTGTCAGGACCTGAGAGTTTGCAAGCGCATCGTCAACTGACAAGGTTCCTGAAAGTGCGGCGGAGAATTGCTGTCCAACCGCTGTCGCTATGCGTTGAAATTCCGGAATGGACACAAACTGGATCCCGACATACGGTACCTCGTCGATGGTCGGCTTCAGCGGATCAGACCCATTGATGCTGTCTAGTGTCATTTTCGCGAATGGAAGCTTAGCGTATTCAGGATTCTCATAGAGAGAGCGGCGTGTGCCGGGAGGCACATTGGCCCATCCCTCCTTCTCCGCGACAAGAGACTGATATTCTTTCGATGTTGCCCATTCGACGAACTTCTTGGCTGCGTCGGTTTTTTGCGTGCTGGCCGGTATGGCCAAGGCCCATGCCCATAGCCAGTTGCTGCGTTTGCCCAAGCCGTTGTCGGGCGCCAGCGCAAAACCGACCTTGTCGGCAACCTGAGAGGTTGAGGGGTTGGTTATACTGGAGGCGGCCACGGTTGCGTCGATCCACATCCCGCATTTGCCGCTCTGAAACAAGGCCAGATTTTCGTTGAACCCATTGCTGGCGGCATCCGGCGGACCCGATTCATTTAGCAGGTCGATGTAGAAGGTGAGTGTCTCTTTCCACTCCGGACTGTCGAACTGTGCGTTCCAATCCATGTCAAACCATTTGGCTCCAAACGAGTTGGAGGCTGCGGTGAGGAAAGCAACATTCTCGCCCCAGCCGGCCTTGCCGCGCAGACAAACACCATTGATCCCGGCTTCCCTGTCGGTCATGGCGAGTGCCGCTTCGCGAATGAACTGCCAGCTAGGTGCTTCGGGCATGGTCAGGCCCGCCTGTTGCATCAAGTCGGTGCGATACATCACCATGGATGATTCACCGTAGAACGGCGCCGCATAGAGCTGGCCGTCTACCGTAAGCCCATCACGGATGGCGGGAAGATAATCCTTGGCATCATAGGAAGCGGACAGATCGTCTAGCGAGAGCAGCCAGCCCTGCTTGCCCCAGATCGGAACCTCGTAGGTGCCGATTGTCATGACGTCGTAACGGCCGCTTCCGGTCGCAATATCTTTGGTGGTCTGCTGGCGAAGCGCACTCTCGTCCAGCGTTACCCACTGCAATTCGATACCGGGGTTTTTCGATGTGAAATCATCCGAAAGCGCCTGCATCCGGATCATGTCGCCATTGTTGACCGTGGCGATCGTCAGCGCCTTGGCCATCGCATGGGTGCCGCCGATCGAAAGTGTCAGAGCGATCAGGAGCGGGTTTGCGAATTTCATTGATAATTCCAGTTCACTTTGAAAAACAACCCCAGGCCCGATCCGGTCCACGGGTTGACCCTTACACATTGTAGGTCACTAATGCATCGAATTCATTTCTGTATGACGCGCTTCTTCGTTTGATGAGCCATGTGGTAATTGGTGCGCTTGTTAACGGGATGTCGTCTTGACCTTCCATTTGGGTCTCTTGTGCTTAGTGCGCCAAGCAAATGCGCCCGGCATTGACTTGATGGCGAGCGTTTGGAGGTCGGCGTTGGCAACTTGCACTGGAGAGGTGATGACGTCAGTTGCCAGAAAATGTGACCACCGAGGAAGACTTCAAGTGCTTCCACTTCATTGCAAACCGGGCCATTGTCTGGCATCGAACCGCCCCATGCCCTATCGGATCAATTGTGGTTTTCTTGAAAGTCTGGATCACGTCTTGAAATGCTCAATCTTTGCAGTGATTGCCCTTCTGGGCTGTCTCGGTTTCACACCTGCTCATGGTGAAACTCCGCTGGCAGTGGAGATAGTCGTTGCCGAGAAGAAAGATGAACAGTGGAGCTTGACCCTGACCGGCGAAATCCAGGCCAAGGAAACGCTCATGGCGGCCTTTCCCATCGGCGGGCGAGTGACCGAGGTTTTGGTCGAGCTGGGTGCCAAGGTGGAAGAGAACCAACCGCTGGCGCGGCTTGATTCAATTCAGCAGGAACTGGCGGTTCGCACCGCGGAAGCCGGGTTGACGACGGCGAGGGCGGATCATCGACAGGCGGTTGAAGATCTTGAACGCGCCGAACAGCTCTTGTCCAGCGGAGCGACGACGCGTACGGCCCGCGATGCGGCATTTGATGCGTTGCGTTCCGCAGAAGGAGGTTTAGAACAAGCCGAGGCGGATCTCGATCGCACCACCAAAGCGCTTTCTGATACGGTCTTGCGTGCGCCGTTCGCCTCAACTGTCATCAGTCGCGATGTCGAGCCGGGCCAGATCATTGCACCGGCCCAGACGGCGATGGAGTTGGCCTTGGACAAAGGCTTCGAAGCGGTCTTTGAAGTTCCCGAGGTGATGATGATCGGCGAGGTGCCAACCTCCAATATCATCCTGTCGCGTTTGTCCGAGCCACAAGAACAGTTTGAAGGCCGTATCGGCGAGGTTTCACCGATGATTGACGCGAAGACCGGCACGGTTGCGGCAACCGTGGAGATTATCAACCCGCCGGCTGGCCTCGGCTATGGCGAGCCGGTGCGCGGTTCCGCTACCCGGATGACACCGCCCCAAGTCAGCCTTCCCTATTCGGTCATAAGCGCCACTGTCGATGGCCCGGCTGTGTGGCAGGTCGATACTGAAACCATGCAGGTGTCGCTACATCCGGTCACGATCGACCGTTACGAGACCGGAAGGATCCTGCTCAGCGATGGCGTCGAGGAGGGAGCCTGGATCGTCAGCAAGGGGGCACAATTGCTCTATCCCGGACGCACCGTCCGTCGCGCCGGAGAGACCAAATGAGAGCATCCATTCTTCTTCTTCTTCTTGGTCTTGCGTTGAGCTGGCCTGCCCACGCTGACGATGCGGCCCAGATAGCGCAGCATGCGCGTCCGGTGGTTTCGGTGATCGTCGATCCGCAGGCCGGGAATTCGCTCAGCCACACTGGTACGGTCGTTGCCCGAACCGAGACAGCGCTTGGTTTTCCAATGAGTGGCACCGTTGCCACGCGCCCGATCAGCACAGGCGATCTGGTCAACAAGGGTGATGTTCTTGCGGCTCTCGACACGACGGATCTGGACGCCGACTTGCGGTCGGCGGACGCCGGCGTGACCGTGGCCCAGGCCCAGTTGCACTCCGCCACCGACGCGCGGGAAAGAGCGAAGACACTGGCCGAACGCGGGGTGGACAGCGCGACACGGCTGGAAGATGCCGAGCGAGCCCTCATCTCCGCGCAGGCGCGACTGGATCAAGCCAAGGCCTCGCAGGATCGTGCCCTGGATATTAAGGGTCTTGCAATATTGACTGCGCCATATGCCGGGGTTGTTACCGGCACGTTTGCAGAAGCGGGGGCGACCCTGTCCGAAGGGCAGGCAGTCCTGCAACTCGCCGCAATCGGTAAACGGGAAATTGTCATTGATGTTTCCGAGGCTGAAGCCGGACTGCAGCAGCTTGGCGACCGGTTTATCGCCAGCCTGATGGCGAGCGATACCATTCAAGCAGATGCAGTGCTGACCCGCATTGACCCGGTGGCCGAAAAGGCGACGCGGACGTACCGGCTTCACTTGAGTATCGAGAGCGCGCCGCAAGACTTCCGGCTTGGGTCACTTGTCAGGGTTTTGCCTGCAGTGGGCAAGGAGGCGGATATCATTCTTCCCAAGTCTGCCCTGTTGGAGCCACCGGCCGTCTGGATTGTCGACCGCACCAGCAACATTGTGTCTCTCAGGCCAGTCGAAGTCTCGGGCATGTCAAGAGATTTCGTTGTTGTCAGCGCGGGCCTCGCGGCTGGAGATGAAGTTGTTACCAAGGGTATCCATTCACTTGAAGAAGGGCAGGCCGTAGGCCCGCGTGTATCGGAATGAATTCTTTCAATCTCTCCGACTGGGCGCTCAAGCATCGTTCGTTTGTGTGGTTCCTGATGCTCATTTCGCTGGTTGCAGGGATCCTTTCCTACATCTCGATCGGGCGTGAGGAAGATCCGAATTTCGCGATCAAGACCATGATCATCTCAGCGGCACTGCCGGGTGCCGACACGCGCGAAACGCTGACGCAGGTGACTGACCGGATCGAGAAGAAACTCGAGGATTTGAACGAGCTTGATTATACACGGTCTGTAACGCGACCCGGTGAGAGCATTGTCTATCTCGAGCTGCTGCCGACTACCTCTGCCAAGAGCCTGCCGGAAATCTGGCAGCGCGTTCGCAACATGATGTCGGATATCCGTGGTGAATTTCCTGCCGAGTTTGCGGGGTTCAGGTTCAACGACAGCTTTGGCGATGTTTTCGGAAACCTTTACGCATTCACGTCCGATGGGTTTTCCCCGCGCGAAGTCCGCGATTATGCCGAGAATGTCCGCCGTTCCGTGCAGGGGCTGACGGATGCCGGAAAAGTCGAACTTTTCGGCACCCGTGACGAGGTCATCTATCTTGAGTTCTCCACCGAGCGTCTGGCCGCCATGGGGCTGAACCAGCAGGCGGTGCAGGCAACGCTGGCCGCCCAGAATGCAATCCTGCCGTCCGGTGTGATTGACGCTGGTCCGGAGCGTGTGCTGGTGCGGATCGGTGGTCAGTTCTCCGGCGCCGAAAGTCTCGAGGACATCAACCTGCGCGTCGGAGACCGGTTCTTCCGCTTGACCGATGTTGCCGATATCCGTCGATCTTACGAGGATCCGGCGTCGGACCTGTTCCGATACAATGGCCAGGAGGCCATCGGTTTGGCGGTCGGCATGCGGCAGGGCGCCAACATTGTCGATTTCGGCGAAGAGTTAAGTGCGGTTATTAGCAAGGCCCAGGCGCAACTGCCAATCGGTGTCGATATTCATCAGGTCGCCGACCAGCCTCACGTCGTGGACGAGGCCGTTGGCCACTTCCTGCAGGCCCTTGTCGAGGCGGTGCTGATCGTTCTGGCCGTGAGTTTCATATCGCTTGGTATGCGGGCAGGGCTGGTGGTCGCGATGACCATTCCCCTGGTGCTGGCGATCACGTTTGTGGTGATGAACTATACCGGGTTTACCCTGCAGCGCATCTCGCTCGGTGCGCTGATCATCGCGCTCGGGCTTCTCGTCGATGATGCGATGATCGCGATCGAGACCATGATCTCGCGACTTGAGCGGGGTGAATCGCTGACCAAATCGGCCTCCTACGCCTGGACGTCCATTGCCTTTCCAATGCTTACAGGGACGCTGGTGACAGTGGCAGGTTTTATTCCCATCGGGCTGAACACGTCGGCGGCTGGTGAATTTACCTTCTCTCTTTTCGTCGTAATCGCGGTTTCGCTGACCGTGTCGTGGGTCGTCGCCGTGCTGTTTGCACCGCTGCTGGGGGTCACGTTCCTGCCTGCCAAGCTGAAGCACCAAAGTGGTGAGCCTGGCCGGATGAGACGGGCTTTTCACACAGCGCTCAAAGCCAGCATGAACCATCGCTGGATTACGATAGGGCTGACGCTTGCGGTCTTCGCCTTTTCGGTATTCAGCATGCGTTTTGTCGAACAGCAGTTCTTTCCAAGTTCTGACCGGCCGGAACTCATCCTTGATTTCACCTTGCCGCAAAATGCCTCGATTTCCCAGACCGCTGCCGAGATGGCGCGGATGGAAAACCGGCTTGAAGGCAATGACAACGTCTTGTTCTGGTCGAGCTATGTCGGGCAGGGCGCACCGCGGTTTCTGCTTGCCTATGACGTGACTACCCCCGCACCGAACATCGGTCAGATCGTTATTCAGACCCCCTCTGTGGAGGCGCGCGACGCGCTGAGGGCGGAATTGAACGCAATCGCGGCAAACGATTTCCCCGGCGTCGACATATTCGTCAAGCTTCTTGAAATCGGACCTCCTGTGGGCCGGCCGGTTCAGTACCGGATTTCCGGACCGGAAATCGAGACCTTGCGTGATCATGCCCGTGACCTCACCGCGGTTGTTGCGTCCGAGCAGAGGCTGGACGGAATCGTCATGGACTGGAATGAACCTGTTCGTGTGGTTAGGGTCGACATTCTGCAAGACAAAGCCCGGCAGTTGGGTATCACGCAACGTGATATCGCCTCTGCACTGAACGCGATCTATGATGGTGTTTCGGTCACCCAGCTGCGTGATGGCGCCTATCTGGTTGATATTGTTGCGCGTGGTGATGCGGTTTCGCGGCAATCCGTTGAGGCGCTGGCCGCGCTTCAACTGTCGGGTACCGGTTCTGTAACGATCCCGCTGCGCGCAGTCGCGGCCTTCAGCTACGAGACCGAGCAGCCGGTGATCAACCAGCGCAATCGCAAACCAACGATCACGGTCAAGGCGGCGATTTCCAGCAAGGATCAGCCGGCAACCATCGTCGCTGCCCTGGACAAACAGATTGCCGAGTTCAATGCGAGCCTTCCCTCGGGCTATCATGTCGAAGTCGGCGGAGCGGTGGCCGAGAGTGCAAAAAGCCAGGCGCCGATCGCTGCTGTCGTGCCGTTGATGATGCTGATCATGCTGACGCTGATCATGATTCAGGTGCAAAGCTTCCGGCTGGCCTTTGTCGTCATTTGTGTGGCGCCGCTTGGACTGATCGGCGTTGTTGCCGCGCTGGTTCCTTCGGGCGCGCCGCTCGGGTTTGTCGCAATTCTCGGGGTCCTTGCGCTGATCGGTATTCTGATCCGTAACTCGATCATTCTGATTGACGAGATCGAAGTGCTTCGCGCCAAGGGGCAATCGGCATGGGATGCCGTCTACAACGCATCAGACGCGCGCTCACGACCGATCCTGCTGACCGCTGCGGCCGCTAGTCTGGCACTTATCCCGATCTCGCGGCAGATCTTCTGGGGACCGATGGCCTATGCGATGATGGGTGGAATCATCGCGGGCACCGTAATCACGCTGTTCTTCGCTCCGGCGCTTTACCTCGCAGTCTTCCGGGTCAAGCGCGAGGGCGAGCCTGGTCCAAAATCGAGGGAGCCTGGGCGGGATGCTGTGAGTGCGGCATAGCCGGGCAAGACAGGTAGGATATTTGCGGCGTGGTGGTCAGGACGCCTGACTGTCCTCCGATCCCGTGTATCGGTCGAGGCTTTCGGTGAACTCAGCGATCAGTGAGTTTACCACTTCACGGTGGGCTTCCTGAGTGGATGCACCGGCGGCAATTGCTGCTGCATGGGTGGAGCGTTGCCGGTCTGCGCTGGTCCCGTTTGCGACAATCTGCCGGGTGGCCTGAACCTCGGTCCAGCACCCCAGTGCTTCGGCGTCGTCGCGCACCATTTCGATGATCTCTTCAAGCAAGTCAGCGAAGACGATGACTTCGCCCCTGGCAAAGTCGATCATGCCGTTGGAGACGCCATAACGTTGTGCACGCCAGCGGTTTTCTCCCACAAGAAACCGGTCATAGATGCGCCAGCGCTGATTGCTCAGCTTGAGCCGCCAGAGCATGCGCATGATGGATTGCGTCAGAGCGACGATGGAGAGTGCGTCCTCAAGGCGCGGGGAGACATCGCAAATACGCGACTCCAGGGTCGGAAACCGTGCCGACGGCCGCAGGTCCCACCAGATTTTGGTGGCGTCCTCTATCAGACCGCTGTCGATGATGATCTGAACGGATCGCTGGTATTCAGACCAGGATGAAAAGCTTGGCGGCAAGCCGGTTCTGGGAAGGTTGTCGAAGACCGTGGGGCGGTAGGCCTTGAGACCCGTATCGTCGCCCTTCCAGTAGGGAGAGGACGCCGACAGCGCCAGCAGATGCGGCAGAAAATAGGCAAATTGCGCCATGAGGTCGATACGTGTTTCATCATCATCGATGCCGACATGCACATGCATGCCGCAGATCAGCGCCCGGCGGGCAACGCCGCCAAGGTCACGCTCGAGTTCTCGGTAGCGCTGTTTGTCTGTGAAATGCTGCTTGTGCCAATCGGCGAACGGATGGCAGGACACGGCCAGCGGCGCCAATCCATGCCGTTGTGCGATCCGGGCTATGGCCGAGCGAAGCCGCGCCAGATCAGCGCCGGCTTCGGCAACGGTCCGGCAGACCCTCGTGCCCACCTCTATCTGGCATTGAAGAAACTCGGGGCTGACCTGATCTTCAAGTTCGGCAACACAATCTGCCATGAGAGCGTCGGGCGCGGTGACGAGATCCAGGGTCTCGCAATCAACAAGCAGGTACTCTTCTTCGACACCGAGGGTAAAGCTGGGTTGATGATAGCTCATAATGTGATTTGAAACCGAAAACCGTGATCGTGCAAGTGGCTGGTTTGGCCCCCAGTCCGCTATGGAATGACAGTGAGGTCCACTTGCTGCGCTACAATAGATCTTTCGGCTTTTCACCTTTGAAAAATGCATCGAGATTGTCGAGGGCTCTAAAACCCATGGCGTTACGGGTCCGCACCGTTGCGCTGCCGATATGGGGAAGCGTGAAGATGTTGCGGTGAGGCGAAAATGCCGGGTTGCCGCCGGGTTCCACCACGAAGCAATCCAGACCGGCAGCAGCAATGTGGCCGCTTTCAACTGCGGCAAGCAGGGCGTACTCGTCGACTAGCGCACCGCGTGCAGTGTTGACGAGAATGGAGCCAGACGGCAGTAACGCCAGGCGCTCGGCATTCATCAGGCCTGTCGTCTCGGGGGTTGCCGGACAGTGCAATGACAGAAAATCGGCAACATTGAGCAGGCTTTCGATTGTGCCGTGGTAGGTGGCGCCATACTCCTTCTCCAGCGTAAGGCGGGTGCGGTTGTAATAGTGGATTTCCATGTCGAAGCCGCGCGCCTTGCGGGCTAATGCCTGACCGACGCGGCCCATGCCGACAATGCCCAGACGTGCACCGGTGACCTGTTTGCCGACCATGAAGGACGGGCTCCAGAAATCCCAGTTTCCGGACCGCACCAAGTGATCTCCTTCAACAGCGTGCCGCGCAGCGCCAAGCATGAGCAGCATGGCGATTTCCGCGGTTGCGTCCGACAGCACGTCGGGCGTGTTGGTCACCGCGATGCCGCGTGATTTCAACGCAGGCAGATCGCAATGATCGACGCCGACGGAGTGATTAGCGATGATCTTCAGCCGTGTGTCGAGCCTTGCGGCGACCTCGGCGCTGAACTGTTCGGAATGACAGGGAATGATCGCGTCGACCTTGGCGCTCATGGCAACGATTTCGTCAGTCGAGCTCAGCCCGTCGTCAAAATTTATAATCGTGTCGTAATCCCGTTGCGCCCGCTCGAGTGTCGCATCGGACAGTTTGCGCGTGATCCAGAGCTTCGGCCTGGTCATTTCTTGGGCCTGCGGACGCACTCATCCCAGAAGTCATAGATAGCGAGCCCAAGGATGAGGATCGCGATGACCATGAAGGGCAGGCCGCCCCAGAACCCGGCAAAACCGGTGGAGATGCTCTTGGACAGGCCGAGAACGAAAACTACCAGCAGGCCGGTTCCGATGAACCCAACAATCAGTCTGGTCATGTAGGACATGGGCGTCTCCTAAGTTCGGGTTCAGGCGACCTCGGCCGCCAGTTTGGTTTGCAGCCAGTTGGCCGTTCTGAGCAGCCGGTCATCTTTTTCTGCCGGTCCGACGAGCTGGACACCGATGGGCAGCCCGGCTTCGCCGACCAGAAGCGGCAGCGTGATGCAGGGCAGGCCTGCAAGGGTCCACAGGGTGCAGAAGATGGGGTCGCCGGTGCCACTGGCAAATGCCGGTGCCTCGCCCGCAGCGCTTGGCGCAAGGATGGCGTCGAACTCGGTAAAGAAATCGGCAAAGAACGCCTCGGCGGACACCTTGACCGCCAGCGCATCCTCGTATTGTGCCCGGCTGATCGTGCGGCCACGCTCGACCACGCTTTGCAGCAGCGGGCTGATCTGATCCCAATCAGAATTGAAGGTGTCAGCCAGATGCATACAGATTTCGTATTCGTGGATCGTGGCCTGAACCGCCACCAGATCGGCCATCTGGTCTGCGGGACGAAGGCGGGATACCCGGGCGCCCAATGTTTCGATGACGGCCTCCAGCCCCTCGCGCGCATCGGTGGCCAGCCGGTCGTGAAACGGCAATTCGAAGAAGGCAAGATCGGGTTCGACCGGAACCTTAGCTGCGGCAGCCCTTGCCATACGCGGACGGGGGCGAGGGAAACTGGCGGGATCTGACTGGTCATAGGCCGCGAGTGCATCTGTGAGCAGCGCCGCATCGCCAAGCGTGCGAGCGAACACGCCGACCTGATCAAGCGTAACCGAGGTCTGCAACAGGCCGCGTCTTGAAATGACGCCCCGCGTCGGTTTGAAGCCGTAGACGCCGCAGAATGAGGCCGGGCGGATGACAGAGCCGTTTGTTTGCGTGCCGACGGCCAGCGGAACGTGGTGAGCGGCAACAGCTGCCGCCGATCCGCTGGAGGAGCCGCCGGGCGTCCGTTCCCGGTCATACGGATTTCGGGTGTGGCTGGGGTGGAGAAAGGCCAGTTCGGTGGTGACCGTCTTGCCCATGATCACCGCCCCGGCATCGCGCAGGCGTTCCACCAGAGCGGCGTCTGCATCGGGTGTCCGGTCCGCAAAGACAGGAGTTCCGCGCCGGGTCGGCATGATGGACGTATCTACAATGTCCTTGAGCCCGACCGGCACGCCATGCAGTGCACCGACACTCATGCCGGCCCGCCTGATCCTGTCCATCTCGGCGGCCTGGCCCAACGCCTGGTCCGGGTCGAGATGGGCCCAGGCCTGGATTTCAGGTTCGGTCTGCTCGATCCGGGTCAGGCACGCCTTGACCAGATCGACAGAGCTGAGGCGGCCTTCACGGATCTCCCGGGCGCCATTGACTGCCGTCAATGAGGATGGATCAACCCTCATGGGACATATACGCCGAAGAGATAATCAGGCAGCCACAGGGCAATGCCTTCGAACTGGTAGAGCAGGACCATGGTCAGGATCACAATGCCGAGATAGGGCATGATCCCCCTGAAGATCTCCATCAGCTCGATCTGTTTCTTCAGCACCCCTTTGAGGTAGTAGGCCGACATTGCCATTGGCGGGGTCAGGAAGGAGGTCTGCAGGTTGAGCGCAACCAGCATGGCGAAGAAGTACGGATTGACGCCAAAGGCATCGAGCATCGGCAGGAAGATCGGCACAAAGATGATCAGGATTTCCGACCATTCCAGCGGCCAGCCGAGCAGGAAGATGATGATCTGCGCCAGAACAAGGAACTGCCACGGCTCGAGATCCATGCCGACCACCCATTCGGAGATCAGGTCATGGCCGCCGAGATAGGAAAACACCGAGGCGAAGGTCCAGGAACCGACGAAGAGCCAGCAGACCATTGCGGTAGATTTTGCGGTCAGGAAGACACTTTCCTTGACCTTGCGCCATGTCAGCGAGCGATAGAGTGCCGCGAGTACGATGCCGCCGAGCGCGCCCATGGCTGCTGCTTCGGCCGGTGTGGCGAGGCCGCCGAGGATCGATCCCAGCACCAGCATAATCAGTACGGTCAGCGGGACAAAGGAGACAATCAGGTTCAAGTAGATTTCGCGCGGTGGCGGCACGTCCTTGAGGTTCGGCTTGGGCGCCAGGGACGGCGTGATCCAGACACGGATGATGACATAGACAATATAGAACCCGGCCAGCAGCAGGCCGGGGAATACGGCCGCTGCGTAGAGCCTGAGCGGCGACAGGTCGGCGATCGCGGCATAAACGATCAGCATGATCGAGGGCGGAATGAGGATGCCGAGCGTACCACCTGCGCAAATCACGCCAGACGCGAAGCTCTTGTTGTAATTGGCATTGGCCATGGCGGGATAAGCGAGCAGACCCATCAGTGTTACCACTGCGCCGACAATGCCGGAGGCTGTGGAGAATACCGCGCAGGTCAAAAGTGCAGCGATGGCCAGTGAGCCAGGCAGATTGCGCGCGGCCATGTAGAGCGAGACAAACAGCTTGTCGACGATATTGGCTCTCTCGACCACATATCCCATGAACAGAAACAGCGGGATGGCGACGAGCGTGTCGTTCTCCATCACCGAGTAGGTGTTCTGATTCACCAGATAGAAAATATTGTTGTTGAAGATGTCAGCGAAGGTCTCCGCTCCGCCCTGATAATAGGCGTAGTAGCCGAAGCCGACACCCATGGCCAGCAACGTGAAAGCGATCGGAAAGCCCAAGAGAACCAGGACAATAAACAGGCCCAGCATGAACAGTGCGACTTCGGGATTTGTCATTCTGAATTTCCCAGATGTACCATCGGATTACGGACGTTCGACTTCGGACATATGCATGAGCATGTCCTCGGTTTCCCGCACGTCATCGAGCCGGTCGAGCCAGCGTCCTGATTTGATTGCCATAATGCAGCGCACGACTTCGGCACTGCCCTGAAGCAGCAGTAATCCGCCCGCCACGGGAATCAGTGTCTTGAAGAAATAGATCTGAATTCTTGCCGGACTGTTCCAGCTGACTTCCTTGTAGCGCCAACTGTCCGCCGCAATTTCCCAGCC
Source organism: Hoeflea sp. (assembly GCA_051251555.1). Taxonomy (GTDB): domain Bacteria; phylum Pseudomonadota; class Alphaproteobacteria; order Rhizobiales; family Rhizobiaceae; genus Hoeflea. The sequence continues at coordinate 125,472 of JBPOEW010000006.1, forward strand.
ATACCAGAACAGGGCGAGAATTCCGGGAAAGAAGAAAATGAAGTAGAGCACGAAATCCAGTGAAGCCTGCACACGAACCGGAAACAGGCGGTAGAGCACATCTGCTCGCACATGGGTGTCCTGCGCCAGCGCATAGGCGCCGCACATCAGGAACAGGGCCCCGTACATCTGAACCATCATGTCGAAGGCCCAGACCGTTGGTGCGTTGAGCGCGTAGCGGACGAACACTTCGTAAGAGACCGACAGAGTCAGAATCAGGATGCACCATCCGAAAGCCCGGCCTACCCACAGGCTCAAACCTTCGATCATATGAACGTACTTTACCACCGCGCCCTCCCCAAGGCAGAAACTTCCCGGCGATCCGTAGGGACCGCCGGGCTGCTGTTCAGATCATTACGGGTTCAACCGAAATAATGGTTGTAGGCCAGCTTGTAGTCGGGCTGGTTGAGGTTCAGATAGCCCATGACGTTCTTGGCATAGACTTTCTGGCTCTCGACCACCTTGGCGAAGAACGGATCTTCGCCCGAGATCCGGTCGACAACCACATCCCATGCAGCAAGCTGGGCAGCCATGACATCATCCGGTGTGCGGAAGACGTTGACGCCCTGCTCATCGCGCAAGGTGTTGAGGTCATCGGCGTAGCGCTTGGTGTTGTGCCAGTAGAAGTTGGAGTTTTCGGCTTCGGATGCGTATTTGAGGATCGCCTGCAGTTCTGCCGGCAGCGATTCATACTTCTTCTTGTTGAACGTGACCTCGAAGAATTCCTGGCTCTGATGAAATGAGGCCAGATGGTAGAACTTGGACACGTCCTGCATGCCGAAATCGCGGTCCGATGTCGGGTTGTTGAATTCCGCGGCATCGATCAGGCCGGACTTCATGGCCGGCTGAATTTCGCCACCGGGTAGCTGGACCACGGACATGCCCATTTCCAGAAGCACGTCGGCAGCAAGGCCAACGGTGCGGTATTTCAGGCCCTTCATCTGGTCGGCGCTCTTGATTTCTTCCTTGAACCAGCCGAGCGGTTGGGCAGGCATGGGCGAATTGAAGAACGAGACGATGTTAAGGCCAAGTGATCCCATCAGTTCGTCAAACAGTTCCTGACCGCCACCATAATTGACCCAGCCGAGCACTTCCTGGCTCGACCAGCCAAAGCAGGGGCCGGTACCGAACAGCGAAGCGGACTTCGATTTGGAGTACCAGTAAGCGGGCACGTAATGGGCAGCGTCGAGCACGCCGCGGTGCACGGCGTCCTGCATCTGGCTGGTCTTGACGACGGAATCGACGGCGAGAAGGTCGATCTTCAGCGCGCTGCCAGCCATGGCATGGACCCGGTCGACATAGGACTGTGCGTTTTCAAGAAAAATGCCGCCACCCCATGCAGCCTGCATTTTAAGAGTTGTGGTCGCGTTCTGCGCTATAGCCGGGGTTGCAAGAGCAGCGGTGCCAGCAATAGCGGAACCGCGCAGAAAATTCCTGCGATTAAGTGATTTAGACATGTTTCCTCCCACGGAAAATATTTTGTTCAACTGTCGTTGTACGCTGTCTCTTTTGTTCCCTCCCGGTAGACCCGGATTTTCAATTCAGCCGAGACTGCGTGACAGGGTTTCATAGTGTCATTTGAATGCGTTGAAGACAAGTGTCTTGCATAAAGTGTCTTCGGGCCACCGGGTGAAACTGTTTGCAGCATGGATTGGAAGGTCCGGAGCCTGTGGATATTATTCTGCGTCAGCCCGCCGAAGCGCGATCTGAGTGAGAAAGGGCCCAATGATTTCAAAAGCAATGGTGCTGGCGACGGCAACCGCGAGCAGGTCCTCACCGATCTCCGGAAATCGCTCGCTGGCGACCAGCGCCATGCCAATGGCAACGCCCGCCTGCGGCATCAGCCCGAGGCCGGTCAGGCGACTTTCAGTTGGTGGCAGCCCGGCGAGACGTCCGCCAACCCATCCGCCGAGAAGCCGGGCGATTGCTCGCAGAATGCAATAGGCCGCGCAGATGTAGCCAATCTCGGCAAGGTTCGCTGTCTTCAGTGAAGCTCCGGCCATGACGAAGAACAACAGCATGAACGGCCATTCTATCCGCTCGATTTCGTGAAACGGCCGCTCATGATGGTGGGCAAGATTGACGATGGTTGCGCCACAAACCATGCCTGTCAGCAGGAAGGAGAAGCCGAAGTGCAAGGAAAAGCCTGAACACAGGAAGACAAGGCCCACTGCCTCGATCAATGTGGGTTCTCCGGGCTTTATCCGTCCGGTCAGAAATGCAGCGGGCAAACCGATGGCCAGTCCCAGCAGCACCGCGCCGCCGACTTCCCGGCCGCCATGGACCAATGCCATGACGGCGTCTTGGTCCATCATGATACCGGTGACGGTCAGGGCGACCGAGAACGCCAACAGACCCCAGGCGTCATCTATGGCAACGATGCCGAGAAGGTTTCCTGCAAACCGGCCCTTGGCGCCGGTCTGGGTGATAACATCATGTGTGGCGGCAGGGTCGGTGGCGGCGGAAAGGCCGCCCAGCAACACTGCGACCCCGACCGGCAGGCCGATCAGCCACAGGCCAGTCGTCACCACCACGACGGACACCGCGACCAGTGTCAGCGATATGATCATGATCTCGCGGCCATGGGCTTTCAGGGTTTCGGGATTAAGGGTACCACCAAGTAGAAAGGCCACCATAGTCAGCGCCGTGGGCGCGTAGAACTCGTTGGACTCATTGAAGCTGTGCGGCAGCAGATCCATGACCGGCGGGCCGAGCAACGCGCCGAGCAGGATCAGCAGGGTGACGCGGGGGACATGGACAATCCGGCCGATCTTGTCGAGCAGCAGGGCTGCCAGGAACAGAATGCCGATTGCGACCAGAACTTCTGCATTGTCCATCGGCGTTCCCCTGGCTCAAGGTATGTGGTGAGATCCTTTCTCACCAAAACGGCCCGGAACTGGATCCCGGGCCGTAGATCGATTTCAGTTTCCCTTGCTCAAGGGCGTGTCATGCCCGCCATGTCAACGGCAGCTTTGGATGACAAGTCCTCAAGGCTGTCATAGGCGAGCTGTATGGCGTAGCGCGGATTGTGCGCATAAGCTCCGTGTTCCTTGGCAAGGAACTGGTAGTTATAGGCGGCTCGCAGCAGCCGTGGCGTCCAGCTCTGGTAGCGGTTGGGAAACGCGGCTTCATCTGGATCTGATGCGCCGTTATCGTTCAGGTCATTGAAGAAGTAGGGATAGGCGTGAGCGTCATAGACCACCGGCTTGCCGGAGACTTCTTTTGCGTAAAGCATGACTGCTTCGCCCAGCTTCTCATGCAGAGTGGTGATTTCTGCACGGATGCCTTCCTTGACGTCTCCGTCACCATCGATATCAGCCGGGGTGATGCGGATATCCCGGAGAGTTTCCGCGCCCTTGTGGCAGGCGACGCATTGGTCGACCGCAACCACCTTGGTGGTGTGCGGATTGTGGCAGGTGGTGCAGGTGTTGAAATCGGGCACGTGCGCGAACCGCTCGGCGTAGGTCTTGCCATCATACTGGTAGCCGCCGCGAACGGAACCGCCGAACATGGTTGCTGCCGCAGCAGCGTAGTGGACGTTGATAAACCCAAGTTCGCTGTTGATGGCATCGTCTTCGCCGCCTGCTATTGCCGCATTGACGGTGTCGCTTGAGGCGCGCCCCTGGTGGCAAACCATGCAGATGGCCGAAGGGCTGGCCTCGGTCATGATCTCGCCTGACGGGAAGGTAATCTGTTCGAGCTCTGCTGCCGATTTGTTGTGGCAGGCAACACAATCAATCGGTGAATTGGTTGGCGCAGGGACATCAACTTTGCCGGCCAATGATCCGTCCGCTCCGAGAAAATCCATCAACCCAGGTCCGGAATGGCATGTTGCGCAATCTTCAGGCACTGCGCCGTCCTCGTTCCAATGGACAAAGGCTTCGGATGTCCGGTCACCGTGCGGAGAGGCGAGCCAGCTTTCGACAATCGAGGTGACAGGAGATTGATCCTGCGCCTGAGCAGCTGGAACGGCGAATAAAAACAGAGAGATGAGGGGTAGAGCGAGACGGGTGTACAACACGGGTGGTCCTCCAGCAGTTCAGTCGGATTGGGTTTAACCGGCAATTCTGGATGCTTGTTTTTTCTTCCGAGTATGACGCCGGCGTGAAGTCTCGCTTTGATCTGGCTCAATGGCATGCGTGTTTTGCCCTGCTAGGCTTTCCGCATATCCAACTGCAGTATTTGGCTTGATGCAGAGATCGTCAGGCCGGAACGAACGAGGTGATGGTGACAGTGTTGCCCGGCTTGAAGATCGACCATACGCGGCTTACCGGACAAAGGGTTGAAGAGGGCGCGGCTGTTAAGCAGGTTGCGCTTATCGGGGCGGATTTGCCGGGGCTGCGGCCAAAACTGCTTTGCGAGCAAGGCGAGCGGGTCACGCGCGGCCAGGCGGTTTTTCACGACCGCGCGAACCCTGATGTGGTCTTTGTTTCGCCGGTGTCAGGCGTTGTCGGGTCTATCACGCTGGGCCCGCGACGCAGCTTGTCGGCCATCGTTATTCGGTCAGACCCCCACCAGCCCGAGCCTGATCCTGTGGTCACGGCAATGACGAGCGTGGCGGAGGTGCGCGAAACGCTTCTCGCCAAGGGATTCTGGCCGGCTTTCCTGACCCGCCCTTATGGCCGTATTCCAGCGCCCAATGCGGTGCCGGATGCCATCTTTGTGACCGTGACCCCCGACAATCCGCATGCGCCTGATCCCAGAGTGGTGTTACAGGATCAGCATGAGGCTTTTGCAGCGGGACTGAAAGCAATGGCGCTCTTGACCTGCGGAACGGTGCATGTCTGCCAGACTCCGGGCACAGATATCGCTGCGGATTGCGGCGACCGCATCTGCGGCTCGTTCTTTCCTGAGGGCCGCTCTTCAGGCTTGAGCGGAACCCATATCCACAGGCTGCATCCGGTAGATCGGAGCCGTTCGGTCTGGAGCATTGGCTATCAGGATCTGGCCGCTATCGGGAAGCTGATCGAGACCGGGCTTCATGATTTCAATCGGATTGTCGCTCTTGCCGGTCCACGCGCCAGGCAGCCAAGGTTGATCCGGACCATCGATGGCGCCAACCTGCAGGAGCTGATCAGCAACGAAACTCTGCCGGGAGACCATGGCGCGCCACTTTGCGTTCTTTCCGGATCGGTCATCAACGGCAGGCAAGCCTCATGGCTGGGCCGCTATCATCAGCAGGTTACATTGCTCGACGATGCGCAGCCGCGCCACACGGTTTCCAAAGGAGGCCTGTTGGGGCTGTTTCGGCAGTCTTCATCACGGCCTGTTCCGGTGATCCCCACTGTGGCTCTCGAGCAGGCGCTGCCATTTGATATTCCGGTCGTCCCGTTCCTGCGGGCGTTGAGTGTTGGCGACGCGGAAAACGCCAGCTGGATGGGATGCCTTGAAATGGTGGAAGAAGACGTTGCCGCCGTCTCGTTGGCTTGTACCAGTGGCGCCGATTACGGCAGAATGCTGCGTCACGTGCTTGATGAACTGGCGGAAGACGCATGACCGGCTGGACCCTCGCTCCCTTCCGCATGCGACAGCGTACCGGGTGGACCCCGGCGCGCGTGACGTATGTCCAGCTCATTGCTCTGGCGGCTCCTGTGGCTGTGAGCCTGGTCGAGCGCGGGTTGCCGCAAATCGTCGTGCTGCTGGCTGCTGCCGTCACCTGCCTGATCTGGGAATTGGCGTTCGACCTGATCCGTGGTCGCTCACTGGGTTGGCATACCGCAACAGTGGCGCTGATTTTCGCGGTTCTGGTGCCAGCATCGGCTCCCGTCTGGCAGATCGTTGTGGCTGTGAGCCTTGGTGTCGTCTTTGGCGAACTGGTGTTCGGCGGCCGGGGCTACGGGATTGTTTCCGGAGCTGCGGCTGCTGCAGGCTTTCTTGTGTTTTCTTTCACCGGAACCGAGCTGTCCAGCAGTAGCGAGATCATGGCGCTGGCGACGCTACCGGCTCTGGCTTTGCTTCTGGTCGGTGGGCTTGTTTCCTGGCGGGTTGTGGTTTCTGTGACTATCGTTCTGGTCGGGGCCGTCTTGGTCCAGGATGGCGTGGGCGGGTTGCTGAGCGCTGCCGTTGCTGTGGTTTTCGGTCTGGTTTTCCTGATCGGCGATCCGGTCTCTGGTGCTTCGACTAACTCGGGCCGCTGGGTGTTCGGCCTGTTGGCCGGCCTGCTGATCGTGCTGTTTGATACTGCGAACGGTCCTGCCATTGCACCGGCTGCGGTGGTATTTGCATCGCTTCTTGCCAGTCTCTTTGCGCCGTTGATCGATCATATGGCCGTTGCGCTGATGGTCCGGCGACGGAGGTTGCGGCATGGCTGAGCTGCTTCCACCCGTTCGAAGGTTCTTTGCGCGATCCAATGACGATCTGGTCAAGATTATCGGCATGGCGGTGCTTGTGGCGCTGGTTTCCTCAGCGGCTGTTTCGGTCACCGCTGTCATGCTCAGGCCCTATCAGGATGCAAATCGTGCAGCCGAGCAACAAGCCCGCATGGACAAGATGCTCGATACCTTGCCGGGCATGCGCGAGCTTATGATGGGGCCCGGAATGATGGACTCGGGGATGATGGGGTCTGGCGTGGCCACATTGGAGACCCGGCTTGTCAATCTTGACGATGGCAGTTTTGTGCGCGACGCCGATGCTGCAGCGTTTGATCTCGATGCCGCGCTTCAGGATGCGGAGGCGAGCATCGCGCTGGAGCCTGATGCAGATATCGCCGGCCTCAAGCGCAGGGCAAACCAATCGCCGGTATATCTGCTGCAGAAAGACGGCGATCTCAAGCTGATCGTGCTGCCTGTCTATGGGGCGGGATATCAGTCGACGATCCGTGCCGCGCTGGCAATTGAAGCCGATCTGGTCACCATCGCCGCCCTGGCGATTGTCGAACAGGGCGATACACCCGGCTTCGGCGCCCGGATTGAAGAACCGGATTGGCTGGCACAATGGCCCGGCAAGAAAATTTCCGATGAGACCGGAACCGTTCGAATCGAGCTTGTTCGGAGCGGGGCATCGACGCCTTACGAAGTCGATGGCATCTCCGGCGCCACGAGCACCAGCAACGGGTTCACCAACATTTTGCGGTTCTGGTTGGGGGAAAAGGGCTTTGGCCCGTTCCTGACCCGGCTCCGGCAGGAAGGGCTCTAGGATGTCGCTCAAACATCATCTCATCGCCCCGTTGATCGGCAACAATCCGATTACACTTCAAATACTGGGCATATGTTCGGCACTGGCGGTGACGACCACGCTTTCGACGGCTGTCACCATGTCGGCTGCCCTGACCGTTGTGCTGTGCCTGTCAGGAGGAGTGATCAGCCTGATGCGGAATCACATTCCGCCGTCGATCCGGCTGATCATTCAAATCACCATTGTCGCCTCTATCGTCATCGTGATCGATCAATTCATGCAGGCGTTCATGTTCGAGATGAGCAAGAAACTCTCGATATTTGTCGGACTGATCGTCACCAACTGTCTGGTGCTGGGCAGGGCGGAAGCCTTTGCGATGCGCAATCCGGTGCTGCCGAGCGTTATGGATGGACTTGGAAATGGTCTTGGTTACAGCCTGGTACTGCTGATTGTCGGAGCATTGCGTGAGTTCCTGGGAACCGGCGCTCTGATGGGAATTCCGATGGTCACTACGGTGGCAGATGGCGGCTGGTTCCAGCCGCTGGGCCTGATGCAGCTGGCGCCAAGTGCATTCTTCATCCTCGGGCTTCTGGTCTGGCTGGTTCGGGCCCTGCGTCCCGGGCAGGTGGAGCGGCCCGAATTCCGGTTGCCGCTGCCGGAGGATGGCCGACCATGACCGAGCTGCTGATCAAATCCATTTTCCAGGAGAATCTGGCGCTGGCCTTTTTTCTGGGCATGTGCACCTTTCTGGCAGTGTCCAAGCGGGTGGATACCGCATTTGGCCTCGGGCTCGCGGTGATTGTGGTCCAGGCAATTACGGTTCCGGTCAACTACCTGATCTTCAACATGTTGTTGCTTGAGGGGGCATGGGCATGGGCTGGATTGCCGGATGTTGACCTGACCTTTCTCAAGTTGGTCAGCTTTATCGGCGTGATCGCCGCAATGGTTCAAATCCTGGAGATGACGCTCGACCGGTTTGTGCCGCGGCTCTACCGGGCGCTGGGCATCTTCCTGCCGCTGATCACCGTCAATTGCGCTATTCTTGGCGGCAGCCTGTTCATGGTCGAGCGGCATTATGATTTCGAGCAATCGGTCGTGTACGGGATTGGCAGTGGTGTGGGCTGGGCGTTGGCCATCGTGACCTTCGCGGCCATTCGGGAACGGCTCAAATACAGTGACATGCCAAAAGGTGTAGAGGGGCTTGCCAGTGCCTTTATCGTCACCGGATTGATGTCGCTCGGCTTCTCGGCCTTTTCCCTGGTGACGCCATGATGGAGATTGTTCTCGGTATTCTGCTCCTGACAGGGATAATTCTCATGCTTGCGATCACGGTGATGGTGGCGCGGTCGCTGCTGTCACCGTCGCACCCGGCTGTGTTGACCGTCAACGGCTCGAGCCAGTTTGATACGAGCACCGGGATCAAATTGCTGTCTGCGTTGCAGGACAACGGCATCCTGATCCCGTCGGCCTGTGCTGGCGCTGGCACTTGCGGATTGTGCCGCGTCAAGATCCTGAAGGGTGGAGCCGCGCCCTTGCCAACGGAAGCCGCGCGTCTGACCAAGTCGGATCTGCGGGACAATTTTCATCTTGCCTGTCAGGTGGTGATGCGCAGTGATATGGATGTCGAGGTCGATAATGATCTGATGTCAGCCGAAAAGTTTGTTTGCACTGTTGAACGTGTGACGGCGCTCACACCGCTGATCCGCGAAATCGTCCTGCGCCAGCCGAACGGCATGAAAGCCGATATCGAGGCTGGTTCCTTTGTCCAAGTAACTGCCCCTCCCTTCAAGCGGGATTACGTGGATATCGATGTACCGGCCGAGCATCGCGACGTCTGGCAAAACCTGCGCGCGCTCAAGGTTTCAAGTTCCGAGCCGGTGACCCGGGCCTATTCGGTCTCCAATCGCCCGAAGGATACCGAGTCCGGGCGGATCGTTCTCAACATTCGGCTGGCCCTGCCGCCGCCGTCTATTCCTGATGCAATGCCTGGTGTGGTGTCATCCTGGCTGTTCTCGCTCCGCCCGGGTGACCAGGTTGACACGTCTGGGCCATTTGGCAGTTTCCGCGCCCAGCCCGGTGAGGCCGAGATGGTGTTTATCGGCGGCGGCGTCGGCATGGCGCCGTTGCGCGCAATCATCTTCGACCAACTGGAGCGGGTCTGCACCAAGCGGCGCATCACCTACTGGTATGGCGCGCGCAACAAGGGGGATCTGCCTTACCAGGACGAGTTTGATGCGCTGGCGGCTGAACATCCGAATTTCGACTGGACCGTGGCGTTGTCGGATCCGCGTCCGGAAGACGATTGGCAGGGTAGTGTCGGGTTTGTGCATATGGTGGCCTGGGAGAAGTATCTCAAAGATCTTCCTGCTCCCGAGACTTGCGAGTATTACCTGTGCGGGCCGCCGATGATGATCCGCGCCGTGCTGGCCATGCTGGATGATGCCGGTGTCGACAAGTCCCATATCTTCACAGATGATTTTGGAGTCTGAGCCATGAGGATGAACAGACGCAATTTTCTCGCCGCTTGTGCCGGTGCTATGGCAACCACAGTTCGCCCTGCGTTTGCCGGGACGGTTGCCGTGGGCGGCGCGGCGTTCGGCAGCACGTGGCGTGCGGCCCTGCCGGACCATGCCAGATCCGAAGCGGTGCGCAAGCTGGTTGCTGAGGTTGTCAGGGACATCAATCAGGCGATGTCGCCCTATCTGGCGCAGTCGGAACTGTCAGTCTTCAATCGTACTGACACACTTGACTGGCATAGCTGTTCTGCTTCGCTTGCCCAGGTTTCCATGCAGGCTTTGAAGATGTCCCGATATACCGGAGGCGCGTTTGATCCGACCGTCGGTCCTGTGGTCAACCGGTTCGGGTTCGGGCCGATACGCGGCGGGCGAGCGCGGCCTCAAGACCTGTCGGTGTCGGCGAACGGATTGCGAAAACGGACTGTCGGACTGACGCTTGATCTGTGCGGGATCGCCAAGGGCTATGCACTGGACCGTATCATTGAAGGCTTGCCGTCTGCCGGAGTGGAGGCCGCGCTGATTGAACTCGGCGGAGAAATCCGCACGCTCGGGCATCACCCGGACGGAAGATCTTGGCAAGTCGGCATTGAGCGCCCGGATGCCGCACCGGGCAGAATGGCGCACATCGTGGCACAGGGCCAAATGGCTTTGGCGACATCGGGAACAGGCCGGCAGTATGTCAGACTGGGGCAGGGCGGCGTCAGTCACTTGATCGACCCGCGCACCGCGCGCCCGGTTGATGCTATGCCCGCATCAGTCTCTGTCCTGGCTGATACGGCCATGCGTGCTGACGGGTTGGCCACAGCATTGATGGTTATGGGCATGGACAGAGGTGCTGCCTTTGCCGAAGTACACGCAATCCCGGCGCTGTTTGCCTGGCTCGACAGGGACGGCAGCCACGAGATCATGACCGGCGGATTTGACGCTTACGTGAGCGCATAGGAGGAACAGACGATGGAGACTTTTCTGCTCGCATTTGGACTGGTTCTTTTGTCCGTGATCGGATTGGCGCTGGGCGTGATCTTCGGACGCGCGCCGCTGAAGGGTTCCTGCGGCGGACTGGCCTGCGCAACCGGGCTCTCCTGCAGCGGCTGTCGCAAGGGGCGGGGCTGATGAGTGAGCGTCCCCGTATCAAGACCTATATGAGCCGCGAGCTGATCACGCTCACCCCCGACATGGAAATCAACCGGGCGATGAATCTTTTGATCGATAACCGGATATCCGGCGCGCCGGTGCTTGATGCGAACGGGAATCTGGTTGGCATGCTGTCGCAGAAGGACTGTTTCAAGGCGGCCTTGCAGGCGTGCTATTACCGGGAATGGGGCGATACTGTCGCCGATTACATGTCGGACCGGCCGGAATCGCTGGATGCGGAGCTCGATCTTGTCGAGGCGGCGGAGGCGTTCCTCGCCAGCTCCTTCCGGCGCTTTCCGGTGATGTCGGAGGGCCGCTTGGTCGGACAGATCAGCCGGTCGGACTTGCTGAGGGCGCTTTCAGGCAATTGGCAGTAGGGTCCGGTTCTATCACGTCAGAAGGGCGGCTACCGCCTGCGCGATGATGCGCTCTTCATCGGCCTCGACGATAAAGGCGTGGCGGGCACTTCCGGCGGTTGTCAATCGTATTTCGCCTGCCGCATTTGCTGCGGAATCCAGATTGAAACCGAGCCACTCAAGCCGTTGCAGGGTCATTGCGCGGATCGGTGCGGCGTTTTCTCCGATGCCGCCGGAAAAGACTAAGGCGTCGACGCCGCCGAGACCTGCGGCCGCGGCGCCGATTTCCTGGACCAGCCGGTCAACGAACATCTCCACTGCGAAGGCGGCATCGGGCTTATCGCTAGCCAGCAGCGTACGCATGTCTCCCGACAGGCCGGATACACCTGATAGACCGCTCTGGTGATAGAACAATTTGCTCACAGCTGCGATGTTGCCGCCATGCTGTTCGATAAGCCAGAGCACCGCGCCGGGGTCCAGCCGTCCCGGGCGCTGGCCCATCATCAGTCCGTCTAGCGGGGTGAAGCCCATTGATGTCCAGAGGCTTGTGCCGTCAAGCATGCCGCAGATCGAACAACCATTTCCAAGATGGCAGGCGATCACCCGCTTACCTGAAAGTTGGAGATCGGCCAGGCTGGCGGCGACATGCTCATAGGACAGGCCGTGAAACCCATAGCGTAGCAACCCGCCTCTGGCGTAGCGGCGAGGCAGAGCCATCTCGCGGCGTACAGCAGGAACGCCCGCGTGAAAGGCGGTGTCGAAACAGGCAATCTGCGGAACGCCTGGCAAGGCTTGCGTCGCCGCGTCGATCCCGGCCAGATTGTGTGGTTGGTGGCCCGGTGCCAGAGGCGTGAGTTCTGCAATGCCTGAGCGGACATCCTGATCGATCCTGACCGGGGCCCTGAAGCGTTCGCCGCCGTGGACAATCCGGTGGCCGACACCCGAGATCGTGCCTGCACGTGGTAGTATGATGTCATTGACAAGTTGTGGCAACACATCGGCATGGCCCTGATCGGAGGCGCCAAACTCTATCGCGTCGCCGGTTGATGACTTCAGCTTGGGCGTCTGACCGTGGCCGATGGCCTCCACCAATCCGGAAAAAATGCGTTCGAAATCAGGTGTGAACAACGCGAACTTGATCGAGGACGAGCCGCAGTTGAGCGCCAGCAGACTTGCGTGCGAAGTTTCCGTCATCGGCTTGCATCCTTTCCTTTCGGCTCCGCAGGGTGAGGAGACCCTTTGGCGGGTGGCCTATCCCGTTGTGCCGGATTGCGTGGGATGCGCAACCCAAAACCTCGGCTGGTCTTGTTCGTGCGCCGGATTTGGTCTGCTTTTCAGGCCAACCCAGAGGAAGCCTCTGAATTGTGCACAGCAAGTTTAAGTCTGTTGCCAAGGCGGCGCGCTCGTTTTATCTTTTGGTCAAAAATAATGACGGGTACAGCCAAAAACAGTGTCAAACAGGAGCGTCAGCCATGACCAAATTACCAACGTCTAGCCATGCACACTTTCTCAAACGCCGTCAGGTTCTTGCCGGTGCAGCTGCCGGAGCCGCCGCATTGGCCATACCCGGTTTTCTGGGCAAGGCTCGTGCCGAAGGACCGCTGAAGGTCGCGGCGATCTATACCGTGCCCGTCGAGCAGCAGTGGGTGAGCCGCATTCACAAGGCTGCCAATGCCGCCGTGGCGCGCGGCGACATCGAATATGTGTTTTCGGAAAATACCTCGAACAACGACTATGAGCGCGTCATGCGCGAATATTCCGAGGCCGGCCATGACCTCATCATCGGCGAAGTCTTCGCGGTCGAGGATGCGGCGCGCCAGGTAGCTGCGGATTATCCCGACACCGCCTATCTGATGGGATCGAGCTTCCTGCCCAAGGATGATGCACCGAATTTCGCGGTGTTCGACAACTACATTCAGGATTCGTCCTACCTGTCCGGCATCATTGCCGGTGCGATGACCAAGACGAAAAATATCGGCATGGTCGGTGGTTTCCCCATTCCGGAAGTCAACCGGCTGATGCATGCCTTCATGGCCGGCGTCAAGGAAACCGCACCTGACGCCAAGTTCCAGGTGGCCTTCATCGGCTCGTGGTTCGATCCGCCGAAAGCCAAGGAAACCGCCTTTGCGCAGATCGATGGCGGTGCCGATATTCTCTATGCGGAACGTTTCGGCGTATCCGATGCGGCCAAGGAGAAGGGCGTGCTGGCCATCGGCAACGTGATCGATACCCAGGCGGATTATCCCGAAACAGTGGTCGCCTCCGCACTGTGGCACTTCGAGCCGACGCTCGATCACGCAATCGAGATGGTCAAGGCCGGCACGTTCAAGGCCGACAATTACGGTGTCTATTCCTACATGAAGGAAGGCGGCAATTCGCTTGCTCCCCTTGGTACTTTCGAGGGCAAGGTTCCCGAAGAGGCGATGAAGCTGGTGATGGAGCGGGAAGCTGCAATCAAGGATGGCTCCTTTGTGGTTGAGGTCAACGACGAAGAGCCCAAGTCCAACTGATGGACGCTGCACAACGCCCGGAGGCGGAGACCGTTCTCCGCCTCTCGGGCATCACCATGAGATTTGGCCCGCTGGTCGCCAATGACGCTATCTCGCTGTCGCTGAAACGCGGCGAAGTGGTGGCTCTGCTTGGCGAAAACGGTGCCGGCAAGACCACGCTGATGAACATTCTTTTCGGCCATTACACCGCCGATGAGGGTGAGATCGAGGTGTTCGGCAAGACACTTCCGTCCGGCGACCCGAATGCGGCACTCAGCGCCGGCATCGGTATGGTGCACCAGCATTTCACGCTTGCCGACCAGATGACGGTGCTCGAAAACATCGTGCTTGGCACGCAATCACTGTGGTCGCTCAATCTCGGAAAGGCCCGCGCGCGTGAACGGATCCGCACGCTGGCATCTGATTATGGTCTTGAGGTCGATCCGGACCGGATGATCACGGAGCTTTCCGTCGGTGAACGGCAGCGTGTCGAAATCCTCAAGGCGCTGTATCGCGAGGCGCGCATTCTCATTCTCGACGAACCGACGGCAGTGTTGACGCCGATGGAAACCGAGGCGCTGTTTGCCACGCTGAAGAAGCTGGTGGCGGCAGGGCTGTCGGTGATCTTCATCTCGCACAAGCTGGGTGAAGTTCAGTCCGTCTCGAATCGTGTCGTGGTGTTGCGTGGCGGCAAGCTCGCCGGAGAACGTAAAACCTCTGACGCAACACGGCGCGAACTGGCAGAGCTGATGGTGGGCGGGCAACTGCCGGTCAACGAGATCGGGCCTTCCACACCTCGGGAAATCCTGTTCGAGCTCCATTCGGTGTCGACGCGAAGCCTGGGCGGGGCAGCGCTCAAGCGGATATCGATGCAGTTGCGTGGCGGCGAGATCACCGGGCTGGCCGGGATCTCCGGCAATGGCCAGGCAGCGCTTGCTGCTTTGATTGCCGGTACTCTGGATGCCAGCGAAGGTGATATTGTTGTCCACGGCGCGCCAGCCAACCGCTGGTCACCCCGCGCGGCGCTTGATCGTGGATTGGGGCGTATTCCGGAGGACCGCCATGCCACCGGGATGATCGGTGACATGAGCGTGGCTGAAAACGTCATCTCTGAGGCCTATCGCAGCCCGCGGTTTTCGCGGTTCGGGTTCCTTGACTGGAAGGCGGCGGCAGCATTCGCCGACGACATCATCAAGGCTTATGACGTGAAATGTCCCTCGCCGGAAGCGCGTGTGCGGCTGCTTTCTGGCGGCAATATGCAAAAGCTCATTCTCGGGCGGGCGCTGGATGGTGATCCGGACATCATCCTGGCCAGCCAGCCGACACGAGGGCTTGATGTTGGCGCGGTGGCCTATGTTCATGCGCGGCTGATCGAGGCGCGTGACCGGGGGGCTGCGGTGCTGCTGATTTCCGAGGATCTGGATGAAATCCAGACCCTGGCCGATCGGATATTGGTGATCCATCGCGGGCAGCTCTCAAGACCTTCGCTGCGCGGGGAGCTCAGCGTCATGGAACTGGGTGAGTTGATGGCCGGACACGGCGTCGAAGAAGGGGCTCATCATGCGGCTTGAGCCGAGACCGTCGTTCTCGCTGACTGCAAAGTTGCTGTGGCCTGCCGGGGCTATCCTTGCAACGATCGTGTTTTCCTCGGTGCTGGTGATGATCGCCGGCGCGTCGCCTTTCACGGTGTTCTGGCTGGTGATCAAGGGAGCTGCAGGGTCGCAATTCGCGCTTCTAGAAACGCTGACCCGTGCGACGCCGCTGATCTTTACCGGTCTCGCCGTTGCCGTGGCGTTCAGGGCAAAGCTCTGGAACATCGGCGCCGAAGCGCAGCTCTATCTCGGCGCGGTGATGACGGTAGTGATCGGCACCGGTGCGGTGACACTGCCCTCAGCCGGGTTGATCCCGTTGATCATGATCGCGGCGATGCTGACCGGGGCACTGACGCTGCTTGGTCCGGCTGTACTGAAAACAAAATTCGGCGTCGACGAAGTGGTGACCACGCTGCTGCTGAACTTCATCGTCCTGCTGTTTGTCTCGATGCTCCTGGAAGGGCCGCTCAAAGATCCGACAGGCATGGGCTGGCCGCAATCAAAGCGAGTGATCGCGGATGCGCAATTGCCACGGCTGATCAAGGGCAAACGGCTGCACTACGGTTTTGTGCTGGCCATCGTTTCGGCATTCGTGGTCTGGGTGATCATGAAGAAAACCACGCTCGGCTACGAGATGCGTGCGGTCGGGCACAATGCGGAAGCAGCTCGCTTTGCAGGCATCCCGGTCAACCGTGTGATAGCCAAAACGGCGCTCTTGTCGGGCGGGCTTGCGGCACTGGCAGGCTTCTCCGAAGTGGCCGGCCTCAAAGGTAATCTGACGCTCGATCTGTCGCCGGGCTACGGCTACACCGGCATTGTCGTGGCGATGCTGGCCATGCTCAATCCGCTCGGGGTGATCGCCGCAGCGATATTTGTCGCCGGGATCTTTGTCGGCGCGGATGCCATGAGCCGCAGCGCCAATGTGCCGAGCTACATCGCCCAGGTCATGGTCGCAACCTCACTGCTGACCATGGTCGCCGCCATCATGCTGATGCGTTACCGCGTGCGCTGGAGATGACATGAGCGAAGCATTCGAAATCCTCTTCACCGCCAGCTTCTGGGTTGCAGCCATCCGCATCGCTTCGCCGCTGATCTTTGCCACCATGGGTGAGCTGATCTGCGAGCGGGCGGGCGTGCTCAATCTCGGGATTGAGGGCATCATGGTGGCTGGTGCTTTTTCGGGCTGGTTCACCGTCTATATGGGCGGAGATCTGTGGACCGGGGTGTTTGTCGCGGCGCTGACCGGTGCGATGTTCGGTTTGCTGCATGGGTTCCTCACGGTACCGCTGGGGCTGTCGCAGCATGTGACCGGCATTGGGGTAACATTGCTTGCCTCGAGCCTGACCTATTTCACCTACCGGATCCTGTTGCCGGAAGTGTCGTCGCCGCCGAAGATCGAGTCCTTCCAACCTTTCGCGGTTCCGATACTGTCGGACATTCCGGTTCTCGGGCCGGCGCTGTTCAACCAGACACCGCTGACGTATCTGGCCTATTTCTCAGTCGCCGCTGTTGCCTTCATTTTCTATCGCACGCCGGTGGGCATTGCGGTGCGGGCGGTGGGTGAAAATCCTGCGGCGGTGGAAGCACAGGGCATTTCGGTGACAGCAGTGCGGATGGGCGCGGTGATGGCCGGGTCGGCGCTGATGGCGATTGGCGGTGCGTTTCTGACCATGTCGGCGTTCAACTCGTTCTTCTTCGAAATGATCAACGGGCGCGGCTGGATTGCCATCGCGCTGGTGGTGTTCGGGTCCTGGCGGCCCGGCAAGGCGCTGATTGGTGCGATCCTGTTCGCGGCATTCGATGCCTACCAGGTCCGGTTGCAGCAGATCACCGGCGGTGTGATCCCCTACCAGATCTTCCTGATGATGCCGTTCGTGCTGTCGATTGTGGCGCTGGTTGTTGTCGCCCGCCGCGCGACCTATCCGAAGGCGTTGATGGTTCCCTATCAGAAAGGCGAGAGATGAGTTTTGACACTTTGCTCAAGGGCGGCGTGCTTCCCGATGGGACCACCGCAGACATCGCCATACAGGATGGACGCATCGCCGCCATTGCTCCCGGCATCGAAGCGGAGGCAGGCGAGACAATAGACGTCTCGGGCAATCTGGTGTCGCCGCCGTTCGTTGATCCGCATTTTCACATGGATGCGACGCTGTCCTATGGCAAGCCGCGGATCAATGCGTCGGGTACGTTGCTTGAAGGGATTGGTCTGTGGGGCGAACTCAAGCCGTTGCTGACGCATGAGGCGGTCAAGGAACGGGCGCTGGCTTATTGTGACTGGGCGGCGTCGATGGGGCTGCTGGCAATCCGCACCCATGTCGATGTCTGCGACGATCGGCTGCTGGCCGTCGAGGCGTTGCTTGAGGTCAAGAAGGAAATTTCAGCCTATATCGACCTGCAACTGGTAGCGTTTCCGCAGGATGGGCTTTATCGCTCGCCAACAGCGCGCGAAAATACCATCCGGGCGCTGGATCTCGGTGTCGACGTGGTTGGCGGCATTCCGCATTTCGAGCGGACCATGGCTGATGGCCGGGGGTCGGTCACCGAGCTGTGCGAGATCGCGTCAGAGCGCGGCCTGATGGTCGACATGCATTGCGACGAAACCGATGATCCGCTGTCGCGGCATATCGAACAATTGGCGTATGAGACCCAGCGGCTCGGGCTTCAGCGCCGGGTTGCGGGGTCGCATCTGACCTCGATGCATTCGATGGACAATTATTATGTCTCCAAGCTGCTGCCGCTGATTGCCGAAGCTGAAGTTGCGGCTATTCCCAATCCGCTGATCAACATCACGCTGCAGGGCCGGCACGACACCTATCCCAAACGGCGCGGCATGACGCGGGTTCCTGAAATGCTCAAGCATGGCATCCGGGTCGGGTTCGGTCAGGATTGTGTGCTTGATCCCTGGTATTCGCTGGGAACGGCAGACATGCTCGATGTTGCTTTCATGGGTTTGCATGTGGCGCAGATGACAAGCCCGAATGACATGCGGCGCTGCTACGAGATGGTGACCACCCAAAGCGCGGCGATCATGGGGCTTGAAGACTACGGGCTTGAGGTGGGCAAACGTGCCGATCTCGTCGTGCTTGACGCAGGCAACCCGATCGAAGCCATTCGCTTGCGGGCGACCCGGCTTCTGGTCATGGCAAGGGGCAAGGTCATTGCGCGGCGCGAACCCTCTCCGATGCGGCTTCAGATCCCGGGTCGAGAAGCGGATATCGACCGTCGTTTCAGGGTTCCAGAGCAACGCTGACGCATACTGGGTCACGTCTTAAGGAACAGGGTTAATACTTATGTAAGTGCGTTGGCCTATGCTGCGTGGAGTTGTTCTGCGTAAAAGGGTCTCCAGTATGGCCGAAGCCAAGCGTAAATTGTCCCAGGTTTTCCGGGTGTCCCGGAAGCTCGCATTGCTCTCCGGTGCGTTCCTGTTCGTCCTGGGAGCTTCAGGAACTGCCGCACTGGTTTTTGCACCGGCGAATATCATCCCGGGCTACAAGGAAGAAAGCGGTGGCCATTGCAAAACGGTCTATCAGTCCGAGTTCAGGCGCGGCAAAGAAAAACGTCTGGTAGCGGTGATTTCCGGCGACGATCTTGAACCGAAGGAACGGGTCAAGACCGGCCTCCGGCTCGCGCGACACCTTTCTGATACGCTGCATCCCAATCTTGTTATCGTCAAGGTAGCCGATCATCGCGGCCCGATAACGCGGGCCGGGCTTCGCGGTTCGGCAATCGGCGTTGAAATTGCCTACGCTCCAAGCCCGACCCGAACACTTGCGTTGTCGCAGCCCTGGGAGGTGCGTTACGTGAATACTGTGCCGACCAGCACCGGCTACTATTTCGGCGAGCGTATTCACATGCCGCAGGCTGACATAGAAGCCCTTGCTCTCGAGATCGAGCTGGTCGAAGGCTGTAATGGCGACATGATCGACGTAGAGCCCCAGACGGCGTCGACTGATAAGCCGGCAAAAGCCGCCGGCTATTGATGCTTTCCGCCTGACGAAGGAGTGGTTATTCGCCGCGCGTTTTCTGAGCTGGAAACAGAATCACATCGCGAATCGATGGTGCATTGGTCAGCAGCATGATCAGCCGGTCGACACCAATGCCCAGGCCGCCGGCAGGTGGCATGCCCTGGTCAATGGCATCGAGAAACTCATCATCAAGCTGCTTTTCCATCTCGCCGCGGGCGTGGGCCTGTTCCAACTGCTCGACCATGCGTTTGCGCTGCTCTTCCGGGTCGTTGAGCTCGGAGAACGCATTGCCCAGTTCCCAGGCATTGCAATAGGTCTCGAAGCGCTCGACCAGACGCGGTTCGCCGGGAACTTCCTTGGCGAAGGGCGAGATGTCTTTCGGGAAATGCGTCACATGCGACGGCTGGATCAGCGTGGCTTCGACCTTTTCCTCGAAGATGAAGGCCAGGCACTCGCCCCAGGTCCAGTCAGCCTCGATTTCAAACCCGGCAGCCTTGGCTGCAGCCCGGGCATCCTCATCATTGTCGATGGCGCGGAAGTCGATGCCTGTTGCGTCCTTGACCGCATCGGGCATGGCAATCCGTTTGAACGGACCCTTGAAGGACATTGCTGTCTCGCCGTACATGACATCGGTGGAGCCGTGGATCGACAGGGCCAGTTTCTCGAACAGCCGTTCGACGAGGCCCATGATGTCCTCGTAGTCGGCATAGGCCCAATAGCATTCGAGCATGGTGAACTCGGGATTGTGCCGGGTCGACACGCCTTCATTACGGAAGTTGCGGTTCACCTCGAACACCTTGTCGGTCAGTCCGGAGACCAAAGCCCGCTTGAGATACAATTCCGGCGCGATGCGGAGATACATATCAAGCTTGAGCGTGTTGTGATGGGTCTTGAACGGCTCGGCGGTGGCGCCGCCATAGACCGAATGCAGCATCGGGGTCTCGATTTCCATGAAACCTTCGTCTTCCATGAAGCGACGGATACCGGAGACGATCTTCGAGCGTTGCTGGAAACGCAGCTTGGAGTCCTCGTTGGTCAGGATGTCGAGGTGTCGCTTGCGATAACGCATCTCGATGTCCGAAAGCCCGTGCCATTTTTCCGGCATCGGCAGCAGAGACTTGGTCAGCATGGTGATTTCATGCGCATTGACGGTCAGCTCGCCGCGCTTGGTGCGCCGCACTTCACCGGTCACGCCGATGATGTCGCCCAGATCGATCAGCGGCAGCAGATTACGGGCCTCTTGCGGGGTCGTGTCCTTGTGGCTGAAAACCTGAACCTTGCCGGAAGCATCACGGATATCCATGAACATGCCGGAATTGCGGGACGAATACACGCGGCCGGCAATGGTGACGATGTCACCGGTCAATGTGTCGGGTTCGATATCGGTGTATTTTTCCGCGAGTTCCTCGTTGGTCATGGTGCGGTGGAAATGCGCCGGATAGACCTCGGCAACCGTCTCACGCAGCTTGGCGAGCTTTTGGGCGCGCACTTCGGTGACATCGGACGAAAGGCCGGGCTCTGTTGTCTTGTCGTTCATTGTCTTATCCGTTGTTTGCTTTGGCTGCTTCGACGCCGGCCTTGACCGCGAGTTCCGCCTGCTTGAGGCGCTGGCGCACGACGGAACGACCGAGAATGGACATGGAATCAAACAGCGGCAATGACCGCGAAGAACCGGAGACCGCAATGAAGAGAGGTGCCAGCAGGTTTCGCAATTTGATCTCGCTGCGCTCGGAAATGGCCCGAAGTTCCGCTTCTATGCTTTCAGCGTTCCATTCAAAGATGGATTCGAGATCCGGCTGAACCGTCTGAAGGATCTGGAGGACGTCTTCCAACGAGACCTTCTTGATATTGGCAAAGTCTGCTGCTGTCAGTCCCAGATCACCCTTCAGAAGGAAGCCTGTCAGGTCGGGGAGATCGGACAATTTGGTGATACGCGACTGTGCCAGTTTCATACCTTCGCCAAAGCGGCCGTTTTCCTGGGCCCAGGCCAGGACACGGGAAACGAATTCCGTCTCGGAGATGTTTTCGCGCAGCCAGCGGCCATTGAGCCAATCGAGCTTCTGAAGATCGAAGATCGCACCGGCCTTGTTCAGGTTTTCCGGATCGAAGTTGGTAACCAACTGATCCATGGTCTGCAGTTCCTCTCCCTCGGCGATCTGAATGAAAAACAGGCCGAGGAAATTCATCAGCGCCTCGGGCAGGAAGCCCAGCGCGCCATAATAGGAAATTGAAGTCGGGTTCTTGCGCTTCGACAGCTTCGACTTGTCGGCATTGCGCATCAGCGACAGATGCATGAACACCGGCGGCTCGAGCCCCAGATACTGATAGATCAGAATGTGCTTTGGCACTGAGGACAACCATTCCTCGCCTCGGGCGACATGGGTGATCTTCATCAGATGATCATCGACCACATTGGCCATGTGATAGGTTGGCATGCCGTCGGCCTTGAGCAGGACCTGCATGTCTACCGCTTCCCAGGGGATCTCGACTTCGCCATAGACGCCGTCGACAAATTTGCAGGCGCCTTCATCAGGGATTTTCATCCGCACCACAGATGGCTCGCCGGCCGCCATGCGTTCGGTGACTTCCTCGGCCTTGAGGGTGAGGCAATGACCGTCATATTTTGGCGGTTTGCCGGCAGCGCGCTGGGCAGCCCGCATTTCGCCAAGGCGTTCGGGTGTGCAGAAGCAGCGGAAACCGTGGCCGTTTTCGACAATTTTTTCGACGTAGGGGAGGTAGAGGTCCTTGCGTTCGCTTTGGCGATAAGGACCATAGGGTCCGCCGATGTCGGGGCCTTCCGACCAGGACAGGCCGCACCATTTGAGCGCGTCGAGAACCTTTTGTTCAAACTCCGGCGTGGAGCGGGAGGCATCAGTGTCCTCGATGCGCAGGATGAACTCGCCGCCGTGCTTTTTCGCAAACAGATAGTTGAACAGCGCGATGTAGGCGGTTCCGACATGCGGTTCGCCAGTCGGAGACGGTGCGATGCGCACCCGCGTTGCAGTGTTGGCCATGTTGTGTTCGCCCGCTTTCAGGTCCGGTTGATTGGTGCGCGCGGCGGCTTTTGCCGGCTGCGATCGCTGTCCGGTTTCGCTGCAGCCAGGCGAGGCGCGGCGGAGACCGGCAGGCGCTGCCTTAGGCCATATTGTGCCGGTTGCGTCAAGTATAAGGGTTGCTGGCTGGTCTGCTGGACGAGCATTGGCGCGAACGGCAGCGGTTCGAGCCTTCGCAGTGTTTTTGATTTACGTACCTCAAAATTTGCTCTAGAAGGCCGGGCAGGAGGAGATGATGCGACCGACCGTGCATGACATTGCGGCTGAAGCCGGGGTCAGCCTTGCGACCGTGGACCGGGTGCTCAACGCACGCCCTGGCGTGCGGCAAAAGACCGTCGCCAAGGTCGCAGCTGCAGTGCAGCGGCTCGGCTATGTGCGTGATGTGCAGGCCGCCAATCTTGCCAAAAAGCGCATTTATCCGTTGGTATTTGTCATTCCCGAGGGACCCAACAGCTTCATGCGTAGCCTTGAGGCGGAGATCCGCTCGGCGATGCAGCGTTCATCGGTCGAGCGAACATCCTTCCAGCTCGCAAAGGTTCCACCTCTGGACGCCGATGCAATCGTCAGGGTTCTTGATGCGATTGACCCGGCAAATGTTACCGGTGTCGCGCTGGTCGCCACCGATACCGCCGACGTGTCGGCCGCTGTCAATCGCCTGGCTGACAAGGGTGTTCATGTCACGACGCTGGTGTCCGACTTGCCTGGGTCGCGGCGAACGCATTTTTGCGGAATCGACAATCTGGCTGCGGGCCGCACGGCCGCTGGGCTGATCGGGCGGTTTTGTTCCGGACGAACGGGAAAAGTCTTGGTCGTGGCGGGTTCGATGGCGCTCTCCGACCACATGGACCGGGCATCGGGCTTTGCCGCAGTTCTGAATTCAGATTTTCCGGGCCTTGAAATTGTCGGGCCGGTGGAGACGAACGATGAGGCAGACAGGGTCTGCCAAGCCGTCAGGACTTCACTGGAAGCGGATCCGGATATCATCGCGATCTACAATCTCGGTGCAGGTAATCGCGGATTGCTCGAGGCGATGCCGCTTCCGAACGACCGGAAACTCGCGGTCGTTGTTCACGAGGTCACCGAGACGTCGCGCCGGGGCCTCGCCGAGGGCCTGTTCGATGCCGTGATAAATCAGGATTGCGGGCACGAGGTTCGCAGCGCAATCCGTGTGCTCAAAGCGCGGTCGGATGGGTTGATGCCGATCAGTGCGCAGGACCGGATTCGCATCGATATTTTCCTCAAGGATAATTTGCCGTGACAGTTGGTGCCCCACCTGTCAGCCCAAATTTTGAAAGGATCTGCCGCCATGTATCTCGGACTTGATCTCGGAACGTCATCGCTGAAGGCGTTGCTGATTGATGACACCCAGCGCATTCTGGGCTCCGCCAGTGCGCCGCTCACTGTCGAACGGCCGCATCACGGGTGGTCGGAGCAAGATCCTGACAGCTGGATCACGGCGACCCGGGCGGCGTTGGCGGAGCTTGGCAAGACCCATGCTTCGGAACTGGCAAAGGTGCGTGGCATCGGTCTTTCCGGCCACATGCACGGTGCAACCACAATCGACAAGGATGGCAAGGTCATTCGTCCCTGCATCCTGTGGAACGATACCCGTAGTTACAAGGAAGCCGCGGAGCTCGATGCCGATCCGCAATTCCGGCGTCTGACTGGTAACATCGTGTTTCCGGGATTTACCGCGCCAAAACTGAAATGGATGGCTGTCAACGAGCCGGAAGCCTATGCGCGGGTAGCCAAGGTACTGCTGCCCAAGGATTATCTGCGGCTTTGGCTGACTGGAGAGGCGATCTCGGAAATGTCGGATTCTGCCGGAACTTCCTGGCTCGACGTCGGCAAACGTGCTTGGGATGATGGTCTGCTTTCGGCCACCGGACTCGACCGCAGCCAGATGCCCGCGCTGGTTGAAGGCACCGAGCGCGCCGGTGCATTGCGGCCCGACGTGGCTTCGGAGCTGAGATTGCCGTCCGGTATTCCGATTGCCGGCGGCGCAGGTGACAATGCGGCGTCCGCCTGCGGAATGGGGACTGTCGGTGACGGACACGCATTTGCTTCGCTCGGCACATCCGGGGTGCTGTTTGCCGCCAACAACCGCTACCTTCCCAATTCCGACAGTGCGGTGCATGCGTTTTGTCATGCATTGCCCGGGACCTGGCACCAGATGGGCGTGATCCTGTCGGCGACGGATTCGCTCAACTGGCTGTCCGGAATCACCTCGACTGATCCGGCTGCGTTGACCGCGGAATTGGATGACACGTTGGTCGCGCCGGGGTCGGAAATTTTCCTGCCCTATCTCTCGGGTGAGCGAACACCACACAATGACGCCACCATTCGCGGTTGTTTCGCGGGCCTCGGTCACGAATCCGGTCGTTCCAATCTGACCAAAGCGGTGGTGGAGGGGGTGAGCTTTGCTTTCCGCGACAGCCTGGCGGCGCTAGCCCAGGCAGGCACATCACTGACGCGGGTGACGGCCATCGGTGGCGGATCGAAGTCCGGCTACTGGCTGCAAGCGCTTGCCACCGTGTTGAATCTGCCGGTCGATATCCCCGAAGGCGGTGATTTCGGCGCGGCTTTCGGGGCAGCCCGGCTGGGTCTGATTGCTGCGGAAAATGCCGATCCATTCTCGATCTGCACAGCGCCGAAAACGGAAAGAACCATTCACCCCAATCGCGATCTGACTGGTGCCTTTGACGAGGCATACCTCAAGTATCGTGCCCTCTATCCCGCAATCAAAGGAGCCATGTCATGAGCACTGGATTTTTTGGAGACGTCACCAAGATCAAATATGAAGGCCCGGACAGCACCAATCCGATGGCCTTTCACCACTACAATGCCGACGAAATCGTCGTCGGCAAGCGCATGGAAGACCATCTGCGCTTTGCCGTTGCCTACTGGCATTCCTTTGCCTGGGAGGGCGGCGATCCGTTTGGCGGCCAGACCTTCGACCGGCCCTGGTATCCACAGGATTCGATGAAGCTGGCGAAGCTGAAGGCAGATGTCGCCTTCGAAATGTTCTCGGCGCTGGGCGCCCCGTTCTACTGCTTCCATGATGCCGACGTGCGGCCTGAAGGCTCCAACTTCGCCGAGAACACGAAGAACCTCGAAGAAATCGTCGACTATTTTGCCGGAAAGCAGGAAGCCACTGGCGTCAAGCTGTTGTGGGGCACGGCCAATCTGTTTTCCAACCGGCGCTTCATATCGGGGGCGGCGACCAACCCTGATCCAGACGTGTTCGCCTTTTCTGCGGCGACGGTAAAGACCTGCATGGACGCCACCCACAGGCTAGGCGGCGCCAATTACGTGCTGTGGGGCGGGCGCGAAGGTTATGAGACGCTGCTCAACACCGACCTGAAGCGCGAAGACCAGCAGCTTGGCCGCTTCCTCAATCTGGTGGTCGAATACAAGCACAAGATTGGTTTTGAGGGCACGATACTGATCGAGCCGAAACCGCAGGAGCCGACCAAGCATCAGTATGATTATGATGTGGCAACGGTCTATGGTTTCCTCAAGCGGCATGGTCTCGAGAACGAGGTCAAGGTCAATATCGAGCAGGGCCACGCGATCCTTGCCGGCCATTCCTTCGAGCACGAGATCGAACTGGCCCAGGCGCTTGGCATCTTCGGCTCCATCGACATGAACCGCAATGACTACCAGTCGGGCTGGGATACCGACCAGTTCCCCAACAACGTGCCGGAAATGGCACTGGCCTACTACGCCATTCTGAAGGGTGGCGGGTTCAAGAACGGCGGTACCAATTTCGATGCCAAGCTGCGCCGGCAGTCGCTTGATGCGGAAGACTTGCTCTATGCTCATATCGGCGGCATGGACACCTGTGCGCGGGCGCTCAAGGCTGCAACCAAGATGGTTGAGGACGGCGTGCTGACGAGTTTCGTCGAAGACCGTTATGCTGGATGGGGCGGTGCTGAAGCGCAGAAAATGCTCGATGGCACCTATTCGCTGGGTGATATCGCTGACTATGTGAGCAAGGCTGACATCAATCCGCAGCCGAGATCCGGACGTCAGGAATATCTGGAGAATGTCGTCAACCGCTATGTGTGACGGGTATCTGCCAACAGTTGATTGAAACGGGCGGCGGTTCATTGCGATGAGCCGCCGCTCTTTTTTGAACGGTGTTTTGTTTGCGTGCGAGCGTTCTGTCGCGTAAATCAGGCTTTCAAACTGACAGATCATCCCCAAAGGAAGCCTCGCCATGCAATTTGCCCGCCTGAACGGTGTCGTCATCCATCATCAGGTGATCGGCGCTGCGCCTGACAAGCCCACCATTGTTTTCGCCAATTCGCTGGGTACGGACTATCGCATCTGGCGCGACGTGATCGTCCGCATGGTCGGTGATTACAGCATCATTGCCTATGACAAGCGCGGTCACGGTCTGTCGGAAACCGGTGAGGGCGAGATCACCATGGATAATCATATTGATGATCTGATTGCCCTGATCGAGCACTTTGAAGCCAAGAACGTCATTCTTTGCGGCTTGTCGGTTGGCGGCATGATTGCGCAGGGGCTGGCTGCCAAGCGTCCTGATCTGGTGCGGGCGCTGATCCTGTGTGACACTGGCCACAGGATCGGCACGAGAGAAATGTGGGACGCCCGTATTTCGGCGATCACCGAGCTGGGAATCGCAGGGCTCTCCGACGCCATTCTGGAGCGCTGGTTCACCAAGGATTATCGCAGCGCAGACAATGCCGAATTTACCGGCTACCGGATGATGCTGGAGCGCACCCCTGTGGCGGGATATGTGGGAACGTGTGCTGCTATCCGCGACAGTGATTTCACTCAATCAAGTTCAGAGCTGGTAGTGCCGACCATCTGCGTGGTCGGAACCGACGACGGTTCGACACCGCCTGCGCTGGTGGGCGAACTGGCGCGGCTGATCCCCGGCGCAATGTATCAGGAAATCCCCGGTGCGGCGCATCTGCCGTGCATTGAGAAGCCCATCGAACTGAGTGAAATCATCAAGGCGTTCACCGAGCGGCTTTCCACCAACTGAAGCCCGGTCACCTCAGCCAAACCAAGCATAGGGAATCGTAATGACCTCTGACAGTTCGCCGCAAAGGCTGGCCCGACGCTTTCCCGATGATTTTCTCTTTGGCGTGGCGACCGCTTCCTACCAGATCGAGGGTGCGGCACAGGCGGATGGCCGCAAGCCGTCGATCTGGGATGCGTTTTCGCATATGCCCGGACGGGTCAAGGGCGGCGACACCGGTGATGTTGCCTGTGATCATTACAACAGGCTTGAGGCCGATCTCGATCTCATGGCTGAACTTGGTGCGGAAGCTTACCGGTTCTCGATTGCCTGGCCGCGGATCCTGCCCGATGGAACCGGCGCGATCAACGAGAAGGGGTTCGATTTCTACGACCGCCTGCTCGATGGTCTGAAAGCGCGCGGTATCAAGGCATTCGCCACGCTGTATCATTGGGATCTGCCGTTGGCGCTGATGGGGCGCGGCGGGTGGACGGACCGGGATACGGCAGAGGCTTTTGCAAATTATGCGGGGATCGCGACCAGGCGGCTCGGCGACCGGCTCGACACTATTGTCACCTTCAACGAGCCATGGTGCTCGGTCTATCTGGGGCATCTTATGGGCGTTCATGCGCCCGGTGAGCGGTCCATGGAGGCGGCGATGGCGGCACTCCATGTCACCAATCTCGCACATGGTCTCGGCGTGCAGGCGATCCGGGCTGAACGGGCGGATATCCTTGTCGGCATCGTTCTCAATGCGATGAGTGTCATGGCCGGCAGTGACAGCGATGCCGACCGGAAGGCGGCTGAGCGCGCCAATGATTTCCACAACGGGGCTTTCTTCGGGCCGTTGTTCGCCGGTGCCTATCCGCACTCCGTACTCGAGGGATGTCCGGATCTGGCCAGCCGCATCAAGGATGGCGATCTCGAAACGATCCACCAACCGCTCGATTTCTGGGGGCTGAATTATTATACGCCAATGCGGGTGTGCGATGATGCAACATCGCCGTTCCCGCATGTCGCCGGTGCGCCGCCGGTCAAGCCGGAGAAGACCGATATCGGCTGGGAAATCGAGCCTGAGGGGCTCTCCCATGTGGTCAAGGATCTCTATGGTCGCTACACGCTGCCGCATTTCTACATCACCGAGAATGGTGCGGCGGACAACACGGACGTGGAAAACGGCGCCGTCAGCGACACGATGCGGCTTGACTATGTTTCAACCCATCTCTCTGTCGCTGCCGATCTGATTTCCGAAAACTATCCCTTGAAGGGCTATTTCGCCTGGAGCCTGATGGACAATTTCGAATGGGCCGAAGGCTACTCGATGCGCTTCGGCATCGTGCATATCGATTATGAAACGCAAAAGCGCACAATCAAGCAAACCGGCCACTGGTACGCGTCACTGATTGCCGCCCATGCCGGTGCCTGAAGGATCGAATTTCAAACCGACGGACAGGGAACCACGATTGCGACAAGGCGTTGAAGGCTGACATTCAGTCGGAGCTTTCGCCATGGATCAAACCGTCATTCCCTTTGAGTGGGGACGCATGCTGCTGGGAGATGCGCCTTCGTCGTTTCTCCTCGAAATCCTGTTCCGCACAGTCGTCATCTATGTCTACACCTTCGGTCTGATCCGCTGGATCGGCGGCCGCAGCATTTCTCAGCTGTCGCTGGTGGAGTTCCTGCTGGTGATCGCGCTGGGGTCGGCTGTGGGCGACACGCTGTTTTATCCTGATGTGCCGCTGCTCCATGCGATGCTGGTGATCACCGTCATCGTGGTGATCAACAAGGGGCTCGATTTCCTGATCCTGCGGTCCGACAGCGCGCAGAAGGCGATTGACGGCAAGCCCAACTGGATCGTGCGGGACGGGCGGCTCAACACAGAGCAATCATCAGACCGTGGTATGGGAAAGGCCGAAGTTCTGGCGCTGCTCAGACTGGAAGGCGTGCGCAATCTCGGCGAGGTGGAGAACGCTTTCCTCGAGTCCAATGGCGACCTCAGTGTTTTTCGCGCCGACCCGCCGATTGCCGGGATGCCGATCGTGCCGCCGCACGAGATCTGCCCGTTGCCGCAGTTGGGCAAGCATACTTTGAGTTCGGAGAGGCCCGGGACGTTGTGCTGTTTTGATTGCGGGACGCTGAGGGCCGGGGACAAGACAGTCTGTGTATATTGTGGGAGTGATGTCTGGACGCACGCAGCCCTCGCGCACTCTGACAGAGGCTGACCTCTACCGGCGCCTCAACACGAAGTTTCAGCGCACCACGAAGCCGTGGGCGAAAGGGTCTTCCTCATCATCTATAGTGATGGTGTTCAGCCCGGTTTCCACGGCCCAGCCGGCCACTGAGGGTATGATCGCAGGTTTGCCTGCCACTTCCACAGCGGCTTCGACGCGTCCGTGAAACAGCGATCCGATGATGCTCTCATGGACGAAGTCATCGCCCGGCCTGAGCTTGCCCCTGGCCACCCACTGCGCCATGCGTGCCGAGGTGCCGGTGCCGCAGGGTGAGCGGTCAATCGCCTTGTCGCCGTAAAACACGGCATTGCGGGCATGGGCCTCAGGCCTGGTCGGTACTCCGGTCCAGAGAATGTGGCTCAGACCACGGATGTCGGGTTTCTCCGGGTGGATGAAGTCATGTTCGCTGTTGATGCGTTCGCGAAGGGCCGGGCTCATGCGGACGAGATCCGCAGCGGAGAAATCCGCCATGTCAGCGAAGTTTTCCTGGGCGTCGACGATGGCGTAGAAATTTCCGCCATAGGCCACGTCCACGGTGATTTCGCCCAATCCTTCGCAGTGGGTCTTGATGCCGGTCGAGTGCAGGAAGGCCGGCACATTTGTCAGCCGGACTTCGGTGACCTTGCGGCCGGTCTGCTGATAGCGGGCAACGATGCGACCGGCCGGGGTGTCGATCGCCAGCACGCCGGGTTCACGCGGGGCAACCAGCCCATTCTCGATTGCCATGGTGACGGTTCCGATGGTGCCGTGTCCGCACATCGGCAGGCAGCCCGAAGTTTCGATGAACAGGAAGGCGATGTCGCAATCATCCCGCGTCGACGGGTAGAGAATGGTGCCGGACATCATGTCATGTCCGCGTGGCTCGAACATCAAGCCCGTGCGGATCCAGTCATATTCAGTGAGAAAATGCGCACGCCGCTCCAGCATGGTTGCGCCTTCAAGCTGCGGACCACCACCGGTGACGACCCGGACCGGATTTCCGCAGGTGTGGCCGTCGATGCAGAAAAAACGATTGCGCGCCATGCTCAGCTCATTGCTACAGGGTTAGAAGCGGTCGGGCCGGTAGGCCGCAATGTCAATACTTGGAGTCTTGTGACCCACGAGATCAGTGATGAGGCGTCCCATCGCAGCGGACTGGGTCAGTCCCAGATGACCATTGCCGAAGGCCAGCAGGACAGAGGGATCTTCAGGCAGGGCGCCGAGCACAGGCAAAGTGTCGGGCAATGAAGGCCTGAAACCCATCCATTCGACGCCACCGGTTGTTTTCAGGCCGGGCAGGAAGCTTGCCGCCTTGTCGAGCATGGCTTTCGAGCGGGCAAAATTGGGTGGAAGATCGAGCCCGCCAAGTTCAACCGCGCCACCGACACGCACTCCGGTTTCCAAAGGCGTCATGACGAAGCCGTGATGGCCAAAGATAAGCTGGCGCTTGAGATCGAATGCGCCCGGGGGCAGCGTGGTGTTGTAGCCGCGCTCGGTGTCGAGCGGAATGCGCAGCCGGGTGACCGGGTTGATCAGCCGTGTGGACCAGGACCCGGCGCAGACGACAATGCGGTCGGCCTCTCGTGTCGTTCCATCCGCAAGGCGGAGGGAGGAGCCTTTTTCAGACCGCTCCAGGGCCCGAACCTCGGCCTTTTCGAAAACAGCTCCATGCCGTTCCGCATAGCTCCATAGCGCTTGGGCAAAAGCCTGCGGCTCCGAGACATTTTTCCAGCCCGGCACGAAGGTGCCGGCAACAAAACGGGGAGACAGGCCAGGCTGCAATTCCGCCAGCCGCGCGCCACGGACATGTTCGAATGCGATGCCGGCTTGTTCCCGCTGCCGCCAGCCATCTGCCGTGCTGTTGAATTCGGCTTCGCTTTCATAAAGCTCCAATGACCCGTCATGGTGCACCATGCGGGTGATACCGGCGCGCTCGACCAGCGCCATCATCTCGGACTCTGCCAATCTCATCAGCCTGGCTTGCGCCGTGATCGAGGCTTGTTGCCGGCCGGGCATGCTGGCTTTCCAGAACTGCCAAAGCCAGGGTGTCAGTTTCGGCAGATAGGATGGCCGGATCGATAACGGCCCGAGCGGATCAAACAACCATTTCGGGGCTCTGAGAAGGGTTTTGGGGGAGGCCAGCGGCATGATTTCGGAGAATGCCAGTGCAGCCGCGTTGCCCTTGCTGGTTTCCTCGGCAATGCCGGACCGGTCGATCACCGTAACGGCATGACCTTGCTCCGACAGCAGCGCCGCGCTGGCGATGCCGACAATGCCTGCGCCGATGATGAAAATCCTGTTAGCAGTCTGGGTCATGGGTGGTCGCCGCCCTCGTGTGCTTTTTCCTTGGCAGCAAGCATTTGCTGTTGGCGCATCCGGAACCGCGCACGGTCTTCTTCGCTGCGGGTGTGATAGCAATGAGGACAGGAAACGCCGTCTTCGTAGAGCTCGGACGCCAGTTCTTCGGGGGTGACCGGATTGCGGCAGGCGCGGCACAGGATCTCATCGCTTTCGCGCAGGCCATGGGTGACGGCGACCCGCTCGTCAAAGACGAAACAGGAGCCCTGCCAGAGGCTTTCTTCTTCCGGCACATTTTCCAGATATTTCAGAATGCCGCCCTTGAGATGGTAGACATTTTCATAGCCCTGGGCGCGCATGAAGGCGGTTGCCTTTTCGCAACGGATACCGCCGGTGCAGAACATCGCGATGGGCTTGGTCTTGTCTTCAATGCCGGCCTGATCCACCCAGCCCGGAAACTCCCGGAAGGTGTGGGTCTCGGGATTGATAGCACCTTTGAAGGTGCCGATCCCGACCTCGTAATCATTGCGGGTGTCGATCACCACCGTTTCGGGATCTGAAATCAGCGCGTTCCAGTCCTTGGGATCAACATAGGCGCCGACGTCCACGAGTGGATCGATGTCGGGAACGCCCATGGTGACGATCTCGTTCTTCAGACGCACCTTCATGCGCCGGAACGGCATCTTGTGGGCGCTGCTTTCCTTGTGTTCCAGAGCTGCAAGGCCGGGGATGGTGCGCAGATGATCAAGCACTGCATCAATCGCGGAGCGCGTGCCGGCAATAGTTCCATTGACGCCTTCGCGGGCCAGCAGCAAGGTGCCCTTGACGCCCTGCGCGTCGCACAATTGTGCCAAGGGCGGTTGCAGCGCCTCATGATCGGCAAGCCGGGCGAAATGATAGAGCGCGGCGACAACCACCGGCTGGTTCGGAACGGGTGTTTTTGCAGGTGTCTTCATGCTTTCGGGAATAGCGCGTTCGTGCACGTCAGGCAATCGGTCTGTGACGGCCGGTTGTTCCCGCAGCATGGACAATTCCTGATCGAAAGGCTATTCGGAGCGCTCCTGTAGATGACGCGAAAGGACCAGCGCCATGGGCGACAAAACCCAAGCCCTCATTTCCATTCTGAAAATGCAGCCTGTGGTGCCAGTGCTGGTCATCAAGGACCTTGCCCATGCCGTGCCGCTGGCGCGTGCGCTGGTTGCGGGTGGTCTGAGAGCAATCGAGATCACCATGAGAACACCGGTGGCGCTGCAGGCGATCCGCGCGGTGGCTGATGAGGTTGAGGGCGCTGTGCCAGGTGCGGGAACCGTGCTCAATGCAGTCCAGTTTCATCAGGCAGTTGACGCCGGATCGCAATTTGTTGTGTCGCCGGGAACGACGATTGAGCTGCTTGACGTCGCCCGTAAATCACCGGTTCCGCTGTTGCCGGGAGCTGCAACCCCCAGCGAGGTGATGTCACTTAGGGAAGAGGGCTACAAAGTGCTCAAGTTCTTCCCGGCCGAACAAGCTGGTGGGGCTGCTTATCTCAAGTCGCTGGCATCTCCACTGGCAGGAATGCAGTTTTGCCCGACGGGCGGTGTCACTCCCGACAATGCGCGTGACTACCTCTCCCTGCCCAACGTGATCTGCGTGGGGGGCTCTTGGGTTGCGCCCAATGCCTTGGTGGAAGCCGGCGATTGGGAGGGTATTACCCGGCTGGCCACAGAAGCATCGCGTTTGTCAGCCTGAAGCGGTCATTTGATCATCTACTTTCATGATTGAACGCGACTGACTGGCGGCCTGCAGCGGCCGCCAGCTTGCAAGCAGTGTCTCTGTGGCTGTTTGAAAGCAGGGCGACGGCTTCCTATCTTAACCTGGATGTGGCCTGATCACGTGGCCGCACCAAGGTAACAAGGACCCTTCGCCATGTTCGATCCCAAAGCCCTGCTCGACCAGTTTCTCGGCTCAAACATTCCCGGCACTCAAGGCACGATTCGTGACAAGGCCGGTCATGCCACGCAAATGGCAAAGAACAATCCTCTTGCCACAGGGGCTATTGCTGCCGTGCTTCTGGGAACCGGAACAGGTCGTGCCATCGGCGGTTCGGCATTAAGACTTGGCGGCATGGCGGCAATCGCCGGGCTTGGCTATCAGGCCTGGAAGAACTATCAGGCCGGCAAATCCCCAAGTGACAGCAGCGTTGGGTCCGAACCCGAATTGCTGACGCCTCCTTCGGATTCCGAGTTTTCAGCGGAGCCGGCGAGTGTGAACGGCGATTTTGCACTTTCGTTAATCCGGGTAATGATTGCCGCGGCGCGCGCAGACGGTCATGTGGATGATGCCGAACGCGTCCGTATTCGTGACAAGCTGGCCTTGTCGGGACTGGGCGCTGATGCGGTTTCATTTCTTGATGACGAGTTGTCAAAGCCTGTCGATATGGACGGGATCGTCGCTGCTGCATCGAGTGAAGCGCAGAAGGTGGAAATGTTCACCGCAGCGCGACTAGCGATCGAACCCGACAGCCGGGCAGAACGTGGTTTCCTTGATCTGCTGGCGGGCCGGCTGGGGCTTGCGGATTCGTTGGTCGACCACATCGAAGCAACAGTTGCGGCTGCCAAGGTCTGAACCTAAGGTCGGGCGATGCAATCACGCGTCGTCATTGAGAAACAATTCCGTCTGACCAGAATTGGTTTGTTCGTCGTCTGGGCGGTGCTTTCGGCTATCGTCGTGGCATGGTCGGTGAGTGCTGCCAAAAAGCGCGCGCTGTCCGATGTCATGCAGAAGGCCGGGGAGACATTGTCGGTGCAGACCGAGATCCTGTCCGGGGTACTCGACAAATATCGCCTGCTGCCGCCGCTCCTGTCGCGGCAGTCGTCGATCCGGGCGCTGTTCGTGCGTGATGTCGAGGGCAACGCCCAATCGCTTGACGCGCGCCGGACGGCGGAAGCTATCGGGGGCATGTCGGCGGCCATGGATGTGGCATTTTTCTTTCCCGACGGAGAACTGCTGGCAAATGCACGGGG
This sequence comes from Hoeflea sp., assembly GCA_051251555.1. Lineage (GTDB taxonomy): Bacteria > Pseudomonadota > Alphaproteobacteria > Rhizobiales > Rhizobiaceae > Hoeflea. Next base: position 160,235 of record JBPOEW010000006.1, read on the forward strand.
TTCGTTCGCCGTGAGAGATGAGGGGTTGCCCGAATTGATCGCAGTCGCGATGCAGGGTCGCCTCGGACGTGCGGCGCTATCCGACAGCCGGGGCGAGCGGACCTATGCGTTCTCCTCGGGGGTGCGTCGCGAGGGGAAATTCGTCGGTGTCGTCATCGTCTATGTCGACTTTTATCGGGTCGAAGCAGCCTGGGCCTTGTCGGCGCGCCGCATTTTTGTAACCGACAAAGCCGGTACGGTGTTTCTGGCGAATGATCCGAACTGGCGGCTCAATCCGATCTCCGAATTGCGTCAGGCCGGCGGAATTGATCGCTATCTGATCAATGGCCACTATGAAGAGCGGCTGGATCTGGTGCGCCGATTGCCGTTGCTCGAGTGGGATTTGCATGTGCTGGCCGATCCTGCCCCGGTTGCGGCGGCGCGGCTTAACGCGGCGGCGATTGCATCTCTGGCTGGCTTGCTGGCCGGCATGATTGCTTTGGTCGTGCTTCGCCGCAATGAGGAGGCGGTTGTCAGGTCCCGCTCTGATCGAGCGATCGCACTGCGTCTCGAGCGTGTTGTGAGAGATCGGACCCGGGCGCTTTCGATCACCAACCAGTCGCTCAGCCAGGAAGTCGATGTTCGCCGCGAGGCGGAAGAGCTCCTTCGCAAGACCCAGAACGAACTGGTGCAGACCGCCAAGCTTGCGGCGCTGGGACAAATGTCGACAGCACTCAGCCATGAGTACAATCAGCCACTGGCCGCAATCCGGTCGTATGCGGACAATGCCCTCAAGTTTCTAGACCGTGGTGCAATTCCAGAGGTGTCGGGGAACCTGTCGCGGATCAATTCTCTGGTTGAACGAATGGCTGAATTGTCGAAAACCTTGCTGTCCTTCTCTCGCAAACCCGGCGCTACTATAGGACCGGTGCCACTTGGCACTGTTGTTGACGAGGCGTTGCTGCTGGCGCGTCCGCGTGCCCGTGCGGCTGGGATTGCGGCAATTGCTGTGGGCGAGGGGGTGGCAGACCTTTACGTTGTTGGCGGACGGATCAGGCTCGGACAAGTGTTTGTCAATCTGGTCAACAATGCGATTGATGCTTTGTCGGGACAGGCTGGCGGAAGCATCGAAATCAACGCACAGCGGGAAGGTGAGCGGGTTGTCGTGACAGTTGCGGACAATGGACCGGGGATTGCGCCTGATCAGTTGGCGAAGGTGTTCGATCCGTTCTTCACCACCAAGGGGGTTGGCGATGGAATAGGCATTGGCCTCTCCATTGTCGACAACATCATCCGGGACTTTGGCGGTACGATCATGGTTGCAAACAGGCTCGAAGGTGGTGCCTGTTTCACCATCAATCTGCGGGCTGCTGACCCTGAAGTTCTTGAAAGCGAGCCGGCTTTGAGATCAGAGGGGGCCGTGGTTTGATGCTGGACAAGACGGCGGCTTCATGATTTCAGGCTTTGCATCCACGCCATGGGGAGGTTCCGTCTTTTGGAAGACAATTCAGCGCTGAGGCTGCAGGACAGAATAGTTCATCTGGTCGATGATGATGAGGATTTGCGGCACGCGCTCAAACAATCACTGGAGCTGGAAGGGCTGAGTGTGATTTGCCACACCGGCGCGGAAGACGTTGCAGATCTGCCATTGCGCAGCCTCTATGGTGTTATCGTCTCTGATATTCGCATGCCCGGAATGGATGGATTGACGCTGATGCGTCGCATTCTGGGTATCGACCCGACCCTTCCGGTTGTGTTGATCACCGGGCATGGCGATGTGCAGATGGCGGTGGAGGCGATGCGCGCCGGGGCCTATGATTTCATCGAGAAACCGTTTGCCGCAAACCGCTTGTTCTCGGTGGTCGAGCGGGCGCTCGAGAAACGCCGGCTTGTGCTGGAAAACCGCTCCCTGCGTAATGCGCTCGAAGGTAGTGACGATCTCTCTTCCAGACTGGTTGGGCGCAATCCTGCAATCCAGCGGCTGCGGGCGCAGATTTCTGCGGTTGCCGATACCGATGCAGATGTGCTGATCACCGGAGAAACGGGAACAGGCAAGGAAGTGGTTGCCCGTGCGCTTCATGATTTCGGGTCACGGAGCAAGGGAAACTTCGTCGCTATCAATTGTGCAGCCCTGCCGGCCGATATTTTCGAATCCGAACTGTTCGGGCATGAGGCTGGCGCTTTTACCGGGGCGCAGAAACTCAGGATCGGCAAACTTGAGCATGCCAATGGCGGCACCGTGTTTCTTGACGAAATTGAATCAATGCCGGGCGATTTGCAGGCCAAGCTGCTGCGCGCCATTGAAGCGCGGTCGATCGAGCGGCTGGGATCTAACCGGCAGGTCGAGCTTGATGTGCGCTTCGTGGCGGCGACCAAGGCAGATCTTATCAACAATCCTTCATTCCGGACCGATCTTTATTATCGGCTCAATGTGATCACCCTGGACATCCCTGTACTGCGGGCGCGGAGGGATGACATTCCGCTGTTGTTCTTTCACCTGGCACGAGAAGCACGCGCACGCTACCGCCGTGAAATCCCCGACGTCACGCCACAGATTGAAGCCGGATTGGTCGCTCATGACTGGCCGGGCAATGTTCGCGAGTTGCGCAACGTTGCCGACCGGTTTGTTCTCGGCATGTGGTCGGGGTTCGGGTCGGAACCGGATGCTGGTATCGAAACCGGTACGGGCAACCTCTCCGAGCGGATGGACAGCTTTGAGCGCGCGGTGATCACGGCGGAAATCAAGCGCAACGGCGGTGCTTTGAAGCCCACTTATGAAAGCCTCGGCGTTTCACGCAAGGGGTTGTACGAGAAGATGCGGCGACTGGGTATCGCCGCCTCCAACATCGACACCGATGGGTCGTAGACGACCCGTTTTCGTTGGTGAATGGGTAGGTTAGCGCCCATCGGAGGTCTGATGCCAAGTGGCATTGGCCCCCTTGGGTGTCTTCAGCGCTGCTTTTGCGCTATTCTGACGGCTTCAGGCGTCTCTGCCGAATTGGCACGGGGATTGCTACTGTTTAGTTGAATGCGATGGACGGGAGGTCGTCGCTGGGGGGACGCCGGGTGATTGCCCGGCCTTTCTGGTATTCTTCCGTCTCCGCTTCGTTTGACAATTCCGGGCATATTGCCCCTGTGGAGGATATCTCATGAAAAAGCTACTTCTTGGCGCCGTTTCAGCCGCCGCTCTCCTTTTTACCGCAAATGCCGCTTCGGCCAATTGCGAAGATGGCGAGATGGTCATCAAATTCAGCCACGTCGTGGCGGCAACTGGTCACCCCAAGGGCGATGCTGCTACCCTGTTGGCCGAACGGGTCAACACGGAAATGAACGGCAAGGCCTGCATGGAAGTGTTCGCCAACTCGACGCTGTTTGATGACGACAAGGTTCTTGAAGCCCTGCTCCTCGGCGACGTTCAGCTTGCAGCACCTTCGCTTTCGAAGTTCGAAGCCTATACGCTCAAGTATCGCTTGTTCGACCTGCCGTTCCTGTTTTCGAGCCTCAAGGCCGTTGACGTCTTCACCCAGTCGGATTCCGGTAAGGGTCTGCTGACCGTCATGGAAGATGTCGGCTACACCGGTCTTGGCTACTGGTCGTCGGGCCTGAAGCAGTTCTCCGCCAACAAGCCGCTGCTGACACCTGCCGATGCCGATGGCCTGAAGTTCCGCGTCCAGACCTCCGATGTCGCAGTTGCGATGATCGAAGCCATGGGCGGTTCGGCCCAAAAGCTTGCGTTCAAGGAAGTCTATGGCGCACTGCAGACCGGCGTTGTCGACGGACAGGAAAATTCCTGGTCGAACATCTATACCCAGAAGTTCTTCGAAGTGCAGGACGGCGTGACTGAAACCAACCATCAGGTTCTGGCCTACCTGCTGGTAACATCGACAGAATGGCTCAACAGCCTTGACGCCGATTTCCGTGACCAGTTCGTCAAGATCGCCAACGAAGTGACAATCGAAGCCAATGCTTCGGTTGCTGCCAAGGAAGCTGAAAACCGTCAGAACATTCTCGATGCCGGTGGCACGATCCGCGAACTCGACGCTGAACAGCGCAAGGCATGGGTTGATACCATGAAGCCTGTCTGGACCAAGTTCGAAGCCGATATCGGCACCGATCTGATCGAAGCCGCAGTCGGGTCCAACGACGCCAGCTAAGCGGCCTCTTGCTGAAAAGCGGATCCGGGAGAAGTGTTCCCGGATCCGTCCAATTGAATGCTGGCGGGCAGCAGGTAGCCGGGGGACGCGATGAACGTATACTTGCCTTATCTCATCATGGGGGCGGTGATCTTGCTGTTTTGGATTGCTGAGCGCCGCAATCCAGAATCGGTTACCCGGTTTGAGGAAAATGTCCTCGCAATAATTCTGGCGCTGATCACAATCGTCTCCTTCACACAGGTTGTCGCTCGGTATGGCTTCAATAGCGGCTGGACCGGGGCGCTGGAGCTTACCCGCATCCTGTTTGCCTGGATGATCCTGTTTGGAATGAGCTACGGGCTGAAACAGGGGATGCATCTGGGTGTCGACGCACTTCTTCGGCTGTTCCCCAAGCCCGTGTTTCGGTTCTTTGCGATTTTCGGTGCAGCTTGCGCTTTTCTCTATGCGGCGATCCTGATCGAGTCTTCATGGCTCGGAATTTTCGGTGCGGACACTCGCGGCGGCGCAATGGTCTACTGGTCGAAGATGTACCAGATCGGCATCGGCCTTGACGATCTGCGCTATCCGGATTGGATGCAGTCCGCTCTCGGTGTGAAAGAGCGCGTACAGCGCTGGATCGCCTATCTCATTCTCCCCGTAGGTCTTGGCCTGTTCGGTTTCCGGGCGCTGCAAGCCATGATTGCGATCTGGCGCGGCGAGCGCGAACTGGTCATTGCCGGACATGAGGCGGAAGACCTCGTTGCCGAAAACCGCAACGTATTGAAGGACTGATCCGCCATGGAAACCGCAATCCTGTTTGTGCTCGTTCTAGGGCTTCTTTTTGTCGGCGTCCCCGTGGCGGTGGCGCTGGGGCTTTCGTCAATTATTCTGATCGCCTTCTTCTCGAATGACTCGATGTCCTCAGTGGCAATCCAATTGTTCACGGCGTCGCAAAACTACACGCTGCTGGCCATTCCGTTCTTCGTGCTGGCGTCTGCCTTCATGTCGACAGGCGGCGTGGCCAAGCGCATCATCCGCTTCGCCATCGCGACGGTGGGACATTTTCGCGGCGGTCTGGCCATGGCAAGCGTGCTTGCCTGCATGCTGTTTGCTGCACTGTCGGGGTCATCGCCGGCAACAGTGGTCGCCATCGGTACCATTGCCATCGCCGGCATGCGGCAGGTTGGCTACTCCAAGGAATTCGCAGCCGGCATCATCGCCAATGCAGGCACGCTCGGCATTCTCATTCCTCCCTCCATCGTCATGGTGGTTTATGCTGCGGCAACCGACGTATCGGTTGGCCGGATGTTCCTTGCAGGCGTGATCCCGGGCATTGTTGCCGGTCTCATGCTGATGATCGCGATCTACATCGTGGCACGGATCAAGGGCCTTCCATCGGAACCATGGCGCGGATTTGGTGAGATTGTTGCTGGCGGCAAGGAAGCGGGCTGGGGCCTGTTTCTGATCATCATCATTATTGGCGGTATTTATGGCGGGGTGTTCACGCCGACAGAGGCTGCTGCTGTCGCCGCTGTGTACTCGTTCTTCATCGCGATCTTCATCTATCGCGACATGGGGCCGATGGCGGGCATCAGCTGGGTCAGTGACACAGATTCACGCAGTGCGCGGGCCGGATTTTCAGGCGTCGTCTATGCGGTGGCGTTCTATTTCGTCTGGATGATCCTGTCATTTTTCGCCACCAATGATTCCGAGACAATCACCTTTGCCGGGCGCTCCAATCTGGGTCTCGCAATAGCAGCGGCCATTCTGGTGGCCTACACCGCCTGGCGCAGTGACAAGGGACTTGCCGGCGTTCCCGGTGCGCTCGTGGCAGGGTTTCCTGTGTGGAGCCGCAACCTCTCGCTGATGGGCCGCAATTTCGGCCGGGCGTTCTTTAACGAAGGCACCCGCAAGGTAATGGTGGACGCGTCGAAGACGACCATCATGCTGATGTTCATCATTGTCAACGCTCTGCTGTTTGCCCATGTGTTGACATCGGAACGGATCCCGGACGCAATTACCGAGCTGATGCTGGGTTACGGCTTCACTTGGTTCACCTTCCTGATTGCCGTCAACATCCTGCTGCTGATCGGTGGTCAGTTCATGGAACCGTCCGGACTGCTTCTGATTGTGGCGCCGGTGGTGTTCCCGATTGCGATGGAGCTTGGTGTTGATCCGGTGCATCTGGGCATCATCATGGTGGTGAACATGGAAATCGGCATGATCACGCCGCCAATCGGGCTCAACCTTTTCGTCACCTCCGGCATCACCGGGATGAGCCTGGTGCAGGTGGTACGTGCGGCGTTGCCGTTTGTTGCAGTGCTGTTCCTGTTCCTGATCATCGTGACCTATGTGCCGGGCCTGTCGACCTGGCTGCCCTACAGCCTGATGGGACCGGAGATTGTGACCCGATAGCGAATTGGGACACTGGAACTTACCAAGCAAGCCAAATTGAAATTGATCGGGGCGCGCAAGCGCCCCGTTTGTCTGTGGGGTGGCTGTTTCAGACGGCGCTTGCGGGCGCGACGCTCCTGGCCGGAAGGGACCACGCTAGACCATACTGTTTAAGTGCTGTGAGGCGAAATTCTCGTCTTTTTCGCAGGTCTTGTATTGCAGTGGGTCAAAACAGGCCATTGGGTGTTAAGATCCTGTTAATATTTTGAGCGCAGCCTGATCATCAGACATGCCACTTCACTCCTCCCAAGAACGGCATGACGGATGAGGGCGGCGCAAGCCGCCCTTTATCTGTTCAGGGTTGCTTCGCGGCGAGGAAGTCTCCGACCCGCACGATGGCTGCCTTGATGTTGTCGTCGGAGTTGGCGCACGACACCCGAATATATCCCTCGCCAAGAACGCCGAAATCGGGTCCTCCGATCAGCGCAACGCCGGCTTCTTCGAGTAGCGCGCTGGCAAGCTTCTTGGCTTTCCAGCCTGTCCCGGAAATATTCGGGAAGGCGTAGAAAGCGCCCTTGGGAAGAACGCATGAAACGCCGGGCAATTCATTGAGCAGATCGGTGACCAGCCGCCGGCGGCGGTCGAAGGCCGTCAGCATGTCGGCCACCGCATCCTGCGGACCGTCAATTGCAGCAATGCCGGCGAACTGGGATGGTGCATTAACGCAGGACCAGCAGTTGACGGCGAGCTTGCGAACATAGCCGATCAGACTTTCCGGCCAGATCGACCACCCCATGCGCCAGCCGGTCATGGCCCAGGTCTTTGACCAGCCGTTGAGCACAATCAGCCGGTCGCGGATCTCCGGATAGCTCAGCAACGAGGCGTGGCGTTCACCGTCATAGGTCATCACGTCGTAGATTTCGTCTGACATGATGACGACCTGCGGGTGGTTTGCCAGTCCAGTGACGAGCTTGTCGATTTCGGCTTTTGGAGTGACGCCGCCGGTCGGGTTGGCAGGCGAATTGAGGATCAGAAGCCGGGTCTGGGGCGTGATCAGAGCCAGGGTTTCCTCGGCGGAGAAGGCAAACCCGTTTTCCTCGCGCATCGGTACAGGGATCGGATTTGCGCCGACATGTTCGATCATCGAGCGATAGATCGGAAAGCCAGGATCGGGGTAGAGAATATCTATTCCCGGTTCGCCCAACATGCGAATGGCGGCATACATGGTGGGCTTGCCGCCGGGCATGATCATGACGCTGTCTGGCGGGATTTCCACTCCGGTCATGGAAAGCGTTCTGCGGCACACGGCTTCGCGCGTGGCGAGCAGTCCATTGGCCGGCGTGTAGCCGTGATGACCATCGCGCAATGCCTTGATCGCGGCATCGACGATATGGTCCGGTGTTTTGAAATCAGGCTGGCCGATGCCGAGATTGATGATGTCACGGCCCTGGTTGGCAAGCTCGGTGGCGCGCGCGAGGACGGCGAAGGCATTTTCTTCGCCGATACGGTCAAAGGCTGCAACTGGACGGATCATCTGATTTTTCCTCGCGACGGTGGTTGTCTTGTCAGATGAACTCATGTCCTATCCCGGCGCGAATTTCAATTCTGGTGGCAAAATGCGTGATTTGAGCAAATGGACAGCGCGGCCCGCGCCGCAGGGCTTTTCTGCGACGGGACGTTATGTGATGATTGAGCCGTATCGGCGCGAGGTTCACGAAACAGCGTTGTGGGATGCGCTGGGCGGGGCTGGTGTCAGTGATCTGATCCGCTATTTCCCAAATGGTCCTTATCAGACATCATCGGAGCTTTGCGACTGGCTGGACCGGTCAGGGCGGGATTCGGGCTGGGTGACCTGCGTTTTCCGCAACCGCAGAACCGGCAATATTGTCGGCATGGCGTCGCTGATGCGGCCGGACCCTGCAAACGGCGTGGTCGAGGTTGGATCGGTGGCCCATGGTAGAGCCATGGCACGATCGCCGATCTCCACCGAGGCGCATTATCTGATGGCGCGGTATGTGTTCGAGGACCTCGATTATCGCCGCTACGAGTGGAAGTGCCACAATGAGAATAGGCCTTCGAAGGTTACGGCCAAGCGACTGGGCTTCCAATTCGAAGGCGTATTCCGCCAGCACATCGTTTCCAAGAGTGCCAATCGCGATACAGCCTGGTTTTCGATGATCGACAGCGAATGGCCGGATCTCAAGCGGAGTTTCGAAGCCTGGCTTGATCCATCAAATTTTGAGCTGGACGGACGGCAGAGACACCGTCTGGAGGATATAAGGGCAGCGCAGGGATGATGGATCTGCGACGAGCCTCGACGGATGACCGGGCTCGCCTCGAGGCATTCCAGAAAGCCGCCTATGCGCGGACCGAAGCTGCTGTCGGCGCGCGGGCGATTCCGCTTGAATGGGACTATGGCGAGATCCTGAATAACTGCGAAGTCTGGTTCGACGAGAGCGGCGGTTCGCTCATGGGCGTGCTGATTTTTCGTGTTCTTGAGACAGAGCTGTTCCTGGAATCCATCGCCACTGCACCGGACAGCGCCGGGTCCGGACGCGGGCGATTGCTGCTTGAAGCGACGTTCGAGCGGGCGCGCGAGCTCGGACTGAAGCGGATCGGATTGATCACCAACGGTCTCAATCCTGCTCTCAGCTGGTACAAGAGAATGGGGTTTTCAGTGGAGCTTGAAGACGTGCAGCCCGATAGAAGTGCCATCCATATGTTTGCGGTTGTCTCAGAAAGCTGAAGCCGACTGCAGCAGGAATATCAAGGCATCCTGATGCCGGAGTATAATCACGGGTGTTGCAGTGAGTGCGAAAAGGCTTATCTGGTGCATGATCGGCGATTGCAAAGGACCACACCCATGAGCGAACCAAGCACATCAAACCGCTCGTCGGCTATTGCAGCGGCGATAATTCTCGGCGGCACCGGGCTTGTCTTTTATTTCATGCCGGCCATGATGATGTCTCTGTCGGAGATCTCGCCGTGGCTGTCCTATGCCTTGGCGACATTCTTCGTACTGGCATTTTTCGCGGTATTCTGGTTGCGCGGCAAACGGCAGAACAAGAACCGCGATTCATCCGAGTAGGAGGTTCAGGCCTGCAGGGAAGCCGCCAGAAGCAGCAGCCCCAACGCGAATACGGTGGCTGCACCCAGTATTTCAATCATTGTTCCAACGGTTCCTCCCATGGAGGCCCCTGCCAAGCGCACTGCCGCGCCTTTGGCCAGGACTGCCAGAGTGGCCAGGGCGGACACCGTAATTGCGGTGCCGAGCGCCATGGCGAAGGCTGACACAATGCCTGCGATCCAGAGCCCGTTCAACATCGAAAATGTGAGCACGATGAGAGCGCCGGAACAGGGCCTCAAGCCGACAGCCACAACCGCACTCCAGGCTTCGCGCACACTGAAATCCCGGCCGGATATCAGCTTGGGATCGGGTAGGTGAGAATGCCCGCAGGTTGCGCAGACCTCTCCTTCGGCATGCGCATGATGGTGGTGGTCATGACTATTGCCGTGATCGTGGTGATGGTGGCCACCGGTTGCGTGTGAGTGTTTGGCGTGGACATGGGAATGCTGCGCCGGAACGAGGCGCAGCGAGAGCAGTTTGCGGCTGAGTAGCCATAGCCCGAACAGGGTTATCAGCGCGTAGCTGGCAATTTCCATGAAATGTGTGGCCTGAGTCATGGAGACCGAGAGCCCCCGCAGCAGGTAATAGGCAACGCCGACAACCGTCACCGCGGTCAGTGCCTGCAGCATGGACGAGAGCAACGCCAGGACCACGCCGCGCCTGAGCGCCACTTCGTTGGCAATCATATAGGACGAAATCACCGCCTTGCCGTGGCCAGGGCCTGCCGCATGAAACACGCCATACAGGAAAGACAGGCTGACCAGTCCCCACATTTGCCATGGGTCGGAGCGCATGGCTTTCAGCGCGCCGGTGAGCGAGCGATAGAACGCCTGCTGCTGCTGGTTGACCCAGTGGAGAACGGAACCGCCAAATCCGGTTGGCGTGATGGCCGGTTCGGCTGATCCGATGCCGAGTGAGGATTGCGCATGGGCAGCACTTGCAAGGACGATGCAGGCAATGGTGGTCGCCAGGATCAAGCGTTTGTAACCCGGCTTCATTGGCAGTCGAGCTCCAGCCGGGTGGCAAGCAGCTTTGAAATGTCGTCGCTGCCGGTGGTCTCAAAGAATGCTTCAGTCAGGGAAGCCTGATTCTGGGCAATGATCTCATCGGGATCCGGCCGCACCACCTTGCGCGCGCATCGCGAGGTTGAGCCGCCCGTCACCATCATGTCTTCGTCGTTGATGAAATCGAGTGCTGCATACATGGTCGGATCAAACACGCCCACCGCAATCTTGCCGTCCAGCGGCAGTTTCTTGTCCGGAACGACAGCGAAGAACATCAGCAATTGTCCGTCCTGGTAATCGACCTTGATCGCCTCGGGTAACGAGATGTTCGCATCCTTACCGTTCACGGAGATGTTGATGTAATAATTAAATTCGGCCAGAGACTCGGTGACCATGTCACTGATCTTGGCGAGTTCACTGGAGTCGAGCTGGAAGTCGGCGTTCTCGTCAAAATCCATAATGACGCTTGAGGAGAAGACTTCATCGAAGCGCCAGACGTTGCGCAGCTCGGTCACATTGCCATCAGCCGAAGTCTCTATTTCAAGACGTGCTTCCGCGAAAACATGAGGATGGGCCGATGCCGCGGCAGGCAACAGGCAACCGGTCAGTATTACAAGGTCCCTTAGTCGCAACTTCATACGCGTATCCATGGTTTGCCGCTCTGCCTGAAGTGTCCGGTGAGGTTGGTTCGCACTGAATATGGACCAAATTTCGACGGCCGTATAATTAGGTGACAACCGTCGTCATTGCGCTGTCTTGAACCACTGGTTCAAATAGTCGACAAAAGCGCGCACTTTCGCCGGAAGATAGCGCCGATGCGGATAAATTGCGTAAATTCCGCGGTCGTTCGACATGAACTCATCGAGGATCGGAACAAGAGTGCCGCCAGGTTGACGTTCCCTGAAAACGAAATCTGGGAGCACTGTCACACCCAGGCCCGCCTCGGCAGCACGCATTGCCGTAAGAGGGCTGTTGACCTCAAGCCGACCGTGAACGGAAACAGAGATGGCGGTCCCTTCCTTGTTCTCGAAGCGCCAATTGTTGAGCGTCCTGCCATTGGTGTCGACAATGCAAGGAATCTCTGAGAGCTGGGAGGGGTGAAGGATCGGGCCGTGTTCTTTCAGAAACTCAGGCGATGCGCAGGCTATCAAGGAGAAGGCCGAGAGTTTACGGGCGATCAGCCCGGAGTCCTCGAGCTTGGTAATGCGGATAGCCACATCAAAGCCTTCCTCTACCAGGTCAACGAAACGGTCATCCGAGATGATTTCCAGAGTTACGTCGGGGTGAGCGGCCGCGAAATCAATCAGTGACTGGCCGATGGCAGCGTCTGCAAATGTGCGTGGAGCCGATACACGAATTCGCCCCTTGAGATCGGTTGAGCCTTCGCGCACCAGATCTGCAAGGTTATCAATCTCTTTGAGAATGTCCGAGGCGGTACGGAAGTAAATGTGCCCTGCTTCGGTCAGGGAAAACTGACGGGTTGTGCGGTTGAGCAACAATGCGCCCAGATCGTCTTCGAGTTCGCGGACATATTTTGACAGAAGCGCCTTCGACCGTCCAACCTTGCGGGCTGCGGCGGAAAATCCTTCGGCTTCCACTACGTCAATGAAAGCGCGAATCCGGGTCAATGTATCCATGTGGGTGAGATCCTTGGGGTTCGCGCCGGGTAGGGCAGACACTGACATGATCGTCATAAAATGAACATTTACCGATATTCGTTCAGAATCCGAGTTTTTCAAGGGCCGCCGAGAGAAAACATTTGAGTGTGGCAGACGAAAATCCCAAAATCCGTAAAGCCCAAAACTGACATGCGGGTTGGTGTTCACAGCCTTCGTTGGGGTGAGGTCTTTCGGGGGGCACAGGGAACCAGCACAAAGCCATCTCGATGCTGTTTCAGGCCTTCTGTATGCGAGAGGACGCCAGTCGTTCCACGGTGGAGCTGGCGAATTTTCGGGGAAGGCAATCGACCGATAAATCCAGGTCGTTTGATTACGATCGCGTTTGTGAGGCTGGAACAGGACCGCGCCTCGGCTTGGAGCCAATGTCGCATGATGCTTGGACCCAGAGTGAATCCGAGCATAACGCCACGCGCAGAACAGAGCTTGGAGAAGCGCCGCGGGTTCAGTGAACTGCGGCGCTTCTGTCTGCAGGAATTCTGATCAGAATACGATTCCGCCGCCGTAGTTGACCGGGCCGCTTGGGTACTTTTTGCTGGCCGCCTCTTCATAACGCCCGATGGCCGAAGTTGCGGTGCAATCGATACCACTATTGGCGGCCTTTACCGGCGCTTCGACACATAGATCGGTCTGCGCGTTTGCCGTCTCGGCAGATGCCGGAATTGAGGCGAATGGCAGGATTGCAACGAGCGAAAGGGCTGCGATTGCGGTCATCTTTTTCATGGTAGTCTCCTTTGAGCGCGTTTGCGATTTGACAAGCCGTTTCCGTCATTTTCGCAAAGGTGTTTTCTGCGAAAGCTGAGCGGAAAAGGCGATGACCACGATCTGGGAGTTTACCGGTGGGAATGCCGCGCAACTTTGAAATCCGGAGCGGAAGTTTCAATATCGACGCGACAATTCCGGAATCGATTGGACTGTCGGGCCAAGGATACTTATCTCCAGTCCTTGTCTGACGCAGGCCAAAGGGGCGGCGCGCATTGAGCGGAATTTAAGATGTCAATTGAATTGACCCTGGCTGGCTTTTTTGACCTGATCCTGCGCGGCGGGACGTTTGGCATTCTTCTGCTCGTTATTGCCCGTCTTTTGCGTCGTCCGGATTTCACTGTTTTGTGTGCGACCGGCATTCTGTTTTGCATCACCGGCCTGGTGGAGACCATACTCAATGCGCCACCGGTTATCGTGATGCTGGCTCCGGTAAGTTTCATCGTTCTGGCGTTTCAGCAGCTTCATTTCATATCGTTATGGTGGTTCGTGCTGACGCTTTTTGACGATCGATTTCGTTGGAGGGTCGGTCATTTTTGGCCCGTCGCGGCGGCTGTTCCCTTGATCGTCGGCGCATCTTTTGCCGCAGGCGACTGGCGTTGGTATTTCACCGCGGCGCTGGTTGTGATGAACTCAACGCTGTTGGCGCTGATCATCCACCGGGCCTTGCGCAATCGGGCCAGTGATCTGGTCGATGAACGGCGCAGCTTCAGCTTGGCGCTGGCCTTCTCGGTGCCGCCTTTCACGCTGTTTGTGTTCATCACCAATCTGATCAGCATTGATGCGCCGCTGAATGCCAGCCTGTGTCTGGTCTACTCGGTTGTCTATTTCGTTCTAGCTCTGGGCTTTTCCATCTGGTTGACTAATTTAAAGGAAGGGCTGTTCCAGCGCAGCGGCAACGGCGCGCTCGCTGCGGTTTCTCACAGCGAGTTGTCAGCGGCTGACCGGTTGGAGCTGGACCGGGTGGTCAAGGCGATGGACGGCGGACTTTATCTCGAGCCGGGTCTGACCATTGGTGGATTGGCAGATGTGTTGAGCGTTCCGGAACACCGGTTGCGGCGTCTGATCAATGGCGGCCTCGGCTACAGGAATTTTGCGGCTTTTGTGAATGACTATCGAATCCGTGAGGCCAAGCGCAGACTGTCGGACCCAGGCATGGCGCGTGAACAGATTATCCAGCACGCCTTCAGCCTTGGCTACGCTTCCCTTGCTCCGTTTAATCGGGCATTCCGCGAGCGCGTCGGCGTCAGCCCTACAGAATACCGCGAGGCAGCTCTGGACGGCGTCACCAGCAACTAGCTCCGGCTCCGCCCAACGTTTATACCGCTGGCACCACATTCCTGCATCCATGGGCACGCAGCACACGCTCAGAAACCCTGTTTCCTATTTTACAGCTTCTGAAATTGCGTTGACCGCACGAAGCGACAGGGCTGCAATGGTCAAGGTTGGGTTGGCAGTGGCCGACGTAGGAAAGGTGCCCGACCCGAGCAGAAATAGATTGCGATGGTCGAAACTGCGCAAATCCGCGTCGACCACGGAACTGGCAGCATCGGACCCCATTCTTACGGTGCCGATGATGTGTCCCGCGCCCTGGATGTCGGGCGAGTGTTTGATGTTGTCCGCGCCCAGAGCCCTGAAGATTTCATCATGAGCTGCTTCAGCGGCGGAGAGGCCGTTGCGGGTGTACTCATCGAAATCATAGTGGATGCGGGGCAGCGGTACGCCATTGGCGTCGCGCTTGTCGGGGTCGAGTGTCACGCGGTTTTCTGCGTCGGGGGATTGTTCGACCAGAGAGGCGAGCCTGATCTGGCGCGAGGTCGCATCCTTGATTGCTGCATCCAGCTCTTCACCGCGCAAGCCTTTGGCAGCGAGATTGGCTGCGGTGGTGGTCGGCGCGCCGGTCGGCCAGCTGTGACCGTCATTGCCAATCTCGATGCGGAAGGCGCCACGGGCCTTGCGGAAGTCTCCATCGCGAAGGTTTTCAATGCCTGACGTAGCGAGAGGGCCGCGATAGGGCCAGACCGGTTCGGCCGCCATGGCCCAACTCAGGCGGGTAGGGTGATCCATCAGGTTGCGACCAACCTGGTCCGAGCTGTTGGCCACTCCATTAGGCGCCTTTTCCTGTGCCGAATTGAGCAGCAGCCGGGGTGTCTCCAGAGCATGGGCAGCAACGATCACCACCTTGCCTGACGCTGTGCCCGTGGATCCATCGGCACGGCGGAAATCGACCGAGGTGATCTGGCCGTCTTCTCCGACATTGAGTTTTGTTGCGGTGGTTTGGTCATGGACAATTGCGCCTGCAGCCTCAGCCAACGCAACATGCACGGTGGCGTCGTACTTGGCCTGTATCGGGCAGATTGGAATGCAGGAATTATTGCCACAGCATTCTGGCCTATCCTTATGGAAAACGGAGTTCCGGCCCTGCGGGGTAGAGCGAACCTGATATTTTGAACCATCCAGTCCCGTGATGAAATGCTTGTCGAGATAGGTCATCGGGATTTCCGGCATCGGAAATGCACCGGAGCGGGGAGAGCCGAGATCTTCTTGGGAGTTCCCTGCGACACCGATTTCGGTCTCGGCCGCGAGGTAGAATGGCTCCAGGTCGTCATAGGTAAGCGGCCAGTCAACGCCATGTCCGTAAAGAGATTTCAGTTTGAAATCCGAGGGCAGGTTGCGCAGTGTCGTGCCGAGCCAGTGCCATGTAGTGCCGCCGACAACCTTGATGTAGGTGGATTTGAAAAGCTCAGGGCCCTGCTGCTGGTAGAAGTCCTCAATCAGGTGACTCACTGGATGTGACGCCTCCGGATCATTCGGGTAAGCTGATTCCGGCACCTTGATTTTTGCGCTCCAGAACTTCTCGACGGCACTATACCGGTCTATCCGCTTGCCGGTTTCGAGAAAGGCGACGCTCAGACCCTTGGCTGCAAGTTTGGCGCCAGCAATTGCGCCAGCGACGCCGGTTCCGATGATGAGAATGTCTGCGGTGATGTCATTGGCCATGTTACAGGCTCCCGGAAATCGAATGATTTGGAGGTGGAGAGAAAGGGCCTAGCCGGCTGGAGGTTCGGCCCAGTACCCCATCTCTCCACCGCAATAGCCCATGGGCTTGGTGAAACTCATCGCTTCCCACATCAGCGCGTCGGTATAGGTGATGACTTCGTTGCTTTCGGGGTCGGGGGATAATCCGCTGTACCAGGCCGCGACGATCTCATTTGCCAGCTGAGGGTCTTCATACCCATCTGCAAGCGCCGCGATGTCGTCACTCTTTCCGATCATCTCGTAAGCCTTGATCATCCGGGATGCATAATCCGCATCCAGATCCGATTTTCCCGTCAGTTCCTGAGAGAGTTTGATGAAGGCATCCGTATCAATAGCTGCGGCGGAGGCATGTCCCGGCCAACCGGCAAATGATGCGACGGCGAGGGCAGATCCGCCGACCAGAATGCTGCGCCTTGTGGCGTGGAGCGAGTGACTTGGCGTTGGCTGGGTCATGGTTTTCTCCTCGCGTGTTCAATTTGCCAACGCTGCCAGGCCGAATAAGTTCCCTGTTTTCCTCCCAGGAGGCCAATCAGGGGCGGAGGATCCAGACTTTTCGCCAGCAGAGCAGAGATTGACAACATGCTTCGGCGTCCCTATTTCCGCTTCTACGGGTATGGAGCCCCGGCCGTCCGCAGGCGCTGTGCCGTGGTGAAGTCTCCGGTTTTCGAGCAGTCATCTTAGTGTTGACATGCCAGACGGTGGAACGCGGACACCCCTAGAAATCGGTATGTCATGACAGGAGAACTGCCATGCGTGACCCCACGCTATTGCCACATCTGAACGTACTGAAAGATCAGGCCAAACGCCTGAGAACCCGACTGGAAGCCGGTGGTGAAACCGTTGGGCATTCCAAGGCGCTGGAGCTGATTGCCGCGCAGCACGGGTTCAACGACTGGAACACCCTGCACGCCGCCCTGGGCAACCGGCCCGGGCCACAAAGCCTTGCGCCCGGTGCCCGCGTGACCGGAGCCTATCTCGGTCAGCCTTTTGCGGCCCGGGTTGTTGGTATTCAGGCGATGACATCCTCGCCGGGGAACTACCGGGTATCGCTGGATCTCGATGAAGCGGTCGATGTTGTCACATTCGACAGCTTCTCGTCGTTCCGAAAACGCGTCAACGGCGTCATTGGCAAGGATGGCATCAGCCATTCCCGGACGTCGAATGGTCGCCCGCACCTGGAGCTGTCCTGGTCTTAGCCGGGGCAGTATTCAGCCGGCAATGTCGATAACGCCACAATCGCCTGCTTGTGATCCGAACGCGAGCAGGCGACCTGGCTTGTTCCAGGCCATGGCGGTGATCGGCCCCTTGCCGGGACGGCGTAGCAAGGCTTCCTTGCTGTCGGCTATGCGAACGGCCAGCACCATGCCGTCGCCAAAGCCGATTGCGACCAGATCCTCGACCGGATGACAGGCAACGCAGGTCACCATGGTGTCGGCGCGCTGGCCGAGTTCCAGCGGGGCTTTGCCCATCGGCCCATCCTTGGCCGAGAACGGCCAGACGATTGCGGAAGGCGCGCCGGACGAGGCAAGCCATTTGCCCTTGTTGGACCATGACAATGATTTGACCTTGGCGGGATAGCCGGTCATGCGCATGTGGCGCTGTTCGCCGCCCGGTTTGCCATCGAGCTTCCAGCCATGCAGTGCATTTTCCTGCATGGCGGTGACCAGAAAGCGGCCGTCAGGACTGAACATGACCTGGTTGTGGGCGCCCTTCCATTCGAAATCGAGTGCAGGCGCGCTGCCTTGCACAAACGTCAGCGAGACGCCGTTGTAGCGTGCCATTGCCAGTCGCAGACCCTTGGGGGCGAAGGAGAGACCTTCTATGGTGCGGGCTTCCTCGAATGTCCGCTCAGTGCCATCGGCAAGCAGCACTGTTGCTGTCTTGCCATCGGCAAAGGCCACGGCGTTCTGCGGCCCTGCGGCCACGACGCTTACCCATTTGCGGGCCGGGCCGCGAAGCGTGGTCTCTGTTCCATCGGCGTTCAACCGCATCACCTTGCCGTCTTCACCGCCGGTTATCAGGCCCTGGCTATCCCAGGTGAGAGCAGTGGCAAGCAGCCCGTCGTGGAGTTCATGGCGGTGGGTTCCGTGGTCAAGGCGGACCACATGACCAGAGGCCAGCGCAAATACCGGAACGTCGTTGAGGAACTCGGTTGCAAGGCAATGGTCGTCGAGATCAATCGGCGCGACTGTTGGCATGACCGGTGCTCCCTCAGGCCTGGCAGGCCATGAAGGTCCGCTCGAGCTTTTCGCGGTCGAGATCCCGGCCGATGAAGACGATGCGGCTTTCGCGTTTTTCGTCCTCCTTCCAGGCGCGCTGGTGGTCACCTTCGACGATCATGTGAATGCCCTGGATGATGTAGCGATCAGCATCGTCCTCAAACGCGATAATGCCCTTGAGCCGCAGAATATTCGGGCCATCCAGTTGGGTGATTTTTTCGATCCAGGGAAAGAACCGCTTCGGGTTGAGCGGTCCGGCGCGTAAGGAAATCGATTCGATGGTTGCATCGTGAATATCGGACGGGGCGGCATGGTCGTGATGGCTGTGGCCGTGATGGTCATGGTCATGGTGGTCGTGATCGCAATCGGGGGTGCAAGCATGATCAGGGTGATCGTGATCGAGGAAATGCGGATCGTTGTCGAGAGCCCGGCTAAGATCAAACGCGCCGCGGTCAAGTACGGCATCAAGCGGCACGGCGGCACGCTCGGTGCGGTGAATGCGGGCTGACGGATTGATCGCCCGCACGGTGCGTTCGATGGCTTCGAGTTGTTCAGGTGTTACCAGATCGGTCTTGTTGAGAATGACCACATCGGCGAAGGCGATTTGATCTTCGGCCTCGCGGCTGTCCTTCAGCCGGGCCGGCAGATGCAATGCGTCGACCAGTGCAACGACGGCGTCGAGTTTGGTCTTGGCGCGGACGTCCTCGTCCATGAAGAATGTCTGGGCGACAGGCACTGGGTCAGCCAGGCCGGTGGTCTCGACGATGATGGCGTCAAAGCGGCCGGGCCGGCGCATCAGGCCTTCGACGACGCGGATCAGGTCGCCGCGCACGGTGCAGCAGACGCAGCCATTGTTCATCTCGTAGATTTCCTCGTCGGATTCCACGATCAGATCATTGTCGATGCCGATCTCGCCGAATTCATTGACGATCACCGCGTAGCGCTTGCCATGCGGCTCGGAGAGAATGCGGTTGAGCAGGGTGGTCTTTCCCGCACCGAGATAGCCGGTCAGAACGGTCACGGGGATGGGGGCCACAGGGGTGGTAACAGGCGCTTCGCTCATCGGATCTCTCTGTCAGGAAGGTGTGTTTGACCCCCATATAGGCGTTTCACGCCGCTTATACCACTCACAAGGATATGATGTGATGGGCCACAGCCTCGCCTGATTGATGCGCGGCCGCGGCACGCCCGCCGATGCACCAGTCGCCGCAGGCAAACAGTGTGTTTTGCTGATTGCCGAGGAAGGGTTGATCCAGCGGCTTTTCTACAAGGGCGTAGAGCCAGCGATGCACTTCGCAATGGAGGGGAGCAGGCAGATGCTGAGCCAGACCAGTCTGTTGCCGCATTGCTTCCAGCATCGAAGCCTTGACTGCATCGCGATCAGTTTCGAGGTGGGAGCGGCTCCACTGCGGTGTCGCGTGCAATACAAATGTTTCGCCGGTCCGGCCCGGTTTTGAGCCATTGCGTGCAATCAACGCCAATGCGTCGCCATCCTGCCCGCGGATCAGATCCGGGACATCTGCCAGAGGGCGATCAAACGCCAGCATGGCAGACCAGCACGGCGCCATGCTGACAGTGCGCACTTGCGCGAACACCGGATCAAGCGATTCAAGCAGATCAAGCGCTTGTGGAGCAGGAATAGCGGCGATCACTCTGGAAGCCCGGTAAACCGGCCCGTCACCATCGGAGTTCTGTGTGTGAACCAGAATTTTTCCATCCTGCCGGGCAATGTGCGTTGCCCGTGTCTGGTAGGTGATGTCCAGCCCCTTGGCCAAGGTCTTGCCAACGGCAGACATTCCCGGCTGGCCGACCCACCATGTGTGGGCGCTGTCCTTGCCATCAGGGTTCCACGCCGCCAGATTGCCGCTTTGAGACAATTGGTCGATGAGTTTGGAAAAACCTGCGGTGCGGTTGGTCAGGTATTGCGCGCCGTGATCGAAATCCCCCGCATCGCTGCGGCGGGTCGACAACCTACCGCCGGCGGATCCGGATTTTTCGATCACCACGACCTTGCCCGGCTGCTGGGACAACTCCCGCGCCAGTGTCAAACCCGCCAGTCCGGCACCTAAGATCAGGATATCGGTTTCAATCATGCTCAAATGTCCTGACGGCCTGTGTTCGCGATGGGCTTTGTTCAGAAACTAGAAACATCCTGAGCAATTCAAGCGCCAAGGGACACACCGGTGGCTGCAAGATAGTGATCTTTCTCAGCCTCGAGGACCTGCTGATCAGGTCAGCTCATCGACATCGAAAGCCGCCATGTCGACGAGCAGCTCGGTCAGCCCTCGCAGTGAGTGGGCCAGAATAGCTTCACCCTTGCTGGCGGAGGCCTGGCTTGCCTTACCGGCCGCTCCGTGGGGATTGAGATCCGACATCTTCCAGCCGAACGCGTGCGGGCCGTAGGCGCGCAAATGGGTGAAGCGCCGGGCGAATTCTTCCTGCCGGGAGGGGAAGTCCTGAAGCGCGTCCAGACGAACCAGATCAGGACGTATTGCCAGCATCACCGAGGTTTCAATGTCTCCGGCATGGATGTCGAAGGCTTTGTCGGCAGGCGCGATGATTTCGGCAGGCATGCCAAATCGAGTCCAGCTTGTTGCAACCGCCAGCATGTTGAAACGCACTCTGGCCTCGGTGGCGACAACGGTCAACAGCGGTGAATTCCCTCCGTGCGCGTTGAGCAGCATGAGGCGGCGTATTCCGCGATCGGTACAGCCCGCCGCAATATCAATCCAGCGATTGACGGCTTCCTCTAAGCCAAGCGTTCGCGTACCTGACACATCCATGTGCTCGATAGAATAACCAGTCGATTCGACCGGTAGCAATTCGATTTGGATGCCATCGGGTGCAGCCCGGCAAAGCCGTTGCGCCACTTCCTTAGCGATCAGCGCATCGGTCTCGAACGGCAGATGCGGGCCGTGCTGCTCGTGTGCGCCCAAAGGGAGTATGGCTATGGGGACTGGTTGTGTGGGCATAGGGTGGTTATTCCGCTCGGGCCAAATTAGAGTCCGAACCCTAGGGTGAGGGAACAAAGGCCGCAAGAAGGAGCTGTCCGTGTCCGCCAAAAAGAAGACCAAGACAAAAAAGTCCAGAAAGGGTGATCATGCAGAAACGCTCCTGATGATCACCCAGGTGGCGCGCAATGCGAGAACGGCGCTGTCGCGGCATTTGCTGGATCTCGGGCTTTACGCCGGCCAGGATGGGGTCATGCTGGCTCTGGACGCTGATGACGGGCAAACGCCCGGCGCGATCGCGGCGTCGCTCGGCGTGAAGGCTCCGACTGTTACCAAGACCATCGGTCGCCTTGCCGCGCAAGGGTTCCTGCGTCGCCAGGGATCGCCTGACGACGGACGGATGATGCTGGTGTTTTTGACCGATGGGGGGCGGGACCAGATCAAGTCCATCCGTAAATCGCAACGCAAGACCGGGAAGGCAGCTTTTGCCGGTTTGAAGAAAAAGGAGGTGGCCAAGCTTCTGGCGCTTCTTTCGACGGTGGATGCGAATATTTCCGCGAGCCTTCGTCCCGAAGGGGTTTCCGTGACTGCCCAGAGCGCTGCAACGGACAGTGCCGAGCCGCCGGAACAGTTGTCTGTTGTCGCAGACAATACAGCAATCGGCGCTGACTGATTGCTAGTTCGGTTTAAACCTTTTAGATTTGTTGAATTGTTGAATCGGGGCTCCGGGCCCCGTTAAAGGGAACCGCAATTTGGCGCAGAAGATAAAGCTTTCGACTATTGCCGAGGCATTGGGCCTTTCAACAGCAACCGTTTCCCTTGCATTGCGTGACAGCCCGTTGGTGGCGGATGTAACCCGCGACCGCATCAAGGAAAAAGCCATCGAGCTTGGCTATATCTACAATCGGCGCGCAGCGTCGCTCAGAACATCGCGTTCAGGCATCATCGGTGTCGTCGTGCATGACATCATGAACCCGTTCTATGCCGAAATCCTCAAATCCATCGAGACAGAACTCGATCGCAGCCGACAGACCTTCATCCTCTCCAACCATTACGACTCGGTCGACAAGCAGCGCAACTTCATTGAGACGCTGCTTCAGTTGGGCGGAGACGGTGTAATCATGTCGCCAGCCATCGGAACGCCGGCGTCCGATATCCGGCTCGCCGAAGACAACGGCATGCCGGCAATCCTGATCGCCCGGTCGGTGCCGGAAATTGATGTGCCGACCTTCCGCGGCGATGACGCCTATGGAACAGCACTGGCGACCAACCATCTGATTAGCTTGGGCCACACTCGCATTGCCATGATCGGCGGCACCGATCATACCTCGACAGGGCGGGATCGATATGCCGGTTACGCGGAAGCGCTCAAGAAGGCCGGTATTGCTGTTAATCCGGCGCTGAGAATTCCGGGGCCGCGGACCAAGCAAAGCGGCTTTGAAGCAGCGGTGAATTTTCTTGCCAATCCGCTCAAGCCGACTGCAGCGGTATGTTGGAACGATCTGGTGGCCATCGGCCTGATGAGTGGCATCGCGCGAGCAGGCCTTGTACCCGGAAAGGATATCTCGGTGACTGGTTATGACGATCTTGAGGAAGCGGCAATTGCAACGCCGGCTTTGACCACGGTCTGGAACGGGCAATCCGAGGTCGGACGTTTGGCGGCACGGGCGTTGCTCGACAAACTCAATGGCTCGAGCGAAGCTGACGGGCTGCATCTGATTAAACCTGAAATGCGGATCAGGCAATCGACCATGCCGCTCAACCCGGGAGCAGGCCGATGAGTGCAGAACGAGCCATGGTGCTTCTGGCCGGAAAGGTGCATCCCCGGGTACGCGAACGCGTTGAAGCGGAGTTCGATGCGGTCTCCATTGATGCAGCAGATGCCGGGATGATGAGTGATAAAGCCCGCAGCCGGATCAGAGGCATCGCCTCGGGAACGGTGATTTCGGCGGAATTCATCGATTCCCTGCCAAACCTCGAAGTGATTGCCAATTTTGGCGTTGGCTATGACGCCGTTGATGTAGCGCATGCTGCGACGCGCAAGGTCATGGTCACCAATACGCCGGACGTCCTGTCTGATGAAGTTGCGGACACAACGGTCGGGCTGCTGCTCAATACGTTGCGTGAACTGCCAAAGGCAGAGGCCTATCTTCGTGCAGGGCGCTGGGCGGCCGAGGGGGCTTACCCGCTGACATCTCTTTCCCTCAGGGGACGGACTATCGGCATCTTCGGTCTCGGGCGGATCGGCCTGGCCATTGCCCGACGGCTGGAAGCATTCGGCTTGCCCATCCATTATCACACCAGAACGCAACGGTCTGACGTGGTTTACACCTGGCACCCACGTCTGATTGACATGGCTTCAGCTGTCGACACCCTGATTGTGATCGTGCCGGGTGGTGCCGCGACCGAAAAGGTTGTCAACGCAGACATTCTGAATGCGCTTGGCCCGCAAGGCGTCTTGATCAGCGTCGGGCGTGGATCAACGATTGATGAGCCAGCACTGATCGCCGCACTTGCGGACCGCAGCATCGCTGCAGCCGGGCTCGATGTTTTTGCGGATGAACCAAATGTACCGCAAGCGCTTATGGATCTGCCCAACGTCTGCCTGCTACCGCATGTGGCTTCGGCTTCGATCTCCACACGTAACGCCATGGCCGATCTGGTCGTGGACAATCTCGCGGCATGGCTTGATGGCCGAGCGGCTGTTACGCCGGTGCCGGAATGTGCAGGTTTAGACCGGAAGCCGAGTTAAAGGCTGCGCACACCGGAGCTTTGAAGTTTTTAATTGATCTCGCCGGTTAGTGGATTGGTGGACAAATCTTCGATACGGCGTTCCGTCAATTTCATCAAACAGCCCAGTTTGAGTATAGGAGCCATCGTGCCGCCACTGGCGTAGTCCGCGATACGAGCACATTCGGCATCACGGAAGTCGATCCATCCGCGTTGGGCTTTGAGTAGCTTGGCATAGTCCGCCTTGTTCAAGTCGGCCCGCAATTCTTGATAGGTTCGATTAAGATCGCCATCCATGAGATTGAGATGGGACGTCAGGCATTCAACAATGTCCGGCGTTGTTACTGAGTCCTGGCACAGCGTGCTCTGAGAAAAAGCTGCAGGGGTGGCTGAAAAGCCCCCGATGCAAAATATGAGAAAGAATATCAAGTTTTTCAAAGCGTTAAACCCCTTTATCACTCGTCGGGCATAAGACCACGAGGTGTCAAGGATTGTCCAGCCAATGTCATTACAACGCCGCCCATTCAAATGCATGCGTTTGAACGCGATATGCCTTGTGCCTATTCAGCGGCTACGGCAGGCCGAGCGTGGCGAGCGCGAACCGCATCGCCAAAGGCTGCAAAAATCTTGTCTGAAATGACGTCGTTGCCGACCCAGTATTCGGGATGCCACTGAACCCCAAGGGCAAAGCCCGGCGCATCTATCACGCTGACGGCTTCGACGGTGCCGTCGTCAGCAACAGCTTCAACAGCCAACCGGGGCGCCAGTGTTGAAATAGCCTGACGATGCAGCGAATTGACACTCACTTCGTCGTTGCCGACAATGGATGCAAGGCAACTGCCTTCCTTGACCTTGATGGTATGGCGGATGGCGAATGCCTGGTCCCGGTCTTCGGTTTCGGGCTTGCGGTGATCCATGCGTCCAGGAAGGTCCTGAATTTCGGTGGCGAGAGCGCCGCCGAGAGCGACATTGAGTTCCTGTATGCCGCGGCAGATGGCGAGCAGCGGAATGCCGCGTTCAATCGTACGGCGGATGAGCGCCATGCTGAGCATGTCACGGGCGGGATCGAACGGACCGTGGTGTTCGGTTTCGTCTTCTCCATAGTTGGATGGATGAACATTGGTGCGGGAGCCGCTGATCAGAACCCCGTCGACGCGATCCAACACCATGTCTACGTCCGTTCCCTCACTCAGTGCCGGCACTATCAGTGGCAGGACATTCGATCCGGTGACCGCAGCCATGATGTACTGATCGGGCGCGGCATGCCAGGTGTATCCATCGAATTCGCGAATATCCGCCGGTATTGCGACAAGTCCACTGTGCATCGCCCGATTCCCTTGATCTGCCCCGCCGAAATATCACGGAATGGGGTCTTTGGTTCTTGCGTTTCAGCGATGTTTTGTCAATTCCATCGCTTCCGGATTTGCTTGCGAAAAATGGGATTATTTTTACCTAAATTTGCATGGTTTGAAACTGGCAAAAAAAATTGACCAATGCGACTGAAATTGCTGTCTTCCGCTTGAAAGGCCACTCGCAACATGGTTAGGTCAACCTCATGTCGTTGGGGTGTCTTGGTGAGCGAATCCCTTGCCTCGCGGCGCTAATTCAACTGGGAGGTTTTTATGGATCGTCGTTCCTTTATCAAAAAGGCTGGAGTAGCTGGTGCCGGCGCTGCTGCCGCAACTACACTGGCCGCTCCGGCCATTGCGCAGACAATGCCAAAAATTACATGGCGCTGCTCGTCGGGTTTCCCGAAGGCGTTGGATACGATTTACGGTGCAGCGGAAGTTTTCGCCCAGGCTGTCTCTGAAGCTACCGACGGCAATTTCGAAATTCAAACCTACGGTTCCGGTGAAATCGTTGGCGCGCTCGAAGGCGCTGACGCTGTTCGCGACGGCACCATCGAAATGGCGCACACAGCGTCCTACTACTTCTTCGGCAAGGACCCGACCTGGGCTTTTGGAACCGGGGTTCCGTTCGGTCTCAACCAGCGCATGACCAATGGTTGGCTGTATGAGGGCGGCGGGCTTGAACTGCTCAACGAATTTTATGCCGACAACAACATGATTGCTTTCCCCGCCGGCAACACTGGTGCCCAGATGGGCGGTTGGTTCCGTAAGGAAATCAACACTGTTGCCGACATGCAGGGCCTCAAGATGCGCATCGGCGGCTTCGGCGGCCGGATTATTCAGGAAGTTGGCGTCGTTCCGCAGAACATTCCTGGCGGCGACATCTACGCTGCGCTTGAAAAGGGCACCATCGACGCGGCTGAATTCGTCGGCCCATACGATGACTCCAAGCTTGGCTTCAACAAGGTTGCTCCATACTTCTACTATCCTGGTTGGTGGGAAGGCGGCGTGACGCTGATGAACCTGATCAACCTGGATAAGTGGAACGAACTGCCGAGCGCCTACAAGGGCGTGGTAAAGTCGGCTTCGGCACTCGCTAACAGCGTGATGATGGCGCGTTACGATACCCTGAACCCGCCGGCTTTGAAGAAGCTCGTGTCCGAGGGAACCAAGCTTCGTCCCTACAGCCTCGAGATCCTGGAAGCCTGTTTCGGTGCAGCCAACAAGGTCTATGCTGAAATCGGCGCTGAAAATGCTGCGTTCAAGAAGATCCATGACAGCTATATGGGCTACCGTGGCGACGGCTACCTCTGGTTCCAGCTGGCCGAATACAACATGGACACCTTCATGATGATCCAGCAGCGTGGCGGCAAGCTCTAAGCTACTTACATCGCCTGACATTCGAAGCTCCGGTGCCGCAAGGTGCCGGGGCTTTTTCGTGTCTTAATTCCACGGCGCAGGGTTCTCCCACCCAGGAATATCTGGCCAAGGGAGGCGATACTTCATTCAGGTGGAGCAGCGCTGGAGCGGAATGGAATAATGACGCTCGAAACGGAGGCGGCGGACCACACCGGCCTTTGCGGCCTGGTTCAGGCCTTGCTTGAGTGGCCTTGAGCCCTGCGGGTCCGAACCGATTGTTACGGAGAATGAAAAAGCCCGGCGGTTGGATGCCGCCGGGCTTGTAATATCAACCAGAACAGATGTCCGGTCAGTTGAAGTTTGGCAGCCCGGTTGCGCCGCCCGGGGCAGGAAGACCACCCGGAGCAGGCAAGGCATTGCCGTCGGCCGGTTCCGCGGGCTCGCCAAAGCTCGGCATTGCCGGCATGCCGCTGTCTGGCTCATCTAGGTTGGGCGTGCCCGGCAGGCTCAGGCCACCGCCGAGACTAAGCCCCGAGCCGGGCAGACCGAACCCACCACCGCCGATGTTGTTGATCTCCTGGTTTATGTCGCCCTGATCCATCATTACCGGTTCAGTCTTGTAATGAGTGACTAGCCCGGGGAAGGCGATCAGAATGCCCAGCATCACGATCTGGATGATGATGAAAGGCAAGGTGCCGGTGTAGATCGACTTGGTCGAAATCGGTTCGATCATCCGGTCCGTGGTTTCGTCATGCCAGGCTTTGATGGGCGCTACCGATCTGAGGTAGAAAAGCGCGAACCCGAAGGGCGGTGTCAAAAAGCTGGCCTGCAGGTTGAAGCCCAACAGAACGCCGAACCAGATCAGGTCAATGCCAAGCTTTTCGGCAACCGGCGCCAGCAGTGGAACCATGATGAAAGCGATCTCGAAGAAGTCGAGAAAGCAGCCCAGAATGAAGATGACGATAGAAACGGTGATCAGGAAGCCGATCTCTCCGCCCGGCAGCGCCAGCAGAAGCTCCTCCACCCAGCGGTCGCCGGCAATGCCGTAAAAGGTGAGTGCAAACACCCTGGCGCCGATCAGGATGAACATCACGAAGGTTGCCAGCTTCGCGGTGGAATCCAGCGCCTGGAGGAGCGTTTTCTTGTCCAGCCGCCCCTTCATGATCGACATGATCAGTGCGCCGGTTGCGCCCATGGCGCCGCCTTCGGTGGGTGTTGCGATGCCCAGGAAGATGGTGCCGAGAACGAGGAAGATCAGTGCCAGTGGCGGGATCAGGACGATAACGACCTGCTCTGCCATTTTTGACAGATACCCAAGCTTCATCTTGCGGTTAAGAAGCGCGAACCCATAGGGGATGAGCGTGGCAACCAGAGCAGACCAGACGACTCTTGTCTCATAGCGCAGATCATCGAATACAAAGTAATCACAGATGAAGAACAGCGCGATTGCCAAACCGATGATGATGATCAGCGAGCGGCCGCCACTGCCAAGTGGCCGGGCTTCCGGCGGCAGGGCTGGCACCCATTGCGGCTTGATCAGCGTGATAGCGAAGATGTAGGCGCAATACATGCCGACGATAATCAAGGCCGGGAAGAAGGCGCCGACATACATGTCACCGACGGAGCGACCGAGCTGGTCGGCCATGACGATGAGGACAAGCGAAGGCGGGATTATCTGCGCCAGCGTTCCCGATGCGGCGATTGTGCCCGCTGCAAGGCCGGGATGGTAGTTGTAGCGCATCATGATCGGCAAGGAGATCAGGCCCATTGCGATGACAGAGGCTGCAACAACGCCCGTCGTGGCAGCAAGCAGCGCCCCGACGATGATAACAGCAAACGCCAGACCACCACGCAGGGTGCCGAACAGCTGACCGATGGTGTCGAGCAGATCCTCGGCCATGCGCGAACGCTCGAGGATGAGCCCCATGAAAGTAAAGAACGGAATGGCCAGCAGCGTGTCGTTGCGCATGACGTCGAAGACGCGGTTCATGTTGGCCTGGGCCAATGGCCAGAAAAGTCTGATCTCGGGAGATATATGGCTCAGTTCAACGCCCGCGACGAAGAAGTACATGCCACCGGCGGCCAGAGTGAAGGCGACCGGGTAACCGAGCAGAAGCATCGCCATGACGGTGATGAACATGATCGGCGCAAGATTGTGGGCAAGAAAATCAAGCATCGGAGCGGCCCTTCATGGCTGAGGCTGCTTCGACTTGCGGCGGCAGGGAATGGTCGTGCCCAACCTCTTCTTCCATCACGCCCCGAATGATGGCTATGCGCTTGATGATCTCGGAGACAGCTTGGGCTGTGAGCAGAATGAAACCCAGAAGGATGCTTGCCTTGGCTGGCCAGATAATCAGACCGCCGGCATTGCTGGACATTTCGCCGGAATTGAAGGAGCGCCAGAAGAACGGCCACGCAAGGTAGGTCATCATCAGGCAGAAGGGCATCAGAAACAGCAAATGACCACACAGGTCGATCCAGTCACGTGTGCGCTTGGAAAGGTTGCCGGCGATGACGTCGATGCGGACATGCTCGTTCTTGCGCAGTGTATAACCTGCAGCGAGCATGAAAACGGCACCAAACAAGTACCACTGAACCTCCAGCCAGGCATTTGATGACATGTCAAACATTTTGCGGATAACCGCATTGCCGGCACTGATCAGTACAGCCGCCAGCACGAGCCAGGATACATTGCGCCCGACAAACTCATTGATCCGGTCGATGACACGGCTCAATGCCAAAAAACTTCCCATATTGACCTCCTGGTCATTTCACCTCCCTTTCAAAGGAGTGTGATCAACCAACGTTCCCATATTGCCTCATCCATACCATCTGCATGATGCTGCGCCAGCCCATATCAGGAAAAACCCATGAAACGCAACGAGTGGTGCATTTGTTTTACCAGTTAGCTGCTCGGTCGGCTGTGGCGTCGATCGATGAGTGCGGCTATACCTCCGGCAAGGGGCAGGAAAAAGAGGTCAAGGGTGCAAATCAGCGAGTTATTTGACGTTTCGAACGAGATTGTACTGGTTACCGGGGGTGGCACAGGGTTGGGGTTCGCAATGGCGCAGGCATTGGCGTTGAATGGTGCGAAAGTGGCTATTGCAGGCAACGAACCCGCAATTCTGGATGCCGCGGCCACCACGATTTCCGGGCTTGGTGGCAAAGCGATGGCTGTTGAGCTGGATGTGCGTTGCGACGAGGCCATTTGCGCTGTTTTTGACCAGGTCGAGGTAGCGCTCGGACCGGTCAGCGTGCTGATCAACAATGCGGGCATTGCCCATCGCGACAAAGCGACCCACCTTGACCGCGAAACGCTGCGTGAAGTCCTGTCAGTCAACGTCGACAGCGTTTTCATGGCTGCTCAGGAGGCCGCTCGCCGGATGATACGCGACGGTCGTGGCGGGTCGATCATCAACATATCAAGCGTGTTGTCGGAAATTCCAATGCGGCAGGTGTCGGCCTATGGTGCATCCAAGGCGGCCGTCAGCCAGATAACACGAAGCCTGGCGCTGGAGTGGGCGAAGCACGGAATAAGGGTCAACGAGATCAGGCCGGGCTGGTTTGAAACCGGTTTGACGGAGCCGTTTCTCAAAGGTCCCGGGGCCGCTGTCATGGCGGGGCAGAACCCGACCGGGCGGCTGGGTGATATGCACGATCTCGATGGTGTTGTGCTGTTGCTCGCTTCGAAAGCCAGCGCCTTTATGACGGGAAGCTCGATAGTCGTCGACGGTGGCCACTCCATCGGTCGCTGAAACGGTAGCCGGATATGTCGTTGACGACAGATAGTTTCGTTTGCTGTGGGTTGCCAATCATCTGATTGCGCAGTCGGCTGTTGCGTATGAATTCGATTGACCACAGAGCCGACTGGTCCAAATATCATTGCAAAGGTCACGGATCCGAGAATGTCCGTGGCTGGTTCGGCGTAGGCCCTGGGGCTCGGCCGAGACAGTTTGAGGAGACTGTAAATGACAGTGCATGATGTTTCGCTCGACGACAAATTCAACCTCAGCAAGGACCGGGTCTTTGTTACCGGATCACAGGCTGTCGTCCGGCTGCTGATGATGCAGCATGAGCGAGACCGCCTGGCCGGCCTGAACACAGCAGGGTTTGTGTCCGGCTATCGAGGGTCGCCTCTTGGCGGTCTGGATCAGCAGATCATGCGCGCGCAACGATCGCTGACCGAGCACAACATTGTGTTTCAGCCCGGATTGAACGAGGAGCTTGCTGCGACTGCCTGTTGGGGGACGCAGCAAGCCGGTCTGGACGGAACCGGCAAGTATGATGGCGTGTTTTCGCTGTGGTACGGCAAGGGGCCGGGCGTCGATCGTTCAGGCGATGTGTTTCGTCACGCAAACCTCGCGGGATCATCCAAACATGGTGGCGTTCTTGCGTTGATGGGGGACGACCATACGGCTGAAAGCTCGACCAACGCGCACCAGACCGAATTCAATTTTATCGACACCATGATCCCGATTCTCAATCCTGCCGGCGTGCAGGAGATGATTGATTACGGATTGCATGGTTTTGCAATGTCCCGCTTTGCGGGCACATGGGCTGCACTCAAATGCGTCAAGGACAACGTGGAATCGACGGCTTCGGTTGACGCAGGGCTTGATCGACTGAAGATCATCCTGCCGGAATTCACAATGCCGCCGGGCGGGCTCAATATTCGTGCCAATGATCTCGATTTTCTTGGCCAGGAAATGCGTCTGCATGAATTCAAGCGCGATGCGGCAAGCGCCTATATCCGAGCCAATGGTCTGAACAGGATCATCTATTCGGGTGGTGCAAACGCCAAGCTCGGCATCCTGACCGTTGGCAAGAATTATCTGGACGTGCGCCAGGCACTCGACGATCTGGGTATCGACGAGACGCGCGCCAACCAGATTGGTGTGCGGCTCTACAAGGTTGCCTGCCCGTGGCCGTTCGATCTGGCTGACATGACCGAGTTTGTCGATGGCCTCGACATGGTGATCGTCGTTGAGGAAAAGCGCTCGCTGCTGGAAAGCCAGTTGCGTGAAGCACTCTACGGAACGGCGCGTCAACCAGTAGTGGTCGGCAAGCGGGACGAGCGCGGTGACTGGCTTTTCCCGGTCAAGGGGGCGCTTGATCCCAATGAGATCGCCGTTGCGGTGGGTGAGCGTGTGCTCAGGGTGGTTGGCCATGCGGAAGATATCGACGCCAAGGTCAAGCGCATTCGCCAGTTCCAGAGCATGCTGGCGAGCGTGTCGGATGTGGCGTCGCGCACGCCTTATTTTTGTTCAGGATGTCCGCACAATTCATCGACGAAGGTGCCGGAAGGCTCCGTGGCGGCGGCGGGTATAGGCTGCCATTTCATGTCGCTTTGGATGGACCGGGATACCTCCGGCTTTACACAGATGGGGGGCGAGGGGGCTCAATGGGTGGGGCAGGCGCCATTCACCACTCGCAAGCACATTTTCCAGAACCTGGGAGACGGGACCTACAATCATTCGGGTGTGCTGGCTTTGCGCTTTGCCATCGCATCGGGCGCCAACATCACCTACAAGATCCTCTACAATGACGCCGTTGCGATGACCGGTGGACAAGCGCATGAAGGCGGTCTGACCGTGGACGCCATCGCGCGGCAGGTTCGTGCTGAAGGCGTGGAACGGATTGCCCTGGTCAGCGATGAACCG
This sequence comes from Hoeflea sp., assembly GCA_051251555.1. Classification (GTDB taxonomy): domain Bacteria; phylum Pseudomonadota; class Alphaproteobacteria; order Rhizobiales; family Rhizobiaceae; genus Hoeflea. The sequence goes on from JBPOEW010000006.1 coordinate 192,617, forward strand.
GATAGATACCCTTCCGGAACCGCGTGGCCGCCGATGATGAGCGTTCACCACCGGTCCGAGATGGATGCGGTTCAGCGTGAATTACGCGACATCGCCGGTGTTACAGCGTTGATCTACGATCAGACCTGCGCTGCCGAGAAGCGCCGCCGCAGAAAGCGCGGCAGCTATCCGGACCCTGACAAGCGGGTGAGTATCAACGAGCTGGTCTGCGAGGGCTGTGGAGATTGCGGCGTCAAGTCGAACTGCGTTTCGATCCAGCCGGTAGAGACCGAGTTTGGCCGTAAGCGCAAAATTGACCAATCCAGCTGCAACAAGGACTTTTCCTGCACGGATGGTTTTTGCCCTTCTTTTGTAACAGTGCATGGGGGACGGATCCGGAAGGCTGATACGGCAGTGCTCAAGTCGACCCCCGATCCGCTTGCGGGATTGCCTGCTCCGGATATTGCCTCGCTTGATCGCGGATGGGCGTCGATCATTGACGGTGTCGGCGGCACCGGTGTGGTCACCATCGGCGCAATTCTCGGGATGGCCGCGCATCTTGAAGGCAAGGGCTGCGGAATGATCGACATGGCGGGGCTGGCGCAAAAAGGCGGCGCGGTGTTTTCGCATGTCCGGATTGCGCACACACCGGCAGACATTCAGGCAATCCGGATCTCGGCCGGCAAGGCCGATCTGGTGCTCGGATGTGATCTGGTGGTTTCGGGGTCGCGGAAAGTCCTGACGTCAGTTCGGGAGGGCGAAACCGCTTTCTTGGTCAACACCAATGAAGTGATGCCAGGCGACTTTGCGCGCAACGCGGATTTCTCCTTGCCTACAGAGCGGCTGAAGCGGGCGATCGTTAAAGCTGCGGGCGCTGAGAAAACCAGTTTCTTCAACGCGACGGTCGCGGCCACCCGACTGTTCGGCAACGCGATTGCTGCCAATATGTTCATGCTGGGAATGGCATCCCAAAAGGGCGCGTTGCCGCTTTCTCCGGACACAGTCGAGGAAGCCATCCGGCTAAATGGCCAATCGGTGAAAATGAACATTGAGGCGTTTCGCTGGGGCCGAAAGGCAGCCCATGATCCGCAATCGGTTGAGGCGCTTGTTTCAGATCAATTCGCTGAGGCTGAATCAGAGGCGCGGGAGACTGTTGCAGATATCATCGATCACCGTGCGCTATTCCTTGAGGACTATCAGAACAAGGCCTGGGCGATGAAGTATCGCGATATTCTCCAGCCGTTGGTAGATGCCGAAGAGCTTGCACTCGGCAAGGCTGGCTCAGTGTCTGAAGCCGCAGCGCGGTCGCTGTTCAAACTGATGGCGATCAAGGATGAGTATGAGGTGGCCAGGCTCTACAGCGACGGGAGCTTCAAGCGGCAACTCGGCAAGCAGTTCGAAAGCTATGACAAGCTGGAATACCATATGGCGCCACCAGTCCTTGGTCGGAAGGACAGCAAGGGACATCCCGTAAAAACCACATTTGGCCGCGGAATGGCGACGCTTTTTCCTTTGCTATCCGCGCTTAAGGTTCTGCGCGGTACACCTCTTGATGTGTTCGGCTACAGTGCCGAGCGGCGTTTGGAGCGGCAGATGTTATCTGCCTTCATTGACGAAGTTGCTCAAATGATCAGCTTGCTTCGCAAGCACAATTCCGAGGCAGTTGCCGGTTTCCTTTCATATCCTTTGAAGGTCAAAGGATATGGTCATGTTAAAAAGAAGAATTTCGAAGCTGTTTTGCCAGAAAAGGAATCCATTAAGCATTCAATTCTAAACGATGTTGGTGAGCATCGGCCTGTGGCGGCTGAATAATCGTTTTTCTTCGTTTGACTTTCCTCATTTTCGGTTTGTTAACCGAGATTTTAAAACCGGTAATTCGTTGTGATCGCAGCTGAATTTTTCCACTCGGTAAATGTGTTCTTAATTTCCATCTGGTACGTTGCTGTCTCAGATTCAGGGATTCAGTGTTCATGCCGACCGCAGAAAACACATCATTCGCGGACGAAGTCCGTCTGTCTTTCGTAGCCTCGCTGTATCAGCAGCGCGGAACGTTGTTTGCCGGCATGATCGCGCATGTGGTCACTGCGATGGCGGTCTATCTGAGAATCGACGACCCGTTTTATCTGTATGTTGCGTTGGCACTTTTCGTTGTCTGGTTTTGTCGCAACATAGACATGATGGCTTTCGACCGGCTGCAAAAAAACGATTTGAAGCTGGCCGATACGTTGCACTGGGAAAAGCGTTATGTGACAGGGTCGTTTATCACTTGCTCCATCCTGGGCACGATGTGCGGCCATGCCCTGGTCGTGGCTCAAGATCCATTTGCTGAGCTGGTGACGGTTTCGGTCACTCTGGCGAGCATGATCTCGGTGGTTGGACGGAATTTCGGGTCTCGCTTGAATGTCGACATGATCATTCTGGCAGCCTGCCTTCCGATAACGGCCGGCCTTATGATCGCGCGCGATCCATATATGGGCCTCATGGCGATCCTTTTGTTGCCGCTTTTCCTGACAACACGTTCGATGGCAAACGGTGTCCGCGACTTTCTTTTCAATTCAGTCACCGCCGAGCGGAAGACCGCGGAGATTGCTGAAAGGTTCGATACCGCGCTCAACAATATGTCGCACGGGCTGTTCATGCTTGATGGAGACGGCAGAATTGAAGTCGCGAACCGTAAGGCGCGCGAGTTCTTCAGCATAGACAAGAACACAGACCTGACCGGACGTGCCTTGAGAGCCGCTTTACGACTGGGCACACGCAATGGTGTGATCGCAAAGGAAAATTTCGGACAAATCAATCAGCATCTCGACAGTCTTGTCAGCGGCCGCGATGATCGCGCACTGGTGCGTTTTGACAAGAACAGCTGGCTGGAGTTCAGTGCCCGGTATCGCGGTGAGAAGGGTGTTGTCCTGATATTCGAAGATGTGTCTGAGCGCATCCAATCGGAAAAACGCATTCTGCATATGGCGCGGTTCGACAATCTGACCAATCTGCCCAACCGGTCTTGGTTCAAAGAGGTCGTAAGCATAAAAATGGCCAACGCCAAGCCTGATCAGCAGATGGCTCTTGCCGTGCTCGATATCGACGATTTCAAGCACGTCAATGATAGTATGGGGCACGTCAATGGCGACAAATTGCTCAGCGCAATTGCCAACAGACTCCGCTCCTTATCGCGGCAGAAATATGTGGTCTCCCGCTTTGGCGGTGACGAGTTTGTCCTGTTCATCCCTGACGTCAAGGACATAGAAGACCTCAATGCAACGATGGATTTTGTGGTCGATACGTTGCGCGGGACTTATATAATTGATGGCCACAAGCTTTTCATCAGTTTGTCCGGCGGTGTGGTGATGTCGCCAGTTGCAGGCGTACAACTTGAAGATATGCACATCCAGGCCGATCTGGCTCTTTATGAAGCGAAGCGTCGCGACAAGAACCGGTGGACCCTGTTCGAAGATTCGATGGACCAGCGCTACACTGAGCGCCAGGGTATGAAAGCTGCACTTCGTGAAGCGATCCGGACCCAGTCAATGGACCTGTTTTACCAGCCGATGTTCAATCCGCAGGGTACACGCATTGTTGGTGCTGAAGCTCTCTCCCGCTGGATTCATCCGGAGTTGGGGCCTGTATCGCCTGCTGTCTACATTCCTCTGGCAGAGGAAATGGGGATCATCAGCGAACTGACACGGTGTGTGATTGACCGTGCCGTGCAGGATGCAGCCAACTGGCCCAGTGACCTGCAGGTATCTGTCAACCTCTCCGCTCACGACCTGAATGACCGAACGATTGTTTCGGTGATCGCAGATGCGCTCGACCGCGCCGATTTCGCGCCGGGACGGCTGCAACTGGAAATCACCGAAAGCGGTCTCATGAACGATCTCAAGACGGCTCGAGAGATCCTGACAGAGCTTCGCTCGATGGGTATGTCGATTGCGATTGACGACTTCGGCACAGGATATTCGAGCCTCAGCTACCTGGATATGCTGCCGCTTAACAAGGTCAAGATTGACCGCTCCTTTGTCAGGGATCTGACGAAAGACCCAAAGAAGCTGAAATTGCTGCGTGGTGTCGTTAATCTGGCGCGGGAGCTTGGGCTTGAGGTGGTGGTTGAAGGTGTAGAGACTGAAGACCAGCTTGTGATGATAAGCGACAACAATTGCGCCGATATCATCCAGGGTTATATTTTTGGTACGCCGATGCCGCACGGCTCGTTTGTCGAGTTGGCGAACAAGCTTTCGAGCAATCCGCGGACGCTGACAGTCGTCGGGCAATCCGGTCACGCACATCAATCCGGAAACTGACCTGCCTCGGATTTGCGCCAAGCCGGTCCGCACATTTTCAAAATCTGACAATGAATTCTTTCAGGCACTTTCTGGTAGGAGCATTGTTTTTAGTGCCAAATTTAAGAGTTCATTAACCTTAATAGGTAGTTAACTGGGCTTCGGGCGCATCCCGCGATTGATTAACCCAAAATTAACGATAAGCTTTCCTCGTGCGTAACGAGGGAGACTTATTATCTATGGCTAACGCCGCTCAAAGCGAAGTCACTGGGTTCAGCGCGAGCGTCATGCGCTTCCTCGAGAGCATCGAGTACCGCCGCATTGAAAACTCGGACGACCTCGAAGATATTGCCCGGCTGCGATACAAGGCCTTCACCAGCGTCGGGTTGGCTCGTGAGAATGATGAGTTGCAGCTGATTGACGAATTGGATTTCAAACCAAATGCCCATGTGATGGGCATTTTCTTCGATGAGCAACTGGTTTCGACAATCCGGGTGCATCATGTCACCGATGCCCATCGGGACGGCGTGGCGGTGGCTCGGTTTCCGGATGTCATGCACCCGCTTCTGGACGCAGGTAAGACTTTTATCGACCCTGTACGATTTGCAGCTGATCCGGAAATCATGCGGGAATATCCGGCATTGCCCTATCTGACCCTACGTGTGGCAACCATGGCGACAGTCTATTATGATGTGGATTTCTGTCTTTCGGTGACCAAGTCAAATCACCGTGCCTTTTACAAACGGGTTTTCAATTCTATCGAGCTGGCAGGCCCGCGCTATGTCGAGCAATACCAGAATGAACTTGAACTTCACGGCGCCAATGCGAATGAACTCAAGCGGAGTCTGTTCAAGAGATATCCTTTCTTTGATTCGCAACCGCATGAGCGGAAAATGATGTTTGCTCCGCGCGAAGTGCTCGGACTTACGCCACTGACTATCCTGCCGACGGCGAGATACGCAATTCAGCAAGCGAGCAGAATGGTCTGAATGGACTGATGCACCAATGAGTATCCGGCGAACCGCGAGACGTTTTTGACACCGTCGTTTTGCCTGATGTCCATTGCACATTGGCCGGGGTTTGTGTAATCCGTCGGTTAATTGTCAATTGGGGAGCTATCTTATGGCTGAACAGATGAACGGTCCTGTCGAAACCGGGGCTGCTATGGATTATTCCGAGCACGACAAAACCTACAACATGTTCCTTGCCGGCGCGAAGTACGGAACTATCCATATCGTGGCTCTGATGATTGCCATGGCGGTGTTCTTCTTTACCGGTGCCGGCGCGATTGTTGGCTTTCTGACATTTCTCGTTCTGGGCATTGGTGGCAGCATTCTCGCTCGTTGAACCCTTCGCTGCGCGTGGACGCGGATCGCTGATGATCCGTGCCGACGCGTCTCATTCTGTTTGCCAGAGGAGGGGCTCTTGTGGGCGCCATTGTTTTTGTAGCTAAAGAATCGGATCAGCTTGAATCGCGTGTCGCCGCATCGCCGGAGACTGTGAAAAAGATGACGGCGCTTGGTCTTGATGTCATTGTCCAGAAGGGAGCCGGAGAGAAATCCCGAATCGCTGATGCGGATTTTGTCGCAGCCGGTGCTAAAGCCGGAACTGCGGCTGACGCGAAAAAGGCGGACGTTGTGCTTCGCGTAAGGCGGCCTTCCGAGACGGAAATCAAATCCCTCAAATCAGGCGCCATCGTGCTTGCCCAGATGGATCCATACGGCAACGAAAAGGCTCTTTCTGCGCTTGCCCAGGCAGGAGTCACGAGCTTCGCAATGGAGCTGATGCCGCGGATCACCCGTGCGCAGTCCATGGACGTGCTGTCCTCGCAGGCGAACCTTGCCGGGTACCAAGCGGTTATTGAAGCCGCCCACACGTTCGACCGGGCAATGCCGATGATGATGACTGCCGCGGGCACAGTGCCTGCTGCAAAGGTGTTTGTGATGGGCGCCGGTGTTGCCGGATTGCAGGCCATCGCGACCGCGCGCCGGTTGGGTGCCGCTGTCTCGGCGACCGATGTCCGTCCGGCTGCAAAAGAGCAGGTTGCCTCGTTGGGCGCCAAGTTCATTGCGGTGGAAGACGACGAGTTCAAGGCCGCCGAAACCTCCGGTGGCTACGCCAAGGAAATGTCCAAGGAATACCAGGCCAAGCAGTCTGCTCTGGTTGCCGATCACATTTCCAAGCAGGATATAGTGATCACCACAGCGCTTATTCCGGGTCGTCCCGCTCCGAAACTGATTTCGCGCGACATGCTCAAAAGCATGCGTCTGGGCTCGGTCGCGGTTGACCTGGCGGTTGAGCGCGGAGGCAACATCGAGGGTGCGAAGGCTGGTGAAACAGTCACTGTCGATGGTGTTACTGTGATCGGAATTCTGAACATGCCTGGTCAGATCGCGGCGAGTGCTTCGCTGCTCTACGCCAAGAACCTCCTGACATTCCTCGACACGATGATCGACAAGGAAGCCAAGACCGTTTCGGTCAACATGGAGGATGAATTGGTCAAGGCTACCGCACTGACCCATGGCGGCGCGGTCATTCATCCCGCATTTGGCGGTGAAACCAGCAAGGGAGCCGCGTGATGGCAGGGTCTGTACTCGATACCGCTCTTGAAAATCTCGAGCAGGCAGCCAGCGCTGTTCGTGCGGCTGCGGAAACCGCCGGTCCGGCGGGTGATGGCGTGGCAGCAGCAGTGCATGCCGCAAGCGGCGGTGCGATTGATCCATTCGTATTCCGGCTGGCGATTTTTGTTCTGGCGATTTTTGTCGGCTACTACGTGGTCTGGTCGGTGACACCCGCCTTGCACACGCCACTGATGGCGGTCACCAACGCGATCTCCTCGGTCATTGTCGTGGGCGCATTGCTTGCGGTCGGCGCCTCGCTGTCCGGTTGGGCAACGGGTTTCGGATTTGTCGGACTGGTGCTTGCATCGGTCAATATCTTTGGCGGATTCCTCGTCACCCAGCGGATGCTGGCCATGTACAAGAAAAAAGAGAAGTGAGGGCCGGCTGATGTCAGAAAATTTTGCCGCATTTGCCTACCTCGTTTCAGGCGTTATGTTCATCATGGCTCTTAGGGGCCTTTCACATCCGACGACCAGCCGCCAGGGTAACACCTACGGCATGGTCGGCATGGCGATTGCCATTGTCACGACACTGCTGCTAGCAAAACCATCGTTCGGCGGATTTGCGATGATTGTCGCGGGCCTCGCCATCGGCGGCGGCGCTGGTGCCTATATCGCACGCAAAATCCCGATGACCTCGATGCCGCAGCTGGTGGCAGGCTTTCACAGCCTGGTCGGCATGGCGGCTGTTCTGGTCGCGGCTGCAGCCCTTTATGCGCCGCATGCATTTGGAATTGGCGACGTTGGTGAAATCCACGCTCAGGCGCTTATCGAGATGTCGCTTGGTGTCGCTATTGGCGCGATCACTTTCACCGGTTCGATCATAGCCTTTCTCAAGCTTGATGGCCGGATGTCGGGCAAGCCGATCATGCTGCCGATGCGTCATGTTATCAACGCTGCGTTGCTGATCGGCATTGTTGTCCTGATCGGTGTGCTGGTTGCGACCGAAAGCTATACTGTATTTTGGCTGATTGTCGCACTGTCGCTTGCACTCGGGGTACTGCTGATCGTTCCGATCGGAGGCGCCGACATGCCTGTCGTGGTGTCAATGCTCAACTCCTATTCTGGTTGGGCGGCGGCGGGTATCGGCTTTACCCTGGGCAACCTCGCATTGATCATCACCGGCGCCCTTGTCGGCTCCTCCGGTGCGATCCTGTCCTACATCATGTGCAAGGGCATGAACCGGTCGTTCATCTCGGTTATCCTGGGTGGATTTGGCGGAGAGGCGGCTGCGGGCGGCAGCGATGATATCGACCGTAGCGTCAAACTCGGTTCAGCTGATGATGCGGCCTTCCTGATGTCCAATGCATCCAAGGTGATTATTGTCCCAGGTTACGGTATGGCGGTTGCCCAGGCGCAGCATGCCACGCGGGAACTGGCAGACACCCTCAAGAAGCAGGGCGTCGAGGTCAAGTACGCCATTCATCCGGTGGCCGGTCGCATGCCGGGTCACATGAACGTGCTGCTGGCAGAAGCCAATGTGCCTTATGACGAGGTCTTCGAACTCGAAGACATCAACTCGGAATTCGCACAGGCCGATGTGGCCTACGTCATTGGTGCCAATGACGTGACCAACCCTGCGGCGCGCGATGACAAGTCATCACCGATCTACGGCATGCCGATCCTGGATGTCGACAAGGCCCGCACATGTCTGTTCGTCAAGCGCTCGCTCGGATCGGGCTATGCCGGCATTGACAACACGCTGTTCTATAAAGACAGCACGATGATGCTTCTTGGCGACGCAAAGAAGATGACCGACGATATCGTCAAAGCCATGGACCATTGATCGCTGGTCACTCGCAGGAATCAAAAAGGCCCGGGCAATAATACCCGGGCCTTTTCTCTATCTAACAGGCTTATCAGTTGGAAGCGGAGCGCAACTGAAGCTCGGCGACCCCAACGGCAACGTTAACGCCCTCTTGGGCCTGAACGCTCACTGGCTGAAGCGAAAAGGTGTCGTCGGATCCACCGACCAGCAAATTAACACCGGCACCCGCCACCGCAGTCGCTTCGGCGGATACGCCACGATAGTCGCCGGCGAGCGATCCAATCTGGTATTCATAGTCTGTTGTCGGAGCCAGAACGACCCATTCGATCACGGTCGCGCCGGTCACGCCGATGTCGATCCCAAACTTGTTGATGACGCCGAAATAGGCTTCTGTTGCGGCGTTGGCATTTGCCGGGGTGTATTCGCACGAGAGATCCTTGGACGAACCAAAGATGAAGCCGGCGCCGCCTTCTACGACGCACTCCAGCAGGCCAAGTTCTACACTGTCGGCCTTCGATGGCACGGTGGTGGCGCTGAATGCGACGGTTGCGAGGAGTGCTGCCGCTGCTGCTGTTTTTGTCTTGCCGATCATTATGAACTCACTTTCTTTTTATTGGTTCGGCATCACAACGTGCTGAAGCGAACATTGTTCCGCTTTGCGGACAAGACGTCCATGCTTCACCCATGCTGTCGTTCTATTAATTAGACGCTTTCTACCGCTTTAATTTTATGGGCTGGGACGTCTTCTAGGCAAAGAGCATACCTGCTGGTACGTTTGAGCCAACAGAAAGCGTCTATTCAATCGAACGACGCTCTACAATGCGATGGTCTGCGACCTCGATAGGTCGTCGGACGATGACCTTTGCCGGATACCGTGCCGGCTGGTCAGCGAACGCGGGCCAGGCCGTCGACCGCGGGGCGGTACTTGGGGTCAAGCTGCGCTGCACGTGCATAGGATTTGGCAGCACGGCTCTTTTCACCACGCCGCTCATAGATCAGCCCCTGATTGGCCCATGATTCGGCAATCCGCTGATCGAGTTCGATCGCCCTGTTGAAATCCGCAAAGGCATTGTCGTCATCATTGAGGGCGACATAGGAAATTCCCCGGCCGTTATAGGGTTCGGGTGAATTGGGAGCCAGGGAGATGGCGGTCGAGAAATCTTCGATCGCCTGTGTGTGCTGATTGTTCAATTGCTTGATCAGGCCACGGTTGTGGTAGGCGCGCGGGTCGGTTGTCTGAAGATTGATGGCGCGATTGAAATCGTTTGTCGCCTCGTTCGTCCGACCGGCCTGACGGTAGAGATTGCCACGGCCGATATAGGCGACATCGTAGCGGGGATTGATTTGCAGTGCACGATTGTAGTCATTGGCCGCTTCGGCAAGATTGCCCATCGATCTGTGGATCAGGGCGCGATTGGCGTAAGCCTGATAAAATGACGGGTTGAGCTGAATGGCGCGGTTGAAATCATCCAGAGCATTGCTGTACTTGCCAGACTTGCCGTAAGCCGAACCACGAACATTGTAGCCCTCCGGGTTGCTCGGGTTGCGACGGATCACATCGGTAAGCGAGGCAATGTTTTCGTCAGTGCCCTGGGTACTGTCTATGGAAATGGTATCGATGGGTGCGGCAGTGTTGCAGCCGGCTAGCCCAATACTCAATGCCGATAGTGCAGCCAGCAACAAAAAACGTGCACTGTTCGAGTGCTGCTCATTTGTCTCAATTGCCGCAATCAACCGCATCGCCTGTGCCCCACCTGCATTATCCGGGAACAGCCCGGCCCGCCACACTGAAAAAGGCGGAGACGAATATTCGTCTCCGCCTCACATTCATGCAACCCTAAAAGGGCGAAAAAACGACTGGCTCAGCGAGCAGGTGCCGCCGGGCGGCCGCCACCGATAAGGCCTTCGCGCTGTGCCCGCTTGCGGGCCAGCTTGCGGACGCGACGAACGGCTTCAGCCTTCTCGCGCGCACGCTTCTGCGATGGCTTCTCGTAAAAATCACGCATCTTCATTTCACGGAAGATGCCTTCACGCTGCATCTTCTTTTTGAGAGCGCGGAGCGCCTGATCGACATTGTTATCGCGGACAAGTACCTGCACGTTGATCCCGTTCCTTCGAGTTTTTCGGTTGGCTGAAGCAGCCCTGGCAAACGAAAATTCCATTCGTTCGGCCGAGGGCGTTACGATTGAGGTGGCAAATAACAGTTTCGAAGACCCGAGTCCAGTCCCCGGCAACTTGACAATGCAGGTACTGCCGTATTTTTCGTTGTCTTGCAAACCACACTGATTTTCCCGGCAGACCTGCATGTCCATGTGCGACAAAGCGCACTGCGACATTGATGGCCGTCCGGAGGTCGCAAAAGAGCCGATGCGGAGCAGATGAATTTGCTCTTGCTGGGATGAAGCATATCTAACCCGTTTGGAGCCAGACAGCTATGCGCAAATACTCCGCTTTTGCCGTTGCCCGCGAGGCGATGCGTGGCCACAAGGGCTGGCCTGCGCAATGGACATCGCCAGAACCGCGAAAAAGCTATGATGTGATCATCGTGGGCGCCGGCGGCCATGGTCTGGGAACCGCCTATTATCTGGCCAAGGAACACGGCATCACCAATATTGCGGTGATCGAGAAGGGCTGGCTCGGCGGCGGCAATACCGGCCGCAACACCACCATCATCCGTTCCAACTATCTCTACGACGAAAGCGCCGGTCTTTATGACCATGCGCTCAAGCTCTGGGACGGGCTGTCGCAGGACCTCAATTACAATGTGATGTATTCGGCGCGCGGCGTGATGATGCTGGCGCACAATGTGCACGATACACAGGTGTTCAAACGTCATATCCACGCCAACCGGCTCAATGGTATCGACAATGAGTGGCTGACACCGGAGCAAGCCAAGGAGTTTTGCCCGCCGCTCAATATTCATCAGTCGGCGCGATATCCTGTTGTGGGTGCCGCTTTGCAGCGCCGGGGCGGCACTGCACGCCATGATGCGGTTGCATGGGGTTACGCTCGGGCTGCAGCCGATATGGGTGTTCATATCATCCAGAATTGTGAAGTTACCGGGGTTCGCCGTGCTGATGACGGGTCGGTTTCCGGCGTTGACACCAGCCGGGGTTTTATCGGTGCAAAGAAGGTTGGCGTCGTTGCTGCCGGGCACACGTCGGTGATTATGGAGATGGCGGGCGTGCGGATGCCGCTCGAGAGCTACCCGCTCCAGGCGCTTGTGTCCGAGCCGGTGAAGCCGATCTTCCCCTGCGTGGTGATGTCGAACACGGTGCATGCCTATATCTCGCAGTCGGACAAGGGCGAGCTGGTGATTGGTGCAGGCACTGATCAATACACTTCCTATTCCCAGACCGGTGGGCTGCACATTCTCAGCCACACGCTGGATGCGATTTGCGAAATGTTTCCGATGTTCACCCGGATGAAAATGCTGCGCTCCTGGGGCGGTATCGTCGACGTCACACCGGACCGCTCGCCGATTCTGTCGAAAACACCGATCAAGGGGCTTTATGTGAATTGCGGCTGGGGCACCGGCGGGTTCAAGGCAACGCCTGGATCGGCCAATGTTTTTGCGCACACCATTGCGCGCGACGAGCCGCACAAGATCAACGCGCCGTTCAATCTGGATCGCTTCCAGACCGGACGGCTAATCGATGAAGCGGCGGCTGCGGCCGTGGCACATTGAGGCTTGAGCGAATGAGCGAGCAATCCGTCAATCTGGCTCAGAAGCTGTCGGCTTTCACCGAACTCTGGTCTCCAAAGATCGTTGCGGGCTTCAATGGCCATGACGTGATGGTGGTCAAGGTGAACGGCGAATTCAACTGGCATTCCCACCCTGACACGGATGACTTCTTTCTGGTGCTGTCCGGGCGGCTGACCATCCAGATGCGGGATGGCGATGTCGTGCTGGGGCCGGGCGAGATGTATGTTGTGCCGAAGGGTGTCGAGCATTGCCCGCGTGCCGACGAGGAAACGCATCTCGTCATCATCGAGCCCGCCGGCACTCCCAACACTGGCGATCCTGAAACCGCCGTGATCAAAACCAAGATCTGACCAAGGACCAAGCGATGCTTCTGATCCATTGTCCCTATTGCCAGGAAGACCGGCCCGAGCTCGAATTCCGAAACACGGGCGAGGCGCATATCGAACGCCCGAAGGACATCGCTGCGATTAGCGACGAGGACTTCAAGACGTTCTTCTTCATTCGGACCAACCCGAAAGGCGTTTCCTATGAGCGCTGGCGGCACATTCACGGCTGCGCCCGTTTCTTCAATGCGGTGCGCGACACGGTCAGTGACCGGTTTGTGACCACCTACAAGGCTGGTGAGCCGCGCGTTGATGTGGAGCGCGGTGAAGATGGCATCCTGCAGGTCAAGGGAACAGCACAATGAGCGGCGCAAACCGGATCAAGGGCAAAGGCAGGTTGACGCCGGCGAAGACCGTTCGCTTCAACTTTGATGACAAGGTGCTCACTGCGATCGAGGGCGATACACTGGCCTCCGCGCTGATTGCCAACGGCATTCACCTGACAGGACGTTCCTTCAAGTATCACCGGCCGCGCGGTATGCTGTCTGCTGGTCCGGAAGAGCCCAATGCATTGATGGATGTCGGTCGTGATGCGGTGCGGAGGACGCCGAATATCCGGGCGACCGTGCAGGAAGTCTATGACGGCATGAAGGCCCGGTCGCAAAACCGCTGGCCGTCGCTGGCCTTTGATGTTGGTGGGTTAAACAATCTGGCCTCGCCATTCTTTGCGGCCGGTTTCTACTACAAAACCTTCATGTGGCCGAAAGCTGCCTGGAAAAAGATCTATGAACCGATTATCCGCGCCGCAGCCGGTCTTGGTGTCGCTCCAAAGGAACCGGATCCGGATCATTACGCCAACCATTTCGCCCACTGTGACGTGCTGGTAATCGGTGGTGGTGCCACCGGCCTTTCGGCGGCGCTTGCCGCGGCCCATGCCGGCGCAGAAGTGATCCTGTGTGATGAACAGCCGGAAACCGGCGGTGCATTTCATCACGAAACCGATGCGACCATCGGCGGCCAATCAGGCTGGAACTGGGCGCAAGCGGTGACTGCTGAACTTCGTGCTATGGACAGTGTACGTGTACTGACGCGCACCACGGCGTTTGGCTATCAGGCACAAAACCATGTCGCGCTTCTGGAGCGGGTGACCGAACATCTGGCCAACCCCGATCAGGCCTTGCCACGGGAACGGCTGTGGCAGGTTCGGGCCAAGCAGGTGGTGATCGCGACCGGCGCGATCGAGCGGCACATGGTGTTTGCCAACAACGATCGCCCAGGCATCATGCTCGCATCGGCGGCGCGGGCCTATCTCAACCATTATGGTGTCGCGGTTGGTGCCAAGGTCGGGGTCTATACGGCGTGCGATTCGGCCTGGAATGCGGCTTTTGACCTCAAGCAGGCCGGTGTTTCCGTTCCGGCTATTGTCGACGTGCGCTCCGATCCAAACCCTGTTCTCGTGGCCCGGGCCCGTGAGCTGGGGATAGAGGTTCTGGCAGGTCAGGCTGTGCTCGACACGTCGGGCAAGCTGCGCGTCAAGTCGATGAAGGTTGGCAAGTCGTCGGGTGGCTCGACACGCGACATCTCGATTGACGCGCTGATCATGTCGGCTGGCTGGACCCCTTCGGTTCACATGTATTCGCAATCGCGCGGCAAGGTGGTCTGGGACGAAGAAAGCCAGCGCTTCCTGCCCGGGCGCAACGTGCAGGATTGTGTCAGCGTTGGCGCGTGCAATGGTGTTGACGATCTGAGCGATGCGATTGCCGGCGCTGCAAAAGCCGGGCACGAAGCGGCTGTTGCAGCGGGTTTGCAGGGCAGTGAGCCTTGGGTTGCTCCAGAAGCTGAAACACAGACCTCATGGGCTGGGAGCATGATGGGGTCGGCCGCCGGGGCTGGTGCTGATACCACTGTAAAGGCATTCGTCGATTTCCAGAACGACGTCGCCGCCAAGGATATCCGGCTCGCGGTGCGCGAGGGCATGCACTCGATCGAGCATGTCAAGCGCTTCACCACCAACGGCATGGCCACCGACCAGGGCAAGACATCGAATATCCACGGCCTCGCCATCGCTGCAGAAATGCTCGACAAGCCGCTGCCGCAGGTGGGACTGACGACGTTCCGGTCGCCTTACACGCCTGTGACATTCGGTGCGATCGTCAATCATTCGCGTGGCGATCTGTTCGATCCCACCCGCAAAACCCCGATGCATGGCTGGGAAGAAGCCCACGGCGCGGTGTTTGAGGATGTCGGGCAATGGAAACGCGCCTGGTATTATCCGCGCGCTGGCGAAGACATGCATGAGGCGGTCAATCGCGAGTGCCGCACGGTGCGCGAGGCTGCGGGCATGTTTGACGCCTCGACACTCGGCAAGATCGAGGTTGTCGGCCCCGATGCAGCCCAGTTCCTCAATCTGATGTACACCAATGGCTGGGACAAGCTCGAGCCGGGCCGCTGCAAATACGGCATCATGCTGCGCGAGGATGGATTCATCTATGATGACGGCGTCGTCGGGCGACTGGCTGAAGACCGGTTCCATGTGACCACGACCACCGGCGGCGCGCCACGGGTCATGCATCACATGGAAGATTACCTGCAGACCGAGTTTCCGGAGCTGAAAGTCTGGCTGACCTCGACTACCGAACAATGGGCGGTGATTGCGGTGCAGGGACCGAAAGCACGCGAGATCATTGCGCCGCTGGTGGAGGGCATCGATCTGTCCACCGAGGCCATGCCGCATATGAGCGTGCGCGAAGGGAAGATCTGTGGTGTTCAGACGCGCCTTTTCCGGATGTCGTTTACCGGTGAGGCCGGCTACGAGGTCAATGTGCCCGCCGACTATGGCGAAGCGGTGTGGAAAGCGCTGTGGGCGAGCGCGGAAGCGCTTGGTGCCTGCGCCTATGGCACCGAGACCATGCATGTGCTGCGCGCCGAGAAGGGCTACATCATCGTCGGGCAGGACACCGACGGTACGGTGACGCCTGACGATGCCGGCCTGAACTGGGCAGTGGCGAAGAAAAAGCCGGACTTTGTCGGCATTCGCGGCATGAAGCGGCCCGATCTCGTGGGCGGAGGGCGCAAGCAGCTTGTCGGATTGACGACCAAGGATCCGAACATAGTTCTTGAAGAGGGCGCGCAGATCGTCGCCGATCCCAACCAGACCGTGCCGATGACCATGATCGGCCATGTCACATCGTCCTACTGGTCTGAAAATTGCGGCCGGTCTATCGCCATGGGCGTGGTCATCGACGGGCGGGCGCTCAAGGGCCAGACACTCTATGTGCCGATGCCCGAGCGCACCATCGAAGTTGAAGTCACTGATACTGTTTTCATCGACAAAGAGGGAGTGCGCCTCAATGGCTGATATCGCTCACGCCACACGTATCGAACCGCTTGCCGGACGCGCCGGTGGAGGCGCTGGCGTTGCCTTGGCGCCGGCCGCCCCCGCAAGCCGCGTTTCACTCAGGGCTGGTTCTGCCGATACCAAGGCTTTGTCGCAAGCGTTGGGTCTCGAGTTGCCGATGTCCCCAAAAACCTCTGCAAGTAATGCGCATGGACGTCTGGCAGCCTGGCTCGGGCCGGACGAGTGGCTGATCATCGATGAGACCGGTGATCCTCTGGCAGATCTCGGCAAGGCCGATGTCCTGCATTCAGCTGTCGACATCTCGCACCGCAACACCGCGATTCTGGTCACGGGCATCGGGGCGCGGGCGACATTGGAGAGCGGCTGTCCGCAGAACCTCAGCGACAGGGCTTTCCCTGTCGGTTCAGCCACGCGGACTGTCATGGGCAAGATCGAAGTGGTGATCCTTCGCACCGGCGAAACTGAATTCCGGGTCGAATGCTGGCGTTCGTTCTCGGACTATGCCTTCGGCATGCTGAGCGAAGCCGCCAAGGATTGCCTGGCATAACGCCGAACCGGACTTATGCTGACAGCCAATCCTTCGGGTCAAACTGGATGATGGTCAACCATGTGGCCGTCATCGCCGGCTTCTGGCCGCCTTCAATTTCGATGGTCACCTCGTAGGTGGTCATCATTCTGCCGGCGCCGCGAATCCGTGCATCCTTGAGGAAAAAACGACCGCGGATGCGACTGTCGACCGGTACGGGGGCCATGAAACGGATCTTGTTGAATCCGTAATTGATGCCGAAATGATCTTCTTTTATGCGCGGAACCGCATCGGTATGCATGGCCGACAAAAGGGAGAGCGTCAGAAAACCGTGTGCGATCGTTCCTCCGAAGGGCGTTTCCGCAGCGCGCACCGGGTCAACGTGGATGAACTGGTGGTCGTCAGTCGCATCGGCGAAGGTATCGATACGCGATTGCGGAATATCCATCCACTTGGATGCACCGAGTTCGGTTCCGACGAGATCCTTGACCTGCATTATTGAAATCACTCGCTGCACGTAATTCTCCCGGTTAAAACGTGTATCGGTGTGCATCCAATAATGGGATACATCAATCAGTGCATCAACTTAATGAACTCTGACGAGATTGAAAACCGGAAGATGAGTGTCTTTATGCGCCCAGACGGGCGTCAAAGTCAGCCCGGCATTTCCTGCCAGCAAACCACGGAGCGCGGCGGGACGGGTTTTTCGATCGAAGCCTGGGGGCTGGTCGGGCACCACAGTCCGGGGGAGGCAGGAAGCACGCATCGTATTGCTTCATAACTTCGGTTGAAGACGATTGTCAGACGATTGCCTGGCGGCCCCAGCACCATCATGAAGCTGTTGAGATGTGAATTCTCCCAATCAGCCGGCGTCATCGGCTGCCCTTCTGTCGCCAGCCAGGTAACCTGGTCCGGCTCTGCGGAACCGTCACTGTCCTTGAGAAAATTCACCCGACCGAGCAGGGGGGAGGTTTCCCGCAATTCAGCCCAGGCGCGTGTGAAGTCCAGACGCTCCTGATCGAGTTCCTCCCAGTTGCGCCAGGTGATGGCGTTGTCCTGGGCGTAGGCATTGTTGTTGCCGTGCTGGCTATGGCCGAATTCGTCACCAGCGGTCAGCAGAATTGTCCCTCGGGTGGCAAACAGCGTGGCGATCAACGCACAGGCATCAGCCTCGCGGGCAGCGCGGATGGTGTCGTCGTCGCTTTGACCTTCCACTCCATTGTTCCAGGAGTAGTTGGCATTGTGCCCGTCGCGGTTTTCTTCGCCGTTGACTTCGTTATGCTTTTCTTCAAAACACACAAGATCGCCGAGCGGAAACCCATCATGTGCTGCCACGAAGTTGATGCTGCGGGTTCTGGTGGCTCTGTTCCGCGCAAAGATATCGGACGAGCCCGAGAGCCGGGTTGCCAGCGCGCCGGTCATGGCATCATCACCACGCCAGTAGCGACGGATGTCGTCGCGGGCATGGTCATTCCACTCGAGCCATGGCGGACCGAAATTGCCAAGCTGGTAGCCTCCGGGACCGATGTCCCATGGTTCGGCAATCAGCAGCCTGTCATGCAGGACCGGATCATCTGTTATGAGCTGCAACAAGCTGGCACCAGGGGAAAATCCGTTCCCATCGCGTCCGAGGATGGGAGCCAGATCGAAGCGGAAGCCGTCAATTCCGGCTTGGGTCACGAAGTGGCGCATTGATCTGAGCACCAGTTCCTGAACTTCCGGCTGATCGCAGGCCAGCGTGTTGCCGCAGCCAGTATCATTTACGAGCGTACCCGGAGTATTTTGGTCGTGGCGATAATAGATGGCATTGCCAAGCCCGCGTAGAGAAAGCGTGGGGCCATTATTGTCGCTTTCACCGGTGTGGTTGAAAACCACATCCAGAATGACGCCGATGTCTGCAGTATGCAGTGCCTCGACAACATGGCGAAGATCGGAAATGCCGCCGGGCGCGAGACGCGGATCAAGCGCCATCATGGTCACCGGATTGTACCCCCAGGCATTGGTCAGCCCCAGGGGCGGAAGGTGACGCTCGTCGATCCAGGCTGCGATCGGCATCAGTTCGACAGCACTCACATGCAGTTTGCGCAGATGCTCGATGATGGAGGGATGAGCCAGTGCGCGCAGAGTTCCACGATCCGCCTCCGGCACGTCGGGGTGCAATTGCGTGAAGGCCCGGACCGGAATCTCATAGACAAGACCGCCTAGGTCAAAAAGCGGGGGACCGAGATTGAGCGGCTTCAGGGCAGGTTCCAGAACGGCTTTCGGTACAATACTTTGCGTATCTTCTCCAAATTTGGCCAGACGAGGATCATAGGAAAAAGGGCGGTCAAGCCGGACCGCATAAGGATCGACAAGCAGTTTTGAAGGATCGAACCGGTGACCTGCTTCAGGTTGCCAGGGACCGTCGGCACGCAGGCCGTAGCGCGCGCCTGCCTTGAGCCCCGGCACAAGGGTTGAGAAGACATCACCGTCGCCGCTTTCGAGTTGGTGGCGGGCGATTTCGTTATCGAGCTCATCGAACAGGCAGAGTGTGACGGATGAAGCTGAAGGCGCCCGAACGATGAACTGCGCACCCTCGGCAGTCAGCTCCGCGCCAGGATTTCCCTGAGCACCAAAATCCATGATTCCGTTCATCAGGTGATGACAGTCGGGGCATCCCGCCCGGTTTGCTTGCTGATTTCGGCGAGCGCCTCGGCGGCTTCAATCAACGGTTCAAGAGCGGCCTGGGTATCCTGATCGTGAAGAGCGGGATCAGGCTCATAACGCTCCATATAAATCCTCAACGTCGCGCCCGACGTGCCCGTGCCCGAGAGCCTGAAGACCAGCCGTGAGCCGCCTTCGAAAAAGATTCGGAGTCCCTGATTGCGGCTGATCGATCCATCTATCGGATCGTGATAGGTAAAGCTGTCGGCTTTCGCGATCTTGAGGGTACCGATCTGTCGACCGGGCAAGCGATCGAGACCTTCTTCGATGGAAGCCATCAGTTGGTTGGCGCTGTCGGTCTCAATCGCCTCGTAATCGTGGCGGGAGTAATAGGTTCGGCCAAACTCCGCCCAGTGATCCTTCACAATCTCGAGTGCACTTTGGCGCCGTACTGCAAGAATGTTGAGCCACAGCAGCACTGCCCACAGGCCATCTTTTTCACGGACATGATCAGAGCCGGTACCAGCGCTTTCCTCGCCGCAGATGGTACAACGTCCGGCATCAAGCAGGTTGCCGAAGAATTTCCAGCCAGTCGGTGTCTCATGCATCTCGACACCAAGCTTTGCCGCCACCCTGTCCGCAGCGCCGCTGGTAGGCATCGAACGGGCAATACCCTTGAGGCCATCCTTGTAGCCGGGAGCAAGGTGCGCATTGGCAGCCAGCATGGCAAGCGAATCCGACGGGGTTACAAATATGCCCTTGCCGATGATGAGATTTCGGTCGCCGTCACCGTCCGACGCGGCGCCGAAATCGGGAGCATCGGGCCCCATCATCAGATCGTGGAGAACCTTGGCATGGACCAGGTTTGGATCGGGATGATGGCCGCCAAAATCTTCTAGCGGGGTCGCATTGAAAATCGACGCTGCATCAACACCCAGGCGCCGCACCAGTATTTCGCGCGCATAGGGGCCGGTCACGGCGTGCATCGCATCAAAGGCCACATTGAAGCCGTCACCGACGAGGTTTCGGATTGCCTCAAAGTCGAACAGGGTTTCCATCAGATCTGCATAGTCGGTGACAGGGTCGACAACCTCGATTGTCATTCCGCCTGCTTCAAACGTACCGATCTGGTCGAGATCCACATCATCGAAATCCGCGATCTTGTAGCGGTCAAGGGATTGAGATCGGGCAAAGATGGCTTCGGTGATCTTTTCCGGGGCGGGACCGCCATTGGAAATGTTGTACTTGATCCCGAAATCTTCTGTGGGACCACCAGGATTGTGGCTTGCCGACAGGATGAGGCCGCCAAAAGCTTCGTTTTTGCGGATCAGATGCGACGCAGCCGGTGTCGAGAGAATTCCGCCCTGGCCAACCAGAACACGTCCAAATCCGTTGGCCGCAGCCATGCGGATGGCGGTCTGAATGACCTCTCGATTGTAAAACCGTCCGTCTCCGCCGATGACAAGCGATTTGCCTTCAAACCCGTCGAGACTGTCGAATATCGACTGGATGAAAGCCTCGGTGTAGCCCGGCGTCTGAAAAACCGGGACTTTCTTGCGCAGCCCGGATGTGCCGGGTTTCTGGTCAGGGAAGGGGCTTACGGAAACGGTCCGGTTCATGTTTTTTCGCTCTTTGATTTCAGAAGTTCGGCGTAGAGACTGGCATAGCGCAACGCGCTGCGATCCCAGGACACATCTGCTTTCATGCCCCGGTTCTGAAGCCGCTCCCATACCTTGGGTTCGGCAAATGCCCGAACCGTGCGGCGCAGGGCCTCGCGCAGGGCATCTGGCGAAACCGGGTAAAACTGAAATCCGGTGGCCACCTGGGCCGCAATTGCCGCCTCGTTTGCGTCGATGATTGTGTCGGCAAGTCCGCCGGTGCGCGCCACTACAGGAACATTGCCGTAGCGCAGTCCGTAGAGCTGGGTCAGACCGCAGGGCTCAAACCGGGAGGGAACCAGGATCACATCGCCGCCCGCCTGCATCAGGTGCGACAGCGCTTCGTTGTATCCGATGACCAATCCTATGTCGCCGGGGTGTCTTTCGGCGGCGGACAGCAAGGCTGCTTCCAGAGCCTGGTCGCCGGAGCCGAGCACTGCGAGCCTGCCACCCATCGCTACAATGTCGTCAGCAAGCTCAGTGAGGACATCGATGCCCTTTTGCCAGGTCAGGCGGCTGACGACGGTGAAGACAGGCTTGTCGGTATCTTCAAATTTGAAGTAGTCGGCAAGAGCCTTGCGGTTGACCTGCCGCTTCTTGGGTTTGGAAAGGCTATAATTGGCGGCAATTATCTTGTCCGACGCCGGGTCCCAGACGTCTGTATCGATGCCGTTGACGATGCCGTGCAGGCTGTCAGCGCGCTCATTGATCAAACCATCGAGGCCCATGCCGAAGGCGGCTGTGCGGATCTCCTGCGCATAGGTCGGGCTGACGGTGGTGATGGCGGTCGCCGTTCGCAGCCCACCCTTGAGGAAGCTCACGTCGCCATAGTATTCGACACCTTCCATCGAGAACACGGACTGCGGCAGATCGAGTTTCGGGAAGATGTCCGGGCCAAACTGCCCCTGAAACGCGATGTTGTGGATGGTGACCACCGTCGGGGTCGACGCCGCCGGGCCCTGCATCATGTAGACGGGGGTCAGGCCGGCTTGCCAGTCGTGGGCATGCACGATGTCAGGTGTCCAGTCCTCAAGCACACCTTCCGCGATGTTGGCAGCGGCACGGCAAAGGGCGGCAAAACGCAGCCAGTTGTCCGGGTGATCGGCGTTGCCTGTGTTGGTGTAGGGGCCGCCTTCGCGGTCAAACAGCTCCGGCGCGTCGAGGATGAGATAATCCACCCCATCAATCGTGCTTTCTAGAATGCTGGCACTGACACCAAGCAGATCGTCAAACTTGATCAACGGCACCGGATTGCGAAGCTTCGCCATCACCTGTTGGTAGCCTGGAAGCAGGACCCGCATGTCCACGCCATGCGTTGACAGCGCCGCGGGCAAGGCGCCTGTAACATCGGCCAGACCGCCGGTCTTGATCAGCGGATACACTTCAGAGGCGACAGAGAGGACTTTCATTCGTAAATCAGTCCGGCACGATCAAGCATATCCTGAGTGATCAGACATATCCCCGATTCAGAACGATGGAAACGGCTGGCGTCGAGGACGGGGTCTTCTCCCACAACAAGGCCGGCAGGAATTTTGACGCCCCGGTCTATCACCACCCGGGAGAGACTGGCGTGACGGCCAATCACGCATTCAGGCAGCACCACCGCTTCGTTCAGGTTCGAATAGGAACGGCACAAAACCCCGGAGAACAGCAATGAACGCTGTATTTCCGAGCCGGAAATGATGCAGTCGCCGGATACCAGCGAGGAGAGCGCCATACCGCGACGGCCCTCTTCATTGTGCACGAACTTTGCCGGGGGGCGGATTTCGGCGTAGGTCCAGATCGGCCAGGACCGGTCATACAAATCGAGTTCCGGCAAGATGTCGGTCAAGTCGATATTGGCCTGCCAATAAGCGTCCACGGTGCCGACATCGCGCCAATAGGCTACCTTGTCGGGCGTTTCACGCACGCAGGACTCTGAAAACCGGTGCGCGACGGCTTTACCGTTTTCAACGATGTAGGGGATGATATCCTTGCCGAAATCGCGGCTTGAGCCGGGAGTGACGGCATCGCGGCGCAACTCATCCATCAGAAAATCGGTGTTGAAGACATAGATTCCCATCGATGCCAGGGCCATGTCGGGATTGTCGGGCATGGCCGGCGGATCGGCGGGTTTTTCGACAAAGTCAACGATCTCGTCCTTGTCGTTGACATGCATGACACCGAAGCCGGTCGCTTCCATGCGCGGCACTTCGAGACAACCGACAGTGACGTCGGCGCCCGAGTTGACGTGCTGCTGCAACATCAATTCATAATCCATCTTGTAGATGTGATCGCCGGCCAGAATGACCATGAACTTGGGCTCATAGGCTTCGATGATATCGATGTTCTGAAACACGGCGTCGGCGGTGCCGTCATACCACTGGGTTTCCGAGACGCGCTGGCTTGCAGGGAGAATGTCGAAGCTCTCGTTGCGTTCAGGCCGCAGGAAGTTCCAGCCGCGTTGCAAATGCCTGATGAGGGAATGGGCCTTGTACTGTGTGGCTACGCCAATGCGCCTGATGCCGGAATTGAGCGCATTGGAAAGGGCGAAATCGATGATCCGGGTCTTGCCGCCGAAATAGACCGCAGGCTTGGCCCGACGGTCGGTTAGTTCCTTCAGGCGGCTGCCACGGCCGCCTGCAAGGACATAGGCCATGGCGTCTCGCGCCAGTGGCTGAACCCTTTTATTCTCCATCTTCACCTCCCCTTTTTGCCTCGATCCGGTTTAGCCCGGCTTGAACATCAGTGTTGCCAGCGGCGGCAGCATCAGTTCGGCGATTGCACGGCCATCCTCAGACCTTGTCAACACCTTGCCAAGATTGCCCTTGCCGGAACCGCCGTAATCGGTGGAATCCGAGTTGAATATCTCAAGCCAGTTGCCCTCCTGAGGCATTGGCACCTGGTATCCGGTCAACACATTCGGCGTAAAGTTGGAGACGACTACCACCGGGGCTTCCCCCGGCGCGCGGCGGACCCAGACGAACACCGAGTTCGCGTCGTCGTCAGCGACCAACCACTCAAAGCCCTCCGGCTCGCAATCGCGTGCGTGAAGGGCCGGTGTTTTCGCGTAGAGCCGGTTGAGATCGCGAACCATATCCTGCATGCCGTGATGGCGCGGGTCATCAAGATGATCCCAGTCCAGTTGGCGGGCCTCGCTCCATTCCCCGCGCTGGGCAAATTCCTGGCCCATGAACAGCAGCTTCTTGCCCGGATATCCCCACATGAACCCATAATAGGCGCGCAGATTGGCAAATTTCTGCCACTCGTCACCGGGCATCTTGGTCAGCATCGAGCCTTTGCCATGGACGACTTCGTCGTGGGAAATTGGCAGCACGAAGTTTTCGGAAAAAGCGTAGAGCAGGCCGAAGGTCAGATCGCTGTGATGATGCTTCCGGTGGATCGGATCACGCTGCATGTAAGACAGGGTGTCATGCATGAATCCCATGTTCCATTTGAAACCAAAACCAAGGCCGCCCTCGTGAACGGGAGCGGAAACCTTGGGCCAGGATGTCGATTCTTCGGCTATGGTGACAATGCCGGGATGGCTGCCGTAAGCG
The DNA here is from genome assembly GCA_051251555.1 of Hoeflea sp. GTDB lineage: Bacteria > Pseudomonadota > Alphaproteobacteria > Rhizobiales > Rhizobiaceae > Hoeflea. The sequence goes on from JBPOEW010000006.1 coordinate 217,014, forward strand.
GCCTTGTTCATCGCCTTGAGAAATTCGACCGCGTCGAGGTTCTCCCGTCCGCCGTCCTTGTTGGGAATCCACTCACCTTCCTTACGGGAATAATCGAGGTAGAGCATCGAGGCCACTGCATCCACGCGCAGGCCGTCGATATGGTAGGTTTCTGCCCAGAACAGTGCATTGTTGACCAGGAATGACACTACCTCCCGGCGCCCGAAATTGTAGATTGCGGTGTTCCAGTCGGGATGGAAACCCTGGCGCGGGTCTGCGTGCTCATAGAGCGCGGTGCCGTCAAATTGCGCAAGCCCATGCGCATCGGTGGGAAAATGCGCAGGCACCCAATCCAGAATGACACCAAGACCGACTTGGTGCGCGCCATCGACAAAGCGGGCAAAGCCTTCCGGCTCGCCGAAGCGTGCGGTCGGTGCGTAAAGCCCTGTGGTCTGGTAGCCCCAGGAGGGATCGTAGGGATGCTCGGAGACCGGCAGGAACTCGATGTGGGTGAAGCCCATTTCAACGCAATAGGGGATCAGCTCATCGGCCATCTGGTCCCAGGACATGAACGAGCCGTCGTCATGCCTGCGCCATGATCCGGGATGCACTTCATAGGTTGACATCGGCTGACGGCGAGCGTCGACCTTGCTCCAGTGCGCGCGATGGGCATTGTCGCCCCAGGTGTGTTCAAGGTTCGATGCCACAATGGATGCCGTGGCCGGACGCATTTCGGATCGGCGGGCAAAGGGGTCGGCCTTGAGCGGCAGTCTTTCCCCGTCCGGTCCGATAATCTCGAATTTGTAAGCGGCTCCTGGCTTGACGCCGGGTGCGAAGATTTCCCAGATCCCGACATCGGCGCGCAAGCGCATGACGTGACGGCGTCCGTCCCAGTCATTGAAATCGCCAACGACCGAGACCCTGCGGGCGTTGGGCGCCCAGACGGCGAAATGCACACCCTCCGCCCCTTCATGGTGGATAAGATGCGCACCCATCTTGTCGAAGAGCCGCAGATGGGAGCCCTCGGCGATGAAATAGTCATCCATTGGTCCAAGCACCGGGCCGTAGGAATAGGGATCGTCGACTTCCCAGCTGTCACCGGCAGTATTGGATGCCGCGTAGCGCAACGGCTGGCGCCTGGTGATGGTGAGGCGACCTTCAAACACGCCGCCTACAGAGCTGATATCGAGTTTGCCTGCGGATTGGCCATCCAGCGTCAGCGCGTGAAGTCTGTCAGCACCTGGAACAAACGCGCGAGCAAAAAAACTGCCATCGGATTCCTGAACGCCGAGAACGGAAAAGGGATTTCCATGCGTCCCGGAAGCTATCGCTTCCGCTTCTTGAGCCGACAGGTGAGGCACCTTGTTGTCGGGGTCTGGCACGTTTCCCTTCTGGGTCATGGGCCGGCTTTCCATATTTCCTTTGCATACTGACGTATGGTGCGGTCCGACGAGAACCAGCCAACACGCGCCGTGTTGAGGATAGTACGGCTATACCAGGCCTGTTCGTCAACCCACAAACTGTCAACCTGGCGCTGAGCCTTGGCATAAGCGTCGAAATCGGCAGCGACCATGAACCAATCGTGGTCATAGAGCCCAGCGATCAGGTCGCTGTAACGGTTGCGGTCATCCGGGCTGAAGACGCCTGAGGAAATTGCGGTCAGTGCCTGCGACAACTCCGGCGATGCTTCGATGATGCCGCGCGGATTGTGGCCGGTGGCCCTGCGTTCGGCCACCTCGGATGCGGTCAGGCCGAATATGACGATGTTGTCGTCGCCGACGCACTCCTTGATCTCGACATTGGCGCCATCGAGTGTGCCGATGGTCAGAGCGCCATTGAGGGCAAATTTCATGTTGCCGGTGCCTGATGCTTCCATGCCCGCAGTTGAAATCTGTTCGGAAAGATCGGCAGCCGGCACGATGGTTTCTGCCAGTGAGACATTGTAGTTGGGGATGAATGCAATCTTCAGCAAACCGCGCACGGACGGATCATTGTTGATCACCCGTGCAACATCATTGGCAAGTTTGATGATCAGCTTTGCATTGTGGTAGCTCGGCGCGGCCTTGCCGGCGAAAAACTTCACCCTCGGGGTCCAGTCGCGCTCGGGATGCGAGCGCATCTGGTCATAGAGTGCCACAGCCTCGATGATGTTGAGCAGTTGCCGCTTGTATTCGTGGATCCGCTTGATCTGGATGTCGAAAAGTGCGGATGGATCGGTCCTGATCCCCATGCGACGCGCCACCAGATTGGACAGCCGCTGCTTGTTGTCGCGTTTGACTGCGGCAAAGCGGGCGCGAAACTCTGCATCGCTCGCGAAGGGGTCGAGAGCGGACAGAGCCTCCGCATCATCCATGAACTCGTCGCCGATGGCTTCCCGGATCAGCGAAAACAGGCCTGGATTGCACTGCATCAGCCAGCGGCGCGGTGTAATGCCGTTGGTCTTGTTGTTGATGCGGTCCGGATAAAGGCCGTGCAGATCCGAAAACACAGTCTGCTTCATCAATTCCGTGTGCAGGGCGGATACGCCATTGATCGAGTGCGAGCCGATGAAGGCCAGATTTCCCATGCGCACGCGGCGCTCGCCACCTTCGTCGATGACGGAGACGGACCTGATCTGCTCTTCGTCATAGCCGCGTTCCTTGCGCGCCTGGCGCAGAACCTTGGCGTTGATCGCATAGACCAGTTGCATGTGGCGCGGCAGCAGCCGTTCGAACAGCGGCACAGGCCAGCTTTCCAGCGCTTCGGGCAACAGGGTGTGATTGGTGTAGCTGAAGGTCTTGCGAGTAATCTCCCAGGCCGGATCAAACTCGATCTGATGGACGTCGATCAATAGCCGCATCAATTCGGCTACGGAAACCGCTGGGTGGGTGTCATTGAGCTGTATCGCCGCCTTGTCGGGCAGCGTCTCCAGATCGCCGAATTGCTGCAGATGGCGGCGCAAGATGTCCTGCAGCGAGGCAGAGGAGAAGAAATACTCCTGGCGCAGCCGTAATTCCTGACCAGCCGGGGTTTCGTCTGCCGGATAAAGCACCTGCGTCAGCGCCACCGCCTTGTTGCTTTCACGCAGTGCGCCGATATGGTCGCCGGCGTTGAAGGCGTCTAGCAGGATCGGATCGATTGGTTGAGCGGTCCAGAGCCTGAGCGTATTGACCCGATTGGCGCGCCAGCCGACGACGGGCGTGTCATAGGCCACGGCCATCATGCGCTCCTGGGGTTTCCAGATGTAGCGCTGGGTCTCGTCCAATTCGGTGCCGATAGTCTCGACTGATCCACCGAAGCCGATCTCATAGGCGCTTTCGTGACGTGGAAATTCCCAAGGGTTGCCATGACTGAGCCAGGTTTCGGGCAATTCTACCTGCCAGCCGTCACTCATCTGCTGCTTGAACAGGCCGTGGACATAGCGGATGCCGTAGCCATAGGCCGGGATCTCGACGGTGGCCATGGATTCCATGAAGCAGGCCGCAAGTCGGCCAAGCCCGCCGTTGCCGAGCGCCGCATCGGGCTCCAGCGCTGCGACGACATCGAAATCAACACCGAGCGACTGCAGGGCTTGCCGTACTTCTTCCAGCAGGCCCAGGTTGGACACGGCATCACGGGTCAATCGCCCGATCAGGAATTCCAGCGAGAGGTAATAGACGCGCTTGGAGCCATCCTCATAGGTCTTGCGGGTAGATGCCATCCAGCGGTCGATGACGCGGTCGCGGATCACCAGAATGGTAGCCGTCATCCAGTCATGCGGCTTGGCAACCTTGGCATCCTTGCCAATGGAGTAGGTCAGGCGTTCAATGATTTCGGCGGCAAGGGTTGCCGGTTCGCTGCTGCGAGGTGCGGGAGCGGGAAGATCAGCTATGGCGGACTTTGATATCATTTGATGTCCCATTCATCTCGGGTCGGCGCGCAGCAGCGGGGATCCGCGCAGCGATTCGTCTTGTAGCGGCATGGGATCTAGCAATGAATGATATTTGCACCAATATCCAGCAATTAAATCCATTAGATCGATGAATTTTGCAGTAAACGGCATGATTCAATCAAATGCAATTGCGGATTTTCACGCCGCTCTGGCGCGAAAAAAGCACCCGTTGGTTGCTGCCTGCGAGCTAATTTCAAGTAATGCAGAACGCCGTGGAAGGGTCCAGTGGAGCCTATTCAAGTGTCAGGTAATTCGAGGTAATGCGTTTCTTGATGTGCCGGTTGACCGCTAAACGATCCTCACAGAAGTACATCTTTCCTTCACAGCGGTCCCTCAATGCCGCCAGATCTGTGAACATGGGTGACTTTTCGAGTCCTGCAGCCTCTATCAACGAGACGCCGAGATAGGCGATGTCGAGGCTGGCAAAATCGAAGGGCCGCATGTCGACATCGGTTCCGATGCCGTGAACTGTGAAATATGTGAGGTAAGCCGAGGAGCCGAGTTCATAAAGCGCGAAGTCCGGGTTAAGCCGGGTCATGATCTCGCGGGTGGCAAAAGACTGGTGATCGCCGAATTCCAGAATGATCGCTGGATGGCTGGTTCTCTCACTTTCAGACTGATCAAGGAACCAGCGGAAATCCCTCTGGGATTGGGCGACGCGCCTGACATATTCGTCCAGTTCGAATATGCCACTTTCGCTGGAGCTTTCCGGATCAACTTCGGCCAATCTGTCTGAGTAAGGCGAATGTGCAAACATGGTTTGCACTTGAAGAAAAAGCGGCCGTCCGTCCGTTCTCCGATGCTCTTCAATAAAGGCCCGGGCGGCTTCGAAATAGAACCTGTCCTGATGGGCATATTCGCTGGCGCCGATGCGATTGTAATCGAGGACTTCGTCGAAGCCGATTGATTCAAGAAACGGCCCTTCGTTGACGAACCCATGATCCATGGGCATCAGAACTGCTGTCCGGTAGCCACAACGGGCCAATTCTGTCGCCAGTGATTGTTGGACTTTGCCTTCCAGTGCGGTGGTCAGATAGGGTGCGCGCCAGCCGAATTCGAGACTGGATAGCCCGGTCATCAGTGAGAAATTGGAGATCCAGGTGCCGCCGCCAAAGGTTTCCACGCGGAGCGTGCGGTGCTTTCCATCTGCCGATGTGAACCGGTCTGAGAATTGCTGCCCGATACCGTACTGATCAAGCCTGCTAAGATCGGTCTGGCTTTCGCTCAGCACCACAAACAGATCCGGCTTCGGCGTGGCCGTTTCGCAAGCTCGTGCGGCAGCGAAGGGCTCGACCGCCGGCATGCTTGCAAAGCGCTCGCTATCCCCGGATCCGAAGGTCGCGTCCCTGAGGTCGAGGAAGGAGATGAAAAATGCGGAGGCATTGAAGCCTCCAAGGTAATGAAAATACCGTGGTTCGTCTGCTTGCAACGGATAGCTGATCGGGATCACAGCAAAGGTGGCCGCAACAAGTCCGCTTCGCTTGCGAACGCTGATTGCAAACTTTTGATCCCGAATAAACACAAATGCCAGCACGGCAAGACTGGCCAGCAAAAGCGCAGCAAATGGCAGGATATAGATCTTGAAGCCATCCAGCAGGAAGGCAAAGGCCTTCGGATCCGTTCCCGTGAAAACAACGTCGTAGATGTGAAGATCAAACCCCTTGGTCCGGTATTTCAGGACAGAGGCGATGGAAAGCAATGTCGTGACGGTGAGCGCGGTGTAGATGGAAAAATACAAGCGCCGGCTCACCAGGAACAGCACGGTGGCCATGGCGAGGACGCAGAGCATCACAAACGGCATATGATTGACCGCGCCTTCGAGCAGGTAGAGAAATGCTGCACACAAAAGGGTCGCGGCGATGGCTGTTATCTGATTGAGGAGGAGACTTGCTGCTTTTGCTGCCAGCGCCGTGCTGTTTGTCGACCCCATGGTCCTGCCTCCAGTGTTGAAGAGCCGACAAATGCATTCTTTGGCAGCGGATACAAACACATCGAAGAATTAACCTTACCGGGCTGCGGGGGTCGGAACCTGATCTCGAGTGCCGGTTTTTCCGCCTCAGCAGTAGCGCGGACCGCAGACACCTCATGCGAAAAACGCCGTGAAGCAGAACTCCGGGCGTTTTCAATGGTCACGATGCCGCCGGAGGTCGTTTAGTCCGGGTAGAAATGCAGCCAAGCCTGTTCTTGCCTGAAGGTTGAAAAAACAGAAGAACCGGATGGTGGGCGCAGCAGGGATTGAGCTGTGCCCCTGCAATGTCAATTCGGTTTTTCACGGAAACTCATGTGCCGAGGAGAAGTCCGCTGCTTAGAGACGTTCATCTTTAAATGGAAGCAGTTTAATGGAATGGTTTTTTCGCGTCGGCTAGGAAGACACCGCAGTCACGATGCTGCGCATGGTGCTAGGATTTTGACGACGCTGGTGTGGAAAAGACATCCAGGCGAGACAGTTGCGGTGCTTCCGCGATCGCGGCGTCAGGCCGTGAGGCAATTGTGTGAGCTTGTTCTTTCGCACTCTGGACTTCGTCGCGCTCGGCTAACGGTGCTCGCACCGCGTCACCGCACGCGTCTTGCCAGATAACGAAATCCCGGCGCTCAAACGATTCCATTTCAAGATGAACACCTCTAAATCGGGATGGTGCCATCGACGATGACAAAGGCCTGTCCGCGCGAGCAGCGCTCGATGCGGGCGTCGACATGATACACATCGCGCAGAAGGTTTTCGGTGATCACGCTGGCCACCGGGCCGCTGGCCACCATGGTGCCATCGGCGATGACGATGACATTGTCGCAATAGCGCAGGGCATGGTTGAGGTCGTGCAAGGCGATCAGCACGGTCATGTCCATGTGCACCGCAAGTTCGCGGATCAGGGCCAGCACCTCGATCTGACGCGACAGGTCGAGCGCCGAAGTCGGTTCGTCCATCAGCAAAACGTCGGGCTTGCGCACCAGCGCCTGGGCAATCGACACCTGCTGGCGCTGACCGCCGGAGAGCTCCGACAGGTGCCGGAAGGCAAGTTCGGTGATCCGCAATGCATCAAATGTATCGTCGATGTGGGCCAACTGTTCGTCCGAGACGTGCCAGTTGCCGCCCTGCTTAACTCTCAGAGGTGGCGCGGTTCAAATTGTTCTGCGCTGCATGTCAACAAACTGCATGTCTGGAAGTTTTGCGTTGGGCAATTCAGCGTTAACGTCGGGCCCGTCGATCAGCGCGTCCGGTCCAGCTACCGCCGCAAGTGCCTTCAGATCAATAATAATGATACGCATACCGTCGATGACAACACCATCGGCCTGTAGCGACTTGATGGCGCGCGAGAAGTTTTCAGGCGTCATTCCGAGATAGGATGCGAGCAATCGTTTTTCGACGGGTAGAATGAAGCTGGAAACGTTTCCGGCCAGTCTGGACTGACGGAAGATATAGGCGGCGACCCGTTCTCGGGAATTGCGCAGCTTCAGGCTCTTGGCATGGCGCACGACGGACCGGTAGCAATTGGCCAGTTCGATAATCGTCGACACCGCGAACTCCGCGTCAAGGCGGAATGTTTCGCGCAGATCCTTGGCCGGAATCATAATGATGCGGGACTTCTCGACCGTCCGCGCAGACATCAGATAGGGCGCGTCCTTGATACAGGCGGCGAGGATGAAGGTCGAGACTGGCCTGACCACCGCCATGGTCGTCTCACGGTCGCGCCAGCCGGAAAAAAGCTCGACCGTGCCTTCCATCATGATGTGCAGAAAATCCGCGGGCTCGCCCTGGCGAATCATTTCGAGTTGCGCGGGAAAGGTTTGCGCATAGGCCGCCTGGGTGAGGGCTTCGAAATTGTCCGGGGCCATATCGCGGAACAGCGGCAGTTTGCGAATCTCCGGTTTGTCTTCATCCCGCATACTGTGTCTCCCCTCCCAAGTGCCAACTTGGGGCAATCTACAGACAATATCCGCAGGGCGATTTGATAATTATCAAATGGCGCAGTGATTAATCTGTCGCCGAAAAATGACCAAAGGCAATTCTGGTTCGATTTGAACGCCGCAAGCCAGCCTGTTTGATCTGCATCAACGGCTCGCGTTGTCCTGCCGTGAATTTGTGTGTGAACCGGCCGTCGCGCCGGCGTCGAGATCACAATTGCGCAGGGGTTGCCTGCGCCGCCATGCGGAGACACACAATGCTGGACAAAGTGAATGTACCGGATAGTGAACGCACACGAGCGCTTGGGTTAAGCACAGTCGCGTTCACTGCCTGTTTCGCAGTCTGGACCATATTCTCGATCATCGGGATCGAGATCAAGGCGGAGTTGGGGCTCAGCGAGTTCCAGTTCGGCCTGTTGGTCGCTACTCCGATCCTTACCGGTTCACTGACCCGGTTGATCCTCGGTGTCTGGACCGAGAAATATGGCGGCCGCATTGTGTTCACATCGCAAATGCTGCTGACTGCGGCGGCAACGTGGATGCTGACCTGGGCCAGTTCCTACACGATGTATCTCATTGCCGCACTCGGCATCGGTCTTGCCGGCGGATCGTTCATCATCGGCGTGGCCTATGTGTCGCGCTGGTATGACGCGGGAAAGCAGGGAACCGCGCTCGGGATTTTCGGCGCCGGCAATGTCGGCGCCGCAGTCACAAAGTTCGTTGCACCGTTCGTGATGGTGGCCTATGGCTGGCATGGCGTCGCCCATGTCTGGGCCGCAGCCTTGGCGCTGATGGCGGTGATCTTCTTTGTCTTTGCCAAGGACGATCCGACGCTGGTGGCGCAACGCAAATCCGGGCGGAAATCGCCGTCGTTGGCCGAGCAGTTCGCACCGCTGAAGAACCTGCAGGTTTGGCGCTTTTCGCTCTATTACTTCTTCGTTTTCGGCGCATTCGTCGCGCTGGCGCTGTGGATGCCGCACTATCTGGTCGACGTCTACAATCTGGATATCCGCACCGCCGGCATGTCGGCTGCTGCGTTTTCGCTATCGGCGTCGCTGTTTCGTGCCTATGGCGGGCATCTGTCTGATCGTTTCGGCGCCCGCGCCGTGATGTACTGGACCTTCGGATTCTCGCTGGTCCTGTTGTTCATGCTGTCTTACCCGCCGACCGACTATGTGATTCAGGGCAAAGACGGCCCGATCGCCTTCTCGACACAGATGGGCCAGTGGCCGTTTGTCATCACCTTGTTCGTGTTGGGCTTCTTCATGAGCCTGGGCAAGGCGGCCGTGTTCAAGCACATCCCGGTCTACTACCCCAACCATGTCGGGGCAGTCGGCGGCCTGGTCGGCATGATCGGCGGTCTTGGCGGGTTCGTACTGCCGATCAGCTTCGGCGCGCTGCTCGACCTGTCGGGCATCTACACAAGCTGCTTCGCACTGTTGTTCATTATTGTCGCCATTTCACTGGCCTGGATGCATCTGTCGGTGCGGGCAATGGAGCGCGCCGCGCAGGGCCGGGAACTGGACAAGCTTCCGCAATTGCCGGAGATGCAGGACATCCACAATCCGGAGCGTCAACCGCAAGCCCACCTGCTGGAGGAATGGAACCCCGAAGACAAGACGTTCTGGGAGGACAGGGGTCGCCGCATCGCGCGCCGAAACCTGTGGATTTCGATCCCGGCGCTGCTCCTGGCCTTCTCGGTCTGGATGGTGTGGTCGGTCGTGGTTGCGCGTCTTCCTGCGATCGGATTTGCCTTCACGCCGGGCCAGTTGTTCTGGCTGGCGGCGCTGCCGGGACTTTCGGGCGCGACGCTGCGGATTTTCTACAGTTTCATGGTTCCGATTTTCGGCGGCAGGCTGTGGACGACCCTGTCGACTGCTTCCCTGCTGGTTCCGGCCATGGGCATCGGCTACGCGGTGCAAAATCCTGAAACGCCCTATCTCATCTTCCTCACTCTTGCGCTGCTGTGCGGCTTGGGAGGGGGCAACTTCGCCTCGTCGATGGCCAATATCGCCTTTTTCTATCCGAAGGCTGAGAAGGGGAACGCGCTGGCCCTGAATGCCGGCCTGGGTAACCTCGGCGTTTCGGTCATGCAGTTCCTGGTGCCGCTTGCCATCACTGCCGGGGTCTTCGGCGCTATGGGCGGACAGCCGCAAACGATGACGGATGGGGGGCAGTTGTGGATGCAGAACGCAGGCTTTGTCTGGGTTCCGTTCATCATAGTTGCCACCATCGCGGCCTGGGTCGGGATGAACGACATCGCTGACGCCAAGGCAAGCTTCAAGGAGCAGGCGATCATCTTCAGCCGCAAGCACAACTGGATCATGTGCGTGCTCTACACCGGTACCTTCGGCAGCTTCATCGGCTACTCCGCCGGGTTCCCGTTGCTGACCAAGTTGCAATTTCCAGAAGTCAACGCGCTGCAACTGGTTTTTCTCGGGCCATTGGTGGGGGCGCTGTCGCGTGCCGGCACCGGTTGGATTTCCGACAAGTTCGGCGGCGGGCGGGTCACATTCTGGACGTTCCTGGCAATGATCGTGGCGGTGTTCGGCGTGATCTTCTTCATCGGCATCAAGGAACAGCCGGGTGCATTCTGGGGCTTCTTCGCTTCGTTCATGGCGCTGTTCTTCCTGACCGGTGTGGGCAATGCCTCCACCTTCCAGATGATCCCGGTGATCATGGCGCGGGAGGTGCCGCGGCTCATGAAGGGGCTGTCGAAGGACGAACTGCTCAAGCAGGCCGGACGGGAAAGCGCTGCGATCATCGCCTTCACTTCGGCGATTGCCGCTTACGGCGCCTTCTTCATCCCGAAGGCCTACGGCACGTCAATCGCACTCACAGGCGGACCGGCCGCCGCTCTGTGGGGTTTCCTCACCTTCTACGTGATCTGTGCAGTGCTGACTTGGGCCTACTACACCCGGCGCGGAGGGCTTCTGTTCGAAGTCGAACGCAATGTTGCAGCCACACCCGTGACAGCCTGACCTGAAAGGAAAAGCAAGATGAGCCACCTTCTCGATCGCCTCAATTTCTTCACCAGCAAGCGCGTCGACACATTCTCCGACGGTCATGGCGAGACCACCATGGAAAACCGCGACTGGGAAGATGTCTACCGCAACCGCTGGCAGCACGACAAAATCGTCCGTTCCACGCATGGGGTGAACTGCACCGGATCGTGCTCCTGGAAAATCTACGTCAAATCCGGTGTCGTCACATGGGAGACACAGCAGACGGACTATCCGCGCACCAGGCCGGAGCTGCCCAATCACGAACCGCGAGGCTGTGCCCGCGGCGCCAGTTACAGCTGGTATCTCTATTCCGCCAACCGGGTGAAGACGCCGCTGGTGCGAGCGCGGTTGATGAAGATGTGGCGCAAGCTGCGCGAAACCCAAACGGCAATCCATGCATGGACGACGATCCAGTCCGATCCTGCCATGCGCGCCGACTATGTGACCAAGCGCGGCAAGGGCGGCTTTGTCCGCGCCTCCTGGGAGGAGGCAACGGAAATCACCGCTGCAGCCAATGCCTATACTGCCAAGAAATACGGCCCGGACCGGGTCTTCGGTTTCTCGCCGATCCCGGCCATGTCGATGGTCTCCTATGCTGCCGGAACGCGCTATCTGAGCCTGCTTGGCGGTACCTGCATGTCGTTTTACGACTGGTACTGCGACCTGCCTCCGGCGTCGCCGCAGACCTGGGGCGAGCAGACGGACGTGCCCGAATCGGCTGACTGGTACAATGCCGGTTTTCTTATCCTGTGGGGCTCGAACGTGCCGCAGACGCGTACACCGGACGCGCATTTTTATACCGAGGCGCGCTATCGCGGCACCAAGTCCGCGGTGATCTGCCCGGATTACTCGGAAGCTTCGAAATTCAGTGACATCTGGCTGAACGCCAAGCAGGGTACCGACGCGGCGCTCGGCATGGCCTTTGGTCATGTCATTCTCAGGGAATTCCATCTCGACCGGCAGGCCGAGTATTTCGAGGATTACTGCCGCAAATATTCCGACATGCCGATGCTGGTCCAGCTCGACAAGCGCGGTGGTTCCTACATTCCCGGACGGCAGTTGCGCGCCTCCGATTTCGCCAAGAAACTGGGCCAGACCAACAATCCAGAATGGAAGACCGTCGGCATTGATGAGGCCACCGGCGATGTCGTGGTTCCCAATGGCTCGATCGGTTTTCGCTGGGGCGAGCATGGCAAATGGAACCTTGAGGAAAAGGCCGAAGGTGGGCCAGTCAAACTGCGCATGAGCCAGATCCTCGACACTGATCACGATTCGGTCGTGGGGGTCGAGTTTCCCTATTTCGGCGGTGCGGCCACCAACGGGTTCGAGGTTTGCGATCATCCCGATGTGCTGACCCGCAATGTGCCGGTCAAGAAAATCAGGCTGGCCAACGGCAAGTTCGCCATGGTTGCCACGGTGTTTGACCTGTTTTGCGCCAATTACAGCCTCGACCGAGGTCTGGGCGGCGGCAATGTCGCCAAGTCCTACGATGAGGATGTTCCGTTCACGCCGGCCTGGGCCGAGAAGATCACTGGTGTTCGCCGCGACAAGATCATCCAGGTGGCGCGTGAATTCGCCGACAATGCGGAGAAGACCAATGGCAAGTCGATGATCATCATCGGCGCGGCGATGAACCATTGGTACCACATGGACATGAACTACCGCGCCGCCATCAACATGCTGGTGATGTGCGGTTGCGTTGGCCAGTCGGGCGGTGGCTGGGCGCATTATGTCGGTCAGGAAAAACTGCGTCCGCAGACCGGCTGGACGCCCTTGGCCTTCGCGCTCGACTGGGCCCGTCCGCCACGGCATATGAACTCAACCTCGGCCTGGTATGCCCATTCCAATCAATGGCGTTACGAGACGGTGACGGCGGCGGAAATCCTGTCGCCAACCGCGCCGGAAGGCGACTGGAAGAACCTCAGCCTGATTGACTACAACATCCGTGCCGAGCGGATGGGATGGCTGCCATCCGCGCCGCAGCTTAAAACCAACCCGCTTGAGGTTGGTCGCGCCGTCAAGGCGTCTGGCAAGGATGCCGCAGCCTATGTCGCGGAAAAGCTGAAGTCGGGCGAACTGCAAATGTCGTGCGAGGATCCGGATGCACCGGAAAACTGGCCGCGCAACCTGTTCATCTGGCGCTCCAACCTGCTCGGCTCTTCGGGCAAGGGGCACGAATATTTCCTCAAGCACCTGCTTGGCACCGATCATGGTGTCCAGGGCAAGGATCTTGGTGAAGAGGGCCGGCAGAAGCCGGTGGAAGCCAAATGGCATGAGGAAGCACCCGAAGGGAAACTCGATCTTCTGGTGACCATCGACTTCCGCATGTCGACCACAGCGGTCTATTCCGACATCGTTCTGCCAACGGCGAGCTGGTACGAAAAGGACGACATGAACACGTCCGACATGCACCCGTTTATCCATCCGCTGCAGGCAGCTGTGGATCCGGCCTACGAAAGCAAGACGGACTGGGAGATCTTCAAGTCGATCGCCAGGACGTTCTCCGAAATCTCGCCTGAAATTCTCGGTGTGGAAACCGATGTGGTGCAATTGGCGCTGCATCACGACACGCCGTCGGAACTGGCACAGCCGGAAGTTCTAGACTGGAAACTGGGCGAATGCGACCTCATCCCTGGCAAGACCGCTCCGGGCTATATCGCGGTCGAACGCGACTATCCCAATGTCTACAAGCGCTTCACCTCGCTTGGGCCGCTCATGGACAAGGTCGGCAATGGCGGCAAGGGGATCACCTGGGACACCAAAACGGAAGTCCACCACCTCAAGGCACTCAACGGCACCGTCACGGAGGCGGGTGTCTCTCACGGGCTGGCGAAAATCGAAACCGCCATCGACGCGTGCGAAGTCATCCTGATGCTGGCGCCGGAAACCAATGGCGAAGTCGCGGTCAAGGCCTGGGAAGCGCTTAGCAAGCACACCGGCATCAGCCACAGGCATCTGGCCGAGGCCAAGGAAGACGAAAAGATCCGCTTCCGCGACATCGCCGCTCAGCCGCGCAAGATCATCTCGTCGCCGACCTGGTCGGGGATCGAAAGTGAGGAGGTCTGCTACAATGCCGGTTACACCAATGTGCATGAGCTGATCCCCTGGCGCACCGTGACGGGCCGCCAGCAGCTTTATCAGGACCACAAATGGATGCAGGCGTTCGGCGAGTTCTTCGTCACCTGGCGTCCGCCTGTGGACCTCAAGACGGTCGGTCCGGAGATCAACATCTCCGAACGCGACGGCGAGGCGCATGTGGTGCTCAACTTCATCACGCCGCACCAGAAATGGGGCATTCACTCGACCTATTCGGACAATCTGATGATGCTGACGCTCAATCGCGGCGGCCCGGTGGTGTGGATTTCCGAGGTCGATGCCCGCAAGGCGGGGCTTGTCGACAATGACTGGGTAGAGGTCTTCAACGCCAACGGCGTTCTGACGGCGCGTGCGGTGGTCAGCCAGCGGATCAAGGAAGGCACCCTGTTCATGTATCACGCGCAGGAAAAGATCGTGAACACGCCAGGATCGCAGATCACCGGCAAACGCGGTGGCATCCACAACTCGGTGACCCGCACGACGCTCAAACCGACCCACATGATCGGCGGTTACGCGCAGCTCTCCTACGGATTCAACTACTACGGAACTGTGGGCTCCAATCGCGATGAGTTCGTCATCGTTCGCAAAATGACAAAGGTCGACTGGCTAGATCGCCCGGCCGCTACCGTGGAGGCAGCAGAATGAAAGTCCGCGCGCAAATCGGCATGGTGCTTAATCTCGACAAATGCATCGGGTGCCACACCTGTTCCGTCACCTGCAAGAATGTCTGGACCAGCCGTGAAGGTGTTGAGTACGCCTGGTTCAACAATGTCGAAACCAAACCCGGCATCGGCTACCCGAAGGACTGGGAAAACCAGAAACGCTGGAACGGTGGCTGGACCCGGACAAAATCCGGCAAGCTGCAGCCCAAACAGGGTGGCAAGTGGCGGATCCTGGCGAACATTTTCGCCAACCCGGATCTGCCGGAAATCGACGATTTTTACGAGCCGTTCGATTTCGACTACGACCATCTGAAATCGGCGCCGGAGATGGAAGCGTTCCCGACCGCGCGGCCGCGTTCGAAAATATCCGGCGAGCGGATGGAAAAGATCGAATGGGGTCCGAACTGGGAAGAAATCCTTGGCGGTGAATTCGCCAAGCGCAGTCAGGATTACAATTTCGAGGGTATCGAGAAGGAAATCTACGGCGAATACGAAAACACCTTCATGATGTATCTGCCGCGGCTGTGTGAGCATTGCCTCAACCCGTCCTGTGTCGCGTCCTGTCCCTCGGGCGCGATCTACAAGCGCGAGGATGACGGCGTCGTGCTGATCGACCAGGAAAAATGCCGCGGCTGGCGCATGTGCGTCTCGGGCTGTCCCTACAAGAAGATCTACTACAACTGGGAAAGCGGCAAATCGGAAAAATGCACCCTGTGCTATCCGCGTCTGGAATCGGGCCAGCCGACCGTGTGTTCGGAAACCTGCGTCGGCCGCATCCGCTATCTGGGCGTCATGCTCTATGATGCAGACAAGATCTCACAGGCCGCGGCCACCGAGAATGAGAAAGAACTCTACGACGCGCAACTTGGCGTGTTTCTGGATCCCAACGATCCGGAGGTGATCGCTGCGGCGCGCGCCGAGGGTGTGCCGGAAGACTGGATAAAGGGCGCACAGAACTCGCCGATCTGGAAGATGGCGATGGAGTGGAAGATAGCCTTTCCACTGCATCCCGAATACCGCACGCTGCCGATGGTCTGGTACGTGCCACCGCTCTCGCCGATCCAGAATGCGGCTGAAGCGGGCGCCATCGGCACCATCGACAACATGCCGGATGTCAAGTCGCTCAGAATCCCGGTGCGTTATCTCGCCAACATGCTGACGGCGGGCGACGAGCCGCCGGTGGTTGCCGCACTCGAGCGGATGATGGCGATGCGCGCTTACATGCGCTCGAAGACGGTGGATGGCGTGATCAATCTCGGCGTCGCCAAGCGCGTCGGGCTCACCCCGCAACAGATCGACGAAATGTACCAGCTGATGGCTATTGCCAATTACGAGGACCGTTTCGTCATCCCGACAACGCACCGGGAAATGGTCGAGGACGCCTATGACCTGAAGACCGGCTGCGGCTTCACCGACGGCAATGGCTGCTCGTCGGGCACTTCCAAAGGCAAGCTTTTCGGCGGCGGCAAGAGCTTCCGCTCACCCACGGAGTTCCTGTCATGAACCGGACATTCAAAGCACTCTCTGCATTGCTGAGCTACCCTTCCACCGAGTTGCAGAAGGCCATCCCGGAGATCCGGGATGTGCTTATGACGGAAGCCATCGTGTCCGCCAATGCGCTGAACGCCATCGAACCGTTGCTGGTCGAGTTTGAGACCGGTGACATCTTCGACCTGCAGGAGCGCTATGTGCTGCTGTTCGATCGGTCGCGGACGCTGTCGCTTAACCTGTTCGAGCACATTCATGGTGAAGGCCGCGACCGAGGCGGAGCGATGGTCGATCTGCTTGAAACATACCGCGCTCAGGGGTTTGAGCTTGTCGCCACGGAACTGCCTGATCATCTTCCGGTGCTGCTGGAGTTCATCTCGGCGCTTTCGATTGGTGATGCGCGCGAGTTGCTGGCTGACGCCGGCCACATCATCGCCGCGCTGGCCGAACGGCTGACACGGCGCGAAACGCCCTATGCGTCGGTGCTCGTTGCGCTGTCCGAAATTGCGCAGGCGTCCATCGAAACCGAAGAGGCTCAGGCGCTGCTCTCGGAGAAGGATGACGACCCCGAAGATCTCGAAGCGCTCGACGCGGTCTATGAGGAAGCCATGGTCACATTTGGCCCCGATCCGGACGCCGGCTGCCCGGTCAGCCGCGACATTCTCGCCCGCATGGATGAGCCGCTCCGGCCGGCTCCCGCCTGACACGAAAGGACGAATACATGACCTACTTCATTTTCGGGGTTCTTCCCTATCTGGCGCTCACCGTGCTGGTCGTCGGCTCAATCGCGCGGTACGAGCGCGATCCCTTCACCTGGAAATCCTCTTCCAGCCAGCTATTGCGCCGCAAGCAACTGGTGTGGGGCTCGATTCTGTTCCATGTCGGCATTCTGATCGTCTTCTTTGGTCATCTGGTTGGCATGCTCACTCCAGTGGAGTTGTTCCATGTGCTTGGCATCAGTTATGGCTTCAAGCAGATCCTGGCGATTGTGGTTGGCGGCATCGCAGGCGCCATGGCGATTGTTGGCGGTGGCATGCTGTTGCACCGGCGGCTGTTTGATGCACGTGTGCGAGCGAACTCGTCATTTGCCGACACAGGCATACTTGTGCTGCTGTTCGCACAGATCATCATCGGTATGGGCACTATCCTGGTTTCGATCCAGCATCTGGACGGTGGCGAGATGGTCAAGTTCATGGATTGGGCACGGGCGATTTTCACCATGCGCAAGGACGCCTGGTACATCGTGGCGGACGTACACTGGATCTACAAGCTGCATATCCTGCTTGGATTGATCATCTTCATCCTGTTTCCGTTCACCCGGCTGGTGCACATGCTTTCGGTTCCGGTGCGTTACGTCCTGCGCCCGGGTTACCAGATTGTTCGCACCCGCAAACACAAGACAAATCTGGGGCAAAACTCATGAAGCAGACATTCACCGATATCTCCGTCAACGGCGAAGCCATTTCGCCGGAACTGATCGCAACGGAAGCGCAGAACCATCCGGCGCCGAAAGGCAAGCCGGGCATGGCCTGGATGGCGGCGGCGCGGGCGCTGGCGGTCCGGACGCTGATCCTGCAGGAGGCAAAGCGCCGTAACCTTGCGGCAGCGCCGATGGAACTGGCGCCTGGGCTTTGGGAAGCCGAAGAAGAGGCGATCATCCGTCAGGTTCTCGACGAGGCGGTGGAGGCAGACACGCCAACACCGCAGGCCGTTCGTGCTGGCTACGAGGCCAATCTCGAGCGGCATCGCGCGCCGTCACTGTTTGAAGCGGCGCATATCCTGTTCGCCGCGCGGCCCGATGATGTGGTGGCGCGGAAGATTGCCAGGGATCAGGCCAATGCCGTGCTGGCCAAGATCAAGATCAAGCCAAAAGCCTTTGACGCGCTGGCACGGGACCACTCGGCCTGCTCGTCACGTGCCAATGGCGGCAGGCTGGGGCAGATTTCAGCCGGCGATACGGTGGCGGAATTCGAAGCGGCCCTAAAGACGCTGGCTCAGGGCGAGGTTGCCGTCGAGCCGGTGGAGAGCCGTTACGGATTTCACATTATCCGGCTCGATGCCAGGGCTGATGGCGAGATCCTGCCGTTTGAAGCGGTGGAAACCGCATTGCGGTCGGCACTTGAAAAAGCCGCCTGGGTCCGTGCCAGCCGTGCCTTTGTCGATGCGCTCGCAGAACAGGCGGACGTCACCGGAATTTCGCTCAAGGCGGCCTGAGCCGTCAAACAGGTCCTGCCACGGCGTCAACCGTTGCGGTGGGGACTTATATTTCCACCGGGCGCAGGGCGTAATCCCGCGATTTGTACCCGTCTGATTATAAGGAGCAATCATCATGGCGTTGGCCTTTGTGAGAACAGTCGAGCGCGGATTGACCGACCAACTGCTGTGGCAGTTCGCGGACCGTCTTCAGGTGCGGGGTCTCAATCTGGCCGGCGTGGTGCAAACCAACTCCGTCCGGCCAGTATCGCACCATTGCAATATGGACGTGCGGGTGTTGCCGGGTGGCCCCATGATCCGAATCAACCAGGTGCTGGGTGAAGACTCTCGAGGTTGCCGGCTGAACCCGGCCGCACTCGAGGAGGCCGTGTCGCTGGTTGAGGCTGGGCTTGAGCTCTCGCCGGATCTTTTGATCATCAGCAAGTTCGGCAAGCACGAAGCCGAAGGCAGAGGCTTCCGGCCGCTGATAGCCGAGGCGCTCACCCGCGACATCCCGGTTCTTCTCGGCGTCAACGCGCTCAACCAGGAAGCCTTTGATGAGTTTGTTGGTGATTATGCTGAGGAGCTTGCCGCCGATGCGATCAGCCTCGCCGCATGGTTCGACCGGCTAAGGCAGCGGGTTGCCTGACAATATCCCGTGTACTTCTGAAATTTATAGGACTTCGCTCCCCGTGTCGTCTCACACGCGCTCATCATCAAACGCCTCGTGCTTGTAACGGAGAGCACCGGAGCCGGCGTCTCATGAATTGGCACAGTATCTCAGGTGACCCGATGTCTGTTGCGCGGCGCTTGTGCTTGGAATCACGCGGCTAGGAGCCGAAACACATTCACGCCACACTCTCTGCCTAGTTCATGCTGCATCGCACAATGAACTAGGTGCCCTGTGCGCCGTCGTATCCCGGATCCCAATGCTTAAACACACCATGCTAATCCTCATGACTGCCTTCTTTCTTGGCGGAGGTCCCTCACCGATGTCCTCATTGCACAGCGAGGAACTGTCCCAGTCCAAACTGACGCATGAAGTGACTTACTACTACAAGCGCCAGACAAAGCGTGTTGTAGCCAAGTGCATGCCAACCAAGCTCCTTAAGATTCTCGGACACATCCGCAAGGAAACGGGTGTCAGACCGATCCTTACATCAGGGCATAGAAAGCACGGACGCAAAAAATCGATGCATCGACATTGCAAGGCTGCTGACATCAGAGTCCCTGGCGTGTCTGACAAGCGTCTGGTCCGGATTGCACGGAGTGCACCGGGGATCGGCGGGATCGGTCGGTATTGCAATGGCATTATCCATGTTGACGTCGGCAGTCGTCGTGAATGGAAACACTGTTGAAAGAAGCGTCGAGCCTCAGCCAAGCCGATCGACAAGATCGACGGCACGCAAATGGCTGTAGTGCTGAGGCATGCGCAGCTCCTTGTGTCCGGAGATAGTCTCAATTACGCTTAGTCCACGTTCCAGCAGGCGCGATACCGCTTCGTGGCGCAGATCGTGGAAACGGAAGTCTGGCATGCCTGCGCGGTCTCTCAGGTGACCCCACGCGTACTGCACGACGCTTCTCAGGCTGGGTATCACTCAGTCATATATAAGTGTGCGCTTGAGTGGCTGTCTTACCGCTCCGCACCTAGGCAAGGGCCGTGGAAATTGCTAATTAGGTAGCAGCTTCGGAACCTTACCTCGCCACGACTTCGATCAGCGGCTCTATAGTCTGAGCCTCTATGTAGGTCTGCAGCCAGGGATCGTTCTTGAGGCCGTCCCGTATGGCGGCATCAACCGCCTCCCTGGCGGCCGGGCTTTCCACTTTGATGGCCAGGCGGATCGCCGTCGCGCCCGCAGGTGCGTCCCCCATTCCGAATAGCCCACGGTCGTCCCAGTCCATCTCCACTGCAACGGATATCCGCTCGATCGCAACACCGGCCCGCAGAGCCGCGATCTTCAGGCCGATTGCCACGCAACTGCCGAGCGCCGCGCGCCCGAGAAAGCCCGGCGAAGGCCCGGCCCCCTCTCCGCCGATGGCGGGGCTCATGTCGACATCCATGCTGCGGTCGCCCTCGACCACCGTGCATTTCAATCCGTCGGTCAGGACCGCGTTGGAGACGGTGGTGTCGAGCGCCATCGCCGGTTTCTTCTCGAAAAAGTCAACCACGTGGGCAAGCGCTTTCACGATATGTTCGTCAGTGGCCATTTCGGGTCTCCTCATTTAGGTGGCGCCGCGCCGGAGTAGAGCCAGCGCGGCCTGTTTCTCTCAGTGTCCGTCGGAGCCGCTCCACTCGGGAAGCAGAACGATGACATTCGGGTTGAGACCGGCATTTTTGAGCGTATCCATCGAGGCAATGACTTCGCCGCCCGCCAGATCGACAACCGTGACCGATCCGTCGCGCATGCCCTCGAGATTGAGGAACGAGTTCTGCACGAAGGCATATTTTCCGTCCCTGGTGAAGCCGACGTGATGCGCCCCGCCGCCTGTTTTCACAGTCTTTAGGAGTTTCAGCTTGTTGACGCCCCCGGTGATGTCGAACGTGTGCATATGACCAGGGTTGGCGGTTGTCACATACATGCGGTCACCCGCTTCGTTGAAGTAGACTTCCAGAACGACGCCCGCGTCGAGTGGTTGGAAATCATAAAGCATTTCAGAGCTGAAATCCTGCGCCGCCTGGTTCCACGTCAGCGCCCAGACATTGCCGGCGAACATGTTGGACACCAGAAACGTTGGCGGCCCATCGCCCGGTGCGCGCACGATTTCGACCGGTGCCGTGCCGGAGGGAGACTCAGCCGTCGAGACCTTGATGGTGCTCAGAGGCTCCAGGGTGCTTGCCTTGACGACCGAGACGATTTCGTCGGGATTTGTCAGGTCTCCGGCAATCGTGCTTGTCACGACGATCCGGTCGATATCCGCATCGATCGCCAAGCCATGCGGATAGGTGCCCGGCAGCTTGATTTCGCCGGTGATGGTGTCGTCGGAAACACGGCCCTTCCAGACATTCGCAGAGCCCATGCAGGTCAGATACCAGAACTCGTTCCGGTCATCGAACACCACATCCTCGCCGATCACGCAATTGGGCACGTCAATGGTCCTGAGCTTCGGCGGGAAGTGGTCGAGATCCATCACCTGAAGCGCGGGCGCGCCAAGGCTGGTGAGATAGGCTTTCGACATCCCGCGATCATAGAAAATATGATGCGACATCCCGGCGGGGTCGAGCGGGATATCCAGAAGCCACTTGCCAAATGTGTCTGCTTCGGGGTCGACATCTATCACGGCGATCCCCTCGCGGCGCGGCTGGTCGGCGGGGAGGTTCATCGCTTCCAGATCGACGGGCGGTTTGGTTTCATAGGCCACCATTGCAAGGATTTCGGCCGCAGCCGGGCCGGTCTGCACCAGCAGGGCCGCACTGAAGATGAGCGGGATTAATCGGGTCATGTCATGCACTCCGTTCTTGGTTTGAGGACAAAGTTCTTCCTTCGGTCGGCGCATATCCGCCGACCGGCGCCGAAGGTTTTTGCGGAACCTCCTGATGTGCTTCCAGTCTTGCAGCCGTTGCGCCTCAGCGCTGCTTTATAGAATGATCAACACAACACCCCAGACTGCCAGGGCGATGCCCGATAACTGGGCGATGGCACTGCCGATGCGCGTGGTTTTTTCGAGCGTCACCAAGGCAGTGAGCCCGACGATCCAGTAGAGGTTCATGACGCCGCCGACGAACAGCAGCGCCATCAACCCCCAACAGCAGCCGAGGCAGAAGACGGCGTGTTCGCGGCCCATCCGCAAGGCGCCGGTTATGCCCGGTCTGCGGTGGGTGGTCAGAAAATCTGCCGGGCCGCGACAATGGGCAAGGCAGGCGCGTTTTAGCGGCGAAAGCTGGTAGACACCGGCGGCGAGCAGGATACCGCCGCCGAGAACGCCGCTGGTCAGCGACATCATCGAGGCGGACATCAGACCGGTGCTTTCGAGTGCCCACTGGACGGACGCCGCCATGACGGAAAACAGACCCCACATGACAAGATAGCCGCCGAGGAAGGCGAAGGAAGCCGCGCTTGACGCAGCGTCCGCGCGCGTG
This sequence comes from Hoeflea sp., assembly GCA_051251555.1. GTDB lineage: Bacteria > Pseudomonadota > Alphaproteobacteria > Rhizobiales > Rhizobiaceae > Hoeflea. The sequence continues at coordinate 239,325 of JBPOEW010000006.1, forward strand.
AGCGCGGCATGCAGCAGGATCGCCGGCGCGGCGCCGGGCAGCATCATTGCCGCCATCATCACCCACCACATGGCGATGACCACCAACCAGCGTCCGGCGCTCCAGTCGGGAGCCGTGGCCATGTCCGGCATGTCACGCAGCGCGTCCCTTGCTGTCATCTCTAGCGCCGACATCTCCATGCCGACACCGAAAAGCGTGTAGAGTGCTGCGAGCAGAAACAGGATTGCCATCAGCGCCTGCACGGCCAGGCGGTCGTTCTGCAAGAGGCGGTTCAATCGGTCAGGCGTTATCATGCAGACTTCTCCTCTTCTTGCGTTGCCCACAGCTTCGCCGTTCGGCAGGCGAACACCGTCGATCCGGAAGGTGCAGGGGCGGCGGCGACCCCTTGCGGGATCGCCGCCCCGGGTGGCCGTCAGGCGGCTTGCGGAATGAGGCCCGAGTTCGTGAAGTGAAGTTCGTTGAACTGGGCGTAGGTTCCTATGTTGTTGGGCAGATCGATGACGCCGCTGGTTTTCGCCGTGCCGCTGCCCATTTCGGCGACCCGGTAGCCGAAACCGCCGAGCATATCGATGCGCACGCGATGCGCAGCGCCTGTCACGGGGTTCTTGATCGGCTCTGCCTTGACCTCGAAGACATCCTCGACAACAGAGTGGCCGGTGCGTTCCTGCATGTCGGCCACAAACGAGATCGGCTTGAACAGCGTCTCTTCCTTGTGCGGCGACATCGCCGAAAACACCCACCACATGGTTGCCATGTCCTCGGTGTCTTCGCCGCGCATGATCTTTTCCAAGGCCGTGCGTTGATCGGGCGTGGCGCGCTCATCGATGATGAGCTGCATGCGGCCATCCCCTTTGTGGATCGGGCCGGGCCATTTTACGACCATTGCCATATTCAGACCGTCGAGCGTCACGTCCCCGTGATGGCCCCTGTCGATGTGAAAGGTCAGCGCCGCCTCGCAGGTGCCGTGGGTAGGCACCGCGTTGAACTGGCAGGGGCAGCCATAGTTGCAGTTGCAGTTGGTGAGTTCGTATCCGTGAATTTCCCAGGGTGTCATGGTCGTTCTCCTTATTGCAAAAGGCGGTGCGAAAACCTGCCTGCCGAGCGCCTCACATCAGCTCGGACAGCATTCTGGCGGCGCGTCGGGCGCCGTCGGATTCAACAGGTTTGAATTTCCGGGGCGACGCGAGTTCCTGCACAATCGCCGCGGCAATGCGCTCGGGGTTCGATTGCGCGTAAATCATTTTCCGGCCGGCGTTGTAGCGGTCGAGGCGCTGCGCCACGTGGTAGTTCTGCTCGAAGTGGTTTTTCAGCGGAAAATACAGAAATGGCGTTCCGGCCGCGGTCAGTTCCATCGAGGTCGTCAGCCCGCCCTGCACCAGCGCGAGATCACAGCAGGCGAGGTGATGATCGAGATCCGGCACGAAAGCGCGAACCTCCACCCCCGCCGGCAGCATGAAGCTTGCCGGATCAAGCCGCGGCCCGGTGACGACGATCATCCGCAATTCGGGGATGCGCGCTTTCGCCATCGGGTAGGCGTCGAGTATACGCCGGATCAGGCTTCCGCCCACGCCCGACCCGCCGACGGTGACGAGGCAGACCTTCTCGCCTTCGAGGTAGCCAAAGCGGTCGCGAAGCTCTTCGCGGCTACCGAACTCCGACGGATGCTGGCCAATGATATAACCGGAAAAATCGAAATGCTCCGGCACCCAGTCGCGCATTTCCGGCAGGTCAGCGCCGAAACGGTGCGGGATGATGTCGCCGGGATTGCCGACAAAGATGGCACGGTCACGCACACCGGGATTGGCCTCGACGTGCTCGATCATCTCGGCGTTGTAATCGGCGGTCAGGAACGCCTCGCGCGGATCGTTCTCCGGGATCGGCACCCAGCCGACGAAATCGGTGAACCACGCGACCTGCGCCTTTTTCAGCTCGGGATGCTCATGCCAGTAGTGATCAACGTCCCAGGCCTCATCAGCGATCACCAGATCGTAGCTGGTCTGCTCGACAGCCTCCTGGAAGACCATGAAATTCTTGATCAGGATCTCGTCCATGTTGCGGATGGCCTGAAAAGCATTCAGGTCGTGCTCGCCGGATTCCGCCTCGATATGCGCCGACTCGTTTGCCATGCGATGGCTGTCGGGATGGACGATCTCGTTGTTGGCCTGGAGAAAGCGCGTCACCGGATCCTGCGCCAGCCAGTGCACCTCGAGGTCGGGATGCAGCGCGCGCAGCTCCCGCGTGATCGCCAGGTCCCGCCGCGCGTGACCCAGACCGATCGGCGACGACAGATACAGCACCCGCTTCGGCGGCAGTGATCGCCCGCGCTGGCCTTCGTCCGAAGCGGCGCGCGTGTTTGAGGGGTGCCAGCTTCCCAGATGGCGGGTCAGAAAATCGCGAACCATGGTGTTGATTTTTGCCGAGATCCTGGCGTGCGAGTTGTGGCCTGCATCGGGAAGAACCACGAGTTCGCCTCCGGTCAGCTCGGCGACGATGCGCGAGGCCTCGACCGGGATGACCATGTCGTTTTCGCCGTGGATCACCAGAAACGGGCACTCGGTCTTGCGATAGGCTGCCTCGTTCATAACCACGCCCGGGCCTTTCGGTCCCTGGACAGCCGCGATGAGAAATTCGGCGGCGCTGCCCTTCGACCACTCGACGCAGTCTTCGATCTGCTTGGTGGAATGCGGCTCGGTGAACATCTGCTCCGAGAAGAACTGCGCGAAATCGGGGTAATCCTTGAGCCAGTATTCGCGGTTGTATTTCTGCCAGCCCTCATGGTTTTCGAACGTGCGATGAAAATTGCGCGGCGGGCGGTGAGTGTGCGGTTTGGCCAGGGGGCACACCGTGCCGATGGTTATGACCGCCTCGACCCGCTCGGGGTGAAATGCTGCCAGGGCCGCGCAGACGACACCCGCGCAGGAATGGCCAAACAGGATCACCTTCTCGACATCGAGCGCATCCAGGACCGCCAGCGCATCGTCCATGTAGTTTTGCAGGCCGTAGGCCTCGCGGTCGGTCGGACGGTCCGACTTGCCATTGCCGCGCGGATCGTGCGTGATGCAGCGGAAATGCTCGCTGAAATACGGGATCTGCGCCTTGAAACAGCGCGAATCGATTAGCGGCCACCAAGGCACCAGAAACAGGATCGTGTGATCGCCGCTGCCATGGGCCTCATAATGGATCGCCACTCCATCGCGTTCGATCCGGCCTTCAATGTGGGGTGAGGCGGCGTGCATCATGCTGTCCTTCCCATTGATCTGCCGGCGGAGCCAGGTTGCCATGAGTTGAGATGGCGCGAGAGGAAATTGCGAACCAGCATCTGACGCGGGCAGGATTGCGTATGTTCGCGCCATGTCCGATGCTGGGCCACGCTTGCATAAAAAAGCGTCGCCCGCGGGCCTGATCCACATACCTCGTGACTGATGCTGATCTGTTCCGATCAATCAACCCTTGAGTATGTGACGTCACGGCGCGCATGGTTACTCTCCCGATTTTTCCTGATCTTCAAAATAGGCGATGACCCGTCCCAACCGGCGCAAGGCGCGGCGCACCGGCATCTCGGGCGCCTCAAATCCCAGCAGGATGTAAGCTTCCGCACCGATGAAGACCGGGCCGACAAGAGCGGCTAAATCTTCCGCTTCAAAAGGGCCAAGCGAACCGTGCTTGGCTTGGAATTCACGGGCGAGATCAAGGTGCAGTTTGCGCCATAGATCCAACCCGGATTTGACGGCCTCGCCGATCTGCGGATTTGACCAGCACACGGCGATCAGTTCCTGAAGAACGCGCACATAACCGGAGGCCAGATCGATATCGAGATAGTCGCAGGCCATGTCCCACTTTGCTGACAGCGACAGGTCAGGGTCGAGAAACAAGTCGGACTGACGGCTGATGAGCTGCGCTGTCATATAGTGGTAAAGCTCCAGGACCATCCCGTCCTTTGAACCGAAATGATATCTGATTTGGCTCATTTGGGTGCCTGCCGCGGCGGCTACGGCACGTGTCGACAATCCAGCATAGCCGGCTGTCAGCAACACGTCCTTGGCAGCTTCCAACAGTGCCACCTTCGCCGGGTTGGTCTCCTGAGCCGGATGGTGTTTCATGTGATCTCCTTTCAACAAGAATAATTCGTTCGAACGAATTAGTCAACCGATTGTGTTTCGCCGGCTTCAGCGGGATAGGTTCAGGGATTGGATCACTGGAGGGCTTTCTGCGCTATCGCGACTTCCATCCAGTGAAGTTGAACAGCACTCTAACCAGCTGAGCTACGGGTGCATCCGTGGCGCTTGGCTCGCGGCTCTCTTTGCAGCGTCCGTGACAGGGCCCCTCCTGAAGACCCGGTCTTCTCATAGAGGCAAGCGCCAAACCGATTTGAGCACCGTCAACTTTCATCCTAGCCCTTGGTGCTCTGTGTCACCTTGCCAAGCAACCTGATCCGAATCCGGTAAGGGAATTGGCTGTAAGGGCCAGAAGCCGTCAGTCACGATAGGAGGCAAAATCTTTGGTGGTAATATCGGAAAGTGCCTTTTTGCATATAGCTTCTCTGAGAAAAGCCTCCAGAATGATGGTTTCAATCTCAGCGCTTTTTTGTCTATCACAATGCAATCAACGTAGCGCACGATGAGATCACGAAGGGCTATTGTCTTCAGCACCTATCGATTCGTTACTAGTTCGTGCCGGTCAGCCTATCGCTCGACCTCTCTTGCCCATTCCAAGGCATTTGTTTTGAGGATGAACGAGCGTGAAACAGGGTCGAAGCCCTTGCGTCTGACTTGAACCTGCCAGCGGTCATTTCTCTTTCGGATAGCAGCCATAACGAGCCCTTTGCTGTGACCAGAGTGTGACAGCAGCCGAATTCGTTAGTTTGCGAAAGGACGCCCGAAGGCAGGTTGATCAACGATATCAAGGGGATCGAATGGTGGGCGTAACAGGGATTGAACCTGTGACCCCTACAATGTCAATGTAGTGCTCTCCCGCTGAGCTATACGCCCATCCGATGTGGCGCATACACCACAGAACCCCCGTGCCGTCAATACGGAAACAACGCGTTTTTTGCGACCGTTTGCCAAAGTGGCGCAGAGGCTGGCAATTGATGCGAAAAAAGCAGCTTGGCACGGCAAAGCCCGGACACATTCGTCCGGGCAAAGGCAGCAGCATTGTCTCGCGAAGTTCAGCCTTGCAACGGCTTGTCTCGTCAGGCGGCGAGAATCATCTTGTTGACCTCGTTGACGAGGTCGCGAAGGTGGAAGGGCTTGGAGAGGACCTTTGCATCCTTGGGCGCCTTTGAGTCCGGGTTCAGCGCCACGGCAGCAAATCCGGTGATGAACATGACCTTGAGATCGGGATCCAGCTCCGTGGCTCGGCGGGCGAGTTCGATGCCGTCCATTTCCGGCATGACAATGTCTGTCAGCAGCAGCGAGAAGGGCTCTTCACGCAAGCGATCATAGGCGCTGGCGCCATTGTCGAAGGAGCGGACCTCGTAACCGGCTTTTTCCAGCGCCTTGACCAGAAACCGGCGCATATCATTGTCGTCTTCCGCGAGGAGAATTTTCGGGTTCATTCTTTTTCCAAACCTGTCAGCGTGCTCGTAGAGCTCTATCTGCCCTATCTATGAGGCGCGCCAGTAAACATCAGGTGAATATTGGCGAAATTGCGATGCGCATTGTCCCGGACTGGACAGCAGTTGGGGCAACTGGCAATGTGATTCAGGCAGTTGCAGGGGTAAAGGGACAGATATGCGCGAAGCCGAAAGGCCCGGCACGGGACGCTCGCCAGATGTCGGCGCTCAGGCGGTTGCTCCATTCGAGATCCGTCGTCCGTTGCAGCAAACCGAATCGTTTGTGTTCAATTCGCCTCACTCGGGGCGCATATACCCGGAACTGTTCCTGAGCATGTCGCGGCTCGACCGACTGGCGATCCGGCGCTCGGAAGATCATTACGTCGATGAGTTGTTCGCCGGTGTAGTGCAAATGGGTGCGCCGCTGCTTGCGGCGCAATTTCCCCGCGCCTGGCTGGACGTCAATCGCGAACCCTATGAGCTTGATCCGCGCATGTTTGACGGTCCGTTGCCAGCGTTCGCCAATATAGGGTCAATGCGAGTGGCTGGCGGATTGGGGACCATCCCGCGACTGGTGGCCGAGAACATGGATATCTACCGGGGGAGGATGAGTGTCGAAGAAGGGCTGTCGCGGATCGAGAGCGTTTATCGTCCCTATCACGCCAATCTGCGCCGCCTGATCGCGCAAACCCATGTCCAGTTCGGCAAGGCGATCCTGATCGATTGTCATTCCATGCCCGCCAATGTTCGCGTGGCGAGCGGCAGCCGACGGCCCGATATCATCATTGGGGATCGCTATGGCGCCAGCGCTGCCCATGATCTCTCCCGCGCCGCCGTGTCATTCCTGTCGGAACTTGGCTACCATGTGGTGCGCAACAAGCCCTATGCAGGCGGGTTTATCACCGAGCATTACGGTCGTCCCGGGCGGGGACTGCACGCCTTGCAAATTGAAATCAACCGCGGCCTTTACGTCGATGAGAAGAGCCTTGAAAAAACATCCGGCTTTGATCTCCTCAAGGCCGATCTCGGGGAGTTTGCTGGCCAGATGATGGCCTATGTTCGCGAGGAATTTTCGGACGATCGTGTGGCTGCGGAGTAGCCGCTCCCGGAGAGCAGCGCCATGGCCCTCCCCAGTCCATGCGGCCATCAGTTTCAGACAATCGCAAGGACAAAAAAAACCGCGCTTGTGGCGCGGCAAAATCTAGGGAGGAAACGCCCAAGGAGGGCATTTACAGTCCGAAGACTGTAACTGGACCTTAATGCTGCAGCGCACAAAAGTCAACTGCCGGAATGTTGTTCTTTGTGCGTAAGCGAAAAGTCTCGCAAGGCGCTTCGGCTTGACTTGCAATTCAATGTCAGCCGGGTCAAGGATCTGGCCAAATGGGTATCGGCTGACCCCGCTTTCACTTCTCTCTCATGGAATTTTCAATGCTTCCTGATACTGCTTTTTTTGACGCCATTGCCGAAGCAGCTGCAGCTGAAACGCTGCCGCGCTTCCGGATGCCGGTGACCATCGACAACAAGCAAGCGAGCGGTTTCGACCCGGTGACCGAGGCCGACCGGGCCGCCGAAAAAGCAATCCGTAAGCTGATAACCGAGCGCTATCCCGAACATGGGATATTGGGTGAAGAGCATGGAGATGTCGGTCTGGACCGTGATTATGTCTGGGTCATCGATCCAATTGACGGAACCCGGGCGTTTATTTCAGGTCTGCCCGTCTGGGGAACGCTTGTCGGGCTGTACCACAAGGGCAAGGCGGTCATGGGGATGATGGATCAACCCTTTACCGGTGAACGGTTCCTGGCACGGCCGGGTGAATCGGTTATGAGGCGCAATGGAGACACAACCCGGCTCAGCACACGGAAGAAAGTTACCCTTGATCAGGCGATCATGATGACGACCTCGCCAATGATCTTCTCCGAAGAGCTTGAGCCATTCTACAAACGGGTTGAGGCCAGCGTTCAACTGGCCCGGTTCGGGTGCGATTGCTACGCCTATGCCATGGTTGCGTCCGGCCATGTCGACTTGGTGGTGGAATCCGACCTCAAGCCCTACGATGTCGGCGGATTGATCCCGCTGGTCGAGCAAGCCGGTGGCGTAATGACGACCTGGAGTGGCGGGCGGCCTGAAATGGGCGGAACCATCGTCGCCAGCGGATCGGCTGCCTTGCACGAGGCGGTCCTGAACCTGCTCAACCGGAACTGACAGCGGTGACCGGTTCAGATGTCTGGTCCGGCGGTATGAATGCATCAATTGCTGCCAGTGTCGGGATGCGGTAGCGGTCCGCCTCCTGCAGCAATTCGTGGCGCGCGCCGTCAATGATGATTGCGCGACCAGCGCGAAAACGGTTGCCAAGCCGCTCGATGGCGTGCGCTGCAACGATCTTGTCATTGCCGGCACCAATCAGCAATGTCGGAACCTTGATCTGATCAAGATGCTCGAATCTGTTGACACGAACTATCGCATTCAGCATTTCGTTGACCCATGCGACGCTCGGCGTGGCGAGGCGCAGTTCAGGGTGCGCCGCCTGGAGGGCCTGATTGCGGGCAAACCGCTCCAGGTCCGTCGTCAGCAGGTTGCCTGCAAACGGTTGCGGGAAGCCGTCTCTGCCTGAACCAATTCGACCCAAACCCGTCATCCGCATCAGGCGGGAGACCAGCCGGATGCTCCAGCTCGGCAAGGCCTGGTCGGATAGCTCGACAAACGGAGCCAGCAACACCATCCGCTCGATACGGTTTGTCAGTTTCGGCGCCATTGAAAGGGCTATCAGCGCTCCCATCGAGTGTGCAACCAGGCAAAACGGCAGCCGTGCTTCGGGCAGCACGATGGTCTCGAGGAAGATAGACAGATCGGCTTCAAAATCGCCAAACCTTCTGATGTGTCCCCGCAGCGGATTTTTCAGCAACCGGTCGGAACGGCCCTGACCGCGCCAGTCGAAGGTCGCAACCCAAAGCCCCCGCGCGGTAAAATGGCGAATAGTCTCGTAGTATTTCTCGATGCATTCGTTGCGGCCCTGCAGCAGCACGACCGTGCCACGCGCAACCGGAACACGGGATTTGAAAATCGCATAGCGCAATCGTTTGCCGCCGACGCCCTCAAACCAGCCGGTGACATGATTGTCCGGTACCGGATTGCCATCCGTCTCGATCAGCAGGGGGAGATCATTGCTCATGATAACGGGAATTAGTCTTTCGTCACTGTTTGGTCAAAAGGAAAAAGGCCGAAGTCGCAAAGCAAGCGACTCCGGCCAGGCGCCGGGAGCAGAAGGGACGGGATGCTCCGGGCAGAGTCAGACTGTTTTTGTCTGATGTTGATGAGGGTAAGGGCAAGGACCTGAATGCGCTCCGAACGGACAATTCATCTGGCATTCAGGACGGAGGTCCTTTTTTCTTGGAAACAAAAAGATCTTGAACAGCTCTGTGAGAGTTCCCACATTGGCAGTGCAGACGCCGGATACCGGGTCTGCTGGCAGGGAAGCCGCCCAATGCGGGGCAACCCAGAAGCCACAACGCAAACTCTAGTCGCTCTGAAGGAGGACCCTATGCGTCACGTTGATTTTTCGCCACTCTACCGTTCCACTGTTGGTTTCGACAAGTTGTTGACCATGCTGGATGGCATGGCTCCAACCGATCAATCACAGTCCTATCCGCCCTATAATATCGAACGCACCGGCGACACCACTTACCGCATCACCATGGCGGTCGCGGGTTTCGACGAAGCTGAGATTTCCATTGAGGCACGCGAGCATGTGCTGACGGTCAAGGGCGAGAAGGCTGAAGACACTGAAGCCGAAACCACCCAATATCTGTATCGCGGCATTGCCAAGCGGGCATTCGAGCGCCGCTTCCAGCTTGCCGATCATGTTGAGGTAACCGGCGCAACGCTGCGCAACGGTTTGCTGCATGTTGATCTGGTTCGCGAGCTTCCGGAAACTATGAAGCCGCGGCGCATTGCCATCAGCAATGATGCTGGAAAAGCTGCAAAGCAGATCGAAGCTACGCAGGCCTGATCCTATCCTTCCCATTTGGAACAGGCATTATGGCGCTCAGGAAACTGGGCGCCATTTTCGTTTTTATAGCTCTGTCAGCAAAGGTCGCGGCCGGCTCGAACTGTCGAAAATGTCAAGAACGGTATCTCATCAGGAGTGCATCGATGGACAGCAACCCCGGGCCTTTGATGATGATGACGCTCAGCAGCACGATCCACAGCAGGCGTTGATCGGCGATTATGCTGTCGGGAAATCTGTCAAACAAGGCGCCGACGCTCTTGGCACCGATCTGGTGGACGGTGATGTCAACGAATGTCTGAACCGCGATGAAACCGATCATGCCAAGCGCTGCAAGACGTGAGAACAGGCCTATTACGATGAGAAGTGGCAGGATGAATTCGGAGTAAGTGCCCATCGTGACTATCGCGCCCCATGGAATGAAAGGCACGGCTTCGACGTCGCCGCCGGCTGCTTCTACCGCAGGCAGGGCGATCTGGTAATAGGCACCCGACGAGATGGAGAAAAATCCAAAAAATCCTTCTCCGACCTTGGTTTTGGCTGAATTGAGGAAATAGAACCACAACACTGCGGCGAAGGCGAACCGGGCGATCAATCCGAGCAGCCAGGCATCGCCGAGCCGTTCGACATAGCCGAAAACACGGTCATGCAGGTTGCTCAGAAAACGGATTGCAGATGTCATGTGACTTGCTCCATAATTGACTGGCCGGCAGAGCAGGCGGTAAATACACCGGCTTCGAGCATGGCAGAAATTGCTGATGGCAAATCAAACCCGGGATGCCTGACCAGTGTCTGGTCTGCGGCTTCCCCGAGTGTGGCGCCTGTGATCAACGCATTGAAAAACTCTGCCGCACCGGGCGGCAGTTGTCGGACCTCGACTGTGTTGAACGGGCGGGTGATCAGGCCGTCTTCCGGGGTTGCCGGCTTTATGTCTTCAAGTGGCCGTTCTTCACGACTGGCAGAGAAGATCGACACGGCGGCAAAGCCGCTTTGAACAATGTGTGTTGCCGGATGAATGGTAAATCTGGTTTCACTCAGGTTCCCGGGCGGAATTGCACCGAGCGCGTCAGGCTGCAAGGGGTCCGCATCAGCTGAATGAAATGCGGCGAGCCATGCCTTTTCCAGTCGCGCCACATCGGGCAGGTAGGGATAGTCGGATACCGGCTCAAATCCCTCGAGGAACGCCGCAAATCCGCTGCCATATTCGAACATCACCGCAGAACGGGGTGGTTCTTCGGCGATGTATAGTCGCGCCATGTCTCGGAAAAATGCTTCGCCGACGAGCCGCTCGATAGCTGGAAAGATATCGGCGAGCGCCGATATCAGACCGACCGTGACATTGTTGCGGTAGACTGCGAAGCGTTTTTGAGCGGCCTTGCCCTGCGGGCCGACGATGCCTTTTGGCAGTGGAAGGTCCGGATCAAGCAGAGCTGCACCGAACTCGCGTTGCTCGTGCTCGTTTGCTGCATCATTGTGCTGCATGACGGGACCCGAGCAGAGAGGCGGGCCCAAGCCGGGCAAGAACAGCGTCCGCCAGACGCGCCTCGCGGCGCAGCACTGGCCATTCGGGCACGTTGTTGTCCCATTCGACAAGTGTCGGAAGTGCGCCGGTCTGCCGGATGACGGTCTCGTAGAGCTTCCAGACCGCATCGGCGACCGGGCGATCATGGGCATCAATCAGAAGTAGATCGCCTTCGTCATCCACATCTTCGGCGTGGCCGGCCAGGTGAATTTCTTCCACCAACTCGAGCGGGAAACTGCACAGATATTGCATCGGCTTCCAGCCGTGATTCGTGGCGGAGACGAAAACATTGTTGATGTCGAGCAGCAGGCCACAACCGGATTTCTGAGCAATCTCGCGGATGAAACCGGTCTCGCTCATGGTTGTCTGTTCGAAGGCCACGTAGGTGGATGGATTTTCCAGCAGTATCGGGCGCTTCAGCCGATCCTGTATCTGGCTGACGTGAGAGACCACGCGGTCGAGTGTACGGGCGTTGTAGGGAACTGGCAGGAGGTCATTGAAATAGCCGGCGTCGTGACTGGACCAGGCAAGGTGTTCGGATACCATTGCTGGTTCATAGCGTTCGACAACTCTGGCCAGTCGCTCAAGATGCACAGGGTTGATACCGCTTTCGGAGCCAATCGAGAGGCCTACGCCATGGACGGAGAGCGGATATTCAGCGCGAATTGCTTCCAGCCCGCGGTGAGCCGGGCCGCCGTCTCCCATGTAGTTTTCGGCGTGGACTTCGAGAAAACCAATCCTGTAGTCGTCAGACAGGATGGCGTCGATATGTTCGGTCTTGAGGCCCGCACCCGCACGCAGCGGAAGCGGGCCGTTTGGGAAACGGGACGTCTTGACGATAGGCGATGTGGAGGCGTTCAGCGTCATGTCGTGGTTCCCGTTTGCCAGGTGATTCCAGATCAGGCCGGCAGATCGCGGTCAAGAGCCTCGAGGGAGCCCATACGGCCGCCTTCAAGGCTCATTGTGGTACAGGTTCCGGCATCGACGTTTTTCCAGGCATTTCCCTGGTAATTGACCTGGGATGTACCTGCGCAGGTGGTGCCGGGACCGGCCGCACAATCGTTCTTGCCAGCCATGGCAACACCATAGCATTTTTCGGTGGCTGCGGCTGCGCCCTGGGTGGAGGCGAGGAATGTGGCGCCAGAAATGGCCATGGCTACTGCGCCAGCAAGAGCTGATGCGCCGGCAATTGTTTTCTGTGACATGGTGTTCTCCTTGGATGCTTCAAGACTTGTTGCCGGACTATATCTGACCGGTAAGAGAAACATGACAAGTTGAGGCATCACTTGGAAATCAAGCGCGCGTTATCGAGCATCACTTGCGCGTGAAGAGAGCGTGATCAATTATATTCCATGCGGGAAGGGCAGCACTTGCGGCAGCGGCTAACCCAGCATGTCAATGAACTGATCGACATGCTCCCGGGTCGTGGCGAAGCTGGTTACCAGCCTGAGCATGATCTCGTCGGGGCCTACCAGGTGGGCGGCTGAACGGGGAGGCGACCACTCATAAAACATCGCACCCTTTGCTGTGAGCTGTTTGGCGACGGCTTTCGGCACGATCGGGAATGTCTCGTTTGCAGGGCTCTGCCAAGCCAGCCGAGAATTGCTCGATGCGGATATGCCTGATTGCAGGCGGGCGGACATGGCGTTTGCATGTCTGGCAATGTCGAGCCACAGGCCGTTATCGAAATAGGCGTCAAACTGAGCTGCGATAAAGCGGCTTTTGGAGAACAGATGGGCAGCGCGCTTGCGGATGAAGGGGGTCTGTTCGGCCATCTTGGGGTCCAGGAAGACCAGCGCTTCAGCACACCAGCAGCCATTCTTGGTACCGCCAAACGAAACGATATCTACACCCAGGTCAGCCGTCATCTGCGCCGGTGTGAGGTCAAGCGCGACAAGCGCATTGGCAAATCGCGCACCATCCATGTGAAGCGGTAATCCGTGGGTCTTGGCGATTTTCGAAATCGCACGGATTTCGTCAGCTGTGTAGACGGTTCCGGATTCAGTCGCCTGAGTTAACGTGATGGCCATGGGCTGGCCGGCATGGACAAAGCCTGTGGGAAAACGCGCGATTTGCGCTTCCAGATTAGCCGGGTCCATCTTGCCTTCCGGACCTTCCACCGGAACAAGCCTTGATCCGTGACTGAAGAATTCAGGTGCACCGCATTCATCGGCGATGACGTGAGCCTCGCTGTGGCAGAAGGAGACACCACCTGGTCGGTTGACTGCGGATAATGCCAGAGAGTTTGCGGCGGTACCCGTGCCGACGAAAAAAACCGCAACCTCGCGTTCGAACACATCGTTGAAACTCTGCTCAACCTTGCGATCCAGATCGCTGGCGCCATAGGCCGGGGCGAAGCCCGTCGAATGGGCTGTCAACGAAGCTGCAATAGAAGGGTGAGCGCCAGCCCAGTTGTCCGAAGTGAAAATCATGCGAGAGGGTCCCTGATAGCGTTAGTTGGTTCGGCTATGCCACGAATTTGGAGGCTTTCAAAGACCTTGACGCGGTGCGTTGTCCAAAGCCTTCCAGCGGGAAGATAGGACCCCGGTGGAAAAAAGGCGTCCGGGGGTTTTCGTGCTTCTGACAGGAAAACACCGGAAAGCCACTCGTCGGTGTAATTATATTGCGCTCAATCTTCCTTATTGATCATTTAAGGTCGTGGGGTGGTGGTTTTTTGGGCCCGGTATCTTGCGCAACGTCGCGCACTCTGTCATAGAATAACCGAAATAGGACAGGCTTACTGTCCTATTTGTGTCTAACGGGGCCGACTGGCAAAGGCTTGGGCGGATACAAGGGGCTGAGAGCAGTATCTGCCGATGTGCGATACGGCGGTTCATGGTGACCGTACTGCCCCTTCATGATACAAAACTACGCCGCGCGCCCGCACACACCGGGTGAAGCTTGATAGGCGCGCATGGCCAGACGACAATTGTATCCGGAACGTAAAGCGTCACCGCACCCGGCGGGGGCGAACGATGGGCCGGGATCAACCGCTACGGCGGCCATGAAGGAGGAATGAAGATGGCAGACCTTTCACCATCTCTGACGGACGATACCGCTTGTGAGGCGCGTGCCGACACCAAGCCTACCACCGTGCAGACCTTTGGATTGCCGCCCAAACAGGGCCTTTATGATCCGCGCAACGAACACGATGCCTGCGGCGTCGGATTTGTGGCTCATATGAAGGGCCAGAAATCGCACCAGATCGTGCGTGACGGCCTGTTCATGCTTGAAAACCTGACCCACCGCGGCGCGGTGGGAGCCGACCCGTTGATGGGTGACGGTGCAGGGCTTCTGGTGCAGATCCCCGACCGGTTCTTCCGGGAGGAAATGGCTGAACAGGGCGTCATTCTGCCTGCCGCCGGTGACTACGCCGTGGGTTTCATTTTTATGCCGCAGGATGAGGCGCAGTGCGAGCATCTTAAGGCGATCATCACCGAAGTTGTTGCCGCTGAAGGTCAGGCATTGCTCGGCTTTCGCGATGTGCCGGTCGACAATTCATCATTGTCTAAGGCCCCCGAGATCGCCGCGACGGAACCTCGCCATGTTCAGGTGTTTATCGGCCGTGGCGAGGGCGCCGAAGACCAAAGCGACTTCAAGCGTCAACTGTTCGTCCTTCGGAAAGTCATTTCAAACCGGGTTTATGGCGAAACTGACGGTAGAGACAACGGTTTCTATTTCGTCTCGCTATCGACGCAGACAATTGTCTACAAGGGCATGTTCCTGGCCTACCAAGTCGGCGCCTATTATAAGGACTTGAGCGATCCGCGGTTTGAATCCGCCGTTGCCCTTGTGCACCAGCGGTTTTCGACCAACACGTTTCCCTCCTGGAAGCTTGCGCATCCTTACCGGATGGTGGCGCATAACGGTGAAATCAACACTTTGCGCGGCAACGTCAACTGGATGGCGGCGCGCCAGGCATCGGTGTCGTCGCCATTGTTCGGCAGCGATATATCGAAGCTTTGGCCGATTTCCTATGAAGGACAGTCGGATACCGCCTGTTTTGACAACGCACTCGAATTTCTGATCCGTGGTGGCTATTCCATGGCGCATGCCGTGATGATGCTGATCCCTGAAGCCTGGGCCGGCAACACGCTGATGAGCGAAGACCGCAAGGCCTTTTACGAGTATCATGCGGCCTTGATGGAGCCGTGGGACGGACCGGCT
Source organism: Hoeflea sp. (assembly GCA_051251555.1). Lineage (GTDB taxonomy): Bacteria > Pseudomonadota > Alphaproteobacteria > Rhizobiales > Rhizobiaceae > Hoeflea. Next base: position 254,574 of record JBPOEW010000006.1, read on the forward strand.
GCGGTTGCCTTTACCGATGGCGTCCAGATCGGTGCCACGCTGGACCGCAACGGTTTGCGTCCGGCTCGTTACATTGTCACCAATGATGACCGGGTCATCATGGCGTCCGAAGCTGGCGTTTTGCCGGTGGATGAAAGCTCCATCGTTAAGAAATGGCGGTTGCAGCCCGGCAAAATGCTGCTGATCGATATGGAAGAAGGACGGATTATTTCCGACGCGGAAGTCAAATCGGATCTCGCGTCGAAGCACCCCTATCGGGAGTGGCTCGAGCGCACCCAGCTTATCCTTGAGGACCTGAAGCCGGTGGAGCCGCGGGCGCTGCGCAAGGATGTCTCGCTTCTCGATCGCCAGCAGGCGTTTGGTTACACTCAGGAAGACACCAAGATCCTGATGTCGCCAATGGCGACCACCGGGCAGGAAGCTATCGGTTCCATGGGGACCGATACTCCGATTTCTGCGATGTCGCTCAAGTCGAAGCTGCTTTACACCTATTTCAAGCAGAACTTTGCACAGGTGACCAACCCTCCAATCGATCCGATTCGGGAAGAGTTGGTGATGAGCCTGGTATCCTTCATTGGGCCGCGGCCGAACATTCTTGATCACAAGGGTGCGGCGAAGAAAAAGCGGCTCGAGGTTCGTCAGCCGATACTTACCAATGGCGACCTGGAAAAAATTCGGTCGATCGGTCACACGGAAGACAGGTTCGACACCAAGACGCTCGACTTCACCTATTCGAGCGACAAGGGTTCGGGCGGCATGAAGGCGGCACTCGATCGCCTCTCCGACCGGGCCGAGGAAGCTGTGATCGGCGGATACAACATCATCATCCTGTCTGACCGTCAGATCGGGGCTGACCGGATCGCAATTCCGGCACTTCTGGCGACGGCCGCGGTGCATCACCATCTGATCCGCAAGGGGCTGCGGACCTCGGTTGGCCTGGTTGTCGAATCGGGTGAACCACGTGAAGTACACCACTTTGCCTGCCTGGCGGGCTATGGCGCCGAGGCGATCAATCCGTATCTGGCTTTTGACACGCTGCTTGATATGCACAAGCGCGGAGAATTTCCGCCGGAAGTGGACCAGTACGAGATTGTTTCGCGTTACATCAAGGCGATCGGCAAAGGCATCCTCAAGGTAATGTCGAAGATGGGGATTTCGACCTATCAGTCCTATTGCGGCGCGCAGATCTTTGATGCGATCGGCCTGTCGAGTGCTTTCATCGCCAATTATTTCACGGGCACCGCAACAACGATCGAAGGCGTCGGGCTGGAAGAAGTATCGGCTGAAACAGCCGAACGTCACCGGCTGGCCTTTTCCAATGACCCGGTGCTGGCAACGTCTCTCGATGTCGGCGGCGAGTATGCCTACCGGATGCGCGGTGAAGACCACGCCTGGTCGCCTGATGCGGTTGCGAAGCTGCAGCATGCCGTTCGCGGCAATGCCAAGGACCGCTATCGCGAGTTTGCCGACATTGTGAACCAGTCCACATTGCGCATGAACGCTATTCGCGGGTTGTTTTATATCCGTACCGCGGATGCTACGGGGCGCAAGCCGGTCCCACTGGATGAGGTGGAATCTGCTGCCGATATCGTAAAGCGGTTCTCCACCGGCGCGATGTCGTTTGGTTCGATCAGCCGTGAGGCGCACACAACTCTTGCCATTGCAATGAACCAGATCGGCGGCAAGTCCAATACTGGCGAGGGGGGCGAGGAGCCTGACCGCTATCTGCCGCTGTATGGCGGCGGCCGCAATCCCGAGCGCTCGGCGATCAAGCAGGTGGCTTCAGGGCGGTTCGGTGTGACAACCGAATATCTGGTCAATGCCGACATGATCCAGATTAAGGTCGCTCAGGGCGCCAAGCCCGGTGAGGGCGGACAATTGCCCGGCCATAAGGTTGACGCGACAATTGCCAAGACCAGACATTCGACGCCAGGCGTTGGCCTTATTTCACCGCCGCCGCATCACGACATCTACTCGATCGAAGATCTTGCGCAGCTGATTTTCGATCTCAAGAACGTCAATCCGGAGGCTGATATCTCGGTCAAGCTGGTGTCGGAAGTGGGTGTGGGCACGGTTGCTGCCGGCGTCGCGAAGGCGCGCGCCGATCACATCACCATTTCGGGTTATGATGGCGGCACCGGCGCGTCTCCACTGACATCGCTCAAGCATGCCGGAAGCCCGTGGGAAATCGGCCTTGCCGAAACCCATCAGACGCTGGTGCTCAATGGCCTGCGGTCACGCATCGCGTTGCAGGTCGACGGCGGCCTGAAGACCGGACGTGACGTCATCGTTGGCGCGTTGCTGGGAGCTGATGAATTTGGCTTCTCAACCGCACCGCTGATTGCGGCAGGCTGCATCATGATGCGCAAGTGCCATCTCAATACCTGTCCGGTGGGCGTTGCGACGCAGGATCCCGTGCTGCGCAAGCGCTTCAAGGGAACGCCGGAGCATGTTGTCAATTACTTCTTCTTCATCGCAGAGGAAGTGCGTGAGTGGCTTGCTACAATGGGCTATCGCAATCTCGACGAGATCATTGGTCAGTCGGAACTGCTTGCCAAGGATGGTATGATCAATCACTGGAAGGCAAAGGGTCTCGATTTCAGCCGGATTTTCCACAAGCCGGATGCGCCCAAGGAAAAAACCTACTGGACAGAACGGCAGACACACCCGATTGCCGATGTCCTCGACAGGACACTGATCAAGAACGCCATGCCGGCACTCGAGAACAGGGAAACGGTCGAATTCAGTGCCGACATCAGGAATGTCGACCGTTCGACTGGCGCGATGCTGTCGGGCGAAGTCGCCAAGCGGTTTGGCCACAAGGGCCTGCCGGACGACACAATTACCGTCAAGTTCAGCGGTACGGCAGGCCAGTCCTTCGGCGCATTCCTGGCGCACGGTGTGACCTTCGATCTGGCCGGCGATGCCAACGATTATGTAGGCAAAGGCCTGTCAGGTGGCTGCATCATTGTCCGTCCGCCTGAAAACTCGCCGATTGTCGCCGAGGACTCGATCATCGTCGGCAACACCGTGCTTTATGGAGCAGTTGAGGGCGAGTGCTACTTCCGCGGCGTCGCGGGTGAACGCTTTGCGGTGCGCAACTCGGGCGCCATCGCGGTGGTCGAAGGCGTCGGTGATCACGGTTGCGAATACATGACCGGCGGTCTTGTTGTCGTCATCGGCGAAACCGGTCGCAATTTCGCTGCCGGCATGTCGGGGGGCGTCGCCTATGTGCTGGACGAAGTCGGCGATTTCGCCAGCCGCTGCAACATGGCCATGGTCGAGTTGGAGCCGGTGCCTGAGGAAGACGATATCCTTGAAGAGCTGCATCATCACGGCGGTGACCTGGCCCACAAGGGCCGGGTTGATGTCAGCGGTGACATGACCCGGCATGACGAGGAGCGGCTGTTCCAGCTGATCTCCAATCACATGCACTATACGGGCTCTAAGCGCGCCAAGGAGATCCTCGATAATTGGGCCGACTATCGTCCCAAATTCCGCAAGGTGATGCCGGTTGAATACCGGCGTGCGCTTGAGGATATGGAGCGGATGCGCATGGGCGTGGCGGCGGAATGAATCGTGGGGCAGTCATCCACCGGCTGCTTTCGACGGCTATCGCTATCGCCGTGCTGCCGATTACCTACGTCGTAAATGACAGGTTGAGATAGAATTCATCGTACTGGGGGCGGTCGTTGGCCTGGCCTGTTGGTACTGGGGGCCTTCATGGCCGCCACTCTGATGTGAGGAAGATAGTATGGGTAAGGTAACGGGTTTTCTCGAAATCGACCGGCAGACGGCAAAGTATCAGCCGGCGTCTGACCGCATCCGTCATAACCGCGAGTTCACCATCCGGATGAGCGATCAGGAAGTTCAAAAGCAGGCGGCGCGCTGTATGGACTGCGGCATTCCCTATTGCCACGGACCGACCGGCTGCCCGGTGCATAACCAGATCCCCGACTGGAACGATCTGGTCTACAACAACAACTGGGAAGAGGCGATCCTCAACCTGCACTCGACCAACAATTTCCCCGAATTCACCGGCCGGATCTGCCCGGCGCCGTGCGAAGAAGCCTGCACTCTCAACCTCGAGGACGCGCCGGTTACCATCAAGACGGTGGAGCAGGCTCTTGCCGACAAGGCCTACGAGCTTGGTTTCATTGTGCCGCAGCCGGTAATCAGAAAATCCGGCAAAAAGGTCGCCATCATCGGTTCGGGACCTGCCGGCATGGCGGCGGCTCAGCAGCTTGGCCGCGCCGGGCACGAGGTTCATGTCTATGAGCGTGAGAGCCAGCCTGGCGGCTTGCTGCGCTACGGTATTCCCGATTTCAAGATGGAGAAGCATTTTATCGACCGCCGCATCGAACAGATGGAAGGCGAAGGCGTCACTTTTTTCTGCAACGTTAATGTGGGCGTCGACAAGAGCATGGAAGAATTGCTCGGAACCTACGACGCTGCCCTTTACACCGGTGGCTCAGAGAAGCCGCGTGATGTAGGCATTCCAGGTGGCGATCTGATCGGCGTACATGATGCCATGCCTTACCTCGTGCAGCAGAACAAACGCGTAGCCCGCGAGAGTATCGACAATGTCGGCTGGCCTTCCGATCCTGTGCTTGCCGGTGGCAAGCACGTGGTGGTGATCGGCGGTGGTGACACGGCATCGGATTGCGTCGGCACAGCATTCCGCCAGGGCGCGGTCAAGGTGACACAGCTGGATATCAGGCCGCAGCCGCCGGAGAAGGAAGACAAGCTTGCTGTCTGGCCTTACTGGGCTACGAAAATGCGCACCTCGTCCTCGCAGGCCGAAGGCGCTGTTCGCGAGTTCCAGGTCGGTACGCTCGAGCTGGTTGGCGAGAATGGTATTCTGGCTGGCGTCAAATGCTGCCATGTCGACGAAAAGCGCAAGCCATTGGCCGGAACCGAGTTCATCATCAAGGCTGATCTGGTGTTTGTAGCGATCGGTTTCACTGGTGTTCTGGAGGCCGGCGTGGTGAGCGATCTTGGCGACAAGCTGACGATCAACACAGACCGCCGTGGCTCGACCAATGTTGCTGCCAATGAAGATGATTATCGCACGTCGGTGGACAAGCTTTGGGCAGCCGGCGATGTGCGCCGGGGGCAGAGCCTTGTTGTCTGGGCTATCCGTGAAGGCCGTCAGGCGGCACGGGAGATTGATTTGAGCCTCATGGGCGCTACAGATCTCCCTCGGTGAAATGTCTGCCTGCGATCATGTCGTGCTCAAGCGGTTCGTTTGAGCACGACATGGTCAGGGTTCGGCGCGCGGCCAGGCAAAATTGTCGACGCGTCCCTTTGGCGGGTCAGGCAGTACGCCATCAAGCACTAGCTGGTCACGTGGGGAACGAAACAGACTGGCTGTCGCAGGCATTTCGCCCAGCAACGACGAACCGCCGTCCAACGCGGGATCCGTCATGGCTATCGGCATCGTCCGCATGATGGCCGCAACGCTTTCGTCGGGCGCAGGCGGCATGAATATTTCCGGAAAATTGGCCGAATCGAGCGCCGTGACACCCTCGGCGGCAGCGTCCCCCAGCAGCCTTCTGATCGACTTCTCGGCGTAGAATGCGATCTTGCGGCGACCGGCTGTGGTTACGTTGATTCCGTCGGATCCGCGAAGCCGGACTTGCTGTCCGTTAATGTCAGAGCCGGTGTAGATGAATTTGCCTTCCTCGTCGACAAAACCGTCCCAGATGTCGATAAACTCGCCACCGGCCTTTTCGACCTGTTTGCGGATGACACCGTTGAGCGCCACCATATCTGAGGTCATTGATGGCGATTTGAAAGCGGGCAGGCCTACCCACAGCAACGGCCTGCTATCGCCTCCTAGCGCATTTATCAACGACAGGGTCCGGCGTTCATATTCAGCCGTCCAATTCGGGGAGCGGACGGGTTCGCGCTTGCCGTCGACCAGGAGTTGTTGGCGATCATTGGATCCAAGCTGCACCACGATGATAGAAGGTTGGACCTCCTCGGCGATGCTGCGTGCTTGTTCGGGCCAATTGTAATAATCGTCGCGAACCAGACCGGATGATCCGTTTGTCCGATCGACAACAACAACTCCAGGGGCTTGGGAAAATGCGGCTGTCAAACCGTCAGCTGTACCGTTTGCAAGAAAATCGCCGACAACCAGAATTTTGCGGGCATTCTCAAGCTTCTCGACAACCGGATCTGGTGGTGGTGCAACGCTTCTACGCGATGGAGCGGTGTTTACCCGGCTGGTGCGTGAGACTTCCGGAGCCGCCTTTCGAGTGGTCTGTTCCCCGTTGCTGCTGCTGCTGCCGCTGCCGCCGAACAGCAATTGCAGAAAAGACTTCCGTTCCACACGTTCTTGCGCTGCGGCGGGTTGGACCGGCTGTAAAACAGCCAGGCCGGTCACGGTTGTCAGAATCAGAAATACCGCAACACGCAACACCGGCTGCTTTCTTGACGCGGCTAAGGGGTTCCCGGTCGGACGCCGAGACCGGTGAAGGGGCTGCAGCAGATGGCGCTTAATATCGGCGGATCGCATCCAACACCTTTTGCGATGGAACTGCCTCGCCGGTCAAGCCGGTGCGCGATTGAAAGGCCTCGATGGCGGCCTTTGAACCCGAACCAAAATTACCATCGATGTCGCCGTCGTAGTAGCCCAGTCGCTTGAGCCTGGTCTGCAATTCAAACTTCTCTTTGACATCGAGTGTGCCGGCAGGACGCGGCCAACGCTGGTCGACGCCGCCATATCCGGCAATTTCGTCAGCCAGAACGCCCACGCCAAGAGCGTAGGAATCGGAATTGTTGTAGCGCTTGATGACGAAGAAATTCTTGGTCATCAGGAAGGCCGGCCCATCGGCGCCGCCAGGCATTTTCAGTTCAGCGCGGCGGTCACCGACGGGAAAGTTCTTGCCACTTGGGCGGGTGAATCCGAGCGAAGCCCACTGAGCCAGTGTTTTGGTCTGGCCGTTATATTTGGCGCCACCTCTGGGCGGTACGGATTCGTAGCCCCATGTTTCACCGGTTCTCCAGCCGTTTTTCTTGAGCAGGTTTGCTGCAGTCGCCAGTGCATCGGGAATGGAATTCCAAATATCGCGTTCACCGTTTCCGTCGGCGTCGATGGCATAGGCGAGATAGCTTGTGGGAATGAACTGAGTGTGTCCCATGGCGCCAGCCCATGAACCGGTCATGTCGCGGGGAGAAATGTCGCCCGACTGAAGAATTTTCAGTGCGGCTACAAGTTGCTGGCGAGCAAATTTAGCCCGCTTGCGGTCTGCATAGGCAAGTGTGGCGAGCGCCTGCGGAACATAGTGCAGGCGATCTGTTTTGGTGAGGATTTCTCCGTAGTTGGATTCCATTGACCAGATGGCCAGCAAAATCGTGGCATCAACGCCGAAGTGGCGTTCAATCGCGTCGAGCGTTCTTTTGTGCTGAGACCCCATCTCCCGTCCCTTGGAAATGGTGTAAGGATTGACACGCGAGTCCAGATAGTCCCAGACCTTGGTCGTGAACTCTGGCTGGTAACGGGCTTTTTCCAGGACACCTGGATCTGGAGCGGTGACGCCGCTAAAAGCCTTTTCATAGGTCGAGCGCGAAATCCCTGATTTCGCAGCGGTGCCATAAAAGTCGGAGACCCAATTCTGAAAGCCTGCATCAGCATGCGCGGAAACTGGAGACAGCACAGCGGTGAAAAGGCAAAGGCTGGCGGTACGAAAAAAATTGCTGGGTGATCGGATCATGTTCCAAGCATCCTGTTGATTAGGGCTGTTTCGGGTGACTGATCGGCAATCATATCTCGGAGCTGTCAACAAATCGTTTACCATATGCATCACCCTGATAATTGAACGATGCTGACGCATCTGCGTTTGCCTCTTGCTAACAAATGGTGCGTACTGACCGAGAGACGCCGGGATGCACTGGCAAGATCATTTATGACAAATGAGGAAAATACATGACGACGATACGCAAAGTCAGAAAAGCTGTCCTGCCGGTTGCGGGTTTGGGAACACGATTTCTCCCGGCAACCAAGGCCGTTCCGAAGGAAATGCTGACCGTGGTGGACAAGCCAGTGGTTCAGTATGTCGTTGAAGAGGCCATGGCTGCGGGTATCGAACATTTTGTATTCGTCACTGGCCGAAACAAAGGCGTTATTGAGGATCACTTCGACATTCAGGTTGAACTCGAAGCTACACTGCGCGAACGCGGCAAAACTGTCGAATTGAGATCCCTGGAAGATATGTTGCCGAAAGCAGGCGCCACGAGTTTTACGCGTCAGCAGGCGCCGCTTGGACTTGGTCATGCCGTTTGGTGTGCCCGCGATATCGTTGGAAACGAACCCTTTGCATTGCTGCTTCCCGACATGGTGATGCGCGACAAGGTCGGCTGTCTTGCCGGAATGGTTGAACTTTACGAAAAAGTCGGCGGCAATATTGTCGCGGTGGCGGAATGCGACCCGGCACTGGCCCACAAATATGGCATTGTCGGCAGAGGCGAAGATCTGGAAGGTGGTTTCCGCATTACCCAGATGGTGGAAAAACCGGCTAAAGGCACTGCGCCTTCAAATTACTACATCAATGGCCGCTACATCCTGCAGCCCGAAATCTTCGATATTCTGTCCCGGCAGGAGCGCGGTGCCGGTAACGAGATCCAGGTGACCGACGCCATGCTGAAACTGGCGGACACGCAACCTTTCTCGGCTTACCCGTTTGCCGGGCAGACTTATGACTGTGGATCAAAGGAAGGGTTCATTCTTGCCAATGTCGCTTTCGCTCTCGATCGCGAGGATATAAGGCCGCTGGTCGCACAGGAGCTGCAAAAGCTTATTGCCGAGGCGTGAGACGCGTCAATACGTGACGACTATGCGGGGGCGGGGCTTTGCCGCCCGTCCCCTCATCTGCGAAGTTTGAGGCCCAGTCCGAGGCTCATTGTTTCCTCGTCAGTACCGCCTGTCTCCTTTGTCCGCTCGTAGCTGGCATCTGCTTCGAGATCGAGGTAGCGGTTGACGGTCCACGTCAGGCCAGCCGAAGTACCGTAGCTCTGCTGGTTATTGCGGCCACTGCCGGTATCGTAATCTGTGTAGCTTGCTGTTGCGCCGAGCCTGGCTACCAGATTGTTGCGGATCTGCTGTGACAGTGTGGAATCGAGCTCATAAACCACGGCACCTGATTGGCCAGTTGCAGTCGAGGTTTCGAGTGTTGTTGCCAGGCCGACATTGACGTCGGTCCCTCTCGAGGGTGACCAGTTGAGCTCGCCATCCACCGTCAGCCCGGAGATGTCGGCGAGATTGGCGTCATCGAATGATCGCAACACATAGCCAGCGGCAAATTCGCCCGACAGCTTCTCTCCGAGATTGATTTCAGCGCCGGCCCGTGCGCCCAGCGTGGTCGAGGATCTCTCGACGCCTGTGGAATCAATGCGTTTATCGTATTTCTCACGGCCGACGGACGCTTCAAGAAAAGGCACCAGTGCGGGGGACACTTCGTAGCCGATCCGACCGGTGACCTCGACGCCCAATGTATCGCGGTCGTTCACACGTACGCTGCTTCCGTTAGCAAGAGTGGCGTCACTGTGGAGCATCCGGGTTAAGTCGAGCGTTGTGGTTCCGCGCAGGAGGCCTAAATTTTTCGCCAGCCCGAGGCTTGCGCGCAATTCATGGATGCCGGACTGGGTGGTCGCACCGGAAATGGCATTTGGATCGGTGCGACTTTCCTGGGAGTAGCTGTATCCGGTGCCGAAAAACGCGGTGAAATCGTTGACCAGATCCAGATTTAACAATGCATTGAAGTCCGCACTCGGAGTTTCGGTGCCGGTGCCCGAGACGTTTTTCTGCCAGGTGCCGGTGCCGTCGACGCGAAGTTGATGGCGCGACCAATCGGACTCCAGAACTCCCGATAACGTCGTCTGGCTATAGGTGCGGCTGGTCTTGCCCGTGCCGTAACGTACGGATTCGTGGACAACTCTCTGATCAAGGGTGGGGCGCAGGGTAAGTGTGCCGAACGAGATCCCCGGCACATCGTTTTCTTCGCTCGACGCGCTCAGCGGCAGGTCGTCAACAGATCCAGTGCGAGCGTTTTGCCGCGCCAGACTTGCCGCGTAGTCCCGATCTGCCGCACTGAGATCGGACGGTGATCCGATAGCTCCCGTGGTCTCCTGCAAATCCGGTTGGGCGGTGTCTGTCAAAGGATCGACCGGGGCAGCGGTGGCGGACGCACCGAAATCCCCAGTCCCTGCGGTTGTGGTCACTGAATCACTAGGGACGGGCAATGCGCCATAAAGCGAGGCTGCCGCGCTTTGTTCAGCGGATAAGGGCTGTTCGGAAGTGCCACGAAGTTGATACTGCCCGCTTGTGCTGCTTGTGGATTGCGCATCAGCCGTCGGGGCTGCTGCCAGGAGGCAGAGGGCAGACACAGTGAGACGAAGGCCGTCGCGACGCGGCGTTTTTGGTGTCTGGGTGGTATCTCTGCTGTCGCGCATGCGGCTTGGGTTCCGGGCTCATCCAAATCTTGTCAAAGCGTAAACACTTGTGGTTAACGCAAGGTTTCGATCTCCCGCTTTACGAACCAGTGACGTGCTTGATGGACACAGGCGCTCCAACGCGATATTGCGGCCTGATGAAGAAGATATTGCCAGATTATCCACGCGCCGAGATGTTGAGCTCGGCCGGACGTACGATCCAGACTGAAAAGGCCGGGCTGGATGCGCTCGCGGCAGCCCTGGAAAACGGGTTATCCGAACCATTCACGCGGGCGGTCGAGGCGCTCGGAGCGATCTCGGGCCGGGTTATCGTAACCGGCGTCGGCAAAAGCGGGCACATTGGCGCGAAAATCGCGGCCACCCTGGCTTCGACAGGAACACCGTCGCACTTCGTTCATCCCGCCGAAGCAAACCATGGCGATTTGGGCATGATTGCTCAGGATGACGCGATCATTGTGCTGTCCTGGTCGGGTGAAACTGCGGAACTGAAGGGCATTCTTGCCTATTCACGACGTTTCGGAATTCCGCTGGTTGCCTTCACATCGGGAGCCACGTCGGCTCTGGGCCGCGAGGCTGACATTGTACTGTTGCTTCCGCGCGAACAGGAAGCCTGCCCGCATGGGCTGGCGCCAACCACCTCGACCCTGATGCAACTGGCACTTGGTGATGCTCTGGCGGTGGCACTGCTTGAAGCCAAGGGGTTCACGGCAGGCGATTTTCACACATTTCACCCGGGCGGGCAGCTCGGCGCCACTCTGGCGCACGTGGCCGATGTGATGCACACAGGCGACTCGTTGCCGTTGGTGCCATCAGGGACGCCTGCGCCGGAAGCGATCATGACGCTGTCATTGCGAAAGTTCGGTTGTGTTGGCGTGACGGCGCCTGATGGGCGCTTGATCGGCATTGTCACCGATGGTGATGTGGCCCGTAATCTGGGGAGCAACCTCGTCGATCAGCCGATTGATGCGATCATGACCAGCCAGCCCAAGACAATCGCACCCACGGCGCTCGCCAGCAGCGCAATGGCGATATTGAACAAGAACTCAATCGGAGCGCTGATGGTGACAGATGAAAATCTCCTGCCGGTCGGTATCGTTCATTTCCATGACCTGCTCAGGATCGGCGTGGCCTAGAGCCGTTCATCAATAAATGGAAGCAGTTTGATGGAATGTATTCTTCGCTTCAGCTAGGAAAATACCGCAGCCACGACGCCGCGCATCGTGCGAGGATTTTGACGTCGTTGGTGCGGAAAATCCCGGCGCTCATCAATTTCCATTTATAGATGAGCGGCTCTAAAATTAGGCTCGCTCGACGGTCAAACCACCCGATTGGGCTGCTATGATGCGGACATTCGTTCCTGCAGGCAGGTCCGGTCCCTGTACGATCCAGGTCGTGTCATCAAGCCGGATGCGGCCCTTGCCGTTGTTGAGTGGTTCTTCCAACGTCGCCGTCCGACCGACCAGGCCTTCAACCCGCCGGTTGAGCATGGGTTGATCGCTATCAGCGTTCGACCCCGACAGCCGCCGGCCGAGAACTGCCAAGGCAACGGCCAGCACAGCGAACACCAGAAACTGCAATTGCCAGGCCCAGAACGCCGAGCCCCAGAGCGGTATCGACAAAGCGCCGACCACAATTGCGGCAAGACCAATCCACAGCAGGAAGACGCCGGGGATCAGGATCTCCAGGCCGAGAAAAACCAGGCCCAGTATCCACCAGCTCCAGGGGCCGAGTTCGGTGACGAGGCTTGCGATCATGTGTCCTGCTCTCCTCGTGGAGACGCAGGGAAGCCCGGTGTGGTGGTAGCGCGTGGCTCACGCGGCGGTTGGCCGGGGACGCGCTTTTGGCTGCCTGATGAGCCATTGCCGCCGTCCTTGCCGAAGATTTCCTGGGCGATAGCTCCAATGCCGCCCAGTGAGCCGATCAGTGAGGATGCTTCCAGCGGCATCATGATGACCTTGTGGTTGGGTGCCGAGGCCATCTTTCCAAGCGCTTCGGTGTATTTCTGCGCAACGAAGTAATTGATCGCTGAGACATCGCCTTCGGAGATGGCGACCGACATCATTGTCGTCGCCTTGGCTTCTGCTTCGGCGAGCCGTTCACGGGCCTCGGCGTCACGGAATGCGGCGTCCCGGCGGCCCTCGGCCTCGAGAATGGCGGACTGTTTGGCACCTTCTGCGCGCAAGATCTGTGAATTGCGCGAGCCTTCGGCTTCAAGGATATCCGCGCGCTTTTCGCGCTCGGCTTTCATCTGCCGGCCCATTGCCTCGACAAGGTCCACGGGAGGCGCAATGTCCTTGATCTCGACACGTGTGATCTTGATGCCCCAGGGAGCCGCGGCCTGGTCAACAACCTTGAGCAGGCGATCATTGATCGCATCGCGATTGGAGAGAAGTTCATCGAGATCCATCGATCCCATCACCGAACGGATGTTGGTCATGGTCAGGTTGAGCAGCGCCTGTTCGAGGTTGGAAACCTCATAGGCGGCCTTGGCTGCGTTGAGCACCTGATAGAACGAGACTGCGTCTGCGGAAACTGATGCGTTGTCGCGGGTGATGACTTCCTGGGTGGGAATGTCGAGCACCTGTTCCATGATGTTTATCTTGCGGCCGATGCGGTCAACAAAGGGAACAATGATGTTCAGGCCCGGCGTCAGCGTCTTGGTATAGCGCCCGAACCGTTCAACCGTGAAGGCAAATCCCTGAGGTACAGTCTTGATCCCGGAAAACAGGAGCAAGATCGCAATGACAACAATGACAATGACTGTAACGTCCAGTCCCAACATGGCCAGCGGCCTCCTCAACCTGTCTAAACATGCGGAGTTTCACCGCCTGTGTAGACAGGTAGTTGGTCTGAGCTGGCCATGCAATCATTGGGAGGGATTATCTTTGCGGCAGCCCCGCAGAATGGTGGGCCAAATGGGTAAGGTCTTCAGACCCAGCCCTGCAATTCCCGGCGCACTATGGTCTCTAGAACCTTCATGCCGCCCTCGCTGTCGTTCAGGCAGGGAATGTGGGTGAAGTGCTCGCCTCCATGTTCATGAAAGATCTCACACGCTTCGCCGGCGATTTCCTCAAGCGTCTCAAGGCAATCTGAAACAAAACCCGGGTTGATGACGGCGATGCGCTTTACACCTTCCCTGGCGAGTTTCTCCACGGTCTTGTCGGTGTAGGGTTGAAGCCACTCTTCCGGTCCGAAACGCGACTGGAAGGTCGGCATCAGTCTTTCCTTGGACCAGCCCAGTCGTTCACGCACCAACCGGGCCGTCTTCAGGCACTGGCAGTGATAAGGGTCGCCCTTGAGGAAATAGGATTGCGGGATGCCGTGGAACGAGGTCAGCACGATTTCGGGTTCCCAGTCCAGCCCGGCGAGGTGGGTCTCGATCGACTGGGCGATCGCTTCGATGTAGGCCGGGTCATCATGGTAGGGTGGTATAGTGCGCAAGGCCGGTTGCCAGCGCATGTCCATCAGCGCCTGGAAGGCCTTGTCATTGACAGTGGCGGTGGTGGCGGCGGCATATTGCGGGTAGAGCGGAAACAGCACGATGCGGTCGCAGCCGGCATCTTTGAGCGCCTGCAGTTTGTGGGGAATGGAAGGCTGACCGTAGCGCATGCCCCAATCGACCATGACCGAGGGATGTTCAGCGAGGATCGCGCCAAGCTGATCGGACTGGTTGCGGGTGTAGGTTCTCAGATAGCTTTCATCGAGATCCTTGTTCCAGATTTCCTCGTAGGCCTTGCCGACGCGTCCGGGACGGGTGTTGAGGACGATTCCGAACAGGATTGGATACCATAGGAAGCGCGACCACTCGATCACCCGCCTGTCGGTGAGGAATTCCTTCAGGTAGCGCCGCATGGATTTGTAATCGGTGCCGTCCGGTGTGCCCAGATTGACGATCAGGACGCCGACTTTCTGGATCTTCACCGAAGGATGTTCGACAGGCAGTTCACCTACGGCGCGGGAGGTCTCGTCAGTCAGGGTCATGTGGCTGTTCACGGGCGCGATCCAATCCGGTCTTATCTGTCTCGTTCAGTTGGCACGAGCGGCGGGGGGAGGCACACATCTGTATGTTAGCCAGCCGATCAGTTGTTGACCGGGAACATAGAGAACTCGATCGACAAATCAATCTTCGCCGGATGCGGCCATTTGCCGGCCAGGCAAAACAAAAGGGCCCGGAAAACCGGGCCCTTCGTCGTTCAATCGGGTTTGAAATCACTTGGCCGGGATGGAAAGTGTTTCACCGATCACAAGATCTTTCGGATTTGCAGAAGGGTTAGCTTCGGCAATCTTGGTCCACATCGTGGCATCGCCCAAATAGGTCTTGGCGAGGTCCCAGAAATTGTCGCCCGCGGCAATGACATGCTGCTTGCCTGCCACTGCATCGGCTGCCGGCTCCTCCTTGGTCATGGCGGCATCTGCGGCAGGTGCGGCTTCCTCAGCGATCATCGGCGCCGACGTGGTCAGATCCTTGAAGCCAGGCAGCGGCTCGGGAACCTGGATTGCTTCTTCTGCAGGCGCAGAATCGGCAGCAGGCGCAGAATCGGCAGCAGGCGTAGAATCGGCAGCAGGCGTAGCATCGGCAGCAGGCGTAGCATCGGCAGCAGGCGCTGCTTCTTCCATAGGTGCTGCTTCTTCGGCCGCCGGTGCTGTTTCAGTCATCGGCTTTTCTGCAGCTGCCACAACGCGGCCATCGGTGTAAGGCGTGTAGGGGTTGTTCTTGGCCAGGTAGTCAGCAACCACCTGTTCAAGGCCCGGACCGAAATCATAGGCGTTCATGCCGGCAGAATTGAAGACCGAATATCCATCGCCACCACCGCGCATGTAGTTGTTGGTCGCCACGGAGTAGACTGCTTCGGGATCGATCGGTTCAAAACCGTCGCCCTTCTTGATCTCGACAGAGGTGATCCGTGAGCCTGGCTCGGCGGTCTTGTCGAAGGTGTAGCGAAGGCCCGCAACCTGTGCAAAGCGACCCGCGCCTTCCTCGATCTGGCTGACGCCGTTTTCGAGTGCTGCGACGACATCCGAGCCCTTGAGCTCAAATGTGGCAAGCGTGTTCTGGAACGGCAGAACGCCAAGGACTTCACCCATCGTGACTTCGCCCGAATCGATCGACGCGCGCAGACCGCCGCCGTTCTGAATGGCGATGGTCACACCCTGATCACCGACCCGGTCGAGCATGGCATCGGCCACGAGATTGCCCATTTCGCATTCGCCAGCGCGACACGTGTCACGGCTGCCGTCGATTTCCTTGGTGGAAGCCGAGACGATTTTTGTCTTGAGCTCTTCGATCGGGGCACCAAGTTCCTTGATGCGGGCCACAACGCCTTCATCAGGCGTGATGGAGTTGTCGAGCAGGATCGGGTCGCCCTTGGCTTCCTTGACCACGCCATTGTCGTCGAAGGTGACCGTGAATTCGCCGAGGTATTTCGAGTAGGATGCGGCTTGGGTCACCGGCACCTTGTAGCCCTCGGGATTGTCGATCATCGTCGGATAGGGGCCCTCGGCCTTGTCATCGGTGTTTGACAACAGGGAGTGAGAATGGCCGCCGACGACGACATCGACGCCCGGGATCTTGGCAATCATTTCCTTGTCGCGCGGGTAGCCGACATGGGTCAGCGCGATGATCTTGTTGATGCCCTCAGCCTGAAGCTTTTCGACTTCGGCAGTGATGGTGTTGATGTCATCGGCGATCAGGATATTCGGGCCGGGCGAGGCAATTTCTGGCGTGTCGTTGGTGACAGCACCGACAATACCGATCTTTTCGCCACCGACTTCAATGACCATGGATGGCTTGATCCGGTCGCCGACCTTCGAGGAGGCGCTGGCTGCGACGTTTGCGGAGAGTACCGGGAATTCAATGACATCGAGGAAGGGAACCAGCGCTTCTTCGCCATCATCAAACTCATGATTGCCCACGGTCATGGCATCGAATTTCATCTGGTTGAGGAATTCGGCTTCCACCGCACCCTTGTAGGTGGTGTAAAACAGCGATCCCTGGAAATTGTCGCCGCCATTGAGAAGCAGAACGTTGCCATCCCTGAGCGCCTCACGGCGGTCGGCAATTGCTGTAACCAGACGGGCAGCGCCGCCGAAGCATTTGCCTTCGGTCTCATCTTCTGCCGAACAGGTGGATTCATACTTGTTGTTGGATTCGATGCGGCTATGCCAGTCGTTGATGTGAAGAATGGTCAGGCTGTAATCGGCCATGGCTGCACCCGAGCTGATGCCCAGGACAGATGCCGACAACAACGCGCGTTTGATAAGTGTTTTCATGGAATGGCTCCCGTTTTTCGCTGCTCACAGCGTGCCATGTGACGGTCTTAAGGGACGTCCTGGCAGGCTTGAGTGAATGGTTTCACTAACAGCGGGGAACTTCAAGTGCGAGTTGTGCTTCGCGCCAATTATAGTCAGGATTCAGGTGGTATAGTCGCGCTCGTCAACAATCACCTTGCCATCATTTGGTATGCTGCCCGGAGCGGAAAGCTCGACAGAGCCACGCAATTTTGTGATTGCCGCAAGTGTTGCCTCGATATCCTTTGCCGACGACTCCGCGCCCTCAGCAGGTTCAACCATCAGGGTCATATTATCCGCGTCACCCGAGCGGCTGACGATCAGCCGGGCCTTTGCGATTTCCGGATGGGCCTTGAGAAGTTCGGCCACCTGCTTGGGATCGACAAACATGCCCTTGATCTTGGTGCGCTGATCGGCTCGGCCCATCCAGCCCTGAATGCGGGGGCCTGTGCGGCCACAAGGGGAAGAGCCGGGTAGTATGGCCGACAAATCTCCGGTTCCGAAGCGAACCAGCGGGTAGCCTGGATTGAGTGTTGTCACGACGAGTTCGCCGACTTCTCCCTCAGGCACCGGGTCATTGGTTCCCGGACGGACTATTTCGACAATCATGTCTTCATTGACGATCATGCCCGGATGAGGCGTGCCATTGGAATCCGCACTTTCATAGGCAATCACGCCCAGATCGGCAGTGGCATAGCTCTGAAGCACTGATACGCCTCGGTCGGCGTAATACTGGCGCAGTGACGGAAACAGTGCGCCGCCCGAGACCAGCGCTCGTTTGATTGAAGACAGATCTTGCCCCAGTTCATCGGCCTTCTCGAGAATTATCTTGAGATAGTCCGGTGTTCCGGTGAAGCCGGACGGTTTGAGCTTCGTGGCGGCATCGACCTGCGCTTCAGTGTTGCCGACGCCTGCGGGAAACACCAGACATCCAAGCGCGCGCGCGCCTTCATCCAGAATGAAGCCGCCTGGGGTCATATGATAGGCAAGGCTGTTGTGCACCAGATCGCCGGAGCGAAAGCCTGCAGCGAACAGGGCGCGGGCCGATGCCCACGGGTCCACGCCCAGACCCTGCGGTTCCCAGACAGGTCCGGGAGACATGAACACGCGGTTGCCCTTGAGCGCATCCGGGTCAGCCAGTCCGCCAAATGGCGGATTGGCTTCCTGCATCTGCATCAGGTCGGGTTTGCGCAACACCGGAAGTGTGGCCAGCGCGGTGCGATCTGCGAGGGCGGCCGGATCGGGGTGGCCTAACCATTCAGCAAGCGCGGGGAGCCGATCGAGACTGCGGCTCAGCAATGCCCGCAGATCTTCAAAAGTTTCCGTTTCGCGGGCCTTGGGTGTCCGCGTTTCGCGCTCGTCGAAATGGCTGCTCATGCTAAAGGCCCATGCTTGCTTAACCGCGACGCACCAAGGTGAACTGGGCCCCGGATGAAGAAGTGCAGTTGAGCTGGGATTGTGAGGCAAGCGCGCAATTGACTTGCGAAGTTGTCTGACGCAGCAGCGAGGTCAGCTGAATTTCAACAATCCGATCAGACACATGGCGGTAGGACCCTTCGGCCAACAACGAGTTGGTGTCAGTGGTGCGGGTCTCGAAACGACCGTTTGAAAAACTTGAAATGATGCCGTTGGGATCAGTCCACTGGCCCTCGATTCCCCGAGGTTGCATCTGTACCGGACGCGGGGAATAGGGAGAATAGGTTGGGGATTGGCAGGCAGCAAGCAATCCTGCAAGCGCGCCAATGGCGATAGTGCGGTGTAAGTTCATGGCGCGGTGATCCCCCTCGAGCCGACGTCGATAGAATTGTGATGAACGGTGCATCCAGTTTCAACGGAACGCATCATGCATCGCTTCAAAGTTTTTACAGCATCTGACCCATCCGCCTGGATGCGCGGCGCTGTAATGATTGGAGAATGCAGTGCCAGCACGGCGAAAGCAAGGCGACGCTCCCCCGGACGGCCTAAAGGCCGGCCGGGTTTTGGGCCACTGTGGCAAACCTAACGCACTAGGACGTTGCGGAATTGCCAGGGATCGCTCTCGTCGATATCTTCCGGAAACAGGCCGGAACGGCCGGTCAGCGGTGTCCAGTCGGTGTAGTGGCCTTCCACAGGCCCGAGATAGGGCTTTTGCACTTCGAGGCAGCGCTTGTAGTCGACTTCGTCGGCCTCGACGATGCCGGCGTTCGGGTTCTCCAGCGCCCAGACCATGCCGGCCAGAACAGCTGAAGTCACCTGCATGCCGGTGGCGTTCTGATAGGGTGCTAGGCGACGGGTTTCTTCCAGCGAGAGGCGCGAGCCGTACCAGTAGGCGTTCTTGTCGTGACCATAGAGCAGCACGCCAAGCTCATCGAGCCCCTCAACCAGTTCATTCTCGTCAAGCACATGCAGAACCGGCTGCTGTGTGCCGCCATTGCCGAACATTTCGTGCAGCGACAGCACGGCATCATTGGCCGGGTGATAGGCATAATGGCAGGTCGGGCGATAGGTGACGTCGCCGTCCTTGTTCTTGACCGTGAAGTAGTCGGCGATCGAGATCGACTCGTTGTGGGTGACCAGGAAGCCATACTGAGGGCCGGGTGTCGGGCACCAGGTACGCACCCGTGTGTTTGCACCGGGCTGCTCGAGATAGATCGCTGCCTTGCAGCCCTTCTTGTGCTTTTTGGCGTTTTTCGGCATCCAGTTTTCGTGGGTGCCCCAGCCGAGTTCTGCCGGCTGCAGACCTTCTGATATGAAACCCTCGGCCGACCAGGTGTTCCAGAACACGTTGAGCGGCTTGGGCTTCTTGGTCAGCTGGGTGTCGCGTTCGGCAATATGAACACCCTTGACCCCGGCCTTCTTCATCAGTTTTGCCCACCCCTCGCGGTCGTTCTGGTCGGGCTCGTTGAACTTGATATCAAGATCCTTGGCAAGATTGACCAGCGCTTGCTTGACGAACCAGGACACCATGCCTGGATTGGCGCCGCAGGTGGAGACAGCCGTGGTGCCACCGGGGTTCTTCTTCTTCTCGTGGCGCAGGGTTTCGCGCAGCGCATAATTGGTGCGCTCGGAGTTTTTCATGGTCTTGTCGAAATAGAAACCGAGCCATGGCTCGATAACGGTGTCGATGTAGAGCACGTCTAGTTTGCGGCAGAGTTTGATAAGATCAAGTGAACCTGTGTCGACCGAGAGATTGACACAAAAACCCTGGCCTTCGCCTTCTGTCAGGAGTGGCTTGAGAAGGTCCTTGTAATTGTCCCTGGTCACATGCGCCTTGATGTGACGAATGCCGTGCTGGGCAAGGATTTCCATGTCGGCGGCGTCTTCACGCGGATCAATGACAACCATCCGGCTCTTGTCGAATTTGAAGTGGCGCTCGATCAGCGGCAACGTACCGCGGCCGATGGATCCAAATCCGATCATCACGATCGGGCCTGTGATCTCCCCGTAGACCGGAAAATCCTGTTGGTTCATGTGTTTCGCTCCGTTAGCTGGCGCTGCAGCCGTCTGCGGCGGTAGCGGCGGCTAAACCATACTTCACTGTTACAATAAAGCGAAATCAGACGCTCAGCTGTCCATCGCCTCAAGTTCGTCAATCAAGCCTTCGATCATCGACAGGCCCTGGTTCCAGAAGCCTGGATCGGAGGCATCCAGACCGAAGGGGACAAGCAGTTCCGAATGATGTTTGGTGCCGCCGGCCTTAAGCATGTCGAAATAGCGGTCGCGGAAGCCTTCAGGTGCATTCTCGTAAACGGAGTACAGCGAATTCACCAGGCAATCGCCGAAAGCGTAGGCGTAGACATAGAACGGTGAGTGAATGAAATGCGGGATGTAGGCCCAGAAAGTTTCGTAACCTTCGGACAAATTAACCGCCGGGCCAAGGCTTTCCGATTGAACATCAAGCCAGAGCGTCCCCAATTGTTCGGATGTCAGTTCACCTTCGCGGCGCGCGGTATGCACACGGCGTTCAAACTCGTAAAACGCGATCTGACGGACCACGGTGTTGATCATGTCTTCGACCTTCTGGGCCAGCATCGCCTTGCGCTCGCGGCGGTCGGTCGTGCGTTCGAGAAGCGCGCGGAAGGTCAGCATTTCGCCAAAGACCGAGGCGGTCTCGGCCAAGGTCAATGGTGTTGACGACATGAGCGCGCCTTGCGCACCGGCAAGCACCTGATGCACGCCGTGACCAAGCTCGTGCGCCAGTGTCATGACGTCTCGCGGTTTGCCGAGATAGTTGACCAGCACATAAGGGTGAACAGACGGCACGGTCGGATGGGCAAAGGCACCGGAAATCTTGCCGGGACGGCTCGGGGCATCAATCCAGTTGCGATCAAAGAAGCGGCGCGCGATATCCGCCATCTCCGGTGAAAAGCTGTGATAGGCGGACAATACGGTGTTCTTGGCCTCGTCCCAGGCGATGGTTTCGCGAGGGGTTTCAGGCAAAGGCGCGTTACGATCCCAGAATTCGAGCTTTTCCAGACCAAGCCAGCGCGCTTTCATGGCGTAGTAGCGATGCGACAGCCGCGGACAGGCTTCGCGGACAGCCTGAGCCAGGGCGTCGACAACCTGACGCTCCACACGGTTGGCCAGGTGACGGCTGTCGGCGATATCCTCAAACCCGCGCCAGCGGTCGGAAATCTCCTTGTCCTTGGCAAGAGTGTTGGTGACCAGGGTGAAGGTTCGCAGATTTTCCTTGAAGGTGGCGGCAAGGGCGAGGCCGGCTTTTTTACGCTTTTCGCCATCAGCATCCTGCAGCAGTGACAAGGTGTTTTCGAGCGGAAGTTTGTCATTACCTATGGTGAACTCGAGACTGCTCATGGTCTCATCGAACAGCCGGTTCCAGGCTGCGTGTCCGGTCATCGACTTTTCATGAAAGAGTTGTTCGATCCGGTCTTCGAGCTGAAAAGGCCGGTCCAGCCTGAGGTCATGGATCCAGGGCGTATAGCGGGCGGCACGCGCATCGCGTTTCAGGCTGTCTTCAATCAGCGCATCGTCAATGCGGTTGAGCTCAAGCGCAAAAAACAGCAGATGCGCGCTGGTGTCAGTCATCTCGCTCTGCACATCGCCGTAGAATTTGGCAATTTCGGGATCGGATGTGTCGGTGAAATAGGTGAGACCGGCGTAGGAGATGATCCGGCCCATCACCTCTTCCAGCTTCTCGTAGGCTTCGATCGCCGCGCCAAGTCCGTCATCGGCACTGCTCTTGGCAGCTTCGGCAATGCGGCCTTTCCAGCGTGTCTCAAATTGCTGGGCGCCGGCCCGCGCGGCAGCGAGATCGGCCTTGAATTCAGGCGAATCACGACCGGGGTAGAGATCGTCGAGATTCCAGACAGGCAGAGTGCCAAGTTCGCTGTCGGTACCACGGGCCGTTGCGGGCGCACAAACAGGGGTATGGTCCAGTATTGATTTCGGCATCAGGGCACTCACTTTTCAAAACGGTATTGGCCAACACGAGATCGGCGATGCGGCAGTCCGGTTTTACTGGCAGCTACGATTAAAATGCAATCATTTCCGGCAATCCGATTTTCAGGCTTTGCTGCCACTCTCCCGCAATGACCAAAAGTCTTCTCCGCGCCACCGGAAATGAGGAAACAAGATCCGTGTCCAAACGAATTTTGATTGTCGATGACGACCCGGTACAACGCCGCTTGCTCAAGGCGGCGGCAGAGAAGGCCGGATACGAAATCGAGGTGCTGACAGAAGGACGCTCAGCCCTTGCCCGGCTGATCGAACCGGATCACGATATCGGTGCAGTGGTGCTTGACCTGATGATGCCTGGAATGGGCGGGTTGGAAGTGCTGGAGCGGTTGTCGGCAGCAGGAAGCATGGTTCCTGTCATTGTCCAGACCGGGCAGGGCGGGATTGAGACCGTGGTCCGGGCGATGCGCGCAGGTGCTTTCGATTTTGTCGTCAAGCCGGTGTCGCCTGACCGGCTGGCGCTGGCGCTCGGCAACGCGTTGAAAGCCGCCCGCATCAATTCCGCACCGGTCCCTGCAATTCGACATGCCGGCTTTCAAGGTATCGTGGCAGCCAGCCCTGCTATGGAGCGGGTGATCTCGCTCGGCAGACGCGCTGCGGCATCTACCATTCCGGTGGTTCTTGAGGGCGAGTCCGGAGTAGGCAAAGAATTGGTTGCGCACGCAATTCAGTCCGAAAGCACACGGCGCAACAAGCCTTTTGTCACTGTCAATTGCGGTGCAATCCCGGAAAACCTGGTTGAGAGCATTCTGTTCGGCCATGAAAAGGGTGCATTCACGGGCGCTACCGAGCGTCATGCCGGAAAATTCAGTGAAGCTGATGGCGGGACGTTGTTTCTTGACGAGGTTGGCGAATTGCCGCTGGAAGTTCAGGTCAAGCTGTTGCGCGCTGTGCAGTTGGGCGAGATCGAGACGGTAGGCTCCCGATTGCCCAAGAAGGTCGACATCCGGTTGATCTCGGCGACCAACAAGGATCTGATCGAAGAGGTCAAGGCCGGCCGGTTCCGTGAAGACCTGTATTACCGGCTCAATGTGTTTCCGATTCATGTTCCCGCCTTGCGCAAGCGCAAAGAGGATATTCCGCAACTCGTTCGGCACTTCACCGAGCGGTATGCGGGCGTGATCGGCGGCAAGCGCATCCGCAGTATTGCGCCTGCTGCGATGGCGATGCTGACCGCCCATGACTGGCCCGGCAATATCCGCGAATTGGAGAATGCGATCCACAGGGCGATCGTGCTTTGCGACGACGAGATGCTGACCAGCGATCTGTTTCCGCAGATAGCTGCGCAGATACCAGGCTACAGGCTTGTGGAGACGCAAGACGCGGCGCCTGGTCCTCGGCAGATGCCGAGCCCGTTTGATCTGGCCCCAATTGACGCGACTGCAAATCCGGGTGCAGCGGCTGTTTCCCCAGTTGCTGAGCCAACCTTTCATGTTGACACCGGCATGCCTGCGGTGAATGCGATTACGGCTGAGGGCGAAGTGCGTCGGCTGGCGGAAGTCGAGGAAGAGCTGATCCGTTTTGCCCTGTCGTTTTATCGCGGTCAGATGAGTGAAGTCGCCCGCCGGCTTGGTATAGGCCGTTCAACGCTGTACCGGAAGCTCAAGGACTACGCGATCAATCCGGATGATCCCGACCGCGAAGCCGCATGATTTAGAATTTGCGGGCAGCAAGAAAATATTGTTGCCCGGTTGATCTGCTTCATTCCCTGTTAAGCGATCATTCACTATAAGTGTCCCTGCAGCGATACATGGCACCGGTTGCCTTTGTGTCACCGCATTTGACTACCAAATGGTATTCAACAACGGTTTTCCGGCGTCCGGGGACAGCATTGGCGACTTTGAACACAGTTTCATCATTGGCTCAGGCCACTTGGTACATTGGGGTGCGTTCCTGGCACATGTTGCGCGTTGCCGTGGTGCATGTGCTTTTGCTGGGGACGATTGCCGTCTCCGCCGGTGTCACGACTGCGTCAGACGCGGTGGCAGAGACGCGGTCTCTCAAGCTCTATTATATCCATACCAAGGAAAAGGCCGAGATCGTTTACAAGCGCAATGGCCGCTACGATCAGGCAGGCCTGACCAAGCTCAACCGATTTCTGCGCGACTGGCGGCGGAACGAGCCGACCAAGATGGATCCGCGGCTGCTTGATCTGGTCTGGGAAGTTTACAATAAAGTCGGGGCGAGAGACTACATCAACGTCGTGTCTGCCTACCGGTCGCCAGCCACCAACGACATGCTGCGCCGGACCCGGGGCGGGCAGGCCAAGAAAAGTCAGCACATGCTCGGCAAGGCGATGGATTTTTACATTCCTGGCGTCAAGCTCAACACGCTTCGTGCTGCGGCCATGAAAATACAGGGTGGCGGAGTGGGGTATTATCCAAAATCGGGGTCACCTTTCGTGCATCTTGATGTGGCCGGTGTGCGCGCATGGCCACGCATGAGCCGGCAAGAACTGGTCAACCTTTTTCCAGACGGCAAGACACTGCATTTGCCGCCAGATGGCAAACCACTTCCCGGCTACAAGACCGCAATGGCTGAGTACAAGCAGCGTGGCGGTGCGATCGTTTCAAGCGGCAGCAGCAATTCCAAATCAAACTCGAAAAAATCAGGCGGATTGCTGGCTGCCTTGTTCGGCGGTGGCGATGAAGATGAGGAGCCAGATGCAATCGCGTCGGCACCCGTACCTGGGGCAGCTCCACCGCAGACGCAAATCGCGGCGTTGCCGGGCGTTCTGGATGCCCCGGCTGCACCTGCCGCCATCCAAACGGCCTTCGCCTTGCCTTCCCAACCGCCTATTCCGGTGGCACGTCCGGTTATTGAACAGGCGCAGCCGGTTGTAGTCGCCGCGCTGGCGCCGCCAGTGCCGTTCCTGCCGGCGCAAAGTGAAATCGAGGCTTTTGCTGCAGCGGCGAACGCAGATGTCGGGATTGCAGAGCCAAAACCCATCGATCTGGCAAGCATTCGCGCCCCTATCCCGCAATTGCTATCTGAACGGGCTGCCGGACGTCCGCCTGAAAACCCTGCTGTCGCTGTGGAAATGGCTGCGCTACCGGTTCCCAACCTGATCATGGCGCGAATGCAGGTCGACGCGACGGAGCAGGCTGCACAGGATCAGCAGATAGTCGCAGCACTGGTTGACCGGGCCGCCGAGGTCGCGCCGAGCGAAACCGAACGGACATCTATCGCGACCGGTGATGCCGTGAACCTGCCAACGGCTGAGGACTTTGTTCCATTGCCGATACGCCGGCCCGGTGATCGCGTCGGTGACAAGACACCTGCGTTGGCGCAGCGGGAAGTGGAATTGGCGTCTCTGGCTTCTCCACAGCGCGGCGGCCGAGTTGCGAGCTTGTCTACAGCTGGCTCGACCTCCCGGAAGGGAGACCGGCCAACAGCGAGTGTTGCGGCAGAGCAGCCGCAGCGTAGCTCGATTCGCACAGAGCCAAAGCTGACGGATACGATCATCTCGAAATGGGCGCTGGCCCAGGACCGGGTGAAGACGATGTCGACTCCTCCGGGGCAAGCGCGGAAATTTGTAGGATCGCAACTTCGCGAAGCACCGAAGACCGTTTACGCCAACGCCTTTGCCCCTGGCGGCGACCTCCCGCACAACCAGTTCACCGGTTCCGCGGTCAATTTCATCAATGTTGCGCGTTTCGGCGACTGAAGCTGACGACCATCATCTGATTTATTACAGGTGTGCGGAGGCCTTGATTTTCCCTGCTTCCATAAAAAAACGCCGCGCCTTTGATGAAAGGCGCGGCATTATGAATTTTTATGCAACAGCATGCACTTTGGTACGATGCATGGACGGTATCGTTCAAATGATTACATTTTGAACGCGGCACACATTCGCCAAATCAGGTTGCGTCTTCGGGTTCCGGCGCCATTCCCAGAGCATGCAGATAGGTGTCGAGGATAGCTTCCTGCTCAAGCCGGTCATTCTGGTCCTGCTTGCGAATGGCGATAATCTTGCGGAGCACCTTTACGTCGTAACCGTTCGATTTTGCTTCGCCGTAGACATCCTTGATGTCGTCAGCGATGGTCTTCTTTTCTTCTTCCAGCCGTTCGATACGTTCGACAATGGAACGAAGCTGGTCGCGGGCAACTGCGCCGGAATCAGACATGAGGTCTCTCCTACAGGGACAATGGGGGGTAAAGTGTGTGAGGCTTCAAGTGCCCAAAGCCAGGCTTCGGGTCAAGGGTGTTTGCACGATACGCAGGGATTAATCCTGCCTTTCAATCTTCATCAAGTCACACGGGACCCGTGAAGTTCAATCTCGTGCAGTTCCGGCAATCCGGTCAAAGCAGCAAGAATGGGAGTTAGGCGGTCGACCCATGAGTCCACGCCGGCAGTGTCCGCAATCAGGTCCTGCCGGATTTCGAGCAACGCATGCGCGAGACCGGTCATTGAACAATGGCGATGCATGGTGTCGCCTCTGAGCGCCCCGTCATAGGGCTCGTTGTCTCCGACGACCAGGGCCGGATCGGCCCTCAGCGCCTCGATCAACGGGTACACCGCACGCGGATCGGTGTCCCACAACACCCCGGCGTGCCAGGGCCTTGCTACCTCTTTCCAGGCGTGAGTAAACGAGTGAAGTGAAATAACAAGCGGTGGCTTGTCGGATTTGCGCCAGGTTTCGGCAATCACCGAGGCGACGGCATCATGATAGGGCCGGTGGTAAAGATCGAGGCGACGTTCGCGTTCTTCGGTGGAAAGCGGATGGTTGGCGGGGATCACCATGCCATCGGAGAGCTTCATGATCAGGGTCGGGTCGTCTTCGCCCCGGTTGGGGTCGATCAGCAAACGGGAAAAACATCCAAGAACGGCAGGTACGCCCAGTCGCGCGGAGAGCTTTCGGGTTACCTCTTCAACGCCGATGTCATAGGCGATGTGCCGTGTGAATGCTTGCGCGGGTAGCCCCAGATCACCGTATTCGACAGGCAGGCGATTCATGGCATGGTCGCCAAGAATCACCAGTGAGTGGCTCGGGTCGCCGGGAATGATTTCAAAAGGCTGAAAGCCGGACATTTCAGTTTCTTACGCCAGGTTGGAAGTTAGTCTACGAACCCCGGATCAATTGCATAGGCGAGCTTTATCGGCAACCATCCGAATCAGGCTGTTTGCCTGAGATGAAGATGGAAAAGCGCGATTGCCCTGTAAAGCTTGACTTTGATCTGGTGTGTTCGTTGACTTTCATTGCCCCCCGGCGCAAAAAGCAAAGCACAAATCGAGAGCGGAGACTGACCGAAATTGTTGTTTCGCAAGTTGCCAAAAGCCTGTTTTGCCATCGTCAGATTTACCGTGCTCATCCCGTTGGCCGGCGGGGCACTGATGCTTGCCTCGGTCCAGGATGCGAAAGCAGATTTTCGGGTGTGCAACGGCACTCAATCGCTTGTAGGTGGTGCAATCGGATACCGAACCGGAGAAGGCTGGGTGACGGAAGGCTGGTGGCAGATTCCTGCAAACTCCTGCGCCACGCTGATCGAAGGTCAGCTGGGTTCCCGCTATTATTACCTCTATGCGGAGGATGCGGGCGGTGGTGGCCGCTGGGCTGGTGACATCAACATGTGCGTCGCCGACAATGAATTTCGCATTGTCGGGGTCGCGGATTGTTTCGCCCGTGGTTTCCAGCGTGTGGGATTCAAAGAATACGATACCGGGAGACAAGGCAGCTGGATGGTCCAGCTATCGGATGCCCCGGAAGCGCCAGAAAGCCA
>JBPOEW010000039.1:0-2052 GCA_051251555.1 Hoeflea sp.
TCTGCAATCGCCGCACCATTTGTGACCTGCAACGTACCCGTGGTCACCGTCGTCGCGCCCGTGTAGCTGTTCGTGCCGCTCAGCGTCTGGGTCCCGACACCGTCCATCGTCAAACCGCCCGCGCCGGAGATCCCACCACTGAAATCAGCCGTGCCGGCAACCGTGCTGCCCACCGTCAGAGTCACACCCGCGCCGTTCAGGTCGACAGAACCCGCACCGTCAAGCAGACCCACGTCTTCCGAGGCATCAACCCGCAGCGTGTTGCCGCCCGAAACCACCACAGACCCGTCGTCATCAATCGCTTCGTTCCCCGAAACCACAAGCGTACCGGTCGTCACGGTCGTCGTGCCGGTATAGGTATTGTCCCCCGAAAGCTCGAACACATCCGCCTCGGCAGCCTTGTCCAGCGTCAGACCGCCCGTGCCTGAAATCACGCCGGAAAATTCTGTATCCGTCGCCCCGCCAACCGTCAGCGTGTTGGCCCCCAGCGTCACCTTGCCGGCACCGTCCAGCGCCCCGATCGTCTCGGCTCCTGTCTCCAGCGCCAGTGTGCCGTTCGCGTTCACCGTCACAGCCCCCGCATCCGCAAGCGCGTTGGCCACGTTCAGCGACAGAACACCGGTGTTTATTGTCGTGCCGCCCGTATAGGTCTGGCTGGTCGTCAGCGAAAATTCATCCGTCGCGAGCCCCTTGTTCAACGCAAGACCCGTAGTGGCCGTCGCGCCATCCGTGATCGTGCCGGTAAAGCTGCCCGGTACAGTGCCATCGCCGCCCACCGTCAGAACCGCACTGCCGGTGGCCGCGTTGTTGGTCACCGTGCCCGCACCCGACAGATTACCCGTCGCCGTGTCATTGCCGTTCAGATCCAGCGTGCCATCAACTACACCCCCATTGGCGAACAAGTTCACACTTTGCGAAGTCCCAAGCACCACTGTCGCCAGTTCGCTCACCGTGGTCACAGCTGCCGCCGAGGCCGTTGTGCTGTTCACCACGACCTGCGCTGCATCCGTGCCATTGCCAAAGGTCAATGCACCCGTTGCGTTGATATCCCCCGTCAGCGTTGCGTCCGCCCCCGTGATAGTGCCATTCCCGGCACCGACAGCAATCGCATTGCTCACCGTTGTTGTACCGCTCACCGCCATCGTGCCGCCGTTCAGCGTGATCAGACCGGTTCCA
Source organism: Hoeflea sp. (assembly GCA_051251555.1). Classification (GTDB taxonomy): domain Bacteria; phylum Pseudomonadota; class Alphaproteobacteria; order Rhizobiales; family Rhizobiaceae; genus Hoeflea. Next base: position 1,177 of record JBPOEW010000039.1, read on the forward strand.
AAGGCATTATCGCTGTTGCCGTCAATCACGCCCGCACCGATTTGCATCCCGCCTGTCAAAGCGGAGTTATCGCCCGTCAGCGTCAGCGTCCCGCTGTTCGTCTTGCTCAACACGCCGCCGGTCCCGCTCAGCGCGCCGCTGAACGTCTTGTCGCCTGCGCCCGCCACCGTCAGCGTGTTGGCGTTCACATTCACGCCGCCCGCGCCCTCAAGCGTGCCGATCGTCTCATTCGCCAGCACTTCGAACGTGCCGCCGTTCACCACTACCGCGCCCGCATCTGCAATCGCCGCACCATTTGTGACCTGCAACGTACCCGTGGTCACCGTCGTCGCGCCCGTGTAGCTGTTCGTGCCCGCCAAGGTCAGATCACCCGCGCTGAGTGTGAGCGAGGTATCTCCGGTAATTTCGCCGGAAAGATTCATCGTTGCAGTGGTGTTGATATCAAGCGTCGCATCCGCACCGGCGTTCACGATATCGCCGGCAAAGTTCAAATTGGTGGTTGCGACGATATTCAGGTCCGCACCGTTCAGATCCAGCGTCAAATCACCAGCAAGTGCATTGTCATCGTCATCCGAATAAGTCAGCGTCGAGGCGGTAACGCTGTTGAAGGCGATTGTGCCATCCGCGATGGAACCGATTTCAGCGACAGTAAGGTTTGTCACGGTAACCGGCACGGCACCGATGGTGACTGTACTCGACGGTGTGCCGTTGAAAATCGCTGTATCGGTGCCAAGCGGCAAAGCGCCACCCAACCAGTTTAAGGTATCGTTATAATTTCCCGCTGCCGGATTAGACCATGTTACATCAGCCGAATGGCCGGGAAACGCAATCAAGCCCGATATTAGTGCAGTGGTGAGAAACAGCCCGCGCGACGTG
>JBPOEW010000007.1:0-281410 GCA_051251555.1 Hoeflea sp.
TTTTCTTCCAACTCACGCTGCGCCTGTTCTTCAGCCAGACGCTTTTGCTCCTCGGCAGCAAGCCGGGCAGCCTCTTCAGCCGCGCGCTGGGCGGCAGCTTTTTCTTCCCGCTCACGCTGCGCCTGCTCTTCGGCCAGACGTTTTTGCTCCTCGGCGGCAAGCCGGGCAGCCTCCTCGGCAGCAAGCCGGGCAGCCTCTTCGGCTGCGCGCTGGGCGGCGGCTTTTTCTTCCAACTCACGCTGCGCCTGTTCTTCAGCCAGACGCTTTTGCTCCTCGGCAGCAAGCCGGGCAGCCTCTTCCTCGGCCACACGCGCGGCCTCCTCCGCCACCAGGCGCGCGGCCTCGGCGGCTTCGCGTTGAGCCGCACGTTCGTTCAACAAGGCAATCTCACGCCGCAGCCGTTGTTTTTCGACAACGCCCGCCTGCAACAGTTCCACCTTTCGGCGTTCGCGTTCAAAGGCGCGCATCGATAAAAAATTGGTCATCTGATCGGCATCGATCGACACGGCAGGGTCCACCAGAAGACCACCAAGGCTGAATACCACGGAAGGATCGCCACCAGCGACGGCCTCGACGCCTGGCTCGAAGGCCAGTCGCCAGTCCGCCTGAAGACGCAAGTCCGTAAGGTCAACCCGGGCGTCGCCCGAGAGTTCAGCGTCCTCATAGGTGAAACCGGTATTGGTAAATCGCATCACGCCGCCGGTCAGGGTGAACGGCAGTTGCAGGGACTCAGTCTTCATCTCGCCGCCAGCCATCAGCCCGTCGACCATGCCCGCCACAGCGTTGGTCTCTATCTCGAAGCCTTCGCGATCGGCTGCGCCGAGAATCCGGACAAATCCGCCGGGATCCAGACCGGAGACGGCAAGGTTGTCAGCTGACAGCTCGCCGCCGCCTGCAAGAGAGGCCACGAGTTCATGCATCGATTTGCCGGTGCCTTCGATGCTGGCGCTGGCTCCAGCTGTGCCGGACACGCTTGTCACGCCGCGCACCGCCTGATCAATGGCTCCCAGATCGGCTCCGGTTGCCTCGATTTTTCCTGACAAAAACACCGAACCATCAACATTGCTCAGGGAAACACGCCCCCCCAGACGTCCCCCGAACCAATCGGCTTCAGCGTTGTCCAGCGACATCAAGCCGGTTGCGGTCGTCAGATCAGCCTTGATATTCTGCGCCACGCCACCGCGTGAGAGATCGATCCGGCCTGCTTCCAACTCAACCTGCAATTCCGGCTGGCCGGGGGCCGGCGGCAGAAAGGACTGATCACTCCAGGTCGCATCATCAAAACTCGCAAGCTGTGGCCCAAGCGCCAGCTCGGAGAGCCATTCGAGATTGGCAAAGTCGACACGCAACTTGCCCTTAGCGGACAGAACGGAAGCCGAGCGGTCAAACTCGAGCCGGCCGGTAAATGTATTGTCTTCCGCCTTACCTTTGATCTCCGAAAGCAACGCCGTCTGGTCATTGAAGGCCAAGCTCGCAGTCATCGACAATGGCAAGCCTGCGCCACCTTGCGGAATTGAATGCCCCGACATGATGATCAGCGGCTCGATGTCAGCAGCATCAACACCAAGACTGAACAGGCCGGTGGCGGGCTCGGAAGCCGGAATGCGTCCATTGCCGTCAAGCGAGATTTGCGATCCCGCCGCGCTCAATTGAAGTTCGATGGCCAGGTTGCCGTCGTTGGCCCCGCCGGATGCAGCCAGAGACAGGGATGCCGGCCCCTCGCCTTCCAATGGCAAAAGGCTGAATCCGAGCTGTTCGAGAAGAGGATAGGACTCCTCATTATCGGCGCTGACCGTGATGGTGCGTGGACCGTCGCCTCCCGGCGTGAGGCCAGTACCCACTGCGGTGAGCGTATAGGTGCTGCCTCCGGTGACGCCCGCAAGCTTCAACGAAGGACCAACATCGGGATCAAGCGTCAGCTTGAGATCCGCTGTCAAATCATCGAAGGCCGGGCTGTTGGCACCAATGCGGCGGATGAGCTGATGGCCGCCGCTCACCTGTTCCGCAAGCGCAAACAGGCCAGCAGCAGACGTGGCTGAGAAGCGGCCGTTCACCTCACCGCGCGGGGCTGCAAACGAGCCTGCGAGCGAACCGGTCAACTCGCCGGATGCGCCGCCGAAATCGGCAAATTTCAAACGTTCGATTGTCAATTGCCTGTCGCGCCAGAACATCGACGAATCCATGCCTTTAAGACTGTAGTCCCCGACAGTGAAATCGTCGGCCGTGATGCGCGCGGCGAGATTGTAGTCTTCCAGTGCACGAACAGCGTTGCCTTCGCCCTGAGCAAGCAGCACCAGCGCCTTTACGGCGTCAACGTCGAAGGTATCACCGGACAATTCGACCGACAGCGTTGGCGTACCTGCCTTCGGCGTCTGGCGCTCCAGCCTGCCCTTGAGAATGGCCGGACCGACGGCGACTTCAAGAGCTTCGAAGCGCTGCAGCGCAGAAGACAGGCTGACATTAGCGGAGAATCCTGCGGCGCCGAGCCGCCGGATCACCGGGTCGACATCGCCGACCAGCCAATTGGCCAGGCCCGACGGCTGGGTCGACGCCACGGTCAACCGGCCCTCAAAACTGGCGCTCCCCCCCGGCATCAACCTTCCGCGCGCCTCGACCGTCGTTCTGCCGGGAAGATTTGCCGAGAAGCGATCGACCAGCCAGGCATTGCCGTCGGGTCGGGCTTCCAGGGTGATTTCCCGCAACGTGGTGTCACCGGCAACGATGGCCGGCAGGTTGAGCGAGATACGGCCCGGCAAGGGTGGCGGCGGCAAGCGGTCGATCAGTGTGTTGATGATGGCAAGCCGCTCACCCAGAGGCACGACAGGCGTCGCCCCGTCGGTTGCTGGCTCCTCGCCTGCAAGCCGGTTCATGTCGATCTGCTGGCCGTCGGCGAGCAGCAGGAATTCAGGGTCAGGCCCGGTGTCTATGGTGGCTTGACCGGTGACAATGTATGGGTCGATTGCAAACCCGATCTCGGCGCGCCATTCCTCGATTTTCAGGCGCTCGTTGGTTGCGGCAAAATCGCCTTTGGCAACAAGCAACGGCTTTTCCGAGACGACGGCGCCTGGTCCGTTGTCCGACAGAGCGGTGAACGTGAACTGGCCGTCATAGAGCGGTTTGTCGCCCTCGATCCTGGCTTCGCCCTCGGTTTCCAGCAAGACCGGCCAGGCGTCGGGCACGGCCCTGACACGCATACGAATCGAGCCATTGGCCTGAGCGATACCGGTGGAGAGAGACAGAGCGCCACGCTGGCCCGCGACCTCGCCGTCAGCTTCAACAAGCCACGGACCCGACAATGATTTCGCCGAGATCAGCGCATTGATATTCCGCAGATTATGGGTGCGGCCATTCTGCTCGTCGACAATGGTGATATCGGCATCGCTGATCGAGACACGCTCCAGTACCACCAGATCGCCGGGCGGCGTCGGCTTGCGCTTGAGCGCCCAGTCAAGCCGGCCGTCCTTGAGGACCCGCACCACGGCCTTGGGCGCTTCGACGCGCATGTCGAAAATCAGAACCTCGCCGGAAAGGAACGGCGCCAGTTCCGCGTCCATCGAGAACCGGCTGATGGTCATTGCCGGTTGCGCCTCGTCACCCACCACAACATCGGAGAAGGTCACCGAGGGGAACGGCACCAGCCGCGCATCGGCATCACCCCGGACCTTGACCGGCTGACCGATGATACGGCTTGCTTCAGCTTCAAATGCCGTGCGGTAGCTGCTCCAGTCGATGAAATAGGGAGCAATAAGCGCTGCAAACAGCGCCATAACCAGCAGACCGCCAATGGCGACGAATAAACGAATCAGCTTTCAGTCCTCCATTGCAACCAGCATAACCGGATGTGCTGGCTTCATGCCTCGAACGAAAACAGCTTGCCCGGGTTCATGATATTCATCGGGTCGAGCGCCTGTTTTATCTGGCGCATGACCGATACGCTCTCCCCCATTTCAAGAGACAGATACGACCGCTTGCCCTGTCCTATACCATGTTCGCCGGTGCAGGTTCCATCCATTGCCAAAGCGCGCGAATTGAGCCGTTCGACGAAAGCTTCCGCCGCCTCGATCTCCGCCGGAATGCCGGTATCGAGCAGGATCAGAACATGAAAATTGCCGTCGCCGGCATGACCGACAATCGGGGCAATCAACCCGTTCGCGGCGATATCTTCCTGGGTCGCGACGACGCACTCTGCGAACCGGGAGATCGGGACGCAGACATCGGTGGAAATGCCCTTGGCGCCGGGCCTGAGCTGCAACGATGCCCAATAGGCGTTGTGGCGCGCCTTCCACAGCTGGTTCCGCTCTTCCGGGTTCGAAGTCCAGAGAAACTCGCCGCCGCCGCACTCGGCAGCAATTTCGGCAAACAAGGCCGCCTGTTCCGCCACACCCGCATCGGTGCCGTGAAACTCGAGGAACAGTGACGGCGTTTCTGGATTTTCGAGGTTCGAATAGGCGTTACAAGCCTTCATCTGCAGCGCATCGAGCAACTCGATGCGGGCCACGGGAATGCCCATCTGGATGGTCATGATCACCGCGTTGCAGGCTGCCTCGACGCTTGGAAACGGGCAGACACCGCCGGATATGGCTTGCGGAATTCCCTGCAGCTTGAGGGTGACGGATGTGAGCACGCCGAGCGTGCCTTCCGCACCAACGAACAACCGGGTCAGATCATAGCCGGCGGAGGACTTGCGGGCGCGGCGGGCGGTGCGGATTTCCTTGCCGGATGCGGTGACGGCGGTGACTGCGACGACATTGTCGCGCATGGTGCCGTAGCGCACCGCGTTGGTGCCCGAAGCCCGGGTTGAGGCCATGCCGCCGATCGACGCGTTGGCGCCGGGATCGATGGGAAAAAACAATCCCGTGTCGCGCAGATAGGTGTTGAGCTGTTCGCGGGTGACGCCCGGTTCCACCGTGCAATCGAGATCCTCGGCGTTGACTTCGAGCACCTTGTCCATGCGCGACATGTCAATGGAAACGCCACCGTGCGGCGCATTGACCTGGCCTTCCAGCGATGAGCCCGTGCCAAACGGAATGACCGGCACATGGTGATCTGCACAGGCGCGGACGATCAGCTTGACCTCGTCCGCGGAGCCGGGAAAGACCACCGCATCGGGCAGTTGGCCGGGGATATAGGTTGTGGTGTGGGCATGCTGGGCGCGCAACGCCTCGCTGGTCTGCAACTGCTCGCCAAAACGCTGGCGCAGGACGCCAATAACGGCAGCAATGCCATCTTCATTGCGCTTGCCCGGTTTGACCTCGCTCAGACCCATGTGATTTGCTCCGCTCACTCGTCTCTACGCCAGTTATGTCAGATGCTTGCTGCTTCGGCGTGATGAGGTAATGTGCAAACTGAAGCGCTCTTGTCCAGTGTGGGCAGCGCCGCAGGCAAACAATAGTGGTCACGGGCCATTATTAGTCAGGGAGAAGCCATGTTGTTTGATGCTCCGGTGATCGCGCGCCCGCGCGGACTGGACCCGGCCTGGCTTGATTACAATTGCCATCTGAACATGGCCTACTACCATGTTCTGTTCGATCAGGCGGCCGATGACGTGTTTGACCTGATCGGCTGCGGACCGCGTTATCTGGCGGCGCGCAACATGAGCTTTTTTACCGCCGAGACGCATGTCTGTTATGTCAGGAAGCTCAAGCCCGATGCGATGGTGAGTGCAAGCACTCATATCCTCGACTTCGACAGCAAACGGATCCATCTGTTTCAGGAACTCAGCCATGTCGAGGGATGGCTGTCGGCGACCTGCGAAAGCATGATGTTGCATATCGACATGAGTGGTCCGCGTGCAATGGCCATGCCGGACGATATCCTGGCCAATGTCGCCGGAATGGCCGAAGCGCACAAGACCCTGCCCTTGCCCAAGCAAGCGGGACGTTCGATCCAGATCCCGCGAAAACCAGCCGGCGGGGCAGCCTGATCCATGCTTCTTGACATCTTACGTGCAATGCCGGGACGCATTCGAAGCTGGGTGCTTCCCAATATCCGCGCCTTCATCGAACACCGGCAGCCGGTCATCTGGTTTGTGTCGCTGTTTATCGGGCTTTCGGTCGCCTTGGCGGCAATCGGCTTCCGGCAGTTGATCGGCATCGTCCAGCTCTACTGGCTCGGTGACACCACCGAACAGGTGCTGAGCGTCGCCAGCCGTACACCTTGGTACATGATCGTGGCCGGCCCGACGCTCGGCGGCGTTGTGGTTGGCATTCTGGTGTCGCGGTTCATTCCGTCGCGCCGCACCAGCGGCGTGGCAGACGTGATCGAGGCGCGGGCCCTGACCGGCCGCCGATTGAGCCTGCGCGAAGGTATCATGAGCGCCTTGACGACTGCTTTTTCGCTGGGTGCGGGCGGCAGCGCGGGTCGTGAGGGACCGGTGATCCATCTGGGCGCGACGCTGGCAAGTGCTGTCGGCGACCGGCTGAACCTGCCGGATTACGCCCGCCGCACGCTGCTTGCAGCAGGCGTTGCTTCGGCGATTTCCGCGAGCTTCAACGCGCCGATTGCCGGTGTACTGTTTGCCCATGAAGTGATCCTGGGCCATTACGCCTCCCGCTCCTTCGTCCCGATTGTGATCTCGTCGGCGGCTGGCGCCATCGTGTCGCGGCTGTGGTTCGGCGATGCGGCAGCCTTCATCGTGCCGGTCTATCAGATCACCTCCTACTGGGAGTTCCCCGCCTTCGCGCTTCTGGGCGTGGTCTGCGCCCTTGTGGCGGCTTCATTCCAGTTTGCGCTGCTGTCGGCCGAGTATCTGGCGCGACGTTCGCCAATCCCAATCTGGGCACTGCCGATCTGCGGCGGGTTCCTGGTCGGGCTGATGGGCATCGCCTTCCCGCACATTCTCGGTGTCGGCTATGAAGCCACGGATCTGGCGTTGTGGGGCCAGCTCTCGCTGGGCCTGATGCTGACGCTGATCGTGATGAAGACGCTGGCCACGGCGATCACATTGTCATCGCGGTTTGGCGGTGGGGTGTTTTCGCCATCGCTTTATCTCGGCGCCATGACCGGCGGCGCTTTCGGCATCATTGCGGCAAATGTCTTTCCCGAACTTGCGTCCAGTCAGGCGCTCTACTCAATCCTCGGCATGGGCGCGGTGGCGGGCGCCGTGCTTGGCGCGCCGATTTCCACCACCGTGATCGTGTTTGAGCTGACCGGCGGCTATGCGCTGTCGATTGCGCTTTTGCTGACGGTGGCCATCGCGCATGGCGCCAATCTGGCGCTGCACGGGCATTCCTATTTCCAGTGGCAGCTTGAGATGCGAGGCCTGTTCCTCAAGGACGGGCCGCACCGGAGCGAGTTGCGCAATGCCAGGGTTATGGATTTCATGACCCTGCCGGAGGAGGATGCCGAGACGGAATATTATGATCCGGAGCTCGATATTCCCTCGCTCAAGCTCGCCGACACGCTGGAAACAGCCTTGCGGGTGTTTGATTCCAGCGGACACACACGATTGCCGGTGATCGCCGAGGGCGAGGAGAAGCGGATTGTCGGCTGGGCCGAGCAGGTCAAGGCGGTCAGCCATTTCAACCGCCGCCTGATCGCCGCCAGCGAAGAAGAGCACCGATAGACCTGCCCCCTATCTTCCGATTTGAAAGCACGACGCCTCGAGCCGGGATGCTCTGCGTAAACTTAAAACCCGATAAAGGTCACCGATGAAGCCAATCACTTTCAGCCGCGAAGAAACCAAGGCCATGGCGGCCGAAATCCAGGAGTATTTTCGCGAGGAACTGGATTCCGACATCGGTGCGCTGCCGGCCGAAATGCTGATGCGGTTCTTTGGCGAAAAGATGGGCGCGTATTTCTACAATCGCGGCATCTATGATGCACAGGAGCTGATCGCCAAGCGGATGGACAGCCTCACTGACGAGGTATTCGGGCTGGAGCAACCGACCAGGCATTTGCGGTAATGCATCTCGCGTTTACTTCTCGACCAAAATCCGGCATCCGCATGCCAGTGGATTTTTTCAGTTTTTCCGACGACCTGAATTTTTAGGAGATCAACAATGCAGACCCTCACACCAGCGCTTTCGGCGGTCGGCATCTATGCCGCCCTCAACATGATGATCCTGTTCTGGATCGCAACCAAAACCGGACAGTTGCGCGGCAAGCACAAGGTTTCCATCGGTGACGGCGGTGTCAAGCATCTGATCCGCATCATTCGTGGCCATGCCAATGCGATCGAGAACATGCCGATGTTCCTGATCATGCTGCTGGTCGCAGCGCTGATCGGAATGCCGGTGCTGGCAGCGCATGGACTCGGACTGGCCTTCACCATCGGACGCGGGCTTCATGCATACCACTTCATCCAGGAAGACGCGCCCGGCTGGCAGCGCGGCGGCGGTTTTATGCTGTCATTTCTTGCACACCTGGTACTGCTCGTCGGCCTGCTTGGGCACGGACTTTGGGTGATGGCGGGGTAATACCAGGTCTCGGTTACAGGAACCCATAGGACAGGTTCATCCGGAGAGTTCAGGCAGCACAGGGACAGGGACAGGGACAGGCGCTGCCTTTTTCACGCTCTATGGCGGGCCTGAGGCGTGTTGGACAGACCCGAAGGCCTGTGCCGCTGAACCGGATTGCAAGGAGATTAGACGTGTGCCGCCTGGCATGTCACCTGCGTCCTGAGACGCAATCTCCAGCTTCGTCGACATCGACAGGAATGTGTCGTTGACCGCGTTGGCGAGTGTGTCCGCGCCGGTCAGAAGCACCACGGAAAGGATTGCCGCCGTCACGGCGTATTCCATAGCTGTCGCGCCGGATTCGCAGTTTGCGACGCGTGTGCAGAGTACCTTCATCATGGAGGTCCCTTTCAATACATTTTGCACGCTTTCCGATCTTGCATCGATCGGATCCAGCCAATCATTGACTGGACACGGTCAGGTTGCACGGCTCGACTTTCAAAACCGTTCACAGCGCTGGTTAACAATGTGCCAAAACGAAACACCCGCACTTTTATGGGCCGCCGATTTTTTTCGGCACGGCCACTGGCGCCGGTTTTGCTGTCAGCGATGCGTTTCATCGCAAGGCCCTAGCGGGTGCCTCAAATTTCACGCGCGGCGTCTCTCTTGTTGGCTTGGGCGCGCCGCCGGAGCAAGCCGGTGCAATTGTCGGCGACCGTGCTGGTCCAGGACTTGCGCACAGGTGCCGGAGTGAAATTTGCGGTCCGCGTGGCCTCGAACATGGTGTTGGCAATCAGGTTGAACATGGCTTCATCTCCTTGTGTGAGAGAACCCTACCCCCCGCCCTTCTCATGTCCGAAACGAATTAATTTGATTATCATGATGAGGTTTACTAATAAGGGTCATGCAACGTGATCTTGAAATCGACCTTCTGCGTTCCTTCGTGGCGATTGCCGCGCACAGGAATTTCACACGCGCGGCGGAAGCCATCGGCCGCACTCAGTCCGCAGTCAGCCTGCAGCTCAAGCGGCTTGAGGAGATTGTTTCCGAACGGCTGTTCGAGCGCACCCGCAACTCCGTCGAGATCACGCCTACCGGCGAGGCGCTTCTGGTCTACGCCAACCGGATACTCTCTGCCAATGAAGCGGCACTCTCGCATATCAGGCGGCCCGAAGCTGAAGGAATTGTCCGGTTTGGGGCGCCGGATGATTACGCCAGCTATCTGCTGGCGCCGATCCTGGCGGCATTTACAGCCGAGTATCCGCTGATCCAGTTTGAACTCACCTGTGAAAGCTCGATTGATCTGTTGCCGATGCTCGAGCATGGCGAAATCGACATCATGCTGGGCACGCACCAGACGGATCAGGTCCAGGGCCGGATCGCGCGATATGAATCCCTGCACTGGGTGGCAGGTCCCGATTATGTGGATGACCCCGAACGGGGGTTATCACTGGCACTGTTTCCGAATGGCTGCGCGGTACGCGGCGCCGGACTGCAGGCGCTTGAACAGATCGAACGGCCCTGGCGCATTGTCTGCTCCACACGTAGCGTTGCCCTGATCGAGCAAACCGTTCTCAACGGCACCGGCGTCTCGGTGATGGAAGCCGCGATCATCCCCGACACTTTACGCATCCTCGACGGCCAGCCCGGCTTCCCCCCGCTGCCCGAAATCGCCATGAGCGTGCACTACAACAAGGCCGCCTGTGCGCCGCATATTGCAATTTTTGCGGATTATCTGGTGGGGGAGTTGGGGAAGCGGCGCGAGGCGAGAGCGAAGCAATCGGCCTAACCAACCCGCTCGACAAACCCGTCCAGCACCCTCTTCTGACCCGCCTTGTCGAAGTCGATGGTCAGCTTGTTGCCGTCAATCGAAGCGATGTTGCCGTTGCCGAATTTCATATGGAAGACGCGGTCGCCGACCGAGTAGGCCGACGTCGTGCCGGAGGATCTGGCGACCAGTTCGCCCTCGATGGTGGAGCCGCCGCGCGGGCCGCTTTCGCCGTAGGCGATGCGCTCGACCTTGGGGCCTGAGCGGGTGCCCCAATTGTCGCGGGCGGCGTCGGTCTTGTTGGCTTGCGCCCGTTTCCAGCCCGGCGTGTTGTAATTGCCGGCGAACGGTTCGGCCTTGTCAAAGCGCGAGGCGCCGTAAGGGCCGCCGGACTGGCTACCGCCGCCGAAGCGCCCGCCCCGGCCATAGCCGCCGTATCCGGTGTCCATTTCGGCCACCTCGACATGGGCCTCGGGCAATTCGTCCAAGAAGCGCGAGGGCAACGTTGACTGCCACAGCCCGTGAATGCGGCGGTTGGAGACAAACCAGATGTGGCAAAAGAGTTTCGCGCGGGTCAGGCCGACATAGGCCAGCCTGCGCTCTTCCTCGAGCCCCGAACGGCCGCCCTCATCAAGCGCGCGCTGGTGCGGGAACAGGCCTTCTTCCCAGCCGGGCAGGAACACGGTTTCGAACTCCAGCCCCTTGGCCGAGTGCAGCGTCATGATCGAGACGGCGTCGAGATCGGGATTGTTGTCCTTGTCCATGACCAGCGCCACATGCTCGAGAAAGGCGCGCATGGATTCAAAGCTGGAGATGGTCTCGATCAGCTCTTTCAGGTTTTCAAGCCGGGTCGGCGCATCGGCCGAACGGTCGTTCTGCCACATCTCGGTGTAGCCGGATTCCTCGAGAATGGTTTCGGCCAGTTCATGGCCCGGCTTGGTCTCCAGCATGGACTGCCAGCGGGTGAACATCTCGACCACATCGGTGAGCGACTTGCGCGGCCGGGCTTTCATCTCATCGGTGAGGATCAGATCACGGGCCGCTTCCAGCATCGGCACGCCGCGGCCACGGGCGACATCATGGACCTGGCGCACAGCCGCCTCGCCCAAGCCCCGCTTGGGAACATTGATAATGCGCTCGAAGGCCAGATCGTCGGCAGGCTGGCTGACGACGCGGAAAAACGCCATGGCGTCGCGGATTTCCTGACGTTCATAAAAGCGCGGACCGCCGATGACCCGGTAGTTCAGCCCCAGCGTGACAAAACGTTCCTCGAATTCGCGCATCTGGAACGAGGCGCGGACCAGAATGGCCATGGAGTTGAGCGTGCGGCCCTTGTTCTGGGCCTGCTCGATTTCCTCGCCAATGGCGCGGGCCTCTTCTTCCGAATCCCAGCCGGCATGGACATGCACGCGCTCATGGTCGGGGTCGGATTGTTCGGTGAACAGGGTCTTGCCGAGGCGGCCCTCATTGTGGGAAATCAGATGCCCGGCGGCGCCCAGAATATGCTCGGTGGAGCGGTAGTTGCGCTCCAGCCGGATCACCTTGGCGCCGGGGAAATCCTTGTCAAAGCGCAGGATGTTTTCGACTTCCGCGCCGCGCCAGCCATAAATCGACTGGTCGTCATCGCCGACGCAGCAAATGTTGGGTCGCTCGCCCGCAGGCCGCTGAGCCAGCAGCCTCAGCCACATATATTGCGCGGTGTTGGTGTCCTGGTACTCGTCGACCAGAATGAAGCGGAATTTCTTCTGGTATTCTTTCAACACATCGGGATGAGCGCGGAACATGCGAATCGGCAGGCACAGAAGATCGCCGAAATCGGCGGCGTTGAGGGTCTGCAGCCGGGCCTGATAGGCGGCGTAGAGCACCCTGCCCTTGCCATTGGCAAAGCCGCGGGCATCGCCTTCGGGAATCTCCGTCGGGCCGAGACCCTTGTTCTTCCAGCCGTCAATCATCTGGGCGAACTGGCGCGCCGGCCAGCGCTTGTCGTCGATGCCTTCAGCCTGGATCAGCTGCTTGCAGAGCCGGACCACATCATCGGTATCGAGAATGGTGAAATCGGAGCGCAAGCCCACCAGTTCGGCGTGGCGGCGCAAAAGCTTGACGCCGATGGAGTGAAAGGTGCCAAGCCAGGGCATGCCCTCGACCGCGCCGCCGACCAGCACGCCGACGCGCTCCTTCATCTCGCGCGCCGCCTTGTTGGTGAAGGTAACCGAGAGGATCTGCGAGGGGTAAGCCAGGCCGAGATTGAGGATATGGGCGATGCGGGTGGTCAGAACCCGGGTCTTGCCTGTGCCCGCACCAGCCAGCACCAGCACCGGACCTTCGATGGATTCCACCGCGTCGGCCTGCTCGGGATTGAGGCCCGAAAGATAGTTGGGCGTCGGCTGGGCCGCACTGCGCGCCTGTTGGCTGGCTGCCAGCGCGCGCGCCGCAATCGAGCCGCCAGCATTTGATGCAGGGGGGCCTGCGGGTGAAGGCGTGCGCGGCGCCGGATCATCGTCGCCGAAAAACGGAATATCATCGTCTGGACTGTTCATACCTGTGAATGTAGTGATTCGGGGTCGAAAGACCAGCGTTCGCGGTTTATTCCAACTTCAATGCACTCGGAAGACATCATGGATCATCGTGACTTTCTCGCCAGCCTGAGCATCGAACAGCGCCGTGAGCTGACCCGGAAATCCGATTTTCGCGGATTGGCGCATCTGGCGCTGCATTTCGGCCTCATCGGATTGACTGCGGCGCTGATCATTATGCGGGCGCCATTCTGGCCGGTGCTCATGCTGCTGCAGGGCATCTTGCTGGTGTTCTTGTTCACGCTGCTGCACGAGGCCAGCCACGAGACCCCGTTCCGCTCGCGCTGGCTCAACACGGCTGCCGCGCATGTCAGCGGTTACCTGATCCTGCTGCCGCCGCGCTGGTTCCGTTATTTCCATTTCGCCCACCACCGCCACACGCAAATTCCGGGCAAGGACCCGGAACTGGCCGAACCGAAGCCCGGGACCTGGACTGAATATATCCGATATGTCTCCGGAATTCCGGTGTGGATCAGTCATTTCAAAACGCTCGTCCACAATGTGGCGGGGCGCTGCGACGATGAATATGTGCCTGCCGGAAAACGCAATGCAATGCGGGATGAAGCACGGATCATGCTGGCCCTCTATCTGACGCTGTTTCTTGGCAGCATCGCCCTTGGCACCACGGTGCTTATCCTTGTGTGGGTTGTGCCGCTGCTCCTCGGCCAGCCTTTCCTGCGGCTTTACCTGCTGGCCGAGCATGGCCGCTGCGCCTTTGTCGCCAACATGCTGGAGAATTCCCGCACCACCTTCACCAACGCTGCCGTGCGGCGGCTGGCGTGGAACATGCCCTATCATGCCGAACATCACGCCTATCCAACCGTGCCGTTTTACAAGCTGCCGGATCTGCACAAGCTGACGGCTGAGCATCTGATGGTGACGGAGAAGGGCTATAGCCGCTTTCACGCCAGATATGCACCGAACATCAATGGGGTGTCAGACGCGGCCGAGTGAAGGGGAGTGCGGGGGCAGTTTACTTTTCCTGCCGTTGGAGCTCCGGAAAACCGGGTATTCAGCACAGGAAAGTAAACTGTCCCCGACATCTCGATTTGCGATTGATCCGCCACGGCATCTGGGAAATAATCGGGCCACGGCCAGCGCTGCCGGCAGTCCGCGCCTCAAGGAGGTTTGGCGAAAGCGCGTCTTGTTTTTCCGGTTCTCCTGATCGGCGAAAAAGTCAGCAATGCGGACACTGATCACCCAATTCGCCTGAGACAGGACTGAACAATGCGAACATTTCTCGATTCAAAAGCCATGGCTTCGGCCATGCGGGAGCGGCTGGCCGGCAAAGGCGTGAGCATAACCCATAGCCAGGCGCTGGAAATCGTGGCCGGGCAATTCGGCTTCGACACCTGGAACATTCTGGCAGCGCGAATCGCGGCAAGCCCGAAGGCCTGCGACGACGGCGGCATCGGGCTGGAAGCGGCAGCGCCGATCATCCGGATTTTCGACGAGCCGCGCGCCCGTGAATTCTATCTCGAGTTTCTCGGCTGCAACGTAGACTGGGAGCACCGTTTCGAAGCCGATACGCCGCTCTACATGCAGGTTTCGCGCGGCGCGATGGTGCTGCATCTGAGCGAGCATTCCGGCGACGCGACGCCGGGCGCCAATGCGGTGGTGTTCGCTCAAAATGTCGAAAAGCTGCACGGCGAATTGCTGGAGAAAAACTACCGCTACAACCGCCCAGGCCTGCAAAAGCAGGACTGGGGGCTGGAAATGCAGGTGATCGACCCGTTCGGCAACCGGCTGCGTTTCGTTGAACGGAATGAGGCGCAGGACGGCTGATCCGTCGCTTTCAACGAAGGGGCGCTTGCCGTCAGTTCCCGACCAGCAAGCCGCTCCCTCTTTCATCCGGCGCCACAGCATTTCTTGTATTTCTTGCCCGAGCCGCAGGGGCACGGATCGTTACGGCCAATGCGGCCTGCCCCGGATCCCGGTTGCACGGCGTCGGGCGCGCGGCCTGAATAGAACCAGCGGCTTTCTATGCGGCGGAACTCGGAGGTTTCGACCAAGGCTTGCTCGGTGCCCTTGTGGCGGTAGTGCGCGGTGAAGCTGACTGTGCCTTCGCGGTCGCGTTCCCGGCCCTTCGTGGTCCGGCTGACGTCAAGGCCAAGCCATTGGGTGCCGAGTTGCAGCACTTCCGCTTCGGCGCGGTCGAAGGCAAGGGCTGCCGGTCCGCAACAGGTGGCCTCGATGTAGTCGAGATTGCCCAGCGCATAGGCCGCGTAGCGCGAGCGCATCAAGGCTTCCGCCGTCGGAGCGGGTTCGCCTGCATGGTAGCGGCCACAACAGGCGGAATAGGCAAGGTTTGAGCCGCAGGGGCATGAGGTCATCTACAGTCTCGTGCTTCGGTCACTCATGCTGGCCTATAACTGGCTCATTCTTATCTCGCCAACCTCGGCAGACACCATAGCCTCAGGCATCCGTGAGCGCCGGTATTGCAGAGCCACGACCTTGTAGCCGCCAGCCTTGAGCTGGGACAGCAGCAAGGGAAGCATGGCCGCTGTGCGCCCGTGAATATCATGCATCAGGATGATGCCTTTACGCCTGGAACGGACCTGCGCCATGGTGCGCGTTGCGATGGTCTGCGGACTTGATGAGAAGTAATCCTTGGAATCGATATCGACATCCAGGATGACAAGGCCGCGATTGGCAACCGACTGGCGCAGCGCGCCGGTGTCGGCCAGGTAAGGGAAGCGGAAGAAGCCTACTCTGGTTCCTGTTGCCCTGGCGACCGCTGCATTGCCAGTCGCAATGTCATCGAGCGCGCGTGCATTGCCCGCATTTGCCAGATTGGCATGGTTGTAGGTGTGACCGCCAATGGAATGGCCATGATTGACCACTCTTGCTGCTACCGCCGGGTAGCTGCTGGCCATCTGGCCGACCATCAGAAACGTTGCCTTGACGCCATATTGTCCGAGGATCTCCAGCACTCGGTCTGTCTTTCGAGGCATCGGACCATCATCAAAGGTCAGGATGACTTCCTTGTCGCGCAACCTGAT
This sequence comes from Hoeflea sp., assembly GCA_051251555.1. Taxonomy (GTDB): domain Bacteria; phylum Pseudomonadota; class Alphaproteobacteria; order Rhizobiales; family Rhizobiaceae; genus Hoeflea. Next base: position 15,740 of record JBPOEW010000007.1, read on the forward strand.
CTCGGAAATCGAGGCCACCTTCAGGGTCCGCCCGGCCAAGGAGCCGAAATTCTTGCCACCAGGCGCCTTGCCGAATCCGGCAAAAGCCGGACTGTCAGGCTCGCCATCCTGATCGCGACCAAGCAGCGATTGCTTGTCGGCTGCGGGAACATAGGCGGTTGCGGTGGATTCAAGTCTGGAAGGAGGCTTTGAGGCACACCCCGCCATGACGAGACACGAAGAGATACAAACAAGGGCAAGTCGGGGAAACATGGCTCACTCAATCCATAACAGCAACGTTCCCAACTATCGCTGATCATGGTTAACCAAGCGTTGATCGGAACTTTGCCTTGCAATTTTGAAGAGAAGCCTCGGGTTGACCGCGCCACGTGTCATGGCAAGAAAATTCCCGCTATTTTACTGGCATCGCTGCTCTCGCCTCAGAACCATCCCTTTCGCTTGAACCAGAGATATGGCCCCAGCGCCGATGCCGCCATCACGGCCAGGGCAATTGGATAGGCCCAGGGTTGACCGAGTTCCGGCATATCCTGGAAGTTCATGCCGTAAACGGTGCCTATGAAGGTGGGCGGCAGGAAGACCATGGCTGCCACCGAGAGCACCTTCATTACCTGGTTCTGCTGAACCGAAATCAGCCCCAGTGCGGCATCGAGCAGGAAGATGATGTTTTCCGAGATGAAGTCGGCGTGCTCGGAAAGTGACTGGATATCAACGGCCATGGCGCGGCAGCGCTGCTTGAGCGCCTTGTCGCCTATGATGTCCGGCATCGTCTGCAGATAACCAGACACCCGCGCCAGCGACATCAGGCTCTCGCGAACCTTGGCAATGGTGCGCTGGTGGCTGGCAATGACACCCAGCGTGGCTTCGAGGTCGCGGGTGACGGCTTCGGGATTGCTGGCTGACCCGCGTGAAAACACCTCAGTCGACAGAGCATCAATGCGGCGCGAGCGGCTTTCCAGCACCTCGGCGCAGCGGTCGACCATTGCCTCGATCAGACGAGTAAGCACATCGCGTCCATCAAGGCCTGCAAACTCCCGCGCGGTGTTGGCGGCAAAAACTGCAAACGCCTTGGGTTCGGCATAGCGGATGGTGATCAGCCGTCCACCGGCCAGCACAAAGCCGACGTCGGCGATCTCGGCAAAATCGGTCTCTGATTTCGAGACCACGCTGGCGGTCAGATAAGCTGCTCCGTTCTCGATATAGAGCCGGCTGGAAGGTTCGATATCGCGCAATTCGTCGCGGCTTGGAACCTCGACGCCGATCAGCCTCTCGACCTGCAGCTCTTCTGCCGGCGAGGGGTGGATCATATCGATCCAGCACGCGGTTTGCGGCAATGCTAAATCTTGCGAGGCGGGTGTTTCAAGACAGACACCGTGGCTGTCGTAAAGCCGGATCACCTGTCTATTGACCGTTCTTGCCGGCTTCGAACACGTCGTCCACCGGCACCTGAAGTGCTGTGGCAAGCTGGTTGGTCTTGCCGGCCAGCCCGATGATCGCCAGGAGCTCTCCATATTGCTCTTCGCTCATGCCCTTGGCACGGGCCGCAGCCGTGTGGGAATGGACGCAATAGGAGCAATTGTTGGCGACCGAAACCGCAATATAGATCATTTCCTTGGTCAGGGGATCGATGGAAGACGGCTTTCCAACCACCTCCTTGACTTCCGTCCAGGTGCGCTCGAGCAGAGCCGGATCGAAGGCCAGCCAGCGCCACATGTTGTTGATGAAATCAGTCTTGCGCGTGGCGCGGATATCATCAAACACCGCCTTGACGCGGGCGTCGGATTCGAGATCAGTTGCGGGCATAAGTGTGGTCACGGTTTGCTCTCCAGATTCAATCTCATGCATGGCCCATAACAAGCGTTTTGCCAAGCCAGGCTCGGCCACCGCAGGATCAGATCACCCTGTTGGTCCCGGATCAGGAAATCCGGCCGTTAGCGATCCGGTTGTCTTGCCTTACCCGGCATCCTCGAGAGCCGTCACCGTGCGGGAAATCATTCCCGCGTCTGCAGGGTTCTTCGTGTCCTGTTATTGCGGTATTTGTGTTTGACGAGGCAAGTCATGCGGGCCGCGCGAGCCGCGGCGGGGAATGCCGGGGGAATTCGTTTAACCGTGCCCTTTTTTTGGCCTTTCAGACATACTAATTTGCGAATGTCGCATAATGTATATGAATCGTAACCGGGAGACAGACCATGGCAGACAAACCTCATGTGACACAGGCCATGATCCAAGCTTATGACGAGTACACTCATCTGACGCTGGACCGGCGCGCGTTCATGGACAAACTTTCCAAACTCGCCGGATCAGGCGCTGCAGCTGCGGCCATAGCTCCACTTCTGGCAGCCAACAGTGCGCAGGCCGCAATTGTGGAGGCCGATGACAAGCGCGTGGCGACATCGGATGTAAGGTTCAGAGGCGCAACGGGCGTTATGGGCGGCTATATGGCGATGCCGGCGTTTGCCACAGAGGCTGTGCCGGGCATACTGGTCATTCACGAGAACCGCGGCCTTAACGATCACATCCGCGACATCGCGCGGCGTCTGGCACTGGAAGGCTATGCCGCATTGGCGGTTGACTTCCTCTCGCCGCTCGGCGGCACGCCTGGCGACGAAGACACTGCCCGCGAGATGTTCAGCGAATTGAAAAGTTCCGACACGGTCGCCAATGCGGTGGCCGCGCGTGCCTGGCTTGCCGGGCATCCGAGGGTAACCGGCAAGGTGGCCGCGATCGGGTTTTGCTGGGGCGGCGGAATGGTCAATCAACTGGCCGTGGCCGACCCGAATCTGCGCGCAGGGATCGTTTATTACGGACGCCAGCCCGACGTCAAAGACGTACCTTCCATCCAGGCGGCGATGCTCCTGCACTATGCCGGCCTCGACGAGCGCATCAATGCCGGATTGAAGGAATACAGATCGGCACTGCTGAAAAACGACAAGGTTTTCGGTCTGCATGTCTACCCCCGCGTCAACCACGCTTTCAACAATGACACCTCGGCAGCCCGCTACAGCAAGGAGGCGGCGGATCTCGCCTGGTCGCGCACTCTGGCATTCCTCAAAGGCACCATGTTCTGAGCCATTGCGATGCTGTTATGCGAGGTTGCTGCATCGGTCCGTGACGCCCTATCGTCAGGTCTGGCTGCAGAGACGCATGCAGCCGGATTGATCAACGAATAACAGTTGAAAATTCGCGCTGGGATGCTTGCAATGGCGACAACTGATCTTTACGCTTACGTTAACGTCATACCCTTTGGAGAATAACCCATGAACGACCTCGTCTCACGCATCTCGACCAATGTCGGCCTAGATCCTGATGTTGCAGCCAAGGCTGTCGGCGCCATTCTGGCGTTCCTGCAGGCGGAAGGCCCTGCCGACAAGGTTCAGGAAATGATGGCAGCGGTACCGGGATCCGAAGACCTGATCGCTCAGGCGCCAAATGGCGGCATGCTGTCGATGGGCGGCGTCATGGGCCTTGGCCAGAAGCTTATGGGCATGGGTCTTGGCATGGGCGAAATTTCAAGCGTTGCCAAGGAAACCATGGGCTATGCCCGTGAAAACGGCGCAGGCGATTCCATCGACGAAATCGTCGCTTCAATCCCGGGCCTGTCGCAGTTCGTCTAAGGACAACGGCACCTCCTACAGCACGGCATCTCATGGTGCCCGATTATATCACAGTTCAATCCGGCGATGAAAATCGCCGGATTTTTTTAGGACGCTGACGTGTATCCATGGCGGCATATGCCGAACTCGGGATAGCAACGGGGCGGCCCACCTCCAGGGCCTGCCCCGCGCTCCTCCCACTCGTGGCGTTGACGGCTTTGCGCGGCCTTCACTTTCCGGAGGACGGATTGGAGCCGGAGCGAGGACTGCGCTGCGTCAAGCCGGGCGGATGGCTTTGTTCAGTTTCGAGGCGATTATCCAGGCCACCGGAAATGCCACCAGCGCACCCAGAGCCGCAGCAACCGAGATTGAAGTTGCGTCCACCCGGTCCAACACCAACGCCGCGATGACAAAACTGCCCGCCAACATGCTGCCGACCACGATGTAGACCATTGCTACAAGCCTGAGCATGATTGCCTCCTTTTTATTCGACCCGCAGCCGGGATGGCCCGGTGACCCTGAGACGCACCCTAGACCTGGGACCGCAGGCAGATTTTGATCTGGCTCAACCGAAATGCGGAATCTTCACCGTCAACCGGGGTGTCTTGCAGCAAGTCTGGTTGAACTGCTCCAACAAACAGGTCTCCGCAAGCTGTTTGTCCTACGGGCGCCTGCCCTGTCCCATAGCGGCACAGCAGCAACTGGCATGGTTCGTGCTCCCAGAGACGCATGAGCACGAACCGTCACGTTTTGAGCCGCCGTTCGCTTCTCGCCAGCCTTGGAGGTGCGGGCGCGGCAAGTCTTCTCGGCCCGGTCACAGTTTCCGCGGCCATGGCCGGGGATCTGTTCAGCCAGATTGACCTGCGCGGTAGCCATGATGGCGACCTCACCGGCCTGCTGCCCGATGCGGTGGATGACCAGAGCCGCCTGTTTCAGCGCGCCATTGATGACGCGGCCGCGGCCGGCCGGGTCCTGCGGCTGCCGCCGGGCCGTTTCGTGGTTTCCAACATCGACCTGCCGGACGGCGCCCGGATCACCGGCGTGCCTGGTGCTACGCGGCTGATCTATGGCGGACGCGGGCACTTCATGCTGGCCGAAGGGGCGCGGAGGATCGAGCTGTCGAGCCTGGTGCTCGATGGCGCCAACCAGCGGCTGGGAGACCATGCCTCGGCGCTGCTGCACCTTCGCGGTGTGAGTGAAGCCGTCATCGAGGACATGTCGATCACCGGGGCGGACGGCCACGGCATGACGCTTGAGGCCTGCGGCGGACGGATCAACCATTGCGAGATTTCAGGCGCGCGGCTGGCCGGTATCTATGCCATTGAAAGCCGTTCGCTGGCGATCACCCGCAACGTGGTGCGCGACTGTGCCAATGGCGGCATTCTGGTGCATCGCTGGTCAATCGGCGAGGACGCAACGCTGATCGACGGCAACCGGGTGATGCGGATTGCAGCGCGCGCCGGCGGCACCGGGCAGAACGGCAACGGCATCAACATATTCCGTGCCGGCAATGTGATGGTGACCAACAACCATGTGTCCGATTGCGCTTTTTCGGCAATTCGCGCCAACCAGGGGAGCAACATCCAGATTGTCGCCAACCAGGCGATCCGCTCGGGCGAAACCGCAATTTATGCCGAGTTCTCCTTCGAGGGCGCGGTGATCGCTTCCAACCTGATCGACGGCGGCACGGTGGGTATCTCGGTGGCCAATTTCAACGAGGGCGGGCGGCTGGCCTCTGTCACCGGCAACATCATCCGCAACCTTTCCAGCCAGGGCCCCTACCCGGCCCAGTATGCCGGCTTCGGTATCGGCTTGGCGATCGAGGCGGATGCGGCGGTCTCGGGCAACGTCATAGAAGGCGCGCCGAAATGGGGCGTCTTGATGGGCTGGGGCCCATTCCTGCGGTCGGTCAATTTCACCGGCAACACAATCCGCCATTGCGGCGCAGGTATTGCCGTCTCCGTGGTCGAGGGCGCAGGCTCAGCCCTGATCTCGGGCAACATGTTCGACACTACGCCGGGCGGCGCAATCGTAGGCTGCCGATGGAACGAAGTGGTGACCAAGGACCTGGCCAAGGTTGGCGCGGGCCGGTTCAGCCATCTGACTCTGGATCGCAATGTGGTGGCTTGAGGCGCGCCAGACACGCCAACACAGCCGCGCGAAACTGTTTACAGACCACTCGCGAGACCAAATGACCGCAGTGGTGCCGGTTGCGGTCTGGCAGGTTACTTGCTCTGCCCGATAGCGAAACACGGATAGTAGGTCTCCGTATCGACCGCTGCGGCGGCACATTGGTCAAAGAGGGTCAAATCATCCTCTTCCTCGTAAAGGATATAGGGGTCCACCAGCATGCGGCCCATCAGGTCGCTGGAATTGCCGAAGCGGTCGATCTGTCCCTCGACTTCAGGGCTGAGCACAACCAGCGCTTCGCCAAGTGCGTTGCCTTGCAGGAAGTTGTCGGGAAGCTGGTCGAACGGGCCGTCGAAATAGGTGTTGAGCATGGTTTCGGCAGCCCGGACCCCGACCAGGATCCAGCGGTCGAGATAGCGGTCGGCGTAATAGGCAAAGCTTGACCGGTAGCCGATCTTGATCTGGCTGGAGGCGCTCGACACAAAGTGCTGCTCAGAAGCCACGGTCTCGTCGAGTATGTAGAGAAACATCTTGAGGTCCGGATTCCACAGCAGGAACATCTGCACACCGGACTCGTCGAACACCGGTCCAAGATAGACTTCTCCCTTGGCAATCTGGCTTCGCGCGGGTTCTACGCCGCGCAAATCGTTGAGCTGGAACATCACCGTGCGGCCATTGCGCGTCACTGCATAGGCAAGCTCGTCCTTCTTCTCGACCGTGACTCCAAATTCAACATTGTAGGCGCGGTGCTCCGAGATCGCCTGCTCGGTGAAGGGGTTGTTCTCCGAAAAATAGGCGAAGTGGATGATGCCCTGGTCCCGGTCGGCTATGTCGAGCCGGAAATTGCCTGCATAGGCCACGCCCTCATGCAGGAACTTGAAATAGTAATAGTTCTCGGTCGGATAGACGACCACCTCGTCGTCCAGGGTCGAAAAGATGTGATCGAACACCTCGTCGATGACTTCGATATCGAACGCCGGCGGAGCGAGCACGTCGTTTATATAGGCCTCGTTGGTCTTGACCTCGCTTGCGAGCGTCGGCAGGGCCGGCGACATGAAAGACAACAGGAGGGCGGCCAGGGCGCTGTACCGAAACAGGGTCGCAACTGTACGGATTGTCGAAAACGGGCGCGACATGGGCCTCTCCAGTGCTTCGGGTCTTGGGCGTCAGCGGGAAGCGCCATGCGCTCCCCGCGATCGCCGCAGTTACGGCAGCTTGATTGCAGGCTGCTGGAGCAGAGGCTTCAGGATCAACGATCCCGACTTCTGGTGTGACTGCAGCTTGTTGTGTGGCGAGCCAGTCTTCAGGTGTGACTGGGTCTTCTTGTGCGGCGAACCGATTTTCAGGTGCGACTGCAGCTTGTTGTGCGGCGAGCCAGTCTTCAGGTGCGACTGGGTCTTCTTGTGCGGCGAGCCAGTCTTCAGGTGCGACTGAAGCTTGTTGTGCGGTGAACCGCTCTTCAGGTGTGACTGCAGCTTGTTGTGCGGCGAGCCGGTCTTCAGGTGCGACTGAGTCTTCTTGTGCGGTGACCCAGTCTTCAGGTGCGACTGAAGCTTGTTGTGCGGCGAGCCGGTCTTCAGATGTGACTGGGTCTTCTTGTGTGGTGACCCAGTCTTCAGGTGCGACTGAAGCTTGTTGTGCGGTGAACCGCTCTTCAGGTGCGACTGCAGCTTGTTGTGCGGCGAGCCAGTCTTCAGGTGTGACTGCAGCTTGTTGTGTGGCGAGCCGGTCTTCAGATGCGACTGGGTCTTCTTGTGCGGTGAGCCGGTCTTCAGATGCGACTGCGTTTTCTTGTGCGGCGAGCCGGTCTTCAGGTGCGACTGGGTTTTCTTGTGTGGCGAACCGGTTTTCAGGTGCGACTGGGTTTTCTTGTGTGGCGAACCGATTTTCAGGTGCGACTGCACCTTTTTATGCGGCGAGCCGGTCTTCAGGTGCGAGTTCCACTTCGAATGCACCGGATCGGGATCGCGTGTCCCCACATCGTGGCAGTCGAAGTCGTTGGACGCGTCGAGATCACCCGTGATGCCGACCAGGTCGGGGTAGAGCAGCGAGACGCTCTCCAGGTCGATTTCGCCGGTGACTTCGAGACCGTTGTCGGATTGTAACTGGGACAACGCATTGCGGGTTTTATTCCCCATGATGCCGTCGACCGGACCCGGGTCGTAGCCAAGCAGGGTCAGGGCGATCTGGACAGCGCGGACGTCGAAACCGCCCGCATCGTCATAGAGCCATTGAATGCCGACGCAGTTGGTCAGTATGTCGGAGTTGTAGCCTGCAGGGATGGCCAGGGTGACGACGAATTGCGTACTCAGGCCGACCCCCAGTTCGAGGCCCTGATTGACGCAGTGAATGCCGCGACCGAGATCGAAACAGGACCATCCGTCGCCGTCCGCGCCGACCAGTGGCGCAGTAAGCGGCTGGACCACATCCCACAGATAGACCGGACCGGCAAAGGCGGCTGGGCCGTTGTTGGTGAGTTCGATGGTGAAACTGCATTGGGTCCCGGGCAGGCATTCCAGAGCGCCGCTCTTGTCGATCTCCAGATCGTATCCGGTCGGTTCCGGGACCGCGTCCGACCCCGGTTCACCGGTCTTGTAGACCTCGACATCGCCGATTTTGGTGGCGTCGTTTTTCAATGTTTCGATGAACACCGGAGCACCAGACGGGTCGACATTGGTGTCGAGGTCAATCAGGTAGGACGCAAGAAGCGCGTCGGCGGGATAGGGCGGGCCGTCGGCGGGATAGGGTCCGCTCGCGCCGTCCGGAAGCATTTCGTCGATCGCCTCGAAGGGCGTGCCCTGAAGGCCATGCACCTCGTCGGTATCGGATTGCTGCCCGGTTGCCGGATCGACACAGGGGCCCTCTGACGAACACAGCGCATCACCCGAGATCCAGACAGAGCCCGAAGGACGCGCCGCGTCAATTGTCCCGGCCGGATCGTAGCCGTAGCCGAAATCGACGCCGCCGGCGGCATTGGCCCGGATGAAGGGCTGGCCGATCGTCTGCCGATCGTTTAACCCTGCATCGTAGCGCCCATCAGTCGTCCACACGCCGGTATCGCTCTCGAAATAGCGCAGCACGCGCGCCGAATGCGGTGTTGCAAACGGCTTGGGCTGATCGAGGCCGAGATTGCGCACGCTGCCGCGTTCAGCGACGAGAAGCACCCCTTCCGGCGAAATTGCAAGATCGGGCACCGAACGCGCAGTTGCATCGCCACCGCCCAGACCGGGCAGGATGATCTCACGGCGGACGTCGACGGTGTTGAAGCCACCATCTGCGCCCAGACCGATGGACCAGACGCTGTTCCGGGAATCGTCACCCGAAGCTTCCCAGTCGGGTGCGCCCAGTCCGTCGGCGCCAGAGACGGCGTAATAGAGTCGTGTACCGCCCGTGATCGGATCAGTGTGGAGCGCCAGCCCCCAGACGCGGCGGCGGAAATCCGCATAGTTCCAGCAGCCGGGGGTCATCGAGAAATCGGCCCCGGCACCAGAGGCGTCAACGCAGTCGTCGAGCTGGGCCTGGGAAGCGGGGTCGAAGGCGATGCCTGCGAGTTCACCGATGGCACCGGTCGCGGCCTCGGTGAAGCCGGTGCGGCCATCGACGCCGTGATCGAAACGGTCGAGCTCTGCCCCGTCAAGTGACAGACGGTGAATTATGCCGGTCTCAAGGTCAGAAACGAAAAGCTGGTTCGAGGTGCGGTCGAAGGCGACGTTGCCGAGGCTAGCTCCGGTGTTTTCGCGCCCGTCGAGCGTGATGATTGTCAACAGTTCCGGCGCGTAGTTGTTTTGCGCGTCGAGCTTGTAGAGCCCGCCGGGGCCGCCTTCGCCCCACTGGCCGGGAAGCCAGCCGGAGCCGTCATCGAAGCTGTGCAGCCCGTAGGCCGAACTTGCGGCGAGATAGACATTGGGCGGCGTCGCGTCGTCGATGGCGATACCGAAGACCTGGCCGATCTCGGCCGCGGTCACCGCCATGTGCTGAGGTTCGCTGGTCCAGTGGCGACCATCTGCGGGGAAACCCGGATTGCGCAGGTCAACTGCGCTGGCGACGACGCCGTCCTGGTCTATCAGCGGCAAGCGGGTGCCATCACCGAGCGTGATCTCGATTGTTCCCGAGAACCGCGTCGAGATCGCCTCTCCCGGTGCAAGCACTTCCTGCGCCAGGGACGGCGCCACCAGCGCCGATGTTACGAGTATGGCTGCGGACGCAAGAACGAACCGCTTGCGCTGGCTGCGCATGGCCGGGATGTTGGCAATCGGAGTCATCGGTATTCCCTCCTCATGGCGGAGTTACGGCTCCGCTAGTGGTCTGAGCGAAACACATGGAAACCATCCGTTTCGGAAAGTCCGCCCACAAGCTATTGAACTAGTGGGACGATTTGTCCTGACAGATGGCAACCATCCGTCAGTATCGCACCATTGGGCCGCACCCGCGTATGAGGATCGCACAGCGGTGAGCTAAATAGTTAACACAGAATGCGTGTAGTGCGTAGGCACACTAGTGGCGCCGTCGGATTTGTACTTGAACCTGGCGACCCAAAAACCACGAATATTTACGTTGCCGACGTCGCCTTGCTGCATGTGACGTAAAGGAAGGCAGGGAAAAACACATGATGGCGCATGTATAATACCATTGGACATTCGCGCTTCTCCGCATAGCGATGAGCGGGCCGGGCACGGAAGACTGACGCACGGCATTTGCTCCGCACGCGCAAGCGCCGGAGTTTTGGGCAGGACCGGGTCCGGAGGGCCGCGCGCGGGCTGCACCTCAGAGAGTGTGAAGAGTTTGGGTGGCGCATTCCGCGCGCGGGCCCGAACTTCGCCGGATGATGTCCGCATCCGACAGACGGCTTCCTGCTTCGCTTGACCCGCTTGAGGGCGATTGCCCGACGCGGGGGTTTTCGGGTTTGCCCGAGCCGCCCCCTGGACAAGGGCGCGGCGGAAGTGTTTCGCATGGTTTCCGGCACGAAGCGTCTGCCACAAAACGATGGGCAAACCTCCGCCACAGGCCCGTTTCAGCGCGAACGCCCGATCACCTTGGGCAATGGACGAAACGCCTCACCGGTGGACGACTGTGCCCTGCCTTCCATCGGAAGGTTCAAAGCACGCCGACGGAGCCACACGGGTTACCGCCTCCCCCCGGGATCCCGCCACACGTTATGGCGCGACCCGAAAGGCCTTCCTCCCACCTGAACCGAAGCGTTCGCGATCCATCCGGCAGCGGGAGCACACAAAGTTTCCCACGGGCATGGACGATGGGGAAAAAATGGATGAATCCTGAGGCCAAGCCGTTGGAAGCATTGGGGTCGGGGCGGCGGTTTGTACCCGGCTATGACGGGGTTTTCGGCGGTTTCCGCTGCAGGGAAGACTGGGGCAAGCCGGTAGCGCAAACGTCAGCCTCAGCATTGGTCACGCCGGCCCCTGATCCGACAACGAAAGGCGTGCGCCGGCGAGCGGGAAGACGCTCTGCGTGTTGCATTTTAGTGAGGCGCCACTACATGCGACAACATTCCACGCAACCAGAATTTTATTCCCGTGTACATCAACACAAATAATTCAATTTAAATTCAATAAATCAAAATTTCTCCATTATTTATAATTCTTTAATTGCAATATATTCGTATAATATACATAATGTTACTTTTAACGTTACGAATATAGTTATTAATTACAATCGCGACGGATACATTACAATAGTCAAAATCCACAAATCGCTGAATTTTCCGGCCCTGTCATTGTATGCAATTGCATATATTATGGAAATGCTGTGATATACTAATTAATAATTTGGGAAGAAATCATCTCCATATTTCGCCATATCAAAACAGTTAAATTTTGGGGGTATTATGAATTTCGGTCCAACTCTCCGCTCAGATTCACAAAACGTAATCACGGCCTTGCATAAATCGCTCGCCATTATCGAGTTTGATCTGGATGGCACGATCCTCAACGCGAACGATAATTTCTGCCAGGCAATGGGTTACGAATTGTCGGAAATCAAAGGCAAGCATCACCGTATCTTTGTCGATCCCACGGAAGCCGCAAGTCCAGCCTATGGCGAATTCTGGAAAAGGCTTGGCAATGGTGAATATGACAGGGCGCAATACAAGCGCTTTGGCAAAGGCGGAAAGGAAATCTGGATCGAGGCCAGCTACAATCCGGTCACTCGCGGCGGAAAACCTTACAAGGTGGTCAAGTTCGCTACAGACATAACTGCCCAGAAGCTCAAATCGGCAGAAGACGGCGGCAAGATTGATGCCATTTCACGGGCGCAAGCGATGATCGAGTTCAATCTGGATGGCACCATCATTGACGCCAACGAGAACTTCCTGGCGGCCGTCGGCTACAGTCTCGCCGAGATCAAGGGCAAACATCACCGGATGTTCTGTGAGACCTCTTACACGCAGGGTGCCGAGTATGCCGAATTCTGGAAAAAGCTCGGCAGAGGAGAATTCATCTCTGACGAGTTTCTTCGTCTCGCCAAAGGCGGACGCGAAATCCATATCCAGGCATCCTACAACCCGATTTTCGATGCGGACGGCAAAGTCTTCAAGATCGTCAAATTCGCGACCGATGTGACGCAGCGCGTCAATAACGTCGTTTCGCTCTCGGACGGACTTGAACGTATGGCCGATGGCGATCTGACATTCCAGATTACAGATCCCTTTCAACCTGCCCTGGAGCCACTGCGGATCAACTTCAACAAGGCCAACGCGGGCCTTTGCGAAGCCATGCAGTCGGTCTCGGAAAACGCCAGGATGATTTCCAACGGTTCGGAAGAAATGCGTTCGGCAGCGGATGATCTTGCCAAGAGAACTGAAAATCAGGCCGCCTCCGTTGAAGAAACCGCAGCAGCGCTTGAGCAGATCACCAAGACTGTCGCCGAATCCAGTCAGCGCGCCGAGGAAGCGGGCCAACTGGTGTCGAAGACGAAAAAAGATGCCGAGACGTCCGGGGAAGTCGTCGACAAGGCGGTAATCGCCATGGCCGAAATCGAGAGTTCCTCCAAAGCCATCACCAACATCATTGATGTGATTGATGTCATCGCCTTTCAGACCAACCTGCTGGCACTCAATGCCGGGGTTGAGGCTGCTCGTGCCGGGGAAGCCGGCAAGGGATTTGCGGTGGTGGCTCAGGAAGTGCGTGAACTCGCGCAACGGACGGCAACCGCAGCAAAGGAAATCAAGGACCTGATCACCGCGTCCGGCGAGCAGGTCAAAAGCGGCGTGTCGTTGGTGGGCGATACCGGCAAGGCTCTGGTGAGCATTGTCGACCAGGTCAGCTCGATCAACGCCAACGTCGAGGCAATCGTCACGGGATCGCGCGAGCAGTCGACCGGTCTCAACGAGATAAACACCGCCGTCACCGCCATGGATCAAGGCACCCAGCAGAATGCCGCGATGGTCGAAGAATCGACTGCAGCAAGCCACAGTCTGGCGCAGGAAGCAGCGGCCCTGTTCCAGTTGCTTTCAAGGTTCAAGACCGACGCGGGGGCCGGCAACAGCCGCCCGAAGGCCGACAACACAGCTCCTGCGTTCGCAAAGGCGACACAAGCTGCACCGAAGCGGCAGCGAGCAGCTTTCAACGGAAATGCTGCAATAGATACCTCCGAGTGGGAAGAGTTCTGATAAGGCCCGACTTTCCCCTTCTACAATGCCCTTTCCGCCCCGGGCTGATGCAAGCAGCCCGGGCGGGGAATTGACATCCCCTGCCCGCTCCGGCCAGTCTTCCGCCTCAACCGGAGACCACAGCCATGACGCCTGAATTCCTCATCACAACGCTGATTATCGTTTTGTTGCCCGGCACCGGCGTCATCTACACGCTGGCTGCGGGACTGACGCAAGGGGCGCGGGCTTCGGTGTTGGCGGCGGTGGGGTGCACGCTGGGGATTGTGCCGCATGTGGCGGCGTCGGTGGCGGGGTTGGCGGCGCTTTTGCACGCCAGCGCGCTGGCCTTTCAGGTGATCAAGTATCTGGGTGTGGCGTATCTGTTCTACATGGCCTGGCAGATGTGGCGCGACACGGGTGCGCTGGCGATCAGCGCTGAACGGGGCAAGAGCGGGAAAGCCCACATCGATCCGTTGCGGATTGTTGGTGCGGGGGTTCTGATCAATCTGCTCAATCCGAAACTGACGCTGTTCTTTCTGGCCTTCATGCCGCAATTCGTCGATGCGGGTGCTGCCAATGCTACCACGCAGATGCTCGGGCTGGCGGCGGTGTTCATGGCAATCACCTTCATCGTGTTCGTGCTCTACGGGCTGCTTGCGGCACAGGCCCGCGACCATGTGATTTCGCGGCCACGGGTGATGCGGCGCATCAAACGCTCGTTTGCCGCAGCCTTCGGGCTGATGGGGTTGCGACTGGCGTTTGCCGAACACTGACCTCGAACGCAGGAACGGGCAACGCAGAAACGGCGGCGCCTCAGGAGACACCGCCGTTTAATAAATTTTTTGCCGTTGCTACCGGCTTTGCGCTGTTATTCAGCAGGCTTGGCGTCGACGGTCGGTACAGTGACGGTTTCTTCCTCCATCACGACCTTGGGGACAAGAACCTTCTTCTCGGTGGTTCCGACTTCGACTTCACCGGTCTTGACATCAAATTCCGGTGCCTGACCGCCCTCGACGCTCACATCGACGTCCGGCAATCTGGCTTCCTTGGTCTGATCAATCTCGACGAAATAGAACAGACCAGCGGCGATAACGACGGCGGCGACGGCAAGTGCGATAATTGAGCTGGTCTTCATTGTTACGTCCTCATAGTTTCGTTTTCAGAAATGGATTTCACCACCCAAACGCCACAACTGCGGTTTGGTTCCGCACCAACCCAAGTTTCGCCACTTTTTTCTGAATTGAACCTGAACACCGATTTGCGCCGGGCATATTGTTACGAGCGCAAGGGATGTGGCGGGCATCCTGGCGCAGGCACCACGGGTTCTGGCGGCCGGAACCGGGCACAACCTTTTTGGGGTTCCCCCGTTGCCTGCACGTCTTCGCAAGCCTATGTTCTTGCAACGCAGCGGAGACTTTCCGCCGCCCATCCAATTATCCAGAGGAGAGACCCCATGGCCCTCGAACTGCCAAGCCTGCCTTACGACTATGACGCCCTTGCGCCCTACATGTCGCGCGAGACCCTGGAGTTTCACCACGACAAGCACCACCAGGCCTATGTCACCAAGGGCAATGAACTGCTTGAAGGCAGCCAGCACGCCGGCAAGTCGCTCGAAGAAATCTGCAAGGCAGCCTTTGACGAGAAAAACGCCGGGCTGATCAACAATGTCGGCCAGCACTACAACCATCTGCACTTCTGGCAGTGGATGAAGAAGGGCGGCGGCGGCTCGAAGATGCCGGGATCGCTGGAAAAGGCGATTAATTCCGATCTGGGCGGCTTCGACAAGTTCCGCTCCGATTTTGTTGCCGCTGGCGTTGGCCAGTTCGGTTCGGGCTGGGCCTGGCTCGCTGTCAAGAACGGCAAGCTGGAAATCATGAAGACACCGAATGGCGAAAACCCGCTGATGCATGGTGCTGCACCGGTTCTGGGCTGCGATGTCTGGGAACACAGCTACTACATCGATTACCGCAATGCCCGCCCGAAATATCTCGAGGCGTTCATCGACAATTTGATCAACTGGGATCATGTTACAGAGATGTACGAAGCGGCGATCTGATCTAGAGCGTCGGACTTGCTGATGAATTCGGAAACCCGGTGCCCCACGCGCCGGGTTTTTTTAATGGCCCCACTCCGAAGCTAACGACGTTAGATTGATAACACAGTGTTCACATTCTTTTGACTTCACAGACTTTTTCAGCATGCAATCATGACGGCGTGTGTCATCCAACCGATCAATCACTGCAGGAGAGACTTCATGAAATTCCGTATCTTGTTTGCCGCAGCCGTTATCGGCGCTGCGGGGTTTGCGCCCGCAATCGCTGCTGACGAGCCGCAGGTGGTTCGCCAGGAAATGATGAAAAAGGTGGGCGGCGCGACCGGCGACATGGCCAAGATGGTCAAGGGCGAAGCTGATTTCGATGCCGCAGTCACCCTGGCCGCGCTGACCACAATCAGTGAAGTAGCAGGCACAATCGGCGGGTTTTTCCCGGAAGGTTCAGACACCGGATTTGAAACTGAAGCCGCGCCCGCAATCTGGACGGACCGGGCCGGGTTTGATGAAAAGCTCGCCGCGCTGAAGGCCGACGCTGATGCCGCCGTTGCCGCAGCACCTGCCGATCTTGACGGGCTGAAGGCGGTGTTTGGTCCGCTGACCAAGAACTGCGGCTCCTGCCATGAGACCTACCGCCTGAAGAAGAGCTGATGCTTCAAGGCCTGCCTTTGGCCGCAACCGGGCGCCCGTCGTGAAACGGCTGGCGCTTGGTCTCGGTCTGGCCGCCATTGTGGGCGCGGGCGTGGCTTACATGCTCACCGCGCCCACGCCTGTGGCGGCGGTGCGTCTGAATGCCATAGCCGGGCTTGACGGTGATGCGGCGGCAGGAGAAACGCTGTTCTGGGCAGGCGGTTGCGCGTCCTGCCATGCGGCGCCTGATGCCAAGGACGATGCGCGGCTGGTGCTGTCGGGCGGAGTGAAGCTGGCGAGCGATTTCGGCACCTTCATTGCACCCAACATCTCGCCTGATGCCGAGGCCGGAATTGGCGCCTGGTCGATATCCGAATTCGCCAATGCGATGCTGGCCGGCATTTCGCCGCGCGGCCAGCACTATTATCCGGCATTTCCCTACACGTCCTACACACGGATGAGCGATCGCGACATCGCCGATCTGTTTGCCTTCATGAAGACACTGCCTGAGAGCCAGGTTGCGTCCCTGCCCCACGAGGTCGGGTTTCCGTTCAACATCAGGCGGTCGCTGGGTGGCTGGAAGTTGCTGTTTTTCACTGATGCGCCACGCGTGGCGCTTGCCGGCAATGATCCGCAAATCGAGCGCGGACAATATCTGGTCGAGGGACCGGGCCACTGCGGCGAATGCCACACACCACGCAACCCGATAGGCGGCTTTGTATCAGATGCCTGGCTGTCGGGCGCCCAGAACCCGGACGGTGAAGGAGTAATCCCCAACCTGACACCGGGCGGCAAATCGATCAGCGGCTGGAGTGCCGGCGACATCGCCTACTATCTCGAAAGCGGCTTTACGCCGGACTTCGACAGCGTCGGCGGCTCTATGGTTGATGTGCAAAAGAACATGGCGCAACTGGAAAGCGGCGACCGGGATGCGATCGCCGCCTATCTCAAGGCGCTGCCCGAAAGGGGCAATGGCTGGGAGTGACGCGACGGTCAGAGGGTCAGGGTCTGCGCCGAGTTGATCACTGAGTCAGACCGTTTATCGGGTCAAGCCGATTGCTGGGCCAGGCCGATTGCTGGGCCAGGCCGATTGCTGGGCCAGGCCGATTACTGGGTCAGACGCGAGGCCACTTTCGACGCCTGCTTGCCAATGCTCTCGAATGCCGCAATCAGCGCCGCGCTGCTGTTGGCATCATAGAAATGATCGGCGCTGCTGGCGCAATAGGCGAGCAACTGCTTGCCGCGTGTTGGTGCAGCAAAGGCTACCGTATAGACCTCGACGCCGGCGCCCTTGGCTTTGTCGCACAGGATCTTCGTCGATGAATCGGCGGAGCTGTAATTGTTGTCACCATCTGTCATGAAGACAATAAATTTATCCGGCTTCTGTCCGGATTTGGCCAGGTGCGCCGTGACTTCGCTGTCCGCGCTCACTTTGACAAAAGCCCAGCCGAATGCCTGGGTGGAATCGGTTCCGCCGCTGGCCGGCAGCGCATTGACAAAGCTACGTGTCGTATCCGGCTTCCAATTGAGGCTTTCGGCGCCAGTCATGTAGCTATTGTAGCTCGCGGCGCCAATGCGGACAAATTGTTGATCGGGATCAGCCGTTTCAAATTGAGAGAGCAGACCGCCGACGGCTGTCTTGAGCACATCGATCTTGCGTTTCCCGTCAAGTTTCCAATCCATCGAGCCGGACCGGTCAAGCACCAGCGCCATGGACAGCGCGCCCTGCTGGGCTGCGATGGAAGCGCTCTGGGATTTACTGGACACACCGACGCTCAGGCTTTCCCGCCCCATCATTCGTGCCATCGGTGTCACGGTCTGCGTGCCGGTCATGGTAATTGCCACGCTCCAGACTGTCGTGCCGTTGTCTATGACTGGCGTGATGGTGATCTTGGGCTTGACGTTCATGTCGGCAAAAACCGGCATGTCCTCTTCCATTTGACCTTGAATAAATGCGGCGGCAAAAGCGCGCGCATCTATGATGCTGAGGCCTTCCTCCTGCGACAGCCGCGTCGAGGTCGCGAGCGCCGCGCTGTCGACCGCATTCTGCATCCGGGTCTTCATGGACATCGCATTGGTCGTGTCGAGAGCCAGACTGCCAGCGATGAGCAGGACCGGAAGGGCCATACTCAACATGATGGCGAAATTGCCATCAGTGTTGGCAAACAAGTCCTTAAATTTCCTGGTCGGTGTACTGGCCATCTCGGGATCCCATCTTCGTTTCTAGCTCCTGATGAAAACAAATACACCGCAACCCATGAGTGGCGGCTTAAGCAAGATGATTAAATTTTACAGAATACCAATTTGATGCATGATTGAGGGGTAAATGCCCCTTGGCACAGCGATTTGGACAGTTTTGACACGCCGGGCACCGAATTGTGCTGTTGGTCACCAACCGGTTCCCGCCTTGAAGCGGATTTGACCGCTTCTTCCCGTCGATGAGAACGGTTGGAAGCGGTCAAAGCCATGCCTGATTGGGTGATACGTAATGACTATCGGTGAGGAACTCAGTTGGTAAGCCGGGTAACCAGCTTGACCGCTTCCTCGCCGATATCCTGGAAGGCTTGCTTGAGCTCGTCAGCACTGTCGGCGTTGTAGTAAAACCCACTTCCAGAGGCACAGGAGTTCAGAAGTTGCTTGCCGCGATCGGGTGCCTGGAAGGCGACTGTAAAAATCATCACGCCTTTGTCTTTTGCCTTGGTGCAGTAACTTAGCGTCTGGCTGTCGGCGTAGTTGTTCCAATAGTCCGATCCGGTCGAGTTTTCACCATCGGTCATGAACACAATGAATGTGGACGGGACCTTCGAGCCATTCTTTGAAAAATGCGCATTGATCTCGGATGTGCTGGTGACCTGTTCATAGGCCCACTTCATGGCGAATTCGGAGTTCGTGCCTCCATCGGCATTGAGCGAATTGGCGAAAGTCGTGACGGCCGACTTGGTCCAGGAGATGGACTGCTTGTCGCTGTTGCCGGTTTGGGAGTTGTAGGCGACCGCTCCCATACGCGCATATTCGTTGGTCGGGTCAGAGTCCTCGATATGTGCCGTCAGATCAGCAACCGCTTCCTTGAGAACCGCGATCTTCGGGACGTCGACTTCGACGGTTCGAGTGCCGCATCTGTACCAGCCAGAATAATAACTGTAGCAATACCTGGGGCGGGTTTCAGTCGTGGTTCTGCCGGAAGCCCAAGCCATCGATCCGGAACGGTCGAGAACAAGCATCATGGACAGCGGATTGGATCCGTCACGCGCGGATTCCGATGTTCCATTGATTTTCACATCGATGGTATCCCTGCCTGCAAACCGGCCCATGACTGAGGACTTCTGCGATCCGAGGACGGCCACATCAACTTTCCAGACAGTCTTCTTTCCGCTTCCTGTCTTGCTCAGGGTGACTGTCGGTGTGGCAGAAAATCCTTCGAACGACGCTGCATCACCCGATATCTGGGCGGAAAAAAAGTTCGTGGCGTAGGAGACCGCCTGGCTTTCGAGGATCTTTTCTTCGGCGAGCTGGCTGGTTGTCGCCAAAGCGGCACTGTCCGCGGCATTCTGAAGGCGAACCTTCATCGACAGCGCATTGGACGTGTCAATCGCCAGGCTTCCCCCGACGATAAGAACCGGCAGCATCAAGGCTGCGAGCATGGTGAAATTGCCGTCGTTGGTACGAAGCAATTTAGCGATCTTCATGATCGTCGAATTGAACATTCGTGGACTCCACATCATTGGAATACAATGTGGCCAAGACTAGGTATTAGAAGTGAGTATTGGCTTAAGCAAATTGGTAAAAATTCGACAAAAGCGAAACTGAAAATTGCGTGGTTCTTCTTAACTTCCAATGTACAAAAAGGCAGAAAGTCTGCCTTTCCGTGAAACACAGATGAAGCAGTAGAGCGCCGGTCGATTAATAAGATGCATTCTGTTGGCTGAAGCGTGGCTGCTCCACAAGAAGGGCGGCGCAGAGCGATGCAGCCCCATCTCTCAAGCCGTCCGACGCAGTGGACAACCACGTTTCAGTCACCCCGAAGGGCCGCATGCTTTCAAGTCCTGAGCCCATAGAATCAATGCGGCAGAATGCGTCTTATAAATCGACCGGCACTTTAGCCTCAAGCCTTGCCGACGACCTTCAGAGCGAAGGCATATTCGTAGGCGATCTCTTCGAGCCGTTGAAACCGCCCGGACGCGCCGGCGTGGCCGGCGGCCATGTTGATCTTAAACAAGACCGGCGCACCACTGGTTGAGGTCTGACGCAAACGCGCCACCCATTTGGCAGGTTCCCAGTAGGTCACCCGCGGGTCGGTCAGGCCTGCGATCGCCAGAATCGGCGGATAGGGCTGTGCCGTGACATTGTCGTAGGGCGAGTAGCCGGCGATCGTCCGGTAATCCTCGGGGGAAGCGACCGGATTGCCCCATTCCGGCCATTCGGGCGGCGTCAGCGGCAATGTATCGTCGAGCATGGTGTTGAGCACATCGACAAAGGGAACGGCGGCAATGATGGCGCCAAAGGCCTCGGGCGCCATATTGGCGACAGCCCCCATCAGCATGCCGCCGGCAGAGCCGCCTTGGGCGACGATGCGATCGTGGGAGGTGAAGTTTTGCCTGTCGAGATACCGGGCTGCGGCAATGAAATCGGTGAACGTGTTGGTCTTGTTGCCGCGCTTGCCGGCCTCATACCAGGCAAAACCTTTTTCCTTGCCGCCACGAATGTGGGCGATGGCATAGACAAAACCACGATCGACCAGTGAAAGGCAATTGGTGTTGAACCCGGCCGGGATCGCTATCCCGTATGAGCCATAACCGTAAAGCAGGCACGGCGCGGTGCCATCGAGCGGCGTGTCATGCCGGTAGAGAAGCGTCACCGGCACCAGTTCGCCATCTTCCGCGGGCGCCATGACACGACGGGTGATGTAATCGGCGGGATTGTGACCGGAGGGCACCTCATCGCGCTTCAACAGCGTGCGCTCGCGCGTGGTCATGTTGTAATCATAGAGTTCTGATGGCGTCGTCATCGAGGAATAGCTGAACCGGACAATATCGGTGTCGTATTCCATTGATCCGTGAAAACCGAGCGCATAGGCCTCCTCGTCAAAGGCGATGGCATGTTCTTCGCCTGTGGTCCGGTCTTGGATGACAATGCGCGGCAGGCCGTTTTCGCGCTCCATCCAGACCAGATGATTGCGATAGGCGCTGACCGAGAGGATCAAACGCCCCGGTTTGTGCGGCACGACTTCGCTCCAGTTCGCGGGCTCCGGCGTTCCGACCGGTGTCTGCATGATCTTGAAGTCCTTGGCGCCGTCGGCGTTGGTGAGGATGAAGAACACGTCGCCGCCTTCGTCCAGCGAATACTCAACGCCGGTCTGGCGTTCGGCCACCAGACGGGGCTTGGCTTTCGGATCATTGGCCGGCATCACCCAGCATTCAGATGTCTCGTGATCGTTGATGCCGATCATGATGAAATCATTCAGACGCGTTCCCGACACGCCCATGAAGAAGCCGGTGTCGGTTTCTTCATGGATGAGGACATCATCGCTTTGCCTGGTTCCGATGCGGTGATGGAAGATCTTGCTGGGACGGTGGCTGTCATCGACCGCAGTGTAGAAAAATCCCGTACAATCGGCCGACCAGGCAGCGCCACCGCCGGTGTTTTCAATCAGGTCGCTGCCGTCTTTACCGGTAGTCAGGTTGCGCACCTTGAGCGTGAAGAATTCCGACCCCTTGTCGTCATAGCCCCAGATCATTGCGGCGTGATCGGGCGAATGACCGGCTCCGGCAAGCCGGAAATAGGGTTTGCCTTCCGCCTCCTGGTCACCATCGAGCATCATCTGCTCGTCACCGCTAGCGCGAGGGATACGGAAGTATTTCGGCTGTTCGCCGCCGGTGACATAGCGCACGCCATATTGCCAGGGACCGTCGGGCGAAGGCACCGAGCTGTCGTCTTCCTTGATGCGGCCGCGCATTTCGGCAAACAGTGTTTTCTGCAACTCTTCCGTGTCGGCCATGGCTGCCTGCTGGTAGCGATTTTCGGCCTCCAGATGGCTCCGGATCGCCGGATCCAGCGTTGACGGATCCTTGAACATGGCCTGCCAGTTTTCATCGCGCATCCAGGCATAGTCATCATGACGCGTCACGCCGTGGCGGGTGTCGGTGACGGTGCGTTTCTGGGCAACAGGGGCTGCGGGCAGGTTTTTGAATGCGGACAAGGAGGGCTCCATGAAAGAGATCAGCGTGGCTCGGAAAGAGCCTGCACCCCGACATAGAGGCCGCGACCGGACCGATCAAGGCGAAGGCAGATTAAAACCGCCCGGGCGGCTCTGCGCTAGCTTGTTTATCCGTCTGCAAAGTTCTGGATACAGGACCAGAATTGCCGAGACCCCAGATTCACACCCGATAGCGGGTGCCAGTATCTTCAGGTCACTCGCACTGCAGCATTGCAATAGCGGCACTGACCAGCAGATGTTTTCAGAAGCGCCTAGCCAGACCGAAGATTCCCCCTCCGCCAATCTTTTGATTCTCGTGTACAACCAGATCCGCCTTTAAATTTATGGTTGTGCTGGCGTCCAATTCAAATCGGAAACCGCCAGACAGAGTTACGTCCAAGCCGCGGCCGCCGTATCCGCGAACCGGTACCGTCGTGCTTCCGCTTGCGAGGCTGCTTGTGATGCTGTTGACGCCACTCAATTCCTGGCTAACCGTCGCACCCAAGAAGCGGCTTAGATTCGCACCGCCAGACAACTCAAGCGCATCTTCAAGCGTCACTCCAATAGAGGGGCGAACGGATTCCTGGACGCCTGCGCCATAGGCAAGCGAAAAAACCGGATCACCTGTTTCAGTTGCTGCTTTGTGGACGAAACGCCCATAGTCAAACCCTGCTTGCCAAATCAAGCGCCCCCTATCGAAATCCTGCGCCCAAGAGGCCTGAACTCCCGCGGATGCCAGCATTCCCTCGATATTTGCAGACAGACGGGATACGCCCCGGGTTGTTGTCAGTGTTCGCACCGTATCCAGCTCGACACCGCCAAAGCCCGCCACGGCTGAAAGCGTGACGTCGCCAAACGTCGCGCCAGCATAGCCGGACACTGCGAGCCGCTGCTCCTTGCCTGACGTCGCGTTTCCGTTTGCGCCGGTAACATCTGCGAAGCTGGTCAGGATTGCGAGACCGAGATGACCTCCTTCTGGAGCTTCGAATGTAGCTCCAAAAGTGGCATCCGCGCGCCGGCCGGCAAATCCGGCATGGCCAGGCCCGGCGCCGAATGCCAGGCTGCGAAATCCGCCATCGGCCCAAAAGCCGGCATCTGTCCGCTCGTGGAGCTTCCGGTGGATCAGGGTTGCGTCGGAAGCCACGGCCGCGCCAAGTGCGGGGACTATCGAACCATCAACAGCCTGTCTGTTCATGCGCAGGGAATCCGCGCCATAGGAAAAATAGGTGACCGGCCACGGTCCGGCGCTGATGTTGTCAAAGCTTCCCAGAACTTGCCGGGCATTCAAAACAGCATAGTCGCCAGACAATTCATCCAAGGGTTCAGGTACAATTACCAGGGACCCAGCCAGGGTTGCCGTTCCATCGACTTGCAAACGCGACGCACCGGCGGAGCCGACTGCCACCGACAGCGTCGAATCCGGTGTCTGGGTGTAGTCTCCGTTGATCGTCAGCGTGCCGATGGAGCCGCCGGGCGCGACAGTGCCTTGGTTGACAAGCGCCCCTCCGAGGGTGCCGTGGCCTGCGAAAATGCCCCCGGCTGTCACCAGCGCGTTTCCAGATATACGCGCTGTCGGATGCGCGGAATCGCCGAGTTTCAAAACGCCTCCTTCCACTTTCGTCACGCCGAGATAGGTGGTCACGCCGTTGAGAATGAGCGTTCCGTCGCCTGACTTTGTCAGCCCATAATCCCCCTCGATCGGATGTGAGAAAACGGCAGTGTAACCCTTTGTGTCCACCAACCAGCCAAAATCAAACAAAGCCGGCCCCTGGACCGCCGCACCGGCATTGATCAAGCCCCGACCGTAGGTTTCGAGCGGGCCAATTTCAGTCGCTGTCGTAAAAAGTGTTTCGGTGAGCTGGTGCGCCGTCATCCATGGAAAAGCCTCAAGGATCAGGGCCAACGTTCCGGAAACGAAAGGCGTGGCCATGGATGTGCCGGAATAGCGTATGTAGTCAGGATGGGCAGCAGGTCCGCTTGCGTAGGATGCCGAGGAGTAGATAAATTCTCCTGGCGCGACAACGCACCAGTTTGCGGACTCACCGCATTGGTTGGAGAAGTTGGAAATGACGTTGTTCTGATCAACGGACGCAACGGCTACGATCCCGCGCGCCAGATCGGCCTGACGGAGCGGACGATCCGCATGAGCCCAAGGGTCGGTATCACTCTGGTTACCAGTGGCGAAAACAAAGACAATACCATCGTCGATTGCCGCCGCAAAACGCCGGTCTGTCTCTTCGTTTCGCTCGCTACTCACGAGAAAAGACAATGTCACCCAGCTGTTGTTGGCAATCCGGATGCCATTTTGCCGCATCATATCCACACCGGCAAACAGTCGGTCGTCTACGTCAATGATTGGTGTGTCGTTCGGTCCGAATTTGAGGATATCATAGGAATAAACCCGCGCTCCAGGCGCCACGCCGTGCATACCCAGCCCGTCGCGGACGCCCGCCGCGATCCCCGCAACATGGGTCCCGTGCCCCGTATGGTCGACGATATCGGCCAGCTCGCCGGACTGGCGGACAAAGCTGTATCCGTGAGCGAAATTTGGCGCGAGTTCTGGATGCTGCCAGTCTATCCCTGTATCGAAGACGGCGATGCCGGTGCCGAGCCCTGAATAACCCAGATCATAAGCGTGGTCGGCGAAAATCTGCGCCAGCCCGCCGGAGGCTTGAAATTCGGGAGTTCGAAAGTTGACCGGATCGGCTGCTGACCGTGGACTCAGCACGGTCAGCAGGAGCAAAGCGCCGGAGATCTGACGGCAGAGCTTACAGTTCTTCATGGGATTACCCAATCAACCGCTTAACGGCCAATCTCATTGATTCGCCAGATCGATATCAGATGTCAAGCGACCGACCGGCGTTCTGCCGGTTTATTTTCGGCCTGCGGCAAACGCCAGCCGCGGACCGGCCAGCGAGCGCGCAACGTCGCCGACCATCGCTTTCAATACGGGCGATCCAAAACATTTGAGGCCCCGCAGGGCTGCGTGAAAAGAACAGGCGCCAGGATGCTCAGGCCAGTTCACCTGCCGGGCGGATGCTGCCGACTTCGATGCCGTTCCAGTTTTTCATGGTCTTGTGCGACCAGTCGGCGAGCTTGGCCGAGACTTCGTCGTCGTCGCTGAACAGTTTCGCCAGCACGCCGCCGATCATCGCCTCGGCGCCGCGGGTGGAGCCGTCCTCGCATTTGAGCGCAATGCCGTAGCCCTTCTCAGGCAGGGTGGCGCAGAAAACGCCCTCGGCGCCGGTCTTGGCAAAAATCCGGCCCGGTGCGATCTGCATGAGTGCGGTGCAGGCGCGGCCCGTGCCTGCGACATACCACGGCTCCGCCATGCAGGCCGACATCAGCCGCTGCGCCGCCTTGGCGCGCTCGGGCCCGAGACCGGTGCCGGACGCCATGCGGGCAAAGCCGTGCGCGATCCTGTTCAAGGGAGCTGCGTAGGTGGGGATCGAGCAGCCATCGATCCCGCAATTGTCCTGCCCCAGTGCGGTGCCGGTGAGATCCGACATCACGTCGCGGACCGAAGCCTGGACGAAGTGGTCGTAGCCGACATAGCCGTGGTGATCGACACCGGCATGGCACGACAGGCAGAGAAAGCCTGCGTGCTTGCCCGAGCAATTGTTGCCAAGCTGGTCGGGCTTGTCGCCTGCACGGGCCTGCTCGATCAGAACTTTCTGTTCCGAACTCCAGTGGCAACCACACTCGAAATCGGCTTCCGACAGGCCGGCACGGGCGACGATATCGCCGGCCATCCTCATGTGTTCGGGTTCACCGGAATGAGAGGCACAGGCAAGTGCCAGTTCCTTGTCGCCAAAGCTGTAGCGGTCGGCAGCGCCGGTTTCGACCAACGACAGCGCCTGCATCGACTTGACCGCCGAACGCGGAAACACCGGCGTATCCACGTCCCCAAGGCTCATGACCACCGCCCCGTCGCCATCAATCACGACGGCCATGCCGCGATGCCGGCTTTCAACGATTTGTCCGCGGGTGACTTCAACAAGGACGGGATTTTGCATGAGTTCTTCCTGGCAGTGAGTGGGCGGCAGCCGGGCTGTGATTGTGACCGGCTGATTTGTCCCGAGTGATCGCAGAAGCGGCGCTTCCGGGCAAGAGGCAGCAACAAAAGCCTGCGCTGAGCCGCCACAATCGACCGCGAGGTGCGGCAGATGCTGCGGGGTGGGCCAGCTTCCGCTCTCTATCCGCCGATACGCCCAAGCAGGCTTGCCAATTGCTCCCGCTCTTGCCGTGTCAGATCAGCGAGCAGGGCTTCCTCGGTTTTCAGATGGGTTTCCACGGCCATGTCAGCCAGCGCCCTGCCCTGCCGGGTCAAGGCCACGCGCAGCGCCCGGCGGTCATCAGGATCGGCGTGCCGCCCTACCAGTCCGCGCTTGACCAGCCGGTCGATGCGGTTGGTCATGGCAGGCGGGGACATCATCATGTCGCGCGCCAGTTCGCCTGGTGTCAGTGCAATGCCCTGCTCCTGCTCCCCCCCTTGGCGCCGCAGGGTCAGCAGCACGTCGAAGCCTGCCATGTCGAGATCGTATTGCTTGAGGTTGGTTTCAACCGCCCGCATGGCGATCTGGCTTGTGCGCCAGAGCTGGCCGATCACCGCCATCGGACGGCAATCCAGATCCGGCCGGGCGGCACGCCACTGCGCCAGGATGCCTTCAATCGTCGATCCGGGTTTGCTCGGTTTGCCTGGGTCTTGTTGCGTCATTGTTTCCCCCGCATCATCTGGGATCTTGCAATCATATCGAAAGCAATTATATTTCGACATGGAAATATTCCTTATCAAACAAACAATAGCGATTCCGCATGCTGCGCACAATCCTGATTACGTTGCTGGGGCCAGTGCTGTGGGGCACGACCTATGCGGTGTTCACCGAAACCCTTCCGGTCGACCATCCGCTGCTCACCGGAGCGATGCGAGCGCTGCCCGCCGGGCTGATCCTGCTGATGCTCAACCCGCGTATTCCGCCGCTGGCTGCCCTGAAGCGGCATGCGGTGATCGGGTTTACCAATATAGGACTGTTTTTCGGGCTATTGTTTGTCGCGGCAGCGCGGATGCCGGGCGGACTGGCGGCAACCCTGGGCGCAATCCAGCCGCTGGTGGTGGTGCTGGTTTTGGCCTGGCTGGTTGGACGTGCACCGCATCCGGTGCAGATTATGGCCGGCGTTGCCGGCGTCATCGGCGTCGGCCTGCTGGTGCTGTCGCCGGAGGCTGATCCTGACCCGATCGGCGTTGCGGCAGCCATTGGCGGTGCGCTGGCGATGGCAACCGGCACCATCCTGATCGATCGCTGGGGACGCATGGGCTCAGTCCTCGAAACCACCACCTGGCAGCTGATTTTCGGCGGCGCCATGTTATTGCCGGTGGCGCTGCTGGTCGAAGGTGTGCCGCCCGCACCGGGCCTGACCGAAATGCTCGGGTATGGCTGGCTGATGCTTTTGGGCACGGCATTCGCCTATTACGTCTGGACCCGCGGCATCGGCAAAATTGGCCCAAGTGCGGTCTATCTGGCGCTCGCCAGCCCGGTGGTGGCCACCGCGATTGGCGCGATCGCTCTGGGTGAATGGTTCAGCCCGCTGCAATGGGCCGGCATGGCGCTGGTGATTGGCGCCACTGTTGTCGGCGTGTCTATCGGACGGCGGCACTGACCGCAGATTGACATAACCTCTCCTGCGGCCAGCCATGACATCCCCGCAAGCCTCAACGACCGGCGATTTCGTTGAGTATGATCGCTGCAAGGTTTTGCACCTCGCGAACCACCATTTCCAGATCCTGATTTTCAGTCCGGTGATTGTTGATTGCGGCACGCAGACAATGCTGGCCGTGAACTGTCGTATCTGACAGCACTGCAATTCCATTTTCCTGCAGGCGGAGCATGATTTCGATGTTCAGTAATTTCAGCTCCGCTTCGTCCAGACCGCCCGGATCATACCGAAAGCAGACGATATTCATGTTGGTCGGGAACATCAGATGCAGACCGTCCGCTTCCTCCACCAAACGCGACAGATAAGCGCCTTTGGCAATATCGTGATCTATCAGCCGCCCAAATTTCTCAACACCGTGCTCGCGAAGTGACATCCAGACCTTGAGCGCTCGGAACCCCCGCGACGTCTGAAAGCCGAAATCATGAAGCCATTGCGCTGCAGCCAAGCCGCGTTTTGCGACTTTCAGATATTCAGGCGTGAGCGAGAAAGTGGACACATGGGCTTCTCTGGAGCGGATGAGCGCGCAACCGACTTCGAACGGCGCGTGCAGCCATTTGTGCGGATCAAGAGCAACGGAATCAGCGCGATCAATCCCTTCAACCCGCCAACGGTTTTCAGGGGCGATGGCGACAAGCGCTCCAATACAGCCATCAACATGAAACCAAATGTTGTGTTCATGGCAAAAATCGCCGATCGCCGCGAGGTTGTCGATAGCGCCTGTATTGACTGTCCCGGCGGTCGCAATGACGCAGGCAGGAACGATGCCGTTTGCCCGGTCACTTGCCACCGCAGCTTTCAATTCATTCAGGTTCATCGTCAGATCGTCACCGCTCCGAATACGGGACAAGGCTCTATTTCCCAACCCGAGCGTTTCCATTGCCTGCTGGTGACAACTGTGCATCTGGTCAGAGCCATAAAACCGCAACGGTGCAGGCATTGCCATCACACCCTCCTCTCGGATATCGATTCCGGCCTTGGCGTTCCTGGCGATGTTCAAACCGATCAGGTTAGCCACCGAGCCGCCACTTACCAATGTGCCGCTTGCGCCTTCCGGCATGCCAATCATCTGGCGAAGCCACTGGACAACCTGCTGGTCCATCAATGCCGCCGCGTGATTGCCACCACCAAGGTTGGAACCTTGGACAGCGGCAATAAAATCAGCCATGGCTCCGGTGAAATTGCTGGTTCCCATATACCAGGCCCAAAAACGTGGATGGGTATTGCCCATCGGATAGGCCATCACCGTGTCTTCGACATCGCGCAGGATGTCTGCCAAAGGCGTCGCGGTCTGTGGAACATCCGTGAGGAAGCTATCCCTGATGTGGCTGGGCATGTCGCGCCAGACCGGCCGGTCTCTCACATTGCTGGTGTAGTCGACTGCAGCATCGACCAGAGCATGTGCCAGTTTCTGGGTTTGCGCCCAGTCTTCGGGATCGAGTGTTTCATAGTCCATGTGGCCCCCTTGCTCGGGTGCCGCGCGTCATTTCGTGCGCGCAAAGGTCGCCCAACTATTCAGATAGCCGCATCACAGCGCTTGTGGTGTCTCGCTCGACTTTCCACACCAATACGGCAGCAATAGCGAGGATAGGTGGAATTCTCCACAGCTGTCAAACGTTCATAGGCGCCGAGTATCAACACAATTTTCAGGCATATACAGGTTTGCAGAAACCAAGACTGCAGCATTGCCAGTGCAGGGACCAGCGTGACGGCGGCACGAGAGAAGTAACTTACCGTCCCGCAATAATTCCCGATGAACTGAAACCGCCATCGACCGTCAGAACATGGCCATTGATATAACTGGCCTGGGGCGAAAGCAGGAACAGGATGGCATCGGCGATCTCTTCCGGACGGCCATAGCGGCGGAGCGGAATCTGGGCGCTCCAGCGCTTGCGGTCCTCGACGGTGTGAAGGCTCGCGATCAGGGGTGTGTCGACCGGGCCGGGTGCGACAACATTGACGCGGACACCGCTGGCGCCCCATTCATTGGCCAGCACCTGGCTCATCAGGATGACGCCGGCCTTGGATGCGCCGTAGGCGACGCGACCGGCATTGGCCCGGATACCGGATGCTGACGAGAGATTGACGATGGAGAGCGTGTCGCCCATCTGGTCGAGGCACGCCCGGCAGAGAATGAAACTGCCGGTCAGATTGACGTCGAGGATCTGGCGAAATATCTCGGCGCTGGTTTTCTCGGCCGGTATGTCACGGGCAATGCCGGCGCAATTGACCAGCCCGGTGATCGGCCCGAAGGCGTCGACGGCCTGGCCAAGACAATCGGCCACCTCGTCCTCGTCGGTGACATCACAGACCAGCGCCAGCACATCCTCGCCCTCAAGACGGTCTTCGCTGCGGGCGACAGCTTCAGTGCTGGCGTCAAGAATGGTGACTGTCGTGCCCTGATCAATCAACGCCAGAACAGTCACCTCGCCGATGCCCGACGCGCCGCCGGTGACGACAACGTGACCGGCGATGGCAGTCGTCACCGGATGCGCTCGAGAATGGAGACGTAGTTGGCCACCGCGGCGCCGCCCATGTTGAAAATGCCACCCAGCTCAGCGTCCTTGACCTGAATGCCGCCGGCTTCACCGGTCAGCTGCATGGCAGAGAGCGCATGCATGGAAACGCCGGTGGCGCCGATCGGGTGGCCCTTGGCTTTCAGCCCGCCCGACGGATTGACTGGCAAGCGGCCATCCTTTGCGGTCTCGCCGCTCATGGCAAGATCACCGCCCTGCCCCGGCTTGGCCAGACCCATGGCTTCATATTCGATCAATTCGGCAATGGTGAAGCAGTCGTGGGTTTCGACGAAGGAAAGATCATCAAGCGAAGTCTTGGAGTTGGCGAAAGCCCGTTTCCAACCCAACGCGCAGCCCTCGAAGCTCAAAATATCGCGCTTGGACATCGGCAGAAAATCCTGCACGTGTTCAGCGGCGCGGAACAGCACGGCGCGCGGCGCCTGCATAGCGGTGGTCACATCGGCGAGCACGATGGCGGCCGCGCCATCAGAGACCAGCGAGCAATCTGTGCGTTTGAGCGGACCGGCAACATAAGGGTTCCTGTCGCTCTCGGTGCGGCAGAACTCAAATCCCAGATCCTTGCGCATTTGCGCCCATGGATTGTCGACGCCGTTCTTGTGGTTCTTGGCCGCGATCGCGGCAAGTCCGTCGGACTGGTCGCCATATTTCTGGAAATAACCGTCAGCAATCTTGCCGAAGACGCCAGCGAAACCTGCAGGCGTGTCGCCATCTTCGGGCAGATAGGAGGCCTTGAGCAGATTGGCGCCGATCTGTGGTGCAGGTGTCGTGGTCATCTGCTCGACGCCGACCACCAGCACCCGGCGTGCGGCGCCGGCCCGAATGGCCTTGATGCCCTGATGGACAGCAGCCGAGCCGGTGGCGCAGGCGTTTTCGACGCGGGTTGTCGGCTTGAAGCGGAAGCCATCATCGGCCTGCAGCACCAGGCTTGCGGTAAAATCCTGCGCGGAAAAACCGGCATTGAAATGGCCGAGATAGATTTCATCAATATCGCCGGCCTCAAGCCCGGCATGCTCAAGCGCTTCGCGCGCCACTTTGGTGACCAAGCTTTCGACGGATTCTTCGGTGTGTTTGCCAAAGGGTGTGTGGGCCCAACCGATGATACAGGCAGTCATGTGAAATTCTCCGAGATTCTGGAAGTGTTGCCGCGCAGTTTTGGGCCCGGCAACGCTTTTGTAAAGGGCAGAACGGATTTCTTGTGAACGGACAGGGCGCATCGGCAGACCAATCCGGGAACAGTCACCGGCACCCGGACCACCGCACCGGGAGGCGAATGCTGTCGGTTCAGGCCTGCAGGGCAGCCTCGTCGAAGTCCGTCGTCGCCTGGGCGGACGGAAGCGCCTGACAGCGGGCGATCCAGTCCCGGATAATCTGGACATCGGGGGTGGATTGCGGGAACCAGACATAGGGCGAGATCAGCAGCAGATCTGCCGCCGAAACCCGGTCGCCCAACAGGAAGGGCGTCGTTTCCAGTTGCGCCGTCAGCCGCGCCACGACCTCGGGAACACCGCGAAACGTGGCGTCGAGAAACGGATGGCTGAGACCAGCCGCCTGACAGACGATGACCGGTTCGACGACATTGCCGTACCAGGCCAGCCAGCTCAGATAGCTGCCCCGGTCCGGGTGACCGACGGAGCGACCCAGTCCCGAAGCGGGAAACATATCGGTCAGATACAGCATGATGGCGCTGGATTCCCATAGCTCCGCCCCATCATGGACCAGCAACGGCACCTTGCCTTCCGGGTGCGGGTTGGCGGGATCGGCACCACCAGAGCCATCATTGCGGGCGATTCCGACGATGCGAATGTCGACCTGGTCAAGAACGCCAAGCTCGATGATCAGACGGACGATGCGTGACGAGCGTGAGTTCGGGGCGTGATAAAGCGTAAGCATGGCAGATCTCCTGGTCGGGTAGGTGGCGATGGATGCTGACTAGCACCGGCATGCTGCCTATTTCCGTCAGCAACAAGCTGAAACAGACCGCGCGATCAGGCCGATGCAAGCTCATACCGGTGTTGTGTTGCACCCGCGCTTCACCAAAATTTGATCCTACGTTTGGCTGTTGCGACTGGTTTTGGCCACAGTTACCGGTAAGAAGCAACTCATGCCAATCCGCCGCATTCTCTTTTTGTGTTTTCTGACCCTCACCCTCGGGTTGACGGGGCCGTTTGCACGTGGCCTGCCATCGCAGGCGGCCGCGTTACCGCAACCATTGGAACTCACCCGGACCGGCACAGTATCAGATCTGAAAATCGGTGCGAACCGGTCCAAGCGTTGCCAGCGCGGCGCCATCACCTGGTCCAACTGCAGCCTCGACACTGCTTCCACGTCCTTAATTGCGCCATCGATCCTCGCAATTGCCAGCAGGTCATTTGACACCCAGCACGGCGGCGGCGCGGACAATCTGCGTTCGAGCCGGTTATTCAGGCCGCCCCGGTCGAGCTGATGTGAAGACCAGGAACTGTCACATCATCTGCCAGTTCCCCTCCATTCAGCCTCAAAGGACCAACACCCATGATAACCCGACGCCTCTTTTTGGGCGCAGCCCCGCTGGCTGTGCTTTCAGGCTGCACCACATTTGGCAGCAGCAATGACATCACTTCCAGGCCGGCAATCGAACCGACACCCAAGGTGATGCCGATTGCCTACGGAGCAGTGCTTGACGAACCCTACCCGATTCCTGCCGTGCCCGATGGCATTGTGCCAGAACGCTATTGGCGCCAGCAGGTGGTCAATCCATTCCCGAACGAAACGCCAGGCACGCTGATCGTCGATCCGAATGCGTTCTTCCTGCACCTCATTGAAAGCCCCGGCAATGCCATGCGCTATGGCATCGGCGTTGGCCGGCAGGGGTTTTCCTGGTCCGGGGATGCCGTGGTTCAGTACAGGCGGAAATGGCCGCGGTGGAAGGCGCCTGACGACATGGTGGCGCGCAATCCCGAGCTCGCCCCCTACTCTGTCGCCAATGGCGGGATGGATCCGGGGCCCGACAATCCTCTCGGCGCCCGCGCACTTTATCTGTTCCAGAACGGCGAAGACACGCTTTACCGGATACATGGCAACCCTGAAGCCAACTCCATTGGCAAAGCCGTGTCATCGGGATGCATCCGGATGCTCAATCAGGATATTATTGACCTTCATGCGCGGGTTCGCGATGGATCGAAGGTCATTGTCCGTTCGTCGGTGATGCCGGCGGGTTTGGTCTGATTGGAAACACCACTATGGCGGCGACGGGTTTGTCCTCGCCGCCATGGCATTTCTGTTGCGGGCGGAACCGGCGATTGATCACAGGAGCCCTGCTGCAGAAGCCTGCGACCGCGTCAGGATGCACCTGCAGCAACCGGCGTCGGGAAAGACCCAAATCTCGTCACGCAACGCAAAATACCATTTATATTGATTGACCAGTCAATCAAGGCTACGTTCCAGGTCCAGCTCGCTTGCGGGATGATACAAGATCTGGAGACCTACAATGCCCAAAATCGGCATGGAACCCATTCGCCGCAAGGCACTGACAGACGCCGCTATTGAAGCAATCGGCGCGCGCGGTTCAATGGGCGTGACAATGTCGGACATCGCCGGCCGTGCGGGTGTGTCGCCAGCTCTGGCGCATCATTACTTCGGCTCCAAGGACCAGTTGATCACGGCTTCGGTCCAGGCGCTGTTGAGCGACCTGCGGATTGATACGGTAAATGCGCTGAAAGCTGCCCGCACAAACCGTGCACGGGTCTCGGCGATCATTACGGTGAGTTTTTCCGACAAGCAATTTTCCGACGACGTGGTTGCCGCCTGGCTGGCATTTTATGTTGATGCACAGCGCGCGCCGGAAATCCGGCGTCTGCTGTCGGTCTATGCACGGCGGCTGCACGCCAACCTGATGAGCGGACTGACGCCGCTTGCAGGCGCCTGTGACGCCGAGCGAATCGCCGAAGGGGCGGCTGCAATGATTGACGGGCTTTATATCCGCAAGGCGCTTGGCACGGGGCCTGCACGGCATGACGCTGTGGCGCTTGTGGAAGATCACGTCGAAACGCAGTTGCTCGAAATCCGCGGGAGAACGTTATGACGGACGGTCGAACCGGGGCAACAGCGCCCAATATCCTGATCCTGATGGTCGATCAGCTCAACGGCACCCTGTTTCCCGACGGTCCAGCGGAGTTTCTGCACGCCCCCAACCTGAAGAAACTGGCGGCACGCTCGGTACGATTTTCGAAGAATTATACCGCTTCGCCGCTGTGCGCGCCGGGCCGGGCCTCGTTCATGTCGGGACAGCTGCCGCGGCGGACACGGGTCTATGACAATGCGGCCGAATTCGCGTCCGACATTCCCACCTATGCGCATCACCTCAGACGCGCCGGCTACTACACCTGCCTGTCGGGCAAGATGCATTTTGTCGGGCCCGACCAGATGCACGGATTTGAAGAGAGGCTGACCACGGACATCTATCCGGCGGATTTCGGCTGGACGCCCGACTACCGCAAGCCCGGCGAGAGGATCGACTGGTGGTATCACAATCTCGGCTCGGTCACAGGCGCAGGCGTGGCTGAAACCTCCAACCAGATGGAATATGATGACGAAGTGGCTTTCTTCGCCACCCAGAAGCTGCACCAATTGTCTCGCAGCAGCGATGATGCATCGGCACGTCCCTGGGCGTTGACCGTTTCCTTCACTCATCCGCATGATCCGTATGTGGCGCGGAAGAAATACTGGGATCTCTACGAGGATTGCCCTGAGCTGACGCCGCGGGTGCCGCCAATCCCCTATGCAGAGATGGATCAGCATTCGCAGCGGCTTTACAACGCCAATGACTCCGAGCGCTTCGACATTACCGAGGACAATGTGCGGCGCTCGCGGCAGGCCTATTTCGCCAACATCTCCTATCTTGATGACAAGATCGGCAAAATTCTAGCCACGCTTGAGGCAACCCGCATGGCTAAGAACACCATCGTGGTGTTCTGTTCCGACCACGGCGACATGCTGGGTGAACGCGGCATGTGGTTCAAGATGAGCTTTTTCGAAGGCTCGGCGCGGGTGCCGCTGATGATCGCGGTTCCGGGCGCTGACGGCCTTCTGGTAACAGACCCGACATCCAACCTCGACATCACCCCGACGCTTGCCGATCTTGCCGGGGTGTCGCTTGAAGAGATTGCTCCGTGGACCGACGGCGAAAGTCTCACGCCCGTCATGGCCGGTGAAAAACGAACGACGCCGGTGCTGATGGAATATGCGGCGGAAGGCTCGGAAGCGCCCTTGGTGGCGATCCGCGACGGCCGGTACAAATTCACCCACTGTGAACTGGATGCACCGCAGCTTTTCGATCTCGACGCTGATCCCGACGAGCTGACCAACCTGGCTGCGGATCCGGCCCATGCCGAACGGGTGGCCGCCTATATGGTCAAGGTCCGGGCCAAATGGGACATGGCGCGCTACGATGGCGAAGTGCGCGAAAGCCAGGCACGGCGCTGGGTGGTTTATGAAGCACTCAGGAACGGCAACTACTACCCTTGGGATTTTCAGCCTTTGCAGAAGGCCTCGGAGCGCTACATGCGCAACCACATGGATCTCAATATACTGGAAGAGTCAAAACGGTTTCCGAGGGGAGAATGACATGTTGACTGTCTGGGGACGTGCAAACTCATTGAACGTGCAAGCCGTGATGTGGACGATTGCCGAACTGGGGCTAACCCATCAGCGCCACGACATTGGTCATGTCCATGGCGGCAACAAGACATCCGAATATCTGGCGATGAACCCAAACGGCCTGGTACCGACGGTGCGCGATGGCGATGGTGTGCCGATGTGGGAGAGTGCGGCCATCGTGCGCTATCTGGCCGCGGCCTATGGCGACGACAAATTCTGGCCACGCGATCCGGCTGCCCGGGTGCAGCTCGACATGTGGGCGGAATGGATCAAGACCAGTTTTGTCCCGACCTTTTCCGGACAGGTGTTCCGGCCGCTGGTACAACAGGGATCGACCCCGTTGCCGCCGGAGCAGCTCAAGGCCGCCACCGAGGCCGTCAAGCCACTGGCGCTGATGCTCGACAGGCGGCTTGGCGACGGCCCCTATCTCGCCGGAAGCGACCTGAGCTTCGCCGACATGATCATCGGCAACCCTCTTTACCGTTACTACACACTGGATTTCGACCGTGCTGCCACGCCGTCACTCGACGCTTATTACGCGCAGCTGACTGCCCGACCACATTATCGCGAACACGTGATGGTCTCCTATGAAAGTCTAAGGACACGCCCATGAACGCCCAACCCAAAGCCTCCCACCACATTGGCGGTGTTTACGTCGAAGACGTGGCCGGAGCCGTGATCGAAAGCATCTATCCGGCCACCGGCGAGCTGAACGCCAAATTGCATTCGGCCACGCCTGCCATCATCGAGCGGGCCGTCTATGCAGCCAAGGCGGCGCAACCGGCCTGGGCGGCGCTCAAGGGCGTCGAGCGCGGACGCATCTTGCTCAAGACCGCGCAGCTGCTGCGGGATCGCAATGAGGAACTGTCGCGGATCGAGACGCTCGATACCGGCAAGGCTATCCAGGAAACGCTGGTGGCTGACGCCGCATCGGCTGCCGACGCGCTTGAATATTTCGGCGGACTGGCCGGCGCTGTCACCGGCGAGCATATTGCTCTGGGCGGCGGCGACTTCGTCTACACAAGGCGCGAAGCACTCGGCGTTTGTGCAGGCATCGGCGCCTGGAACTACCCGATCCAGATCGCGGCCTGGAAATCGGCCCCGGCGCTGGCCTGTGGCAATGCCTTCATCTTCAAGCCCTCGGAAATGACCCCGCTGACAGCGCTGCTGCTGGCGGAAGCATTCACCGATGCGGGTCTGCCAGCCGGTCTCTTCAATGTGGTTCAGGGCTATGGCGACGTGGGGGCAGCACTTGCCACCCATCGCGACATCGCCAAGGTGTCGTTGACCGGCTCGGTGCCGACCGGCGCAAAGGTGTTGGCTGCGGCTGCCCAGACCATCAAGTCGGTGACCATGGAACTTGGCGGCAAGTCGCCGATCCTGGTGTTTGACGATGCGGATCTGGAAAGTGCCATCGGCGGCGCGATGCTGGGCAATTTCTATTCGACCGGGCAGATCTGCTCGAATGGCACCCGCGTGTTCGTGCAGCGCGGGGTTTATGATCGCTTCCTGGATCGTCTGAAAACCCGCACTGAAGCGATCAGTATTGGCGACCCGCTCGATCCCGACACGCATCTGGGCCCGATGGTTTCGGTGGCGCAGCGCGACAAGGTGCTGGGCTACATCGAGGCTGGCAAGACGGAAGGCGCCCGGCTCGTCACTGGCGGCGGCGTGCCTGTGCTGCAGGGGTTCGAGAACGGTGCCTGGATCCAGCCGACGGTGTTTGCCGATGTCACAGATGAGATGACCATCGCGCGCGAAGAGATTTTTGGGCCGGTGATGAGCGTTCTGGTGTTTGACGACGAGGCCGAAGCGCTGCGGCGCGCCAACTCGACCGAATTCGGTCTGGCGGCAGGCGTGTTCACCGCTGACCTGACGCGCGCGCACCGTGTGGTCTCCAATCTCGAGGCCGGCACCACCTGGATCAACACCTATAATCTGACACCGGTGGAAGCACCTTTCGGTGGCGTCAAACAATCTGGCATCGGGCGCGAGAATTCACGCGCGGCGATCGAATATTACACCCAGCTCAAGAGCGTTTACGTGGCCACCGGGCCCGTCGACAGCCCTTACTGAGTTTTCGGGTAATGACGCACTCAAACCACCAGATCATCGAGATCGACTCGAAGGGAGGTCGCGATGCGCTTGAGCACATCGACCGAGCCGGTCTTCTTGCCGTTTTCGATATCGGACAGGTAGGGCTGGGAAATGCCGGCAGCTTTGGCAAGCTCGATCATCGTCAGGCCTCGATATTTGCGGTAGGTTCTGACACGGCTATCGGTTTCCATGAGTTCGCGAACGAGTTCGGCAGGCCAAGTCTCCTCGCCTGCCTTGATGCGTGCCATGATCACGCCGGCATTCAGACCGTCAATCAGATCCTCATAGTCTTCCTCGCTGACAAGTACGTAGTTCTTGCCTTCAATCGTCACTTTCCGAACTTCGCCCATTGGGAGTTACTCCTTGTAGATCCCGCCGCGCGGGCCAGCCTCGAGAACCAGAACGACAACCCCTTGATCATCGATAATGACACGGTCCTGGCCGACCCGGATGCGGTAAAACTCGGAGCCGACCAGCTTCTTGATATCGACTTTTTCCCTACGCGCGAAAGCATCCACTTTGGCGACGATGGCCGCCCGGCGCTTCATTTGCATCCGCGCGAGACTCCTCTCGGCAGCTTTCGAGTAGACGACCCGTTTCATCGACCAAATATAGCTTATAGCGATAATTCGGTCAATCATGACAACGCATGGCGATATCGCCACTAGAGACGAGCATCACATCATGACTATGCAAGCAGATTTCGTCATCATTGGCGCTGGTTCGGCGGGCGCTGCCATGGCCGCGCGGCTGAGCGAGGACGGCAAGCACTCGGTGATCGTCATTGAGCATGGCGGATCGGATTTCGGTCCGTTCATCCAGATGCCCGCGGCGCTGTCTTTTCCAATGAACATGGGGATTTATGACTGGGGTTACAGGACAGAGCCGGAAGCCAATCTGGGCAACAGGCGGCTGGCTGCGCCGCGTGGAAAAGTCGTCGGAGGCTCATCCTCGATCAACGGCATGGTGTTCGTGCGCGGTCATGCGGAAGACTTCAACCACTGGGCCGAGCAAGGCGCCAATGGCTGGTCGTTCGCTGATGTGCTGCCGTATTTCAAGCGCATGGAAACCTCGCATCAGGACGGCGGCATCGGCGGTGAAGAGGGCTGGCGCGGCACTGACGGGCCGCTGCATGTGCGACGCGGACCGGCGGACAATCCGCTGTTTCAGGCATTCATTGATGCTGGCGAACAGGCAGGCTACGGGGTCACCAAAGACTATAACGGGTCACGCCAGGAAGGCTTTGGTCTGATGGAGCAGACGATCCACAAGGGGAAACGCTGGTCAACGGCGGAGGCCTATCTGAAGCCCGCACTGAAACGCAAAAACGTGAGTCTTGTCAGAGGTTTGGCACGGCGTGTTGTGATCGAGAATCATCGTGCAACCGGAGTGGAAATCGAGGTTCGCGGACAGATTCAAGTTGTTAAAGCACAGCGTGAAGTGGTGATTGCGGCCTCGAGCTTCAACTCGCCCAAGCTCTTGATGCTGTCGGGCATAGGTCCGGGGCAGCATCTTGCCGAGCACGGCATCGAAGTGATTGCCGACCGGCCCGGAGTCGGCGCCAATCTGCAGGATCATCTCGAGGTCTACATCCAGCAGGAATGCATCCAGCCGATCACGCTTTACTCCAAACTCAACTTGTTCTCCAAAGCCATCATTGGCGCGCAGTGGCTTTTTCTGAGGCGCGGGCTGGGAACCTCGAACCAGTTCGAGGCAGCAGGCTTTGTGCGCTCGGCGGCAGGCGTGCCCTACCCCGATATCCAGTTCCATTTCCTGCCCGGTGCCATCCGCTATGACGGCACGGCTGCTGCACCGATGCATGGCTTCCAGGCCCATGTCGGACCGATGCGGTCGGCCTCGCGCGGTACGGTGACGCTTCGATCGGGTGACGCAAAGGATGCCCCGATAATCCGCTTCAACTACATGAGCCATGAGGAAGACTGGCGCGATTTCCGCCGTGGAGTCCGGATCACTCGGGAGATTTTCTCGCAGGCCGCCTTCGATCCTTATCGCGGCATGGAGATCCAGCCGGGCAGCGATGTGCAAAGCGATGATGAAATTGACGGCTTCATTCGCGAGCATGCCGAAAGCGCCTACCACCCATGCGGCACCTGCCGGATGGGCCGCGCGGATGATTTGAATGCGGTGGTCGATCCGGAAACCCGTGTCATCGGCGTAGAGGGCCTGCGCGTTGCCGACTCGTCGATCTTCCCACGTGTGACCAATGGCAACCTCAACGGCCCGTCGATCATGACCGGTGAAAAAGCCGCCGATCATATCCTCGGACGCACGCCACTTGCGCCGAGCAACCTGGAGCCGTGGATGAACCCGGACTGGGAAACAACCGACCGGCTCGGCTGAGGCTGGTTCGTATCGCACTGCGGCCGGGCACCGGCCTCAGCGCTGCGGAGACAGTGATCGGCGGGTCACGCAGGCTTTAACCTGCCATAAAGCACCTAATACGTGCAAATTTTATTTTTAATACTTATGATTGCTTTTTTGTCAAAGCTTTCAGACCCCTTAGGCGCGGGTCCGGAGCCACAACGTTAAGCTGATCACGATCTGTTTTCTGATTTTCGCGTGAATCCATTTGACGAAAGCACACCGCGTTGCAATGTTAGGTTGTCAGTAAACATTATACAACCTGCGACTCTCGCGAGTAGATCGGATTGTACAGCACGACCCGGTTGGTCAGGGCCACTCAAAATTCCAAGCGGCACCAAACCACGTGCGTCTCGCAGAACCTGGACTCTTCGCTTCTGACCGGGGGTTCAATTTCAACATGTGAGGAGCCGTTATGCGCAAACATTTGATCCACTCGCCTGAATCCAACAAGGCCATGAAAGGCTTCGATGCAATGGATCCGCTGGCTTTGTCCAGTGAACATCCGCTGGTCGCGCCGGATGGCATTGATACCAATGACAAGGCCTGGAACCATCTTTATGGAGCCATGGTGGACGGGCTGGGTATTTCGCCCAGCAATTTCCAGCTGATCTATCCATTTACAACTTGGGATTGGCCAATTGTCCCGACCGGTTACACCAGCGCTGCGCAATGGGACTTCTGCTCGACAGTTCCGCAATTCAGCGCCACGGGAGAATACACCTCCGCCGGCACTGCCTTCAACGACAGTTATGGCGGCATGCTCAATGTTGTCAGCGCCGCCACCAGCGACCCGAAATTGAAGGCCGACATTGAACAGGCGCGCAACATGTTACAGCTCGCCGTCAACAATTACGATACGATCTACAAGCAATCGGTCGACGCTTATGGAACCGAGACTGGCGGCACCAACACGCCTGCCTACACAGAATGGCTGGGGACGGTCGGTGGCCGGTCCTGGCAGGCGCAACTGGATTCGGCCTGGAAGAACGTTCAGGCTCAGCAGAACGTCTACAACCAGTTGCTTTCCGAGACCACGACGCCGGGCCTGAAGGACGCACAGGACCGCCTAACCAACAAGGACTACTACACCAAACTCCAGGATCCATCGCTGTCCGCGTTTCCGGCTGTTCCGGGCTACTCGCTTGCCATGGATGCAAGTACATGGCTCAACAAGGTGCAGTCCGGCACCGGCGGCAGCAGCGGCAAGATCGGGTTCAGCAACTCGCAATCCCAGTATGACTACAAAAAGACCTGGGCAGGTGCCAGTGCATCGGTCAAAAAGCTGTTCTGGAGCGTCAATGTTGGTGGCTCCTGGGAGCGCATTGACGAATTCGCGTCAGATGCATCCCTGAGCGTCGACATCAGCTTCAAGGCCTGGGACCAGATATCGATAACGGCGTCGCGCTGGTACAACGGCGCCTTCGTGACCGGGGTCGAAAAGGGTCCCTTCATTCGCGGCTACTCTCCCTACGGCGATAGCAACACAAAGGCCGTTTGGGGAGCAGAGGGCATCATGTCGGTGCAGAAGGTCGGGATGATCGTCTGCTACAAGCCTTCGTTCAGTATCAGCGTCAGCTCATCGACGTTCAAAGCGTTCTCGGAAAAATGGAGTGTCTCCGCGGGCTTGCGTATCGGTCCGTTCAGCTTCAGCGGTGGTGGCGGCAGCTCCTCGTCGGGATGGAGTGCCGATTCAGCGACAAACACGTTCTCGGGTGAATCCACGGCTGAAACCGCTCTGATCATGGGGACCAGTATCAACCTGATCAATCCGCAGTAATCCGGGCAACCATGCCCGCGCCCGGGAGATGTGTGCCTCCCGGGCTTTCGCACAGCAAGCGTGCGCATGCTCTGCTCACGCGTCGCCAAAACCGGCATAACTGCAAACAGTTCAAATCCTGATCAGATGGAAACCGGTTCCGGTTGCGCAGATCCGGAGATGAACAGGAAGGGAACCCCATGCCACGCATACGCTGGAAAGCACAAGTCAACAGCCAGGACATCGATCCCCTGATTGCCATAGCTCGGTCTTCTATTGCCGCGATTCAGGCCGCAATTCAGGCGCAGCAAGCCTTTATGCCTTACGATGCCGGTGGGGCGCAGCAAGCGGTGACAACCGTAAACTGGCCACCGGCTGCGCCAAACCGCTATGCAACCACCATGCAGCAACATTCGGAAATGGTCGCAGTGGCCGCCAGCACAGCGCCGGTGGCGATCTGGCACGTCGATGCCGCGGGGCATGTGGTGGCGCTGAACGGGCAGGCCATAACCGGTGCGAACTACGTCACCAACCTTCCACACTGCGGTTACTGCACCGTCATGCTTTGGGTTCTGGATCTGCCACTCGGCGCACCGACAGACGGACGCTACAATCTGGCGGTCAATCTGGAGTACACGGTGCCAGCAAATGTGCTCAACAATATCGACGTGTTGACACGGCTTCTCAATGACAATCAAGGCAACGACGCGAGGCTGGTTGTCCTGAAGCGGATGGTCAATGTCTTTCTCCAGACCCCGTCAGCCGACTGGGTGCTGCAGATCGGAACCCGTTTTGTAACCGACACTGTGGTCCTTGCAGCGGCCCCGGCAGGGAAATTGGTTCTGGACTGGACGACTGCGGCCGCACACAAGGTTGACGTCAATGTTCAGTATTTCGGCAATCACAGCTTGTTGGTAACGTTGTGGAAAATTGTCTATCAAGGCCTCTACGACATGACAAAATCGAAGAAAGCCTAATGCATTTGAATGCCCCTTTGCACATCCAACCGGAAGCGCGGGTTGATTGTCAGTTGGCTGGCCTGTTGTCTGGAGCCTGACCCCAGCCGACGAAGCGCGAACAGCCAAAATCCGAACCTTCGACACCGTAACGCAACGGTGTTCCCTCCAGCGTCAGCGTCATGCCGCCGGCCGCGCGCAGCACCGCGTCACCGGCTGCGATGTCCCACTGTTTCAGGCAGACCAGGCGCGGATAGACATCTGCGCGGCCTTCAGCCAACAGGCAGAATTTCAGCGATGACCCCACACTGGCGGTTTCGTGCTCGGGCAAGCACTTCAGCCAGGCGTCGGTTTCGGGCTCCTTGTGAGTGAAGCTGACCAGCGCCACGGGGGTTTTGGGCA
Source organism: Hoeflea sp. (assembly GCA_051251555.1). GTDB lineage: Bacteria > Pseudomonadota > Alphaproteobacteria > Rhizobiales > Rhizobiaceae > Hoeflea. The sequence continues at coordinate 59,415 of JBPOEW010000007.1, forward strand.
GCGGTCTTGTATGGATCTGCCGTTGACCCGATATCGTCCCATCCGGCATCACATCCGCAACCTGCGCCTGGCCCGTCACCCCACTCCAGATCTTGCCCAGCGCAGGTGCATGGACGACGCCGGCCACCGGGGTTTGCCCCCGGATCAAGGCAATATTGACGGTAAACTCACTGCGTCCGGCGATGAAATCACCGGTCCCATCCAGCGCATCGACGAGAAAGAAAACATCCTTGGCCTGGCTGGGACAATGTCCGGCTTCCGCAAGCTCTTCGGCAACCACGGGAATGCCGGGGTATGCGGTGGTCAGGAAATCAAGAATCAGCGTTTCCGCACGCCGGTCGGCCTGGGTAACGGGAGTACGGTCGGATTTGACGATAACCTCGGCGCCCTCAGCGCGCACTGCCAGAATCTCCTGGCCAGCAGCGATTGCCACCGTTTCAAGCGCTTCGATCAAGGTCCGGATGGAACCGGTGGCAGGATCATCAAAGTCAAACGCGCCCATCAGCGGGCTCCGTGATACTTGTTACTCGACCTGTCTGGCGTGACATGTTTGGCGACCTTGGTCAATGCACCAGAAGCCAGACCATCGAACTGAATTGGGCAGATTTTGCGGCAAGCAGCGCCAAAAGCGGAACAGGCTGCCTGAACAGGGGCGACAAAAAGAGATTGATACCTCGTTTTGGCGTGCACGGAGGTCGAAGATTGAGACTTCAATGGAGCCCGCCATCATGTCCCTGCACCATCTATCGCCCGTCACCAGTTCAGCTGAGACATTCGGACCGGAACTGGTGGCACAGCTCAACACGGAACTTGCCGCCTTGCCGCTACCGGGCCGAATCCTGCGGATTGCCTCGCTTGGCCGGGCTGTGTTCACCACCTCGCTGGGGCTGGAAGACCAGGTCCTGACATCGATCATCGCGGCCACACAGGCGGAGATGCGGATTGTCACGCTCGACACCGGGCGGCTGTTTGCCGAGACCACAAAGCTGATTGCCGACACCGAGGCGCATTACGACCTGTCGATTGAGGTGTTCAAGCCGTGGAAGGAAGAAGTCGACGGTTTCGTCTCGCTTTACGGCATGAACGGGTTTTACGACAGCGTCGAGGCGCGGCATGCCTGCTGCCATGCGCGCAAACTGCAGCCGCTGGGCCGGGCGCTGGAGAATGCCGATCTCTGGGTGACCGGCTTGCGCCGCGGCCAATCCGGCAACCGTGCCAATGCGCCGTTGGCCGAATGGGACGTGGATCGCGGCCTGCTCAAGATCAACCCGCTGGCCGACCAGTCACTGGAAACGCTGCGTGCCCGCGCCAAATCCGACGATGTACCGGTCAGTCCGTTGCACACCAAAGGGTATCCATCAATCGGTTGCGAGCCCTGCACCCGCGCCATCAAGCAGGGCGAGCCGGAACGCGCCGGGCGCTGGTGGTGGGAACAGGACGAACGGCGCGAATGCGGGCTGCATCTCTCGGCTTCAGTTTCAGGCTCCCGCGCTCAGGGCCAGCCCAAAGTCACGGCTTCGGCCTCATAATCTTTCGCAAGGACAATTCCATGAACGTGATTGAACACGGGCGCGGCAAGCCGCCGCTCGATCCGCATCTCAAGGCGCTCGAAAACGAAGCGATCCACATCTTCCGTGAAGTCGCGGCCGAGTTCGAACGCCCGGTGATGCTCTATTCGGTCGGCAAGGATTCCTCGGTGCTGCTGCACCTGGCGCTAAAAGCGTTTCATCCGGGCAAGCTGCCGTTTCCGCTGGTGCATATCGACACCGGCTGGAAGTTTCCCGAAATGATCGCCTTCCGGGACGCGGTGGTTGCCAAACACGGGCTTGAGCTGATCTCTCACACCAATCCGGACGGGCTGCGTGATCAGGTCAGCCCGTTCACCCACGGATCTTCGCGCTACACCGACATCATGAAGACCCAGGCGCTGAAACAGGCGCTCGACATGGGCCGTTATGATGCAGCCTTTGGCGGTGCGCGGCGTGATGAGGAAGCCAGCCGCGCCAAGGAGCGGATCTACTCGTTCCGCACGCCTGACCATGCCTGGGACCCGCGCAACCAACGGCCCGAACTCTGGTCGATCTACAACGGCATGATTCATCCGGGCGAGAGCGTGCGCGCTTTCCCGTTGTCGAACTGGACCGAGGTCGACATCTGGCGCTACATCCAGGCTGAACAGATCGATCTGGTGCCGCTCTATTTCGCCGAACGCCGCAAGGTTGTGGAGCGCGACGGCATGCTGATCCTGGCCGAAGACAAGCGGCTGGAATTGTTGCCTGAGGAACAAGTGCGCGAGGAGCTGGTGCGGTTCCGTACGCTCGGTTGTTTCCCGCTGACAGGTGCGGTGCGCTCGGAGGCAACGACGCTGGATGAAGTCATTGCCGAACTCGAGATCGCCACGGTGTCGGAGCGGCAAGGCCGGGCGATTGACCGCGACCAGTCCGGATCGATGGAAAAGAAAAAACGCGAAGGCTATTTCTGATGAGTTCTCAATCACTTTCGCACGCTGCTGCACCTGTTGAATCCGGTGACGACGCCACCGATATCGAGGCCCGCACCGAAACCGTGGCGCGTCAGGCGCGGCCGCTCAGGTTCATCACCTGCGGCTCGGTCGATGACGGCAAGTCGACTTTAATCGGTCGATTGCTGTGGGACACCAAGGCGGTCAAGGAAGACCAGGCGGCAACGCTGAAGCGCGATTCCACCGGCAAGCAGAATGAGCTCGGCCTGCCCGATTTCGCGTTGCTGCTCGACGGGCTGCAGGCCGAGCGCGAACAGGGCATCACCATCGATGTCGCCTATCGCTATTTCGCCACCGACCGGCGCTCGTTCATCGTCGCCGATACGCCCGGCCACGTGCAATACACCCGCAACATGGCGACCGGCGCCTCGACCGCCGATCTGGCTGTGCTGCTGGTCGATGCCCGCACCGGTATTCTCGAACAAACCCGACGGCACGCTACAATTGCGGCGCTGATGGGCATCCGGCAATTTGTGCTGGCTGTCAACAAGGTCGATCTGAGCAATTATGACGAGGCGGGGTTTCACGCCATCTCGCGGGATTTCAAGGAGCTAGCTCTGTCGCTCGGCGTGCGTCAGGTGACCGCCATTCCGGTGTCGGCGCTGAAAGGCGAGAACATCGTGCTGCGCGGCGATGATGTCATGCCATGGTATTCCGGCCCGACGCTGGTCGAGGTTCTGGAAAAAGCCACCCAGCGCACCGGCCAGACCACCGGATTCCGGCTGCCGGTGCAGCGGGTCTCGCGGCCCGGCGAAGGCTTTCGCGGCTATCAGGGAACCGTCGCCGGTGGCTCGATCAAGCCTGGCGACAGTGTCGTTGTACTGCCATCAGGCGTCGAGGCCAACGTCAAAGCCATCGTCACCTATGATCTGGTTCGCAACGCAGCGGTCAACGGCGACGCCATCACGCTGGTGCTTGACCGTCCGGTGGATGTGGCGCGCGGAGACATGATCGCAGCGATCGACCAGCGCCCGCTGACCGGTCGCGCCTTCAACGCCCGGCTGGTGGCCTTGTCACAGGATGGGATCGTGCCGGGCAAGCGTTACTGGCTCAAGGCCGGGGCGCGCCGCCAGAGGGTTATGGTGCGCCCGACCTCGGCTCTGGAGCTTTCGACCGGCAACTGGGATGACGCCACCTTCCTGCCGGTCAATGGCATCGGCGTGGTGGAGCTCGATTTCGAAGACACGGCCATCTTCGATGCCTACGAGACCAACCGCGAAACTGGCGCCTTTATCCTGATCGATCCCGAAACGCTCAACACGGTTGCCGGTGGCATGATTTACGGAAAGCGCTCGAAATCCGGCCGCTTCGACGCGCTGCCCGATGCCAACCGCGCCAGCATCATCCTGCCCGCACGGCTGCTTGAAGCGTTCCTGAAGACGGAGTTTGCAAGGGCGCATGCCGGCGAGATCCGGGTGACGGCGCCCGAGGAGGTTGAGGGCGAGTGACGCAAGTGCGGTTTGGTGGGATGGTTGGACGCCTGTACATGCCTGGATTGCGCCGAGCGCGCTCATCGATGCAAAGGCTGCGACCGACCTGCTGACATCCAGCCGACTATTCCTATCGCAGCGCATCCTCGCTGAAGCGGCCATTCATGGCTGCTCGATGGAAGCTGCAGTCGTTTGGCAGGATTGCAGACAAACCGACCGGGCCTGCCAGGCCTGAAACGAACTGGATTTCCATCCATTTCGTCCTGCGGCAAACCGCTGTAGAGGCAAGGTAGGCGCCCTGGTGGACTGCCTTGCTGGCGATCTGCTTCAAGGCGGCAGCTTTGCCATCCTTGAGGGCAATCTCGGGGCGGCCAATGTTGACCACAGGACAGAATCTGGCTCCGGCACGCTTTCATGGATTTGTTGTTTAACGGTGTTCATTTCTGGAGACTGAGCGTGACTGAATTCCTGTTGTTCCTTGTGATTGGTTTCTTCGCTCAAGCGGTCGACGGCGCGCTGGGCATGGCTTACGGAGTGATTTCGTCAACGGTCTTGATCGCAACCGGGGTTTCGCCCGCGCAGGCGTCAGCTGCAATCCATTCCGCAGAACTTTTCACAACAGCGGCATCCGGCAGCTCGCATTTGTATAACAAGAACATCGACTGGAAACTGTTCTGGCGCCTTACGCCCTTTGGTGTCTTGGGTGGCTGCCTTGGCGCCTATGTTCTGACATCGATTGACGCATCCGCTGCCAAACCTTTTGTGACCACCTATCTTTTACTTATCGGAATTTATCTGCTGATCCGCTCATTCAAGAAGATCCCGTCCAAGCCGGTACCTGCTACCGTTGTTGCACCCCTCGGCTTCACGGGTGGTTTCCTTGATGCGGCGGGTGGTGGTGGCTGGGGTCCTGTGGTGACGACAGGTCTTCTGGGGGCGGGCGGCACACCGCGATACGTCATCGGCACAGTCAATGCAGCAGAGTTTCTGGTCACGCTTTCGGTGTCGCTTACATTCCTGGTCGCCCTGTTTACGGGCCACTGGGACGAAGCTGATGGACTGGGTGCCACCCTTGTGCCTGTTGCAGGATTGATTGTGGGCGGTGTTTTCGCTGCACCACTGGCGGCCTTTTTTGTGCGGCACATTCGCGAAGACTGGCTTTTGCGAATGGTTGGCTCTCTCATATGCTGCATCGCAACCTATCAGACCATCCGCTATTTTATTTAAAAGCGCGTCGCGTCAAACCGGTTCCCGGTGGCGCGCTTCACTCCTTCGTGTCCCCATGTCGCGCAAAAGTGTGCAGCAATTTTGCGCGACATGGGTCAGGCTCAGGACTTATCGTGTTCACTCGGATTGATGCCTTGCTAGCCCCCGTCAGGCGATGGCTAGAACAGCCCGAAAAACCTGCACCTGGCCACTCAAACGTCACCAGGCGTCTTGATCAGTTCCGCACCGCCGGCCAGGGCGACCTCTCCAAACGGAGCCGTCAGCTTCCATTGCATGCCATCGGGCGCATAGGCCAGTTCCACCGTGCCGCCAACCGACAGTGCCGCCATGCGCTCGATGACGGTTCGTCCGAAGCCCTTGTGTTCGGGGGGACTGACCAGCGGGCCGCCCTCCTCCACCCACCGGATCCAGAATGACTTGCCGTTGTCGGTGATACCCCAGTCAATTGAAACAGTGCCCGCGGGCACCGACAGTGACCCGTATTTCAGCGCATTGGTCGACAACTCGTGCAACGCCATGCCAATACCCTGCGCTGCCGTCGGCGTGAGCACCATCTTGGGGCCGTCGAGCCTGATGCGGTTGCCCTGCTTCTGGGTACCGAGATGTTCAAGTTGGGAGTCGACCAGCGCCTTGACGCTGACGCCGCCCCAGTTGCCTTGCACAATAAGGTCCTGCGAGCCCGACAGGGAATAGAGCCGCTGGGAGAAGCGGTCCAGGAACTCCTCCGGCCGGCTGTTGCGGGAGGTCTGGCGGGCGATCGACAGAACCACCGTCAGCAGGTTCTTGGAGCGATGGTTTACCTCCCTCATCAGCAAACGGATGTGCTCGTCGTAGCGCTGCCGCTCGGAAAGATCGTAGAAATTGCAGACCACGCCAGGGCGACCATCCGGCATGGTGATGCGTTCGATCTTCCAGTCGTAGGCCTGGACTTCGTCGCGGTCCTGGCGCCGCTCGATGGTCGAGGGCGCATGATAGGGCTCACCGGTTTCCAGCGTGTGGCGGAACAGATTTATTGCCTCTGAGGCAAAGGATTCGGGCCAAATGATCCTGAGCGCCTCGGAGAAATCACGGCCAATCAGGGGCCGGACATTCTCAAACACCGGCTGCGCTCCATTGCTGACGTGAGCAAGACGGAAATCGGCGTCGACCGTGTAGATACCAAAGGGAGACCCCGCCACCATGTCCTGGAATGTGTCGTGGGACGTCTTGAGCGCCTGCATCATCGCTTTGCGTTCGGAAATATCAATGCCTGACGGTATAAGATTGACGACCACACCATCTGCATCAAGAAGCGGCGCCAGCTGAAAATCGATCCAAAGCAGATGCTCGCCCGCAACCCGGACCGGAACATCATAACGAATGATTTCACCAGCGAGGGCGCGTTCACACGATTGCCGCAACTGGCTCTGGATTTCGGGCGCGTAATTCCACCAATAGCAATCCCAGAATTTCTTGCCGATCACATCCTTTGCCTTGATGCCTGCGGCTTCCAGCGGCGCGCGGTTGGCTTCCACCAACGTGCCGTCCGGCTCAAGCACACCAACGAAGGCGAAGAGATTGTCGAGAACGCTTCGCAGCCGCTGCTCTGACAGGCGCTCTTCCGTCACATCACGATGAACGGTGGAGACGCCGACCACCTTGCCGCTGGCGGATCTGACCGGGGCAGCGGTGACCGCAATCGTTCGCAGTTTCGCCGATTTGGTCTGACGGACAACGTCAAAATACTTGATCTCGCTCTCGATGATCTCGGCGATGTAATCGCTGGCACCCCGTGGCCAGTCAGAGGGATAGAGCATCTCGATGGATTGGCCGACCATGCCGCCGCTCTGGTAGCCGTAGAGCTTTTCCGCGGCTGCGTTCCAGCTGGTGATAAGGCCTTCAAGATCGAACGCAATGACTGCATCGGGCATGGTGGCGACGATGGCGGAGAGGTTTCGGGTGTTCTGCTCCGCATCGGTCAATTCTATCCGGGCGAGTTCCTGTGTGGTAACGTTGCGGATGGTGAGCAGCGCATAGCGCGCTCCGTTCAGCTCAAGCGGCACTGCCGACAATTCGAACCAGCGCTTTTCAGTATCGGTGTGGCATGGGTACTGAACTCGAAAATCGGCACCAGTCTCAAGCGTCTGCTTGAGCCCGGCCTCAACTTTCGCGGCCAGCGCATCGCCCTGCTGAGCATTTTTGCGACATATCGACAGGTAGTTTTCGCCAGCATAGTGGCCTTTGCCATTACCGCCGTTTTCGACAGCCAACGCTTGCCAGGCATGATTGACACATTCGATGGTTCCATCCTGCGATATGACGGCAACGCCGTCGCGCATGGCATCGATCAGTGCCTGCAGTGCGGGCGCATCCGACCACGAAATGCGCTGGCTCATTGTTTGATCACCCCGGCAAGCCCTCCCCACAACACTCGTCTGCAAAACTATATGATCATTAGCGGCTTGACCACCGGTGGTGAGGTGGCGCCGCGCTCACAAAGTGTCGTGCGTTCCGGCAATCCGTGCAGACTGGGCGCCGTCCCCAAATTCAAACCAAACCGTTGCCCTAGACCGATGGTTCGATGAATCGTTTTCGGAACCCGGATTTAATCAGGAGGGATTCCGAACGAGCCCCGCGCACTGTCCTCGTCCGCACGTTTCAGACGTCGTTGCGATGGCTTGAGGCCCTCTCGCAACTGTGCGTCGCTGGTCAGAACAGGATAATCCCGAGGCTCCTTCGACAGCAAAATAGTCCGCGCACCGGTGGACCCGTCAAAACGGTACATGTGCATGGTGTCCCAATTGAAATGACCGCCGTTCCAGAGATTCTGAATATCGCGGACAAAATTATGGCATTGCTGGTTTTCCATGATCAGAACAAACCTGTTCGCGGTATTGACCATATTGGCCAAGCCGACAAAATGGCTCACAGCTGTATGGATGTGCATCAATACGGTCTGGCTGTAGACCATATCGGCGCGCGGCCAATGGCGGGAGAAAGGCATCGTGATGTCTTGCAATGAAAGATCGCTGGCGAGCTCCGGGTGCCGCTTGGCGGCAAGATCAAGCTGGGTCTGTCCCCTGTCGGCACCTGAAAAGGCAACATTGGGATACAATGCCTTGCCGTTGGCCAGATGATCGCCGCCGCCGCAACCAACCTCATGGACCGACAAAGGCTTCAACTGGCCAATTGCCTCCAGGATTGCCTGTTGATTGGGATGAATCGGGCGGACAGCCGAGGTTACGTGACCGGTGGCATCATCAAAGCTCAGCTCGCCCGCCTTGGCCACAGCCTGGTGGTCACGTTCGACAACTCCAACCAGCCTGCGCTCATAAGAATCGGCGGTGTAGGTGTCCCAGTCAAAATCATCATCGTAAAATTTTCGCGACTTGTAGAACCACCGACCCAGCAACGACATACCCAAAACCCCAGCAAATTATGACATCAGACGCGCCCAACCCGGCGCTCATTTTGACCAACAGATCATGCGGCATAACGCATTTGTCACCATTTAGAAAGCCAGGTGCGGCGCGAGCGAAAGCGTGCTGTTCAAGCGTCATTCGACAGCTTTTGTACAGGGCAACACCGGATTGCCCGAGCTTTGCTGAACCGCCAACTTCAATCCCGGACTGGGTCCTACCGCTCGGACGTCAACCGGACTGGAGACGGCCCCGAGAGATTTCGCCGCAGCGCAGCAAGGTTTCATTAGAAACTTCGTGTTCAAAGTGATGAAAGTTTTAGATAAATCCCAACCTGGATGCTCACCCTATGGAACATTACGACTTTATCGTCATCGGCAGCGGTCCTGCCGGGCGGCGTGCGGCCATTCAGGCGGCGAAATTCGGCAAGAAGGTTCTGGTTGTGGAGCGCGGCGGACGGGTTGGAGGCGTTTCGGTTCATACCGGCACCATCCCTTCGAAAACCCTGCGCGAAACGGCGCTGAACCTTTCGGGCTGGCGCGAGCGTGGATTCTACGGGCGGTCCTACCGTGTCAAGCAGGATTTGACCGCAAATGATCTGCGCGCGCGGCTCGACATCACACTCAACCACGAGATCGAGGTGCTTGAGCACCAGTTTGCCCGCAACCAGGTAACCACCTTGAGGGGTGATGCGCGGTTCAAGGACAAGACCACCATCGAGGTTGAGGGCGAACAGGGAGAAACCTTCGAATTTTCCGCGGGGTCGATCTTGCTGGCTGTCGGCACTGTTCCATTCCGGCCGGATTATGTGCCGTTTGATGGCAAGAGCGTGTTTGACAGCGACGGAATCCTGACGCTCGATCACCTGCCGCGTTCGATCGCGGTGATCGGCGCCGGCGTCATAGGCATTGAATACGCCACGATCTTCAGCTCGCTCGATGTGCATGTGACCTTGATTGAGCCGCGTGACACCATGCTCGACTTCATTGACCGGGAGCTGATCGACGATTTTACCCATCAACTCAAGGACCGCGGCATGGTGCTGCGCTTTGGCAAGAAGGCGGAAAAGATCAGCAAACTCGACAACGGCATGTGCGAGATCCAGATAGAGGGCGGCCGCAACGTCCGTGCAGAAATGGTGCTGTTCGCGGCCGGCAGGATGGGCGCCACATCCAGTCTCAACCTTGAGGCCTGTGGTCTTGAAAGCGACAGCCGCGGGCGGATCAAGGTGGACCCGACCACATTTGTGACCGAAGTGCCGGGTATTTATGCCGCCGGGGATGTCATCGGGTTTCCGAGCCTCGCGTCGACCTCGATGGAACAGGGCCGTATCGCGGCCTGCCATGCGCTGGGCATGCGGGCGCATGAACCGCCAAAATTCTTTCCCTACGGAATCTACTCGGTGCCGGAAATGTCGACCATCGGCATGACCGAAGAGGAAGTGATCGAACGCGGAATTTCCTATGAATGCGGGATCGCTCGTTTCCGGGAAACATCGCGCGGTCACATCATGGGGCTAAGCACCGGGATGCTGAAGATGATCTTCTCGCTCAAGACCCGCAGGCTGCTGGGCTGCCACATCGTCGGTGAAGGTGCGACGGAACTGATCCACATTGGCCAGGCCGTGCTTAATCTCAAAGGCACTCTGGAATATTTTGTCGAGAACGCGTTCAATTATCCGACGCTTGCAGAGGCCTACAAGATTGCAGCGCTGGATGCCTGGAACCGCATGGCTGTAAATTGAATAGAGAGCGGATCGGGCGGCTTGCAGACCTGCTTTCAGGTGCTTCTTCCCAGCAAGTCACCAAGCCGATTGGCTTTGCGCGGTTACGGGGCTACACAGCCTGAGTAGGCTCAAACTTGACGGGGGATGTCATGGATCGCTGGGTTGCCGATGCAATCGCCAAAATCAACGCGGACGCGCACCGGTCGGCTGACACGCACCTTTTCAAGCTTGCGGTTCCCCAGCTTGAAGGCGTGGACATCTACCTCAAGGACGAGAGCACGCACCCGACCGGCAGCCTGAAACACCGGCTGGCGCGTTCGCTGTTTCTGTACGCGCTGTGCAACGGCAAGATCAGGCAAGGCACACGGGTGATCGAGGCCTCGTCGGGCAGCACCGCAGTCTCCGAGGCCTATTTCGCCCGGATGATCGGGGTTCCTTTCACCGCCGTCATCCCCCGACGCACCGCGCTCAGCAAGATCCGGCTGATCAAATTTTACGGCGGCGAACCCCACTTCGTGGACTCTGCCTGCGAGATGCACGATGCCTCGGTTGAACTGGCCGATCGCGTCGGCGGCTACTTCATGGATCAGTTCACGTTTGCCGAGCGCGCCACCGACTGGCGCGGCAACAACAACATCGCCGAAAGCATCTTCCGGCAGATGGAGCAGGAGCCATGCCCGATACCCTCGATGCTGGTGATGAGCGCCGGTACCGGCGGAACCTCGGCCACTTTGGGCCGGTTCATCCGCTACAAGGGCTATGACACGGAACTCACCGTGGTCGATCCTGAAAACTCGGTGTTTTTCGACAGCTATCAAAGCCGCGACCACAGCCTGACGTCGGGTCTGTCCAGCCGTATAGAAGGCATAGGCAGACCCAAGGTGGAACACTCGTTCCAGCCCGATGTCATCGACAGAATGATCCAGGTCCCGGACGCTGCGAGCGTTGCTGCGATGCTGTGGCTTGAAAAGCTGACCGGCGGAAGAGCCGGCGCGTCCACGGGCACCAATCTCTGGGGCACGCTGCAAATCGCCAGAGAGATGATGCAGGCGAACCGGCAGGGCTCCATCGTCACCTTGTTGTGCGACAGCGGAGATCGCTACCTCGACACGTATTACGATCCTTCCTGGGTGAGCGACCACATCGGGGATATCAAGCCCTATGTGGATGAGCTCGAGGCCTGGCTCTGACCCAAATCATCGGCGGCGCCTACGCGCACCCGGCACACAGTCCACGCAATTCGACAACCGCGCGCTTGACGGTAAACCCATCCTCGCGCGCCAGGTCCCGCAGCCTGATCTCCAGAGCTTCGTCTGAAATTTCCGTGACCTTGCCGCAGGTCTCGCAGATCGCAAAGGCGATCGTCTCTTGGCTGTCGCAGCCGGGGTGGCTGCAGGCGACGAAGGCGTTGAGGCTTTCCAGCCGGTGCACCATGCCGGTCTCGACCAGCTTGTCGAGCGCACGGTAGACCTGCAGCGGCGCGCGGAAGCCGTCGTCGCGAAGCTGATCGAGAATGGTGTAGGCTGACAGCGGCCCTTCGGCACGCGACAGCGCGCCAAACACCAGCGACTGGTTCCTGGTCAGGCCGGTGGGAGCGCGCCCATGATCGTGGATATGGGTGTTCTGGTTCATGATGAGATTCCGCCTGCCTTGGCCGGAGGGGTGCGGCCACGCACGAGCCGCATGACGAGTGCACCGATGGGGGACATGGCAGCCAGGAACAGAACAAGGGCTGCGACGACGATGCTCGGGCCGGATGGCGTGTCCCATCTCAGCGAACTTTCAAGACCAAGCACGATGGCCGCCATTCCGGCAAGCGAGGCAAAGATTGCCATCTGCTCCGGCCCGGAGGCAAAGCGCCGGGCGGTGGCGGCGGGAATGATCAGCATGGCGGTGATCAGCAGCACACCGACGATCTTGATCGACATGGCAATGACGGTGGCCATCAGGATCATGAACACCAGATTGGCGCGGTCGGGGTGCATGCCTTCTGCTTCCGCCAGTTCGGCGCTGACGGTGGCGGCAAACAGCGGCCGCCAGATCAGCGCCAGCACCGCCAGCACGGCGATGCCGCCGGCCCAGATGACGGCGATGTCGGTCTTGGAGACAGCAAGAATATCGCCGAACAGCAGACCCATCAGATCCATGCGCACCCAGGTCATGAAGGCCAAGGCCACGAGGCCCAGGGCCAGCGCTGAATGCGACAGCAGGCCCAGCAGAGCATCGGATGACAGCGTGGCGCGTTTCTGCAGCAAGAGCAAAGCCAGCGAAATCAGCACTGAAACAGCAAAGACGGCAAGCGTGATGTTGATCTCCAACAGGAAGGCCAGTGCGACGCCGAGAAGGGCGGCATGGGACAGCGTATCGCCGAAATAGGCGAGCCTGCGCCAGATGATGAAACAGCCCAGTGGTCCGGCAACCAGAGCGACGCCAAGGCCCGCGAGAATTGCGCGTGTGAAGAAATCATCCAGCATCGCGCGTGCCCTCCCCTGATTTGGAAACAGCGCTGTGGCTTGGCGCATGATGATGATCATGGTCGTGGTCATGATCAGCATGGTCGCCATCATGATGGCCGTCATCAGGATGGCAGCTGGCCGTCACTGTTCCGTCGGCATGGCGGACGGTTCCATCGGGCAGATGGGTGTGATCATGATCGTGCTCATAGACTGCCAGCGCTGCATCAACCCGGTCACCGAACATCCGACGGTACACATCGCTTGAGGCCACGGCGACCGGTGTGCCCTGGCAGCAGACATGACCATTGAGACAGATCACACGGTCGGTGGCGGCCATCACCACATGCAGATCATGCGAGATCAGCAGGACGCCGCAGCCGATGTCGTCGCGGATCTGCTTGATGAGATTGTAGAGTGCGATCTCGCCTGAGTAATCGACGCCCTGCACCGGTTCGTCGAGCACCAGCAGGTCGGGCTTGCGGGCAATGGCGCGGGCCAGCATGGCGCGCTGAAATTCACCACCGGAAAGAGTGCGCACTTCCGAGCCGACCAGATGCGAAATGCCTGTAGCACTGAGCGCCTGCTCGGCAGCGGCAGCCGACACACTGCCAGTGAGGTGCATGAAGCGCGCCACGGTCAGCGGCAGTGTCCAGTCAACCGACAGTTTTTGCGGCACATAGCCGACGCGCAAGCCGGGTTTACGGTGCGCGCTGCCCTCGTCGGGCTTGGTAACCCCGAGCGCAATCTTGGCGGTGGTGGATTTGCCCGAGCCGTTAGGCCCGATCAGCGTGACGATCTCACCCTTGCGGATGGTCAGGTCAACTCCGCGCACAAGCCAGCGTCCGGCGCGTTCGGCACCTGCGCGCTCCAGCGAGATCAAAGGTGGTTCTGGTTGAAGCATTTCGATTCCTCAAAAAACCGGCTTTCCGATCTTGCCTGATGATATGCCACACGTTATACCGTTACACAACAATGTAACTATATAACATTCAGGAGATTTTCATGACCACGCTTCGCAGCTTTGCCGCCAGCGCCTGCCTTTGCCTTGCAGTCCTGCCAACCTCAGTTGCGCAAAGCGTTGCCGAACCGCGCGTCGTCACCTCGATCAAACCGGTTCACTCCCTGGTGGCGTCGGTGATGGAAGGCATTGGCATGCCGGATCTGATTGTCAGCGGCGCCGCATCGCCGCACGCCTTTGCGCTCAAGCCCAGCCAGGCGCTGGCGCTGGAAAAAGCGGATCTGATTTTCTGGATCGGACACGAGCTCGAGAGCTTTCTGGAAAAACCCATCGAGACAATCGGGGCGAACGCGCGTGCGGTGGAACTGATCGACAGCGTCGGCCTCACCCAGCTGCCGTTCCGCGAAGGCGGCCCATTTGAGGCTCGTAAGCATGAGGACCATGTCGATGGCGACGATCACCAAGAGGGTGAAAAACATGCGGAAGCGGAACCCGCGGACGAAACCAATGATGAGGACCATCACATTGATGGCTTCGACGCCCACCTGTGGCTTGATCCGCTCAATGCCAAGGTCTTTGTCGGGGCTATCGGCGAAGCGCTGTCGGTAACAGACCCGGCCAATGCATCGGCCTACGCTGCCAATGTTGCCCGTACAAACGAGAAGCTCGACGCGCTTGTAAGCGAAATCAACACCATTCTCGCCCCGGTTCTCGGCAAGCAGTTCATCGTCTTTCATGATGCCTACCAGTATTTTGAGAAGCGCTTTGACATGGAGGCTGCGGGGTCCATTACGGTGAATCCCGAGGTGCGTCCGAGCGCCGAAAGGGTTGCCGCGATCCGTGACAAGATGCGTCAACTTGGTGCGGCTTGCGCCTTTTCCGAACCACAGTTCGACGGCCAGCTGATTGACGTTGCTATTGAAGGCACTTCGGCGCGGACTGCAGTTCTTGATCCCCTGGGTGCGACGCTTGATGATGGGCCGGAGCTGTATTTCGATTTGATCCGCAACCTCGCCACATCAATGCACGACTGCCTCCAGAACGGCTAACGGCCTCCAGCCTGCTGCATGGCCCGTGCCCGCGATCACAAGTAGAACTTGCGGAACCATTGTGGATTTCGCAAGTTTGCAGACATAGGTACCCTCCCGAGTTGCCGGAAACGCTGACATCAGTTAACCGGTTGCCATCGCAAAGACCCGTGACACCGCGTCTCGAAAAGCATGGATAGGAAAAAGACACCATGAGCGGACTGCTTGCCCTTCTCGATGACGTCGCCGCACTGACCAAGCTGGCAGCAGCGCAACTGGACGATGTCACCGCGCAAGCGGCCAAGGTCGGCGTCAAGACAGCCGGTATCCTGATTGACGATACAGCGGTCACGCCGAAATACGTTACCGGCCTCCCCGCGGCGCGTGAATTGCCCATCGTCTGGCAGATCGCGCGCGGCTCGCTGTTCAACAAGCTCGTCATCCTGCTGCCGATTGCGATGCTGCTCAACGTGTTCGCACCGTGGTTGTTGTCACCGCTCCTGATGATCGGTGGCGGGTATCTGTGCTTTGAAGGTGCTGAGAAAATCTGGCACCTGTTCCATCCCGAACCGCTTCCTCTCGATGACGCCAACCCGATCGATCATGCGCATCTTGAAGAGCGGCGGGTCAGCGGCGCGATCAAGACAGATTTCATCTTGTCAGCCGAAATCATGACGATCGCACAGTCCTCGATTGAATCCAGCACGCTGTGGATGGAAGGCATGGTCCTGGCTGTTGTCGCCGTAGGTATCACCCTGTTGGTCTACGGCAGCGTGGCGGTCCTGGTGAAGGCAGACGATGTGGGACTGAAGATGGCACAAAGCGGATACTTTTCGGTAACGCGCAGCGTCGGCCGGGGCATTGTGCACGGCATGCCAGCGTTCATGGAGACTGTCGCCGGTATCGGGACTGCAGCCATGCTGTGGGTCGGCGGATCAATTATAATTCACGGACTTGAAGGCTTCGGCTTTTCCTTCATCGGCCATCTGGTTACCGACTCATCTGCCGCGGTCCGTGAAGCTTTGGCCTTCGCCTCGGGATTCCTCGGTTGGGCAACGGAGGCCCTGATGTACGGCATTTTCGGGCTTGCTGTCGGATTGGTTTTGCTGGCAATCATCAGCCTGGGCAAGCGCGTCTTCAAACGCGCCTGAAGCAACTTCACACAAAATTCGGGGCATGCCTGACGATGGCCTGGCTTTCTTGCCGATCACTCTCCCGGCGAAAGCTCCGGCTGTGCCGCCTTGCGACCGCCCATTTCATTGGCTTCGCGTAACTCGACGTCCAACCGGCGCTCTTCCTCGACTGAAGGCGTGGCGAAGCGGGCCAGCAACAGATAGGCGACCGGTGTCAGGAACAGCGTGGCGATCATCGCGAGGCCAAGTCCGCCAACGATCACCCATCCAAGCGCGATGCGCGCTTCGGCACCGGCTCCGAAGGCTACCAGCAACGGCACCGATCCGAGCACGGTGGAGATCATGGTCATCATCACCGGCCTGAGGCGGATGTTCGAGGCTTCCTCGATTGCCGCGCGGATATCCATGCCCTGATTTCGCAACTGGTTGGCAAATTCGACGATCAGGATGCCGTTTTTGGCCATGACACCGACGAGCAGCACGAGGCCGATCTGACTGTAAACATTGAGCGAACCGCCGGTCATGGCCATGGCAAAAACCGCGCACGCCAAGCCAAGCGGAACTGTAGAAATGATGATGAAAGCGCTGACGAAGCTTTCAAACTGCGCCGAGAGCACCAGCAGAACGACAATGATGGCGATGCCGAAGGTGATCAGCATGTCATTGGAGGACTGATCCAGCGTGGCGGCTTCGGCGAGCGGCATGATCCGGACGCCAGCCGGCATCAGCGGCTGGGCCACATTGACGGCCTCGGACCAGGCATCGCCCAAAGCGAAAGCCGGGGTCAGGCCCGCTGTGACCGAGACCGAGCGCATCTGACCCTCGCGCCGCAGGTCGGGTGCCACCGCCTTTTCAGTGAGCGTCGCAATGGTGGACATCGGAATGATACGGCCATCACCGGCCTTCAGATAGATTGACTCCAGATCCGTCGGATCGTTGATCGGGTTGTTGGTCGACAGCAGCTTGACCGGGTACGCACGGTCCTCGATGAAGACCTGCGCCACCCGCCGGCCGTCGAGCAGCGCCTGCAGGGCTTCCGCCAAGCCATCGATATTGACGCCGAGATCGGACGCACGGGCGCGGTCGATCTGAACGGAAATCTGCGGCTGGGTGGTTTCGTAGGAGAGCTGGATCTGGCGGAAGCGCGGGTCTTGCTCAAGCTTTTCGACCATCTGCCGGCCAACTTCGGCAAGTTCACCGTAATTGTTGCCGACAAAGGCGAATTGCAGGCCGTTGCCGGCGCCGCGGATGCCCAGGCTGTTGGGCTGAATGGCAAATGCGCGCAAGCCCGGAACCGTGCCAATGGCCCGGTTGAGTTCGGCGACGATATCGGCTTGCGAGCGCTCGCGCTCACCCCATGGCGCAAGCGTCAGCACCATGAAGCCGTTGTTGGCCGAGCCGCCGGTACCGGCGATGGCGAAGATGTTCTGGACCTCGCCGCTGTCGCGAAGCGGAGTCACCAGCCGCTCGATTTCGGTCATGCGCGACCGGGTGAAATCCAGACTTACACCCTGGGGGGCTGAGATCCGGACGAGCGCAACCGCGCGATCTTCTGGTGGAGTGAGTTCCTGCGGGATGGTGGGCAGAAGAGCCAGTGCCAAGCCGGCGGTCAGGAGCGCTATGACAATCACCACAAGCGGCGCATCCAGCGCGCGGCGCAACCATTTTGCGTAGAGGCCTGACAGGTAGGTGCCAAACTTTACGAAGCCGCTCTGTCTGGAAGACTTTGACATGTCACGCCGCTTGATCAACCTGGATGCCAGCATCGGGCAGAGTGTCAGCGCGACGACGCTGGAAATCATCACCGTGAAAGCCAGCACAAAGCCGAACTCGGTGAAGAGACCACCCGCCTGCCCCGGCAGGAACGATATCGGGATGAAGACTGCAGCCAGTGTCGCTGTGGTGGTGATGACGGCGAAAAACACTTCGCGCGTGCCGATAACAGCGGCGGCGCGAACCCCCATGCCTTCGTTGCGCTTGCGCACGATGTTTTCGAGCACCACGATCGCATCGTCCACGACCATGCCAGTGGCGAGCACCAGTGCGAGCAGCGTCAGAATATTGACCGAGAAACCGGCAAGCCAGATCGCTGCGAATGCCCCGATCAGTGACACCGGCAAAGTGACTGCTGGAATGATGGTTGCCCGCCAGTCGCGCAGGAACAGGAAGATGATACCTATGACGATCAAGACGGCCAGAACAAGCGTGTTGCGCACTTCGTCGATGGCGCCACTGATGAAGGTCGCGTCGTCGCTGGTCACGCGGATATCGACGCCGTCAGGCAGAATTGCCTGAATGGCCTCGGTGGCAGCGCGGACGCCTTGCGAGATTTCGAGCGTATTGGAAGCCGATTGGCGGATGATACCCATGCCGATGCCTGTGCGGCCATTGGCGCGAAGCACCGAATCCCCGGGGTCGGCGCCAAGTGTGACGTTGGCAACATCGCGGAACCGGACCCGATCCTTGATGTAGAGATCCTCAAAGCCTTCCGGCGTCGTCACATCAGCGGTGGCGCGCACCACGATGTCGGATGTCTGCGCGGTCAGCGAGCCAGCAGGCACATCAAGTGCGACGTTGCTCAGCGCGCTGCGCAGATCAGCCAGCGTCAGCCCGAAGGCCGCGAGGCGCGACTGGTCGACGTCGACACGAAAAATCTTCTCGCGGTCGCCATAGACATTGACGTCGGCGACGCCCGGGACGGCGGCAAGACGGTCGACCACCAGATCCTCGACCAGAATGGTCATGTCCTGGACATTGTAGCGGTCAGACGTCACGGCCAGACGCATCACCGGATCGGAATTGGCGTCGGCCTTGACGATGCGCGGATCATCGGCGCCTTCGGGCATGTTGTTGGTGACGCGACCAAGCGCATCACGCACGTCAGACGCTGCAACATTGAGATCGGTGCTGTCGGAGAATTCTACCGTCACCCGGCTGCGACCGAGCGTCGAGGTTGACGACATTGAGGCAACGCCGGAAACGCGCGCCACCGCGCCCTCGACAATGGCGGTCAATTCGCGGTCGACGGTTTCCGGCGATGCTCCGCTGAACTCAGTGGTCACGGTGATCACAGGACGGTCGACATCCGGCAGCTCGCGAATTTCGGCGCCGTAAAGACCGGCAAGGCCAGCCACAACGATGAGCAGACTGATAACCGTCGCCAGCACGGGCCGACGCACCATCAGCGCGGTGCCGCCACCTCTTTGCGCTTCATTGTCCGGCATGTTTTTGGTCTCGGAGTCGTTGTGCTGCCCGCTCATGCGCCGTTACCGCCTGATTTTTCAGTGGCTGAGCGCTGAGCTGTCGGTTCCGGAGTAGTTGCCTGATCCTTTTTATCGTCAGGCTGCCGGCTGCCTGAAATGATACGCACCGTGGCGCCGGGCCTTACGTTTTGCACGCCTTCGGTAACGACCTCATCACCGGTTACCAGATCAGCTTTGACCAGAACAGAATCCGAATTGCGCTGAATGATGGCGACATCGACACGCCGGGCTTTGCTGTCTGTAATCTGCCAGACATAGGCGCCGACGGAATCCCACTGGATGGCCAGAGGATCGACGGCAGGCCAACGTTCCCCTTCAAACCCTATGGTGACTTCAAAAGACATGCCGGCACGCAGTGTGTCGTCAACATTGGCGATTCGGGCGCGGACACGCAGGGTCCTGCTTGCTTCGTCCACCCTGTTGTCGACCGCCGAAATCTCGCCGATGAAGCGCTCTCCGGGCCGCGCACTGGCGAGTGCGGTAACCTTCTTGCCGATTTCCATGCCGGAGGCGAAGCGTTCAGGCACAAAAAACTCGATCAGGATCTGACTGCGGTCATCAATGCTGGCGATCTCGCTCTGGCTGGTGACGTAATCGCCGGCGTTGACGGCCAGGATACCCAGCGATCCGCTGATCGGAGCAGTAACCGTCCGGCGTGCCAGATTGAGCTCGGCCTCTCTGAGCGCCACCTTCGCCGCATCCAGCACATTCTGCGCCTGGTCCGCTTCGACACTGGAGACCGCCCGGCTGGCGACAAGGCTTTGAAGCCGGGTGGTCTTGGCTGTCGCATCATTGACGGTGAGTTTGGCGCGCTCAACGGCGAGTTCTTCCTGGGCGGCATCAAGCCGGATCAGCACGTCGCCGCGGTTGATCTTTCCGCCCGGACCTACCGGGATTTCGGCTATCTGCCCGGAGACCAGCGTTCTGACCGAAACCGACCGCACTGCCTGGCCGGTGCCTATGGCTATGAGTTTGTCATTGACGATGCCCTCGCTGACAGGAGCAACAATGACAATCGCCTCGCGAGCTCCCCGGCGCCCCTCCTGCGCACCGCGCCGTTGTCCGGCTGCAGCATCGCCTTTGTCCGCATCGGCCGCCGGTGCAAAGAGCGATATATTCTGCAGCCCGTTGCGGACGAGCAGATCATGCGAACCGGGATATGCCCATGACCAGGTCACGAATGCGATGCCAATCAGGACCAGCGAGAACAGCGTTTGCTTCCAGAGTTTCAAAGTCTTGTCTCTCAATCATGTGCTGCGAAAACCATCACCAATGTGCGCTTGGCCTTCCAGACTTCGAGCAAATCTAAGGTGCCAAAAGCTACATCGGCGCATGGTGTATTTTATCTGAGGAACATAGCGCCTTGCCAGCAGAAAACACGTTACTATTTGGACAGGTTTCGAAAACTGTGAAGCTGGCGTTTTGTGACATCGGACGCCTGGACAAGGATCAAGGCCACAGCTTTAATTATTGCATCCCCAATACAACAGCATGGCCCTATTGCGGGGGCTGACCTAGATAAGGCAGATAACAAGAGCGGATGCTCGCAACCTTTTCGATATCGGGTGTAACTGGACTTGCGTACTGGCAGCGCATTGGACATGCCCATGGCCAGGACAAAGCGGCTGATCAGCTTGCAGGAAAGACGGAAACTCTCATGAATGCAGGGCCTATCATCATTCCCGCCATCGCTGGAGACGGATCCCTGTACCCGGTGGAAAAACTGAAGGTGCACACCGACGGACTGTTTCATCTGGCAGTGTCCATTTTCATCTTCGACGGTGATCATTTGCTGATCCAGAAACGCGCCGGCTCGAAATATCATTGCGGCGGCATGTGGGCCAATACCTGCTGCACGCATCCGCACTGGGACGAGCCGCTGGAGCAATGCGCGAACCGGCGATTGAGCGAAGAACTGGGGTTTTCTGTCCCGGTGTCGCCGCGGCGGGTTGTGGAATATTCCGCCGATGTGGGTAACGGCCTGCACGAACATGAGAAAGTGACGATGTACACGGGCACAGCGGACCGGACGACGCTGAGGATTGTACCAAACCAGCTGGAGGTGGATGAAACGCGCTGGATGGCGCGCGATCAGCTTCATGCCGAGATCGCGCGACATCCGGAAAGCTTCACCCCCTGGTTGCGGATTTATGCGGAGCGCTACCCGGACCTGACGTTTTGAAATGGCGCGCAGATAGACCTTGGATCAATCGGACGGATCCGGCCCGCGGATCTTGAGTGAGACCTGCACCATTGCGATCGCGCAGGCCGAGAGCGCCACGCAGATCCAGAATGCGTTGACGCCAACCACGCCAAAGGCAATGCCGAAGCTCGCAACAACCAGAATGGAAAACCCCTGCATCAGGACGCCAAACAGGCTTTGCGCCTCGGCCGAAATATCCTCGCTGGTGCGTTTGGCGATGAAATAAAGGCAGCCAAGATAGGAAAATGTGAAGGTCACCGCCTGACCGAGCTGCATCAGCACGATCACCCAGAGTGGCGGAGACAGGCTCATGCCGATCCATCTCAACACCGAGACGACACCTGCCAACAGGATAAGAACACGAGCGGGAAAGCGAATGTTGATGCGTTTCCAGGCGAACATGGTCGCAGCTTCGGCAGCCGCGCCGAGCGCAATCAACACACCAATGGTCGATTCGGAAAGCCCCTGCTGCTTCCATACCAGCGATGAAAACGCGTTCATGACCATGTGATTGGCAAACAGGATGGCGCCGGCAATCACCGGCAGCAGTACCCAGGGTCTGAACGCTGCAATCACCTCACGCGACAAGAACGTTCCTTCGGACAGGGTGCGTGGCCTGTCGGAATCGCGCAAGCGCGGCAGTCCGACCGCAGCGAGAAACCGGGAGATACAGGCAAAGGCAAACAGCCAGACAAACGACGAAGCGCCAAGCCACAAGATCAGATAGCCGGTGCCAAAACACATGGCGAGGAAGCCAACCGTGCCCCACGCCCGCGTTGCGCCGAACGAAAACCCGAGCCGCTGCGACAACCGCATGGTTGCGGCATCTGCCACCGGACTGACCAGTCCGGCGGGCAATGTGGCCATGGTCCAGACCACAAGGATCATCCAGAAGCCATCGGCAAAGCCAAGCAGAAGCGAGCAGAATGCGGCCAGGCCGGTGCCGAGCATGATGGCCTGCTTCCAGTCCGACGCCCGGTCGGCGAGACGCCCGACAAAGACGCTGAACAGCAGCATGCCGGCCATTGGCAGCGTGTTGATCAGCCCGATGCCTGCGTCGCTGATGCCACGCTCGTTGAGCCAGATCGGCAGATAGGTGACGGTGACCGCAGGCGCCCAGAACGCCATGGCGTAATAGCGGGTCGCCGCAAATTCCGGCTTCGACATCTTGAACAGGCCTTGCGCGACAGGAACGGGGCGAAACCGGTCAGAGACCGAGGCGGCCAGACGAAACAGACTCCAAACACCGATTTACCTCTAATCCATCGCGCGCAGCTGCGCCATGCCGATTTGGACCTGTTCAGCTTTCACTTTTCAGGCGCGCCCCGCTCCCGGCCTGCGTTCAGTTTGGCGAGGCTTGGCAGACGGTTCACACCGGAACCGGGTTCAGGGCGTAATGCGCGACGCCGCCAAAACTCCAGTCGAGCGAGGTGTTTTCGGTCAGCACCACCATGATGTCGTCAGACCGCATCGCAGCGTCCGCCTGCGCGAACCGGACAATCTTGCGGTAGAGCGCCTGTTTTTCCACTTCCGTGCGGCCCATGCGAAAGGTGATTTCAATGACGACCGCATCGGAGCTCCGCGCCATGCCGGGAAAAACCGGATCGGAAATGAAGCCGGCTGGCGCAAGCCGGTGGACGATGTGAAACAGATCGTCTTGAGGCATATTGGCGGTAGTCACCAGCGCTTCATGAACGGCACTGCGCAACCCGGTGACCCGGTCTTCCGGAACCAGTGGCATGGTCACCTCCCTGTCTGGCTGTTGTCAAAACTGTCAGTCGATCGCGTGCGCCCGGATGTTTGAGGTTCACGCTTTTCAGGCGGTCCAGAATGCAGCGTCGCGGATCTGGCGTGACCGGCG
Source organism: Hoeflea sp. (assembly GCA_051251555.1). GTDB lineage: Bacteria > Pseudomonadota > Alphaproteobacteria > Rhizobiales > Rhizobiaceae > Hoeflea. Next base: position 82,619 of record JBPOEW010000007.1, read on the forward strand.
GCGTGTCAGACGGCCCCACAGCATCGACATTGCGCTGTTGATGGCTTTAGTCCGTTCCTGGTGGGCGCGCTCCCTGTAGATTTGAAAATCCGGTATCCACTCTCCTGCAGGTGAATTCGGGGTCTGAGTTTCGAGGCTCGACATGGCAGTCTCCTTCAGCTGGGTTTCCTTGGCGTTGGGGAGAGTTGTATTGTTATTCGTAAGGATGATAATCTCTTGTCTGTGAGCAACACTCCGGAATTTCAGTCATGAATAAAACCGCAGCATCTGACGAGATCGGCATTTTTGTGCGGGTGGTGGAGCGCGGCGGGTTTGCCGCGGCTGCCGAGGAAACCGGCTTGACGCCATCCGGCGTTTCCAAGGCCGTGACCCGGCTCGAGGACCGGTTGGGGGTCAAGCTTTTGCAACGCACCACCCGGCGGCTGATGATGACAGCGGAAGGCGAAACGCTGCTGGTGCGAGGGCGTGAAATTCTGGCGGCCATCGAGGCGACCGAGGCCGAGGTGATGGCGGCGCGTGGCAAGCCCAAGGGTACCATCAAGGTCAACATGGGCACCGCTTACGCCAAGCACCGGCTGGCGCCGGTGCTGCCGAAGTTCCGCGCGCTGTATCCGGAGATCGATCTCATCGTGTCGGTCGCCGACCGGCGGGTCGATGTCATCGGCGAGCAGGTGGATGTGGCGATCCGCACCGGCGGGCTTGATGATTCCAGCCTGATCGCCCGGCAGCTGGGCCAGTCCACTCGCGTGATTGCCGCAAGCCCGGCATATCTCGCCCGGCATGGTGAGCCGCAGAAAGCCTCTGATCTTGCCCAGCACATCTGCCTGACGATCGCCGGCTTCGCCCGCCTGTCAGAATGGCCGCTCAGGGTGAATGGCAAGGTGACGCCGGTGGCAGTCAAACCCGCCGTGACCTGCGACAATGCCGACATTCTGGCAGAGATGGCTCTGGCAGGACTGGGCATTGTGCGGCTGGCGAGCTTCGTCATCGAAGATGCCATTCGCGACGGGTTGCTCAAGCCCTTGCTGGTCGATTGTCATGTCTCCGAACCCGTGCCGATCACTGCCCTGATGCCACCGGGACGCCAGCACCTGCCGCGCGTGCGCGCCTTCATAGATTTCCTGCTGGAGCATGTTCCTGAGCCCAGCCGGGCCCAGCCATAAGAGATCTCACGGGGGCATACCGGATACGAACTCAGTGCAACCTGTCGCATGGATTTCAGGAACCTACAGCCGTATTCCCGCGCACGACTTCATGCGTCGCGCTGGGGGCGGTTTATCTGTGTTCCGCTATGGAAAAGTCTGGTCGGAGTGAGAGGATTCGAACCTCCGACCCCGTCGTCCCGAACGACGTGCGCTACCAGGCTGCGCTACACTCCGTGACCAGCGGCTGGCTTATAGACCGGCATAATCGCTGCCACAAGCCCCCATCCTTTCAAATTCCGGCCTGGAAACAGATGTTTTCCGCCACGGCTTCCGGGTCAGACCCGCGCACCCGCCAAAGCCTTCATTTGTCGGCATTCCTGGGGGGTGCCTGATCCTTGCCGACAGTTTCCCCAACAGCACCATCAGCCTGCCCGGACAAGAAAAAGCCCCAGCCGACATAGGCCGACAGCGCCAGGAAAAACACGATCCAGCCGGTGGAGCCGGAAAAAAACTCCACCCCGGTCCAAACCAGGAGCAGCGCGAAAATAATGATCCGGCGTGTCAGCGGCCGGTAAAACGCGTGACCGAAATCAACCAGGGCCCATCTCATAGTCTTATCCTTCCCCGATACTCAACAGTATTTGCTGCAGCGAACCATGCGCCGCCAAACCAGCCCCCTGATGAGGGGCAATCGTCAGACACAAGAGCCGATAGTCCCGGCGGGGTCAACAATGCCGCCGCGCGGGGACGCCGGGCCGTCAGCAGCGTCAAGCAATCCCGAGCTCTTTCCCAGCAAGCGAACCGGCGTCATAGTGGCCCCCGGCACCGCCGATTTTGACACACAACCCTGACTGACAGGTTGAGGAGAGCAGCATGAACGCAACAACCAAACTTAAGGGGCTCGAAGTCGGCTACGATGTGCCTGCCCTGCCCGGCATGAGCGAGAAAGATATCCAGACGCCGTGTCTTGTGCTCGATCTTGATGCACTGGAGCGGAATATCATCAAGATGGGCGAGCGGGCCAGCGCGATGGATGTGCGGCTCAGGGCCCATGGCAAGATGCACAAATCGGTGGATGTGGCGAAGTTGCAGCAAAGGCTTGGCAGGTCCGTCGGCGTTTGCTGCCAGAAAGTCTCCGAGGCGGAAGCTTTCGTGCGCGGCGGTATCACGGATGTGCTGGTGTCCAACCAGGTGCGCGACGCGGTGAAGATCGACCGGCTGGCGCGGTTGCCCAAACTCGGCGCTCGCGTGGCCTGTTGCGTCGATGATCCGGTCAATATCACCGATTTGTCGGACGCGGCCAGCAGACACGGCACACGCATTGACTGCCTGGTCGAGATCGATTGCGGCGCCGGGCGCTGCGGCGTGACCGCAGTGGCGGACGTGGTGGCGCTGGCAAAGGCGATCAACGCTGCTCCGGGACTGAGCTTTGCCGGCATCCAGGCCTATCAGGGCGCGATGCAGCATCTGGTCAGCCACCTGGACCGCAAGGCCAAGGCCGACATCGTCATCGCCCTCGTCAGGCAGGTGGTCGGCGCGCTGAAAGCCGAAGGCATCGAGTGCGAGACGGTTACCGGCGGCGGCACAGGCAGCTATCAGTTCGAAGGCCAATCCGGGGTCTACACCGAGTTGCAGTGTGGTTCCTACGCGTTCATGGACGCCGCTTATGGACGGGTCCTGGATCAGGACGGCAACCGCATCGACGCGACCGGGTTCGAAAACGCGCTGTTCATTCTCACCTCGGTGATGAGCCATGTGAAAACCGACAAGGCAGTCTGCGATGCAGGTCTGAAAGTGCTTTCGCTGGACAGTGGCCTGCCGGTGGTGTTCGGCCGGAACGATGTCACCTACACCCAATGCTCGGACGAGCATGGCGAGATCGACGACCCGGATGGCGTGCTGAAGATCAACGACAAGATCAAGCTGGTTCCGGGGCACTGCGACCCCACCTGCAACCTTCATGACTGGTATGTCGGCGTGCGCGACGGCATAGTGGAAAGCCTGTGGCCGGTTTCCGCGCGTGGCAAGGCTTTCTGAACTCGCGTCGGCGCTTGAGAGAAAAACCTGAAGGTACACCGCAGGCCCGATTACGATGCGGCCGGAGACATTTTATATTTGCGGCCTCATATATAAGTGATTATGTATACTGAAACAGGAGGCCAGACGGTTGATCTCGCGCAATGACATTGGTTCTATCCCTGACCATGCTTGTCTGATGTCCACGCCCCACCCATTGCAATGAGGTTACCCATGAAACTGTTCAGCTTAGCGCTTTATCTCTTGGCTTCCGTCAGTGTCGTGCAGGCCGAGACGCTGATGATTACTCCCACGGAAATCACCGAATGGAAAGCTGTGCAGGCCCGCGTTGAATCGCGGGACATCGTGCCGGCGCGGGCGCGGATCGGTGGTGTGATTGAGGAATTGACGATCAGCGAAGGCGATCTGGTGACTGCCGGACAGCAGCTTGGTCTGGTCAAGGATGACAAGATCGCCTTCCAGATTGCGGCACTTGACGCGCAGCTCGCGGCGTTCGCGGCACAGCTCGAAACTGCGGAGGCGGAACTTGAACGCGGTGAAACGCTGGTCAGTCAGGGTGTTGTGACACGACAGCGGCTGGCGCAGCTGTCGACCGATGTCGAAGTCACCCGCAACCAGATCGCTGCAACGAAAGCCCAACGCGCGGTACTGACCCAGCAGGAAACCGAAGGCGCGATCGTCGCCCCGGCCGATGGACGGGTGTTGACCGTGCCCGCCAGTCGCGGCTCGGTGATCATGCCGGGCGAACCGGTGGCGACCATCGGATCGGGTGGCTTTTTCTTGAGGCTTGCCGTGCCTGAGCGGTTTGCTGCCAACCTGCAGGCTGGCGCTGAAATCCGCATTGCAACGGCAGGCGGGGAAGCTCAAGGCCGGCTCGCCAAGATCTATCCGCAGATCGACAATGGCAGGGTGATTGCCGATGTCGAAGTCGACAAGCTCGACACCGCTTTCGTCAACGCCCGCATTCTGGTCGAAGTGCCGATCGGCACCCGCACCGCCCTGCTGGCGCCGAAGGACGCGGTGGTGAACCGTCACGGCATCGATTTCATATCGGTCGAAGACCATGAGGGAGAACGGGTCGAAAGGACTGTCATTCTGGGTGATGTTCAGGATGGCGACATGTCCGGCATGATTGAAGTGATCAGCGGCGTTTCGGCCGGCGACAAGGTACTGCTGCCATGAAAACCACCGATTCCGGATTGGGAATTGCGGGCCAACTGACCCGCGCGTTCATCACATCCCCCCTCACCCCGCTGTTTCTGCTGGCGGCATTTGCCTTCGGGATCGTGGCGCTGTTGACGCTGCCGCGCGAGGAAGAGCCGCAGATCTCGGTGCCGATGGTCGACATCATGCTCAGCGCACCAGGGCTCCAGGCCGACGATGCAGTCAAGCTGGTGACCGAGCCGCTCGAGACCATAGTCAAGAGCATCGACGGCGTCGAACATGTCTACTCGCAGACGGCGGACAACAAGGTTCTGGTGACCGCGCGCTTCATCGTTGGCACGCAGACGGATTCAGCCATTCTACGTGTGCATGACAAGGTTCGCGCCAATTTCGACCGGATCCCCGTCGGCATCCCCGAACCGATGATCGTCGGTCGCGGCGTTGACGATGTCGCCATCGTCTCGCTGACCCTGACCCCGTCGGAGAAAGCCGGAGATGCCGTCTCGTCCAATGACCTGACACGCGTTGCCCGCGAGCTCCGGACAGAGCTTTCCAAGATCGACAATGTCGGTCTGACCTATCTGGTGGGTGATACCGACGAGATCATCCGCATTGCGCCCGATCCCAATCGTCTGGCGCTCAACGGCGTGACGTTGCAGCAACTGGCCGGCAAGGTCAGCGGCGCCAACCGCGCCTTCCCGGCGGGCGAAGTCACGCTTGATGGCAAGTCAGCCGAGCTGATGGTTGGCGAAACGCTCTATGCACCCGCTGAAATCGGCAATCTGCTGATCACCACCCGCGATGGCCGGCCCGTCTATGTGCGGGATCTGGCCGACATCTCGTTTGCCACTGACAGCACGGCCCGGATCGTTGCGACGGTGACGCGCGGAGAAGACGGTATTGATCGCAAGCCCGCTGTCACGCTGGCAATCGCCAAGCGTGCCGGCGCCAATGCGGTGCTGGTGGCCGAACAGATTCTCGAACGCACAGAGGCTCTCGAAGGATCGCTGATCCCGCATTCGATGGCGGTTGAAGTGACCCGAGACTATGGCGAGACCGCCAATGAGAAAGCCAACGAGCTGCTCTATCACCTGGGCCTCGCAACGGTGTCGATCATCGTTCTCGTCTGGCTGGCGATCGGCTGGCGCGAGGCGCTTGTGGTGGCGATTGTCATTCCGGTGACGATCCTGCTGACCCTGTTTGCCTCAAGGGTGATGGGCTACACGCTCAACCGGGTTTCGCTGTTCGCGCTGATTTTCTCGATCGGCATCCTCGTAGATGACGCCATCGTGGTGATCGAAAACATCGCCCGGCACTGGGGCATGGGCGATGGGCGCGAGCGCAAGCAGGCCGCTATCGAAGCGGTCGCTGAAGTCGGCAATCCGACCATCGTGGCCACGCTGACCGTGGTTGCAGCACTTCTGCCGATGCTGTTCGTGTCCGGCATGATGGGCCCCTATATGAGCCCGATCCCGGCCAACGCATCGGCTGCGATGGTGTTTTCGTTCTTCGTCGCGGTCATGGTCACGCCCTGGCTGATGCTCAAAATCGCAGGCCGTGCGCCGATGCATCACGGTCCCAGCGAAGGCGAAGAGGCCGGCGGTGTGCTTGGCAAACTCTATCGCGCGGTGGCGCGTCCGGTGCTTGCCAGCAAGACCAGATCCTGGATATTCCTGCTTGTCGTAGGCGCCATGACGCTTGCGTCGCTGTCGCTGTTTTACACCAAGCATGTGACGGTCAAGCTGCTACCGTTCGACAACAAGTCGGAGCTTTCGGTGGTGATCGATATGCCTGAGGGCACTTCGGTGGAATCGACCGATGCCATCGCGCAAGCCGTGGCACGCGAAGTGCTACAGCTTGAAGAGGTGAAGTCAGCTCAGACCCATGCCGGGACGGCAGCGCCCTTCAACTTCAACGGCCTGGTGCGGCATTCCTTTCTGCGGTCGGAAACCCAGATGGGTGACGTTGCGCTCAATCTGACCCCAAAGGGCGAGCGGGAGCGTTCAAGCCACGAGATTGCGCTCGATATTCGCAGGCGGATTTCCACCATACCCTTGCCGCAGGGTGCGAGTCTGAAGGTTGTCGAACCTCCCCCGGGTCCGCCCGTCATGGCAACGCTGCTGGCAGAGGTCTATGGCCCCAATGCAGAAACCCGGCGCGCTGTGGCACAACGGGTGGAAGAGGCCTTCCGTTCGGCGGATTTCATTGTCGATGTCGACAACTCCTGGGGCCAGCCGGCCGAGCGGGTGCGGGTCAAGATCTCGTCCGACGAGCTTGAATTCTTCCGGGTCGAGGAACGCGACGTGTTCGACACCATCGCCATCCTCAACACCGGTCAGACCGTGGGCTATTCGCACCGTGGCGGCGGGCGCGCGCCGATTGCCATCCGGCTTGAACGTCCGCGCTCAGAGCGCGTTGCCGACGAGATTTTCCTGACCACGCCGATCCCGGCCAACGTGTTGCCGGGCGACCGTTCCATCGTCGAACTTGGTGATGTGGTGGACGTGTCGCGGGAACGCGCCTCTTTCCCGGTGTTCCGCCACAATGGCCGCGCCGCGGAGATGGTGATGGCCGAAATGGCCGGCGCTTATGAAGCCCCCCTTTACGGGATGATCGCCGTCCAGGAAGCGCTTGATGCGATGGACTGGACGGGACTGGAAAAGCCGGTGATCGCGCTCAATGGCCAGCCAGCCAACGAGCAAGTTTCGACGCTGTTGTGGGACGGTGAATGGGAAGTCACCTGGGTGACTTTCCGCGACATGGGCGCTGCTTTTGGCGTGGCCCTGCTTGGCATCTACATCCTGGTGGTTGCCCAGTTTGGCTCGTTCAAGGCGCCGTTGGTGATCCTCACCCCGGTGCCACTGACGTTCATCGGGATTCTCATCGGTCACTGGTTGTTCGGTGCGCCATTCTCTGCCACCTCGATGATCGGCTTCATCGCGCTGGCTGGCATCATCGTGCGCAACTCGATCCTGCTGGTGGATTTCATCCGCCATGCCCATGTGCCGGGCACGCCGCTGACGCCGGTGCTGATCGAGGCCGGCGCCATCCGCTTCAAACCGATCATCCTGACGGCCCTGGCGGCGATGATCGGTGCCGCAGTGATCCTGACCGACCCGATTTTTCAGGGCCTGGCGATATCGCTCTTGTTCGGGCTTGCCTCATCAACCGCGCTCACAGTGCTGGTGATCCCGGCGATCTACCGGGTGTTGCGGACCTGAACCGGTTGCAAGACATCTGGACTTGAAACTGCGCCGCCCGTCATTTGGACGGGCGGAATGCTTTCAGGACCTCGTCATGGGTCTCGATCCGCCCTGCCCCGATGAGATCAAGGCAGAAAGGAATAGCCGGGAACACGGCGGTGAGGCAGGTATCGATCGAACCCGGCTTGCCCGGCAGGTTGACGATCAGGGTCTTGCCGCGGGTACCTGCAGTCTGGCGCGAGAGAATTGCGGTGGGCACAAATTCCAGGCTGACCTTCCGCATCAGTTCGCCAAAGCCGGGCAGTTCCTTTTCCATCACCCCCTGCATGGCCTCAGGCGTCAGATCGCGCGGCGACGGGCCGGTGCCGCCAGTGGTCAGTACCAAATCCACACCGTCGACATCACACAGGCGGATCAGGGTATCGCGCACGCTTTTAAGTCCGTCAGGGATGACATGAATGACAATCTCCGCCTCGCTCGACATTACCCGCTCAAGCCAAGCCTTGACTGCCGGGCCGCCGAGATCCTCATACTCACCTCGGCTGGCACGGTCGGATACGGTAAGGACGGCAATGCGGACGGACATGAGAGCGGCTCCTGATGATCGAGAATAGTGGGTTAGGTTCCTCCAGCGCAACAATCATCACTTGAGCAAGATTGGCAACCAACTTCCACACTTTGTAGCCGCTTTCGCAGGGTTGTGCCTCGTTCATGTCAAAACCCACACGCGCAGTCCAATTCCCTACAGATCTTGAGTATCAGCCTTATCCTTTCCTTAAGCGATTGGTGAAAATACTAATAATCAATATTCAATTCGCGCTTCCATGTAAAACATCAAGCGAAATCCGCCAAAACTAAGAATAGCTGCAGAACTATAGACAAGTCATACTTCCACTTAAATTTCAGGGGAAACGTTTGGCTTTGCACGAAAGGAAAAAAGATGATTTCGTCCCTCGGATTAAAAAATGACTGCACGAGCATCATGGACGCCCTGTCACGATCGCAGGCAATCATCCAATTCGATCTTACCGGCAAAATACTTACGGCCAACAGCAACTTCTGCACGGCGTTGGGCTATGATCTCAAAGAGATTGTTGGCAAGCACCACAGTATATTCGTGGACCCCGAAGAGGTTAAGAGCGAAGAGTACGCGGAATTCTGGCGGGAACTGGCTTCCGGAAAATTTGATCGTCGACAATACAAGCGATTCGCAAAAAATGGTCGCGAGATATGGATTGAAGCGTCCTACAATCCGGTTTTCAAGGGTGGCAAACCCATAAAGGTTGTCAAACTCGCCACCGATATCACCGAGAGCAAGCTCAAGGCGATTGAGGATGCGGCAAAGCTGTCCGCTATATCGCGCTCGCAAGCGGTTATCGAATTCACACCCGATGGCAAAATCATTTCGGCGAATGAAAATTTCTGTGGGGCACTTGGCTATCAACTCTCCGAAATCGTCGGCAAGCACCACAAGATTTTCTGTGATCCCGCCTACGTCACCACACCCGACTACGCTGCGTTCTGGAACGCCCTCGCTGCGGGCGAATTTTGCTCCAATGAGTTCATGCGGGTAAGCAAGAGCGGACAGCAAGTCTGGATTCAGGCAGCCTACAATCCGATCAGGAACGACAGGGGTGAAGTCGTCAAAGTTGTCAAATTCGCCACCGACGTGACGTCCCGGATGACTGCGATATCGCTTCTCGCCGGCTCGCTCCGGGCGCTGGCAAGCGGAGACCTTACCCGTACGCTGGACACGCCCTTTGTGCCAACGATGGAGACTATCCGCAAAGACTTCAATGACGTGCTTTCAGAATTGCGATCCACAATGACGGCGGTCGAATCGAACGCACGCAGTATCGCTTCAGGCTCGAACGAAATCCGCTCGGCCACTGACGATATGGCGCGACGCACCGAGCGACAGGCAGCCTCAGTTGAGGAAACAGCCGCAGCACTCGAAGAAATTACCACAAATGTAGGCGAAGCGACCCAAAACGCCGCTGCTTCCGCCACACTTGTCGCCGACACCCGTGCGGAGGTGGAAAGGTCTGGGCAGATCGTAACAGAAGCGGTGGCCGCGATGAGCGTGATCGAAGCATCGTCTCAGGAAATGTCAAAAATCATCGGTGTTATTGACGAGATCGCTTTTCAGACCAATTTGCTGGCACTGAATGCCGGCATTGAGGCGGCTCGCGCAGGCGAGGCAGGAAAAGGGTTTGCTGTGGTGGCGCAGGAGGTCCGTGAACTGGCACAACGCTCGGCAAGTGCTGCGAAAGACATCAAGCAACTGATCGATGCCTCCGGCGAACAGGTGAAATTCGGGGTGTCGCTGGTCGACAAGACCGGCCAGTCGCTCGGTGACATAATCGGGAAAATCCAGGGAATCGACACAAACATTCAAGCCATCGCGGTGAGCGTCAAAGAACAATCGCTCGGGCTGCGGGAGATCAATGAATCGGTCACAGTCATCGATCAGGGAACCCAACAGAATGCCGCCATGGTTGAGCAAACAACGGCGACCAGCCATGGATTGGCGAGAGAGGCGGAGGCCCTGTTCGAGTTGCTCAGTCACTTTCAACTTGGCTCCGGACCTGCAATCGGGTCGAAGGCACCTCCCCCGCTCAAAATCGAGACAGCATTTCCAACCCAGCGCAAAGCTGCAGCTGCTCCGCATGAACTCAGAGCTCAAGTCACCGCAAGCTTTGGCAGCGCTGCCACCGCTCAGAAGACCGAGAACTGGACCGAATTTTGAGTGTAGACACTCGGCACCTTAGAGCATCACCACGAGATAATGCCGTTGGGTGAGCAGTATGGTCGGATCGACCCGGTTCTACGCCGTTAACCGCGCGTTTGAGCCTTGATCATGTCTGACGCCTTTTCAGCGATCATGATGGTCGGTGCGTTGGTGTTGCCGCCGATCAACGTCGGCATCACGGAGGCATCCACCACACGCAAACCGGAAACCCCATGCACCCTGAGTTCCGGGTCGGTTACAGCAAGCGCATCGCGACCCATGCGGCAGGTGCCGACAGGATGGTAGATGGTATCGGCCCGGGCACGGATATCATCCAGCAATTCATCATCGCTCATTCCCTGACGGGCGTAGACTTCCCTGATTCGGTATTTGCGCAGCGATGGCGCATCCATGATTTCACGGGTCATCCGGGCCCCTTTGAGCAAAAGTGCCGCATCGTGGTCATCTGAGAGGTAATTCGGATCTATCCTCGGTGCCCGCATGGGGTCCGGCCCATCAAGCCCGACCTGGCCGCGAGACCGGGGCCGAAGCACGCAGACATGGCAAGAGTAGCCATAGCCCAGATGCCACTTGCGAGAATGATCATCAACCAGTCCGGCGACAAAATGCATTTGCAGGTCGGGACGTTCAAGCTCCGGATCGGATTTGACAAAGGCGCCGGCTTCAGCCCCCGGAGAGGCGACAATGCCGGTCCCGTCACGCCGCCAGCTAAGCATGTCGCGGATCAGCTTGTAGGTGCCAACCGCGCCGAGCCCCAGCACATCGGTGTCACGGGTCTTGGCGGCGTAGACATAATCAAGATGATCCTGCAGATTCTGGCCAACTCCGGCAAGCTCCTTGGCAACATCCACACCGCGGGCGCGCAGATGTTCTCCCGGGCCGATGCCCGACAGCATCAGCAATTGCGGCGAATTGAACGCGCCGCCACACAAGATCACTTCGGCGCGGGCCGTCACCTGATGGTCTTGCCTGCCCTTCCGGTAAGCAACGCCGGTGGCGCGAAGGCGATCAAGCAGCACCTTGGTGGCGTGGGCGCCAGTGATGACCTCAAGATTGGGACGCGCCATCACCGGATGCAGGAAGGCCGCAGCGGCGGAACAGCGCTCTCCCTGTTTGCCGTCACGCCAGAACTGGGTGACTTGAAACAGGCCCGCACCTTCCTGGTCTGCACCGTTGAAATCCTCATTGCGGCGGATCTGCACCTGGGCAGCCGCATCGACAAAAGCGCGACTGATCGGTCGCGGGCTGCGTTGTTCGGCCACTTCAAGAGGACCGGATGTGCCGTGAAACTCGTCGGAGCCGCGCACATTGCGCTCGGAGCGGCGAAAGATCGGCAGCACGTCAGACCCGCCCCAACCGTCGCATCCCGCTTTTGCCCAGTCGTCGTAATCGGATGGATGGCCCCGGACATAAAGCATGGCGTTGAGCGCGCTCGACCCGCCCAGACCGCGGCCGCGGGGCTGAAAACCACGGCGCCCGCCAAGCCCTCGCTGCGGTACAGTTTCGAAGGCCCAATTGTTAATTTTCGGCCGGCCCGGCAGCGTCAGGACAACGCCGAGCGGCGCGCGCACCAGGATATTCTTGCCTTCGCCGCCAGCTTCCAGCAGGCAAACCGAAACAGACGGATCCTCGCTCAAGCGCGCAGCCAGCACCGAGCCGGCAGACCCGCCTCCGACAACTACATAATCAAATTCCATACACGCCTCCTGCCAAAGACCGTCAGGGAAAAGAGCCTAGAACAGAAGCAGCCCGTTACAAACAGAAATTGACGCGAAGGGATATCACGTAAGCCGAGACAGTCTATGAGAGCAGCCTGCAGCGCCGTGCACCCGACAGGGATACCCGCACAGCCTGCAGCGTCTTGACTGAATGTTGCTAAATGCCGGCCCGCTCTGACAACCGGTTCAGGTCCGGAACAGTGACATCGCGGTTGTTGACGATGCGGATCACGTCGTCCTTGCGCAGCTTTGTCAACTGCCGGCTGACGGTTTCCATGGTCAGCCCCAGGAAGTCTGCGATGTCGGTGCGGCTCATCGGCAGTTCAAAACTCACTGTGTCGCCTTCATGGTCCGGAAACGCATGGGTGGAAATGAGCAACAGGAAGCTTGAGACTTTTTCACCCGCAGTCTTGCGACCCAGCGTCAGCATCCAGTCGCGCGCTTCATCAAGTTCCGTCAGCGTCTGCTCAAGCAGCTTGTGCTCGAGTTCCGGCATTTCACTGATCATGCGCTCGATGGCCGCCTTGGGGAAGGAGCAGACCCTGACTTCGGTTGCCGCTTCGGCGCTCACACCGTTTTCCGTTCTGAAAGGCCGGCCCAGAAAATCCGGTGCAAACTGCAGGCCAACGATCTGCTGACGGCCGTCAGCCATCATTTTCGAAAGCTTCACCACACCCGCAATGATATTGGAGTAACTCTTCGTCTGCAGGCTTTCGCCCACAAGCTCGGTTCCCGGCTCGACGGTACGGCGGGTGGAATGTTTGCTCAGCTGCAGCAATTGATCGCTGGTCAAGGCTCCACAAACTCCACGGTGGCGGCTTTCGCAAGCCAGACAAAGCACGGGTGTTTCTGAATTGTGAACGTCTTTGCGCTGGATATCCATGACACTCCCTGAATGAACTTACACTACTCCAACGCGCGTTGCTGCAACAGAAGCAAATAGTCGCATACAGTTTATAGTGGGCAGCCTACCGCATCACATAGCACACGAGTTCGACGTTTATTGCGCGGTTCCTATGCCGGCATGCGCCGGTTGACAAGGATCAACGACGTCGAGTCAGAAACGGGTATCGTGGAGAGCATGAGATCTGATCCGGCTTGCACCACGCCCGCGATTTTCGATGTTTCCGGGCTAACCAAGATTTATAAAACCGGCGATGTCGAGGTTCGAGCGCTGAACGGCGTAGATCTGACGCTGGAGGAAGGCGAGATGGCAGTGTTGCTAGGTCCATCCGGCAGCGGCAAATCCACACTGCTCAATATTGTCGGGGGGCTGGACAGGCCGACATCAGGTTCTGTCAAATTCAAGGGCGAGGAACTCTCGGGCGCCAGTGACAGGGAGCTGACGGCTTACCGGCGCAACCATGTCGGCTTCGTTTTTCAGTTCTACAATCTGATCCCCAGTCTGACGGCCTGGGAAAATGTTGCGCTGATCACCGAGGTGGCGACCGATCCGATGTCAGCATCTGATGCCCTGGCGCTGGTCGGGCTCGAAAGCCGTATGAACCATTTCCCCGCACAGCTTTCCGGCGGAGAACAGCAGCGTGTGGCAATCGCCCGGGCAATCGCAAAAAGACCGGAAGTGCTGCTCTGCGATGAACCGACGGGCGCGCTTGATTCGGCCACCGGCATCATCGTGCTTGAAGCGCTGGCGCGGGTGAACGAGGAAACCGGCGCCACCACCGCGATCATCACCCACAATGCCGGCATCCGGAAAATCGCTCACCGGGTCTACACATTCCTGGATGGCCGCATTGCCTCGTGTGAGCTCAATGAAGAGCGGATCAAGCCTTCGGAGGTGAGCTGGTGAAAGCTCTGAGCATGCTTGACCGCAAACTTGTCCGCGATCTTGGCCGACTCTGGGCGCAATCGCTGGCGGTGGCGCTGGTGATGGCATGCGGGGTCATGACCCTCATCCTGGCACTGGGCGCAACGCGGGCGCTTGATGACACCCGTGCCGCGTTTTACGACCGGACACGGTTTGGCGATGTGTTTGCCAGGGCGACGCGGGCGCCAGAGGGCGTCAAGACGGCTATTGCGGCGATCAACGGAGTGTCTGCGGTGGCAACGCGGATCGTCAATCCGGTGATCATCGACATTACCGGCATGGCCGAACCGGCCACAGGCATGGTGATCTCGATACCTGATCATGGAGAACCAGCGGTCAACCGTCTCTACATGCGCTCGGGCAGACTACCCGAACCGGGACGCGACAACGAGGCAGCCATTATCGAGGCATTTGCCAATGCGCACGGGTTTCGTCCTGGCGACACTTTCGATGTGCTGATCAACGGGCGCAAACGCCGTCTCTCCATCACCGGAATCACGCTTTCGCCCGAGTATGTCTATGCCATCGGCCCCGGCGACATGGTGCCCGACCAGAAACGTTTCGGCGTCATTCACATGCACAGATCGGTGCTTGAGGGCGCCTATGACATGAAGGGCGCGTTCAACGATGTTTCCCTGACATTGTCGCACAACGCCGACCAGAAAGATGTGATCTCACAGCTCGACACCATCCTCGAACCGCATGGCGGGACCGGTGCCTATGGTCGCGTTGACCACATGTCCGACGCTTTTCTTGAGTCAGAGCTGACCCAGCTCAAGGCCATGGCGCAGGTTATCCCGCCGATCTTCCTGTTTATCGCGGCGTTTCTGGTCAACATGATCCTGACCCGGTTGATTGCGCTCGAACGCGAGCAGATCGGGCTTTTGAAAGCCGTCGGATATTCCAACGGGGCTATCGCCTGGCACTATGCCAAGTTGACGCTGGCGATTTCAATTGTCGGAGTAACGATCGGCGGCATTGCCGGAACACGGCTGGGGCGCGGCATGGCGTCGCTTTACGGGGAATTCTACTCATTCCCGTTTCTGGTGTTCTCGCGGGAACCTGATCTCTACGTGATCTCTGCGCTTGTGACATTCGCCGCTGCGCTTGTCGGCGCTGCCAATGCCATCATGGGTGCAGTGCGCTTGCCGCCGGCTGTCGCCATGCGCCCGCCGGCGCCGACGCGATACCGCAACCTGTTCAGCAGTTCAGCAGGCGGCTTCCGGTTGCCGTTTTCACAACTCACCGTGATGGCGCTCAGACATCTGGTGCGCTGGCCATTGCGCACAGCGTTGACGACGCTGGGAACAGCGCTGCCGGTCGCGCTGCTGATCACGTCGCTTTTTGCCTTTGATTCCGTCGAGCACATGATCGACACCATCTGGTTTCGAGCCGACCGCCAGGACGCGACGCTGACATTTGCTGCAGCCCGGTCCGAAGACGCGATCCGCGACGTCTCCCGCCTCCCCGGCGTCATCGCAGCAGAGCCGTTCCGCGCTGAAGCAGCGACGTTGCGACACGGCTACCGGTCACGCAATATCCAGATCATTGGTTCCGACCCGGAAACCGATATCAGCCGCGTGCTCGACCGCTCATTCGCTCCGATCAAGCTGCCGCCATCCGGCATCCTGCTATCAGAACGTCTGGCCGAGCATCTTGATCTTGGGACCGGTGATCAGGTCGAGGTTGAACTCAACGACGGACAGGGGCGAAAAGTCATGGTCCCCCTGATCGGCGTTACCAATAGCTATGTCGGGCTCAATGCGAATATGAGCCGCGAGGCGCTCGACCGACTGTCCGGGCAAGGCAGCCGAATATCCGGCGCGCGGGTGCTTGTGGATGAAAGTCGCATTGATGACCTCTACGCCGAGGTCAAGCAAACACCGGCAATCGCCTCGGTGGCACTGCAGGGGATCTCGCGGCAGCGGTTCCGCGCGGTGATCGAGGAAAACATCGGAATCAGCATCACCATCTATGTATCGCTGGCTGTCATCATCACCTTCGGGGTGATTTACAATTCCGCCCGGATCCAGCTATCCGAACGCGCCCGGGAACTCGCCAGCCTGCGGGTTTTCGGCTTCACCAGCGGCGAGGTGTCCAGCGTCCTGCTCACAGAGCTCAGTGTCATGGTGATCCTGGCGCAACCGCTTGGCTGGCTCATCGGGCGCGGCTTCTCGGTGTTGGTGGCGAAAGGCTTTGAAAGCGATCTGTTCCGAATTCCACTCATCATCAATCCGTCAACCTATGCGGTCTCGAGCCTGATCGTGCTGGCTGGCGCTGTGGTGTCGGCACTGATCGTCCGACGCCGCATCGACCGGCTCGATCTCATCCGAGTCTTGAAAACAAGGGACTGAAATCATGGCCTCTGTGCTTGCAAAAAGCCTCGCAGGATTGGCGGTCGCAGCAGCGATCGGCGGGGCGCTTTATGTCGCCTTCGGTGAAAAACCGATCCTTGTCGACCTCGCCACGGTCGAAACCGCCCCACTTCAGGTAATTGTCGCGGAGGACGGAATTACCCGCATCCGCAATGTCTACGCCATCTCCTCCCCCATAGCCGGGCACCTTGACCGGGTGGAGTACTCGGTCGGCGATCCTATATCCGCGGGCGAAAGCATCACCTCCATCCATCCGCTCGACCCGCCGTTTATCGACACAAGAACACGGACCGAACTGATGGCGGCGATCGATGCGGCGCGCTCCAGCGTCGCCGTTGCGGAAGTCGAACTGTCGCGCGCTCGTACCGCACAGGCTCTGGCTCGCGCCAGTCATGACAGGGCGATCAAGCTGGCAGCCACCAACATCGTCTCGCAAAGTCAGCTGGAGAAAATTGAAGGCGAACTGGACCTCGCCGAGGCACAGGTCAGATCAACGGAAGCGATGATAGCGCTCAGGCAAGCGGAACTCGCCAGCGCCCAGGCGCGCTTGACCCAGCCCGGGCAAACGCCGAGCGATCCCGCCAACGGCGAATGCTGCGTTGCCATCATCTCGCCGATTGAAGGGATCATTCTCTCGCTCAACGCCAAGAGCGAACAGGCGGCCAGCGTTGGTCAATTGATCGCCGAAGTCGGCGACCCATCAGATCTCGAGATCACCGTTGACGTGCTGTCCGCCGACGCCGTCAAGGTTCGCCCCGGTAGCCAAGTGCGGATCACCGACTGGGGCGGTCCGGACACATTGGAGGCAAAGGTTGAACGCATTGAACCATCAGGTTTCACGAAGGTGTCGGCACTGGGTATTGCCGAGCAGCGGGTTAATGCCATCATTGCTCTGAAGGATCCGCCGCCGACAGATCTGGGGCACGGCTTCCGGGTCATCGCCAACCTCATCATCTGGTCATCAGATGCGGTCACGCAGGTTCCGGTGAGTTCGCTCTACCGCAATGGCGGGGAGTGGGCGGTGTTCAAGATGGAAGATGGGCGGGCAAGGGTCACGTCGGTCGACATCGGTCACATGACCGACCGGCGGGCCGAGATCCTGTCCGGCCTGACTGATGGCGATCAGGTGCTTCTCTATCCCGGCGATGCGCTGGAAGACGGAAACCTGATCGCCGACCGGGCGCAAGCTGACTGAACTGACTAAGTCGGTCCGGCCAGCCGTTTCAGTTTGGCGATTGCCGTTTCCGGGTTTTCGCCATAGGCGATGGCGCCGTTGAAAGCGCCGTTCTCGTCCATAAGGTATACTGAAGCTGTGTGATCCATGGTGTAATCACCATCTTCGGTGGGGACCTTCGCGGCATAGACATGCCAGGCCGCGATGACCTTGGCGATTTCGTCAGGGTCGCCTGTGATGCCGGTGAGCGCTTCGGCATAGCTTTTCATGATCTCGGGCGTATCGCGTTCCGGATCGACAGAGATGATGAATGCCTGCAGATCCTAGCCCTGATCGCCAAGCGCCTCGAACCAACCCGCCATTTCATACAGTGTCGTGGGGCAAACTTCCGGACAGCGGGTGACGCCGAAAAACACCATGGTCGGGCGACCTTCAAAGGCAGCCTGGATGATGGTGTCGCCATTGTGGTCGACCAGCGTGAAATCGGTTCCGAGCTTCAGTCTGGCGGTCAACGATTGCTCGGTGCCGCGGACTGCATACTGCCATCCCAAAAATCCGCCCGAGAGCAGGAAAAGGGGGCAAGCGCCACCCAGATCCCGGTTTTCAAACCCATCTTCGGGCCAGAGCACGGCACCGCCTAGTTGCCCTACTTCATTGTGCCGTGGCCCATGGCGTTATCGCCATCCTTTTTCATGTGGCCCTGCATCGCCTTCATATCCTGCACATCAAAGCCGACTTCGATGCTGCCGGCCTTCTCGAAGGTGAGCTTGACGCTACGGGTTTCACCGTCCTTGAACTGACTGTCGATACCGATGAACATGACGTGGTATCCGCCCGGCTTGAGGACAACTTCACCACCGGCGGGGATCTCAAGCCCGTCGGCAAGCTGACGCATTTTCATCACTTCGCCATCCATCTTCATTTCATGGACTTCGACGCGGTCAGCAAAAGCAGCTTCGCCGGAGATCAGCCGGTCAGCCTCTTCACCTGTGTTGCGAATGACCATGTAGCCACCCGAGACCGGTGCATTGGGTGGGGTTGCGCGAGCAAACGGGTGCTCGATTTCGAGCGAGCCGAGCTTGTAGTCATGGGCCGAGACCATGGTTGGAGACATGCCCAGGATGGCTGCGGAGAGAAGAGCTGCAATAAGTTTCATTGGTATGGCTTTCTTGATGAATGCCCAAGAGGGGCGAGGTTTGTCTGGATCCAGCCGGCGCTCGGAGAAGCGAGCCGGTTTCAAGGCAAAGAGAGTGAAGGCTCAGGGAGCATGCAAACGTCGTGGTTCTTCACAGGTCCCGCTGAAGCGGCGGGAACCGAAGCATCCGGACGGCAATCAGGCGTTACGCGAGGGGGGGGCGCGAGGCGATGCGCCAGGACGCAGGATAGACCGCACGAAGCGGTCATCCAGCCGCGCTGTCAGATGCGCAGCAGGGCCGAGAGCATTGACGACAAAGACGTCAATCGGGGACGGCAAATCAACCGACCCGAAAATGCGGCAGGCTTCGCAATGACCGGCAATAAAATGGTGCCCGTCTTCCTCACCACCGAGGCAGAGATCGGGAAGGGTCCCGTCAGGCAGAACGTAATCGGCGATATCAACACCGACATAGCCCGATGCTGCAGCAGAAGAAAGCAGCGGCTTGTGGGCAAAGGCGACAAGCAGCAGCGACAGCGCGCAGAACATCCGCACCAGTCCCGATCTGCTCATCAATCGCCGTGTCTCGACCATATCCCTCGCCTGTTTTGCGACCACTCAAGGATTACAGACCAGAGACAGCGCCCGCAAGCGTGATGGCAAGGCTGCGTCAAGATGCGCTGGTCAACACATAGGTCTTGCGCACCTGTTCATGGATGGTCCATTCGCCTTCCCAGCCGAGCGGCAGGACCAGCATGTCTCCAGGACCGATCCTGCGCTGGTCACCGCCCTGCTTGCCTTCCACCGTGGCCGAGCCGAAAATGATATGGCAGATTTCCGAGGACTTGCTCCGATCGGCAGAAAAGCGCCCCGGTGTGCATTCCCATACGCCGACCTTGGTAACCCCGTTTTCGGAAGCCCAAAGCTGAGTTGCGGCCTCCACCTGGCCATCCGTGAACGTCGTCGGCTTGGGAGCAAATTCTCCAAGGTCTAGAGTTGAGAGGTCGCCGAAGCTCTTCAGATCAATCATTGCAATTCCTTGAGACTAACTTCTCCGCCAAAGCGCGGAGTGGATGGGTAATGCGCAATATCGACAGCAAGGATAAACGGCGCAACCGATGTCCTTTCTAGGATTCGATCCTTCATCCCTGTGACAAACCTGTTCGGCGGGCAAGAACGCGTTCGATGGCGGACAGTCCATCATAGAGTAGAACCGCCACCGCACCGACGATCAAGCCACCCTGCAGCACGAAGGCGGTGTTGTTGGTTTGAAGGCCGGCGATGATGACTTCGCCCAGGGTCTTTGCCGCAACCGTGGAGCCGATTGTCGCAGTTGCGAGACTGATCACCAGCGACAGCCGAATACCAGCCAGAATGATTGGCATAGCCAGCGGCAGTTCCACCCGCCAGAGCCGCTGCCGGTCGGTCATGCCTGCGCCGCGTGCCGCCTCCAGTACAGGAGCAGGAACGGTCGCAAACCCCGTCAGCGTGTTCTCAAAAATCGGCAGCAACCCGTATAAGAACAAGGCGACCAGCGTCGGCTTTTCGCCGAAGCCCAGAATCGGAACAGCGAGCGCCAGCACCGCAACCGGCGGAAAGGTCTGACCGACATTGACCAGACTGCGCGACAGCGGCAGAAATTCCGCACCGAACGGGCGGGTGACCAGAATGGCGAACGAGACGGCCACGACAGTCGCCGCCGCTGTTGCAATTGCCACTGTGCGCAGATGCAAGAGCGTCAGCGTCAGCAGGCTGCCCTGGTTGTAGACCACAGGTGCATTATCCTTGGCCAGAGGCCTGAGCAGAGGCTCGAACCAGTCGGGCGATGCGAGGAAGGCAATCAGCAGAGACAAGAGGCAGGCGCGGGCGAGCCATGGAAACCATTTTCCAATCATGGCCCGGCAGCCCGGCGCGACAGTCCTTGCAGCGTCACCTTGCCGATGGCCGATCCATCAGCACCGACAACCGGCGCAGACTGGCGGCCGCTCCACAACAGCTCCGACAGCGCATCCCTCTGGCTTGTCGTGCTTGATAATGGCGCACCTTGCGCCGTACCCGGTTCGACCGCATCGGCCACAGTGTCGATCGACAACAGCCGAAACGCACGTTCGTTTTCACCGATCAGTGCCCGGACAAAATCTGTGGCAGGCTGTTTGACCAGATCCGAGGGAGTGGCGTACTGCACAAGCGCGCCCTCATCCATCACCGCAACGCGATCGGCCAGATGAAAGGCTTCATCCATATCATGCGTGACCAGTATGATTGTCGTACCGAACAGCTTCTGAATTTCCAGCAGATCCATCTGCGCCTTGGTGCGGATGATCGGATCAAGCGCCCCGAACGGCTCGTCCATCAACAGGACATTCGGCTCGGCCGCCAACGCACGAGCAACGCCGACACGCTGCTGCTGCCCGCCGGAAAGCTCATGCGGAAACCGATTGGAAAACATTGCCGGGTCAAGCTGGAACAGCTCAAGCAGTTGTATCACCTTGGCCTCGATCCGGGCCTTGTCCCAGCCGAGCAGATCAGGGACGGTGGCAATGTTCTGGGCAACTGTGCGATGAGGAAACAGCCCGTGCCCCTGGATCGCATAGCCGATGCGACGCCGCAGCTCATAACCCGGTAGCGTGCCGATATCCTGCCCCTCAATGCGGATCGTGCCGGAGGTTGGCTCAACCAGCCGATTGATCATGCGCAGCAAGGTTGTCTTGCCCGAGCCCGATGTACCCACGACCACCGTGACGGTGTGCGGCTCCACAACCATCGAAACATCGGCGACGACAGTCGTCTCGTCGTAGCGCTTCGTGAGACCCTCAATTTCAATCATCTGGCTTTTCCGCCTTTGCCCGCAGGGGCATAGATTTCGACAAGCGCGTCCATGACGATGGCCGACGCAAACGCAAGCACGACGGTCGGCACCGCTCCGAGAAGCACCAGATCCATGGCCGTCTGCCCCATTCCCTGAAACACGAAGACCCCAAAGCCGCCGCCGCCGATCAGGGCAGCAATGGTCGCAAGGCCGATGTTCTGCACCAGCACGATCCGGATACCGGTCAGGATAACAGGCAGAGCAAGTGGCAGTTCGATCCGCGTCAGCCGCTGGAGGCCGGTCATGCCGACACCGCGCGCGGCTTCGTTCGCTGACCGCGGCACTCCCGACAATCCAACCACAGTATTGGCCACAACCGGCAGCAGCGAATAGAGGAACAGAGCGACAAAGGCAGGCGCCGCACCGATACCGCGAATACCGAGCGCGCTGGCCCCCGGGACGTTGATCGCCACCCAGCTCAGCGGAGCGATCAGAATTCCAAAAAGCGCGATCGACGGAATGGTCTGGATGAGGTTGAGCACATTGAGCACGCCGGCACGCAACCGCTTTACCCGGTGGCAAAGGATACCAAGTGGAACGCCGACTGCGGCGGCAACCAGCAGCGATCCAACCGCAAGCAGCACATGCCGCACCGCCTCGGCCCAGAAGGCATCGGCGCGGCTGGCGTATTCCTTGAGTATGGAGAGGTCGTCCCAAAGGCCGGAAATCAGAAAGATGCCAACGGCGCCCAGAGCAATCGCCAGCAGGCCGATGCGTGTGAGCGGCCTGGGACTGAGCCTGGCTATGGAATCAGCCGCCATAAGGGCAAAGGCAAACACCAGGATCCAGAAACCCGACGCCGGTGCGATGCGGGCGTAACTGTCTCCCTCCGGTGTGAGAAAGCTGGCAGCCATACCGACAGCCACCGCCAGGCTCACAAGCATTGCAGCCGCAACCGGGAGCCGCAGCAAGGTGGGCACCCTCAGAAGAACGACCACCCCTGCCCCGAGAAGAAGAACGGCAAGGACCAGCCCAAGTCCGGATGGCAAGGCGTCGAGCAGGAAGCGGCCTTCGCCGGGCACGATACGGTTGGCACGGAAGGTTACAAAGGGGGCAGCAAGCGCCCCATAGGCAAGCATCAGAGCGAGCACGACACCGAGTTTATCAAGGCGAAGGCCCCAAGCGCCATGTCCACCGGAACCGGACGAGGCCTGCTCCCAATTCTCAGAGGCAGGCCGCGCCATCCTATTTCAGAAAGCCGTTTGCCTTGAGGAAGTCTTCTGCAACAGCCTTGGCCGGCTCTCCGCCAACCTGGACGCGACCGTTGAGATCCTGGAGCGTCACGAGGTCTAGCTTTTCAAAAACCGGCTTCAGCAGTGCCTCGATCTCGGGGTACTGTTTAAGAACCTCTTCGCGAATGATCGGCGCCGGCTGATAGACAGGCTGCACGGACTTGTCGTCCTCAAGCACGACCAGCCCTGACGGGGCGATGCCGCCGTCGGTGCCGTAAACCATTGCTGCATTGACGCCGCTGGTCTGGTTGGCTGCGGCACCGATTGTTGCGGCAGTGTCACCGCCCGAAAGCGTGATCAGCTGGTCAGACTTCAGCGTGAAGCCATAAGCGGTCTGAAAGGCCGGCAGCGCAGCTGGCGAATTCACAAACTCCGAGGACGCTGCGAGCACGATGGTTCCGCCGTTTGCGACGAAAGCACCGAAATCACTGAAGGTCTTGATCTGGTTGGCCTCGGCAACATCCTTGCGAACAGCAACGGCCCAGGTGTTGTTGGCCGGCGACGGTGTCAGCCAAACAATCTTGTTGGCGTCATAATCAAGTGACTTGGCCTCCGAATAGGCTTTGGCGGCATCTGTCCAGAGAGGGTCGTCGGCTTTCTGGAAGAAGAATGCGGCGTTGCCGGTGTACTCTGGGTAAATGTCGATTTCACCAGCGGTGATTGCCTGCCGCATGATCGGCGTTGCGCCGAGTTGCAATCGATCGGTGGTTTGAATACCAGCTGCATCAAGCACCGAAAGAATGATGTTGCCAAGCACACCGCCCTCGGTATCGATTTTGGATGACACGACCACCTGCGCCGAGGCCGAACCAGCCGTGACGAGGAGTGCGAGCGTCGTTGCGATGAGGTTTGTCTGAAAACGCACTGTCGCTATCTCCTTCGAGAGAGTTATCTGTTTGATCAATACTGCCATATTCACGCTGAAACGCGAAACACGTGAGCGCATATATGTCGATGATCGGCAGAACACAGGGTGACCCGCGAAAAAATATTTTCGGCGATGGTTTTCAAACCCGCATCTGCAGAAACGATGCGGCTTGCGCGCTGGATAGGAATATTGAGGTGGAAGCGATATCAATCTCGGACGCTCAACACGGCGGTGCAGAGAGAGTTGGCTGGGGCGCCTGGATTCGAACCAGGGATGCCGATACCAAAAACCGGTGCCTTACCGCTTGGCTACGCCCCAACACTGTCCCGAGCGAGACAAGTCATCGCCCGATGCAAACCGGTAATGTCCGGAAGCCTCGCGGGGATAGCAAAAGACGCGACCGATCACAAGCACCGAAAGTGCACCGGATCAATGATTATTCACCTCAAAAAGAAACCCGCGCGGCATGTCAGCCGCGCGGGTTTCGTATTCTTGAACGGCTGGCCCTAACGGGCCTTCGAACGTCTGTCAGCGATTAGCGCCGAAACAGGTTGGCGATCTGCCAGCCGGCAGGAACAACCGCTGCAGCCAAAGCCGCCTTGATGACGTCGGTTGCGATGAACGGGCCGACGCCCCAGGCAAGCGCCTTCTCCGTGCCGAAAGCGAGAGCAATCCAGGCTGCGCCGAGCAGCAGGATGATTGCAGTGCCTGCCAGATTGACGGCGAACAGCTTGAAGGCATTGCGATCAAGTCCGCGGTCCGCGGCCCAGCCGGTCAGCCCGGCGGCGATGACGAAGCCGGCAAGATACCCGGTGGTGGGGCCGGCAAAATAGGCAAGACCACCACCATTGGTGAACACCGGAAGGCCGGCGGCACCCTCAACAAGGTAGGCTGCGAGTGTCGCAAGCGCGAGTTTGCGTCCAAAAGCGGCGGCGATGACGAAAATCGCCAGGGTCTGAAGCGTCGCCGGTACCGGCCAGAACGGGACAGTGACCTTGCCAGCGGCAGCGATCAAAAAGCTGCCGAAGAGGACCATTGCGCCATAGGTGGCGTAGCGTGCGGCGGCACCAGTTGGCGCAAACGATTGAGCAAAGGAACGGGCGGGAACAGTAGCCATGGATCGATCTCCAGAAATTTCGCAAGAGCAGGCCAAAGCAGCCGCTCATCAATTTCGGTATATTGACTTCACCGCCCGACAGCAAGACAGTCCGGCGCAAATCCCTGCCCATCCACAAATGGCGGCGCCCCAACCGGCTCGATGCACCGCGTTACGCCGGACACCGGAGATACCTTTGAGCAATCCGACGTTTGACAAGACATTCGAGCCCGCGCACGGAGAGGCTGTCCCAGTCGCCAGCGACGTATTGCGGGTGACTGCGCCCAATGCAGGTCCGCTGACCTTTCACGGCACCAACAGCTATATTGTCGGGCGTGATACTCTCGCGGTGATTGATCCCGGTCCGGAAGACGAAAGCCATTGGCAGACATTGGTGACGGCGATCGCGGGGCGTCCGGTCAGCCATATTTTCGTCAGCCACACCCACCGGGATCATTCGCCGCTGGCTGCCCGGCTGAAGGCCGAAACCGGGGCGATCGTGGTTGCCGAAGGTCCGCACCGCGCTGCGCGCCCGCTCCACACAGGTGAGATCAATCCGCTCAAGGAAAGCGCCGACATGGACTTTTTACCCGACATTGCCGCGGGTCACGGGCATGTTGTTTCGGGCGACGGCTGGTCGATTGAAACGCTTCATACGCCGGGTCACACCGCCAATCACGCAGCTTTTGCCCTTGCCGGCACAGGCCTGGTTTTTTCGGCAGACCACGTGATGGCCTGGGCAACTTCAATCATCGCCCCGCCGGATGGCGCGATGAGCGATTTCATGGCTTCGCTCGACATGCTGGCTGCGCGTGACGACCGCACCTACCTGCCCGGTCATGGGGGCCCTGTGCTAAAGCCGCGGCAATTTGTGCGGGCGCTTAAAACCCACCGGATCATGCGGGAACGCGCCGTGCTCGGCCGCATTGAAAAAGGCGACAGGCTGATTGCCGACATGGTCAAGGCGATCTACCGGGAAACCGACCCGCGGCTGCATGGCGCTGCAGCGCTGTCGGTGCTGGCTCATCTGGAAGATCTGGTCGGCCGCGGAGAGGTGATTACCGACGGTCCACCGGCGATCAACGGCGAATACAGCCCGGCCTGAGCCCAGAGGGTTAGGGGCGATCAGCCTCCGGCGATCCCGAGAAGCTGCAAATCCAGGTCATGCAGAAATGTGCGGATCAATTCGGCATTGATACCAAAATCATGTTCTCCGTCGCGTGTTGCTGCGCGCATATCGACGAAAGTGGTTTCTTCCTCTTCCGAAAGCCGGACCAGAACATCCTGCGGGATGCCGAGCACCAGAGTTTTGGTTCTGTATTGAATAACCGCAAACGAGGGAAGTGGGGCGAGCGGCTCGTTTTCAATATTTGGCCGCGGCGCGGGCAACGGCACACGCGTCGGGTCGGCCTCACCATTGCTGGCCCTCTCTTGCGTCTCTGCATTCCCGGAGCTCGGCTCAAGCCCGTCGACCAAAGCCTCTGCACCGACATTGGCGACCTGCGTCCACTTTTTCTCCTGTGCGACGGCTCGGACCGCGAGCAACACGCGGTCGATCGCGCCCTCGTAGCGCCTACCGGTAATTTGCGCATAGGCCTGTGTTTGCAGTTCTCTCGCGGCCGGATTGGCGCCATCGGATCGCGGAATCCATGAGCTGACTATTTGGGGCTCCTCAAGCCATTCGGGTGGCTGTTTCACATCGGTGGAGATATCGTGAATTCTGGGCAGGAGCACGAAGCGGCTGGCCGCCAGACCACCGGGTATAAGAATCATGAGCGCCATGATCATGCCACTGAAAGACGCATGGCCGCCTTTTGCGCCAATATGCCAAAGCATGAAAAAACCGATCATCGAGAGGCCCAACACAAACACCGCGACCACAGCCGCGAGCAAAAGTGCTGCCACCGCGTTCGGCAATTGAAGCATACCGAGACGATGCAACACCAACGCCATCAGCGCCAGCAACAGGGCGAATCTTCCCAGTCTGCGAGACCAGGCAGCGGCAATCGATTGTGGTCGTTCTGGTCGGAAGGGCATGGCGCGGCCAAGTCTCCGGAGATTTGGAGCGCGGGATGCGCGTCTGGTTGTGGGTGAATTCATTAGAGCCGTTCATCTTCAAATGGAAGCAGTTTGATGGAATGAATTTTTCGCGGCAGCTAGGAAAACACCGTGAGTTGCGATGCCGCGCATCGTGCGAGGATTTTGACGACGCTTGTGCGGAAACTACATCCAAGTAAGGCCGATGCAGTCCTCCCGCGATTGCAGTGTCAGTCCACCAGGCAATCGTGTGAGCTTGTCCTTTCGCACTCTGGGCTTCGTCGCGACCGGCTAACGGTGCTCGCACGGCGTCGCCGCACGCTCCACGCCAGATCACGAAGTCCCGGCGCTAAAACTACTTCCATTTGAAGATGAGCGGCTCCAACGGTTCGTGGCGGCCGCGGCAAGCGCCTCACTTCAGCCATGCTTACAGGCAAAATTTGATCCAGGGGGCTGATCAAGCCGGACAGTTTTACGTTCCGAAGGAGATCCGCCATGGCGACAGACGCTCACTCAACGCCGCTGCAGGGACCGTTCAAGCCTGCACCCGCGCCTACAACGGCACAGGCCCTCACCGCTTCCCGCGCTTCACATGAGGCTACCCGACCGCAACAAGAACCGGTTCCGCTGGCGCTGGATCTGGTGGAACTTGAGCTTGCACTCGACCTCAGCGACATCGCTGATCGCGGCTTTTGTGACGCCGTGCGCGATGCGGCCATGAAAATCAACGGAGAGTTCCTGTTCGACCTTCCTGCCTCCGGCCTCGTGGAAGATGCCCAGCGGATCGCGGTCGTGTGCCTGTCGCGTGACAATGGCGGACGTTTCGGCCTGGTGTTGCTCAGCGCACATGGCGACCGTGTCCGAACCGCCGAAGCGGACGAGGCGACCCAAGGCCTGGTGCGGTTTGCCAGGGCATTTGTAGCGGTGCTTGAGAAACTCTGAATACGGACTTCAAGTCTTTTACCACCTGCCCTTAACGGCTACTGCGCCGCGCATCCAACTGGATGTGCAAAAGTCGCGGTAACACCTTGAAATGATGCATGTACGTTATCGTCCAGATGATTACATTTGAGCGCGACATGCATTAGTCTTCGCGGCGCAATGCAAGCGCCGGGGATGAACAGTGGAATTGAGTTCAACAGATCACGAGATCATCAACGGTGTTCATGGCCGTGCTGCGGCAGACGCGCTGCAGCTTGTCCTGAAGTTTGCCGAAGCCGTCGGTGCGCCTCGCTTGCTGCCCTGCGCCAGCGCTCACGTCGACGGGTGCCTGTATCATGGTCAGGCGAGCCTTGATTTCGTCGAGCGTTTCGTTGCGCTTGAGGGACGTGTTCGAGTTCCCACCACGCTCAATGTCGGATCTGTCGACCTCATTCATCCGGAGCTCTTCATTGGTGACGCAGAGCTCGGCGCTGCCGGAAAACGGTTGATGGAAGCCCATATCGAACTTGGCTGCATACCGAGCTTTACCTGTGCGCCCTACCAGACCTTGCTGCGACCCAAGTTTGGCGATCAACTTGCATGGGCGGAATCAAACGCCATCGTGTTTGCAAATTCTGTCATTGGTGCGCGAACCAACCGCTATGGCGATTTCATCGACCTCGCCTGCGCTCTGACTGGACGGGTTCCCGACTACGGGCTGCACCGCTCCGAGAACCGCCGCGCCGGCGCGATCATTGAGATCCACGGTCTTGATAATGCCGGGCCGGATCAGGCTGGCGGGATAGCCGTTGCGGCCGGCCTTTTTATCGGCGAGCACTGCGGAGATACAATTGCCGCGATTACCGGATTGCCAATTTGCACTAGCGAAGACGACCTCAAGGCACTGGGCGCGGCCGCAGCATCGTCAGGCAGCGTTGCCATGTTTCATGCTGTCGGGCTGACACCTGAAGCACCTGATCTGTTGACGGCAACCGGCGGGATCGACCTGCCAATTGCGGGACGTCTGGGTCCGGCGGACATTGCCGAAATTCTGGCGACGCTATCCACCGTGCCGGATGGTACAGCGCTGACCGCCGTTGCCCTTGGAACCCCGCATTTCTCAATGAGCGAGTTCGACCGGTTGATGCCGATGCTCGATCTGGCGCCATTTTCTGTTCCTGTCTATGTCAACACCGGGAGGCATGAATGGGATCAGCTGAGTGCCGGTGGCAGGGCTCAAGCACTGGAGTCCGCCGGCGTCACGGTCGTGGTCGACACCTGTACCTATGTGACATCAATTATCCGCGACCTTTCCGGAGCGGTGATGACCAATTCAGGCAAATGGGCCTATTATGCGCCGGGCAATCTTGGCGTAGATGCAGCTTTTGGGACGCTTGCCGACACGCTCTTGTCGGCAAAGGCTGGACGGGTGGTGCGAGCATGAGCGCGCGCGGTCTGGTTTTTGGCAAGGCTCAAGGACGTGTTTTGAAACTCGATGACCCATTGAGCTTCTGGGGCGGGTTTGACAGTGCCAGCGGCAAGGTGATCGACCGGTTTCACCCGCAGCATGGCGCTTGCCTCAGCGGGACTGTCCTGCTCATCGAACGGGGGCGCGGATCGTCGTCGGGGGCTTCGGTTCTGGCAGAAGCAATCCGGCTAGGCACGGCGCCAGCTGCGATCATATTGCTCTACGAAGACGCCATCATCACCACCGGGGCGCTTGTGGCGCAGATGCTGTACAAGATCGACTGCCCGGTGGTGGCCATCAGGGATCAGGCCGAATGGCAGCGGCTGTCCGCCCTGCCCCGTCTTGCTGTCCAAGCCGGGGCAGACGCGATTTTCGTTACTCCGCAGCCATGACTGCGGCTGACGGTGTCTGTTCGCGGGCAACCGATTTCAGAAGCCCCAGAGCCAGCGCCGCACCGGTGATCATCGAGGCAAGACCGAGCAACGACGAAACAGCTAAGACCGATCCGCCGGTGAGGCCTGCGCCGATTGTGCAGCCGACAGCGAGGATACCGCCGAAGCCCATCAGAACCGAGCCTGCGGCATAGCGCCAGATCGACGGCACACCTGGCTCGGCAAATGTCGAGATGCGGAATTCACCCGAAAGCAGAGCGGCAAGGAATGCCCCGAGGATCGCACCGATCAGCACGCCCTGGTCGAGGCCGGCA
Source organism: Hoeflea sp. (assembly GCA_051251555.1). Taxonomy (GTDB): domain Bacteria; phylum Pseudomonadota; class Alphaproteobacteria; order Rhizobiales; family Rhizobiaceae; genus Hoeflea. The sequence goes on from JBPOEW010000007.1 coordinate 112,347, forward strand.
AACCCCGTCTCAAGCGCCAGTTCGCCGGTGGTCGCCAGCGGACGGATGAACGACAGGCTTTCTGCCTGGATTGGCTCAAACACCTGGGTGGAGAGCTGCCAGGTGAAATACCAGCCTGCGGCAACCGTCAGACCAATCAGGACGCCGCCAGAAAGCCGCCAGACCGAGAGCTTCGACTTGAGCGCGAACCAAAGTGCGACGATGGCAAGAACAGCGCCGAGCGCAATACCGGCCCAGCGCTCGACACCGGCGTGAGCCAGCAGATCATTGCCGCCGATTGCAGCTGTGCTCCAGATGCCGCCAACGCCGTCGCGCAACGGCACAAGCACACCGCTGTAGGTCGCAAGCGCGGTCACCGCGATGATCGCAATGGAGAACACGCCACGCAGATTGCCCGAGGCGCCGAGCACCAGCAACCGGGACACGCAGCCCCGCGCCAGCACCATGCCGATGCCAAACAGCAGCCCACCAATGAGCGCGCCTGAAAGGCTCTGTGCGGTCGAGAAGAAGCGGGTTTCGGCGACATCGATCATGTCGGCGCCGAGCAACAGCTGCACTGCCAGGACAGCGGCGGCGAAACCGGCAGCCCAGGTGGCGAACGGCTTGAGATCGCTCTCGCCCATGACGGCGAGGACCGCCGAGCGTGTGCAATAGCGGCTACGCTGGGCAAAAATGCCAAAGGCCAGTCCGAGGACAAGGCCACCGACGAGCGCGGTTTGCGGCTCGCCAATAAGGTCGATCAGAGGGACGAGGTCCATTGCTTCAATCTCCGTGAATTGTATCTGCAAAATACAGTGCATTGAGGGAGATGAGATGGTTGCGAACTGCTCAGAAACACAAGAAAACGGTTTTCCATTCCGGCAGTTCAGCCGAAATTAGAAATGCATTTCTCAAACCGAGAATTTGCATGCCATGAAGCAAACCGTCTCAGAGTTTGTGTTTTTTCTCGATCGCCGCCTGCGCTGCGGCAAGGCGGGCAATCGGCACACGGAACGGCGAGCAGCTGACATAATCCAGGTCAATGGATTCGCAGAACTTCACCGAGGCCGGATCGCCGCCGTGTTCACCGCAGATGCCAAGCTTGATGTCGGGACGAGTGGCCCTGCCCTTCTCGGAGGCGATGCGCACCAATTCACCGACACCTTCTATGTCAAGCGTGACAAATGGGTCCTGCTCGATGATGCCCTTTTGCTGATAGGTCATCAGGAACGAAGAGGCGTCGTCGCGTGAAATGCCGAAGGTTGTCTGGGTCAAATCATTGGTACCGAACGAGAAGAACTCGGCCACTTCCGCAATGGCGTGGGCGCGAATGGCAGCGCGCGGCAGTTCGATCATGGTGCCGACGAGATAGGTGATATCGACGCCTGCCTCACCGATGACCTCACGCGCCACGGCGTCGATCCGGGCCTTGACGAAATCGAGTTCCTCGCGAAGACCGACCAGCGGCACCATGATTTCCGGCACCACCGGCGCGCCTGTGGATTTGGCGGCCTCGACTGCGGCTTCAAAGATCGCACGCGCCTGCATTTCGGCTATTTCCGGATAGGAAATGGCCAGACGGCAACCGCGATGGCCGAGCATCGGATTGAATTCATGCAGCTCATCGACGCGCTGACTGAGTTTTTCGACCGACACCCCGATGACACCCGCGACTTCAGCGATCTCTTCATCGGTCTTGGGCAGAAATTCATGCAGCGGGGGGTCAAGCAAACGGATGGTGACCGGCAGGCCTTTCATGATCTCGAACAGCTCGATGAAATCCGAGCGCTGCATCGGCAACAGCTTGGCAAGCGCTGTCCGGCGTCCGCCTTCCGATTCGGCCAGGATCATTTCGCGCATGGCGGTGATGCGGTCACCGTCAAAGAACATGTGCTCGGTGCGGCACAGGCCTATGCCTTCAGCACCGAAAGAGCGTGCTGCACGCGCATCGGCTGGCGTTTCGGCATTGGTGCGAACCTTCATGCGTCGAGTAGAGTCGGCCCACTCCATAATCAGGCCGAAATCACCGGACAGTTCGGGCTGCAGCATCGCTACCGAGCCCTTGAGCACCTGTCCGGAGGAGCCATCCAGCGTGATGACGTCGCCCGCCTTCAAGGTCGAGCCAAGCGAGACCAGCGTGCCATTGCGTAGGTCGATCCGAATGCCACCAGCGCCAGACACGCAAGGCGTTCCCATTCCGCGCGCCACAACCGCCGCATGGCTGGTCATCCCGCCGCGCGAGGTGAGAATGCCTTCTGCAGCATGCATGCCGTGAATGTCTTCCGGGCTGGTTTCGACCCGAACCAGTATCACCTTGCGTCCGGACTTGGCTGCTTCGACGGCCTCTTCCGACGTAAAGACGATTTCACCGGTCGCAGCGCCGGGTGAAGCCGGAAGACCTGAGCCGATGATGTCGCGGGTTGCGTGCGGATCGATGGTCGGGTGCAGAAGCTGATCAAGCGAGGCAGGGTCAATGCGCAGCACCGCTTCTTCCCGGGTGATCAACTCTTCACTTGCCATGTCGACGGCGATCTTCAGTGCTGCCTTGGCGGTGCGTTTGCCGGACCGGGTCTGCAGCATCCAGAGCTTTCCGGCCTGGATGGTAAATTCAAGATCCTGCATGTCGCGGTAATGCCGCTCAAGCCGGTCACAGATGGCGAGAAATTCGGCGAATGCGTCCGGCATCAGCTTTTCAAGCGAAGGCCTGTCGGAGCCGGCCTCGATCCGCGCGGCCTCGGTGATCGACTGCGGCGTGCGAATGCCTGCGACCACATCCTCGCCCTGTGCGTTGACGAGGAACTCTCCGTAAAGCTCCTTGGCTCCGGTCGAGGGATTACGGGTGAAGGCAACGCCGGTGGCCGACTGATCGCCAAGATTGCCGAACACCATGGCCTGGACATTGACGGCTGTGCCCCAGGAAGCTGGTATGTCATGCAGTTGCCGGTAGGTGACGGCGCGGGCATTCATCCAGCTGGCGAACACGGCGCCGATGGCGCCCCAGAGCTGCTGGTGCGGATCCTGCGGGAACGGTATGCCCAGTTCTTCTTCGATGATTGCCATGTAACGGGCGATGACCCCCCGCCATTCGTCAGCACTCACATCAGTATCGAGTTCGTGGCCAAGGCGGGCCTTTTCGTCTTCAAGGATCTCTTCGAAAACCTCGTGATCGAGCCCCATGACAACATCGGCATACATCTGGATGAAACGGCGGTAGCTGTCGAAAGCGAAGCGCTCGTCGCCGGAATCACGCGCCACGGCAAGAACCGTGTCGTCGTTGAGGCCAAGATTGAGCACGGTGTCCATCATACCCGGCATCGATGCGCGAGCGCCGGAGCGGACGGAAAGCAGCAGCGGCTTTTCAGAATCGCCAAAGGCGCGGCCGGCTATCTTGCCGACATTGACCAGCGCATCAGAGACTGCAGCTTCCAGCCCGTCGGGCATGGTGCGGCCATTATCGTAATACCAGACGCAGGCATCGGCCGTGATCGTCAGGCCCGGTGGCACCGGCAGACCGAGATTGCACATTTCAGCAAGGTTTGCGCCCTTGCCTCCCAGCAGATTTCGATCGGCGGCCGAGCCTTCGGCTTGCCCGTCTCCAAAAGTGTAGACCCACTTCGTCATCACTCGACCTTCCTCGTCCAAACCCGGCAGCGCAGCCAATCGCAGGCATCTGCTTCCGGTTTCCCGGGCAGCCTGCGAGCCAGCAAGACGCTGATTTCAATAACCCTCGGCTTGGGTGCTAAGCGCATGATGAGTGAAACACAATGCGCAATTTGGTCAATTGAACGACTAAATCGATCAAACTGCTCATGTTGCTTCTATCCGTGGCGCAATGACAGCTGAGAGCAACAGGCAAAGATGGCTGACATGATTTTGGCGTGCTTTACGCGTTGCGGCTCTCACGGCGCATCACCAAAAGCAACGCAAAGTGATTGTATCGGCGGCAATTTCCATATCGACAGGACCAGCGACACTGGACCCGGCGCGCCGGGGGCTTTATCAGGAAGCAATTCCGGTCGTCACTTGGGCTCGCGACAGGAAGCTGGATTCGGCATGAGCCCCGAGGCACCACATCATGTCGTCCGCACCCCTCCCACCCGTCCCTTTCGTGGATCTTGGCGCTCAGAAGCTGCGCATCCGAGACCGCATTGATGCGGCAATCGGCGCAGTTCTGGACCACGGCCAATTCATCATGGGGCCGGAAGTCGCAGAACTCGAAGCACAGCTCGCCGCGCACAGCGGCGCCAGCCATGTGGTCGCCTGCTCCTCGGGAACGGATGCGCTGGCGATGGTGCTGATGGCCAAGAATGTGAAGCCCGGCCAGGCGATATTCTGCCCGGCATTCACCTTTGTGGCGACGGCGGAAGTAGTGGCCTGGCTTGGCGCGCATATCTGGTTTGTCGATGTTGACGCGGATACGTTCAACATGGATCCTGCCTCGCTCGAGACTGCCATTGCCAAAGCCCGCGATGCCGGCCACGAGCCAGTCGGCGTGATACCGGTCGATCTTTTCGGTGTGCCTGCCGATTATGACGCCGTCTCGAAAATTGCTGACCGGGAAGGTCTGTGGGTGCTGGGCGACGGTGCGCAGGCCTATGGCGCGCGCTATCACAACCGACGGGTCGGCACGCTGGCCATGGCGACTGCAACAAGCTTCTTTCCGGCCAAGCCGCTGGGCGCCTATGGCGATGGCGGCGCGATCTTCACCGATGACGCCGAGCTCGCTGATACGCTGCGCTCGATCCTTTTTCACGGCAAGGGCGCTAACCAGTATGACAATGTGCGCATCGGCATGACAGGGCGCATCGATACGATGCAGGCTGCCATTCTGATTGAGAAACTGGCGATCTTCGACGACGAGATCGAAGCGCGCAACAGGATTGCGGCGCGCTACACGTCGCTGCTCAAGGACCATGTAGCGACGCCGGTTGTGCCAGCCGGGCTGCAGTCGGTCTGGGCGCAATACACCATCAAGCTATCTGAAGGCGCCGACCGCGCTGCCATTCAAGCCAAGTTGAAGGAAGATGGCGTGCCGAGCGCGGTATACTACCCCAAACCGCTGCACCGCCAGGATGCCTACAGCAATCACGGCATCGCCGGCGACAATTTGCCGGTGACCGACATGCTGGCCGAATGTGTCCTCAGCCTGCCGATGCACCCCTACCTGGATGACGAGACACAGGACCGGGTGGTCGCAGCGTTGATTGGCGCGCTGTAAGTCCGGGCCTTATCCCGCGTCCCGCAATTCCTGAGCTGTCTGCCGGGCAACCGACACCGCTGACTAATGCCTGCTCGGCCCTGGCAACGCCGAACGGGCGGTTCATGCGGGCCATGGTGATCGGGTGGTGGGTGATGATGACGAAGCGGGTCTCGGTGGAGGCCGGCATGGTATTGCAACAATACGAAAGCGGACAGCCTAGGCAATTCCCGCCACGACGGCATCGTGTTCATTTGAGCAGTGCAGGTAACTTTTCTTCAAACCACCGTATATATAGACGACCCTTCACAATTGAGGTTTGCGAACATTGGAAGTCCCACTAATGTCCCAGCCAAGCATTTTTCGGTTCTTGAAAAACAACCAATCCGAGAAGAAGCTCTCCAGCATTTATCGCGCATATCAGATCCTCCGTGAAACCGATGGGACAGTCCTGGCGACTTGCGAAATGGAGAAATCCTTTCTCCGCGGTGTGACGCAGATCTTATTCCCGGATAAGGCGCCAGTGGATTTGCGCCACACCGGCACGGAATGGAGAATTGAGGACGGGGCAAGGCAGCGGTTGGGTAGCGTCACACCTTCAAGCAAACCTGGTGGAGGGTGGATGGTAACGTCTGGCTATGGCCATGATATCCAGTTCCGCGATCCAGCCTCCTTTGCCGAGCGGGTGATGCGCGCCCCCTTGAACGGCTTTCCTTATGATTATGTCTGCATCGAAGATGGCAGGGAATCGGGTGTGATCCAGCGGCTTCCGCGCGATGGCGCCGGGAAAGCCGGTGCAGGTTTCCTGGGCAAATTGCGTCGGATGGTTCAGACTCAAGATTGGGTGCTGACCAGCGAAAACCCCATTGCCGACACTGATTTGCCGCTGTGGATATCCGGCGTTCTCGTCATGATCGAAGTCACTGCTCACACCGACAGAACCTGAGTCCGTCACCAGCAGGGTGAGTTGACAAACTTGCCCGCAATCGGTTAAAGGATACCTTATGGTTTCCTTTTTGCATTCCACATCCGTATTTCACGCGTTGGGCGACGAAACCCGCAGCGACATTGTTTCGCGGCTCGCTGCCGGACAGCCCATGCGAGTATCTGACATTGCGGCAAGCTACACGGTAACCCGCCCCGCGATTTCCAAACATCTGAAAGTATTGGAGCAGGCTGAGATCATCCGAATGGAATGGCGCGGCCGCGAAAAATTATGCCATTTCCGGCCCGAGTCACTCAGGGCCGCGAAAGACTGGATCGTCCGAAATGAGCAGATGTGGGCCGATGCGCTTGGTAATTTGTCAGACTATTTCGAAAACCTGAACATGCCCAGTGATGAGGAGAAGGACAGATGAATGCAGCACAATCTCGATCGACTTCGAACACAGTGATTGTCAGCCAGCTCATACCCGCGTCAGTTGACCAGGTATGGAGCGCATGGACGGTGCCTTCCATCAAGAAACGTTGGTGGGGCAGAAGCGAGAATCTCGAACTGGTGCTGTGCGAAATGGATGTGCGCGTCGGCGGCAACTACCGTTACGGAATGGCTCAGCATGGTAGCAAGGATGTCCTGGAGGCAGCTCACGGCGTCTACCAGCAGGTCGAGCCAAACCATCTGCTGGTCTACACCTGGACTTGGGGCGGTGACGCCCCATTGGTCAAGGATACTCTGGTGACGGTTCTGTTTGAAGAACTGAGTGGAGACCAAACCCGCGTGACGGTCACTCATGAGCGGCAACCGAGCGCGGAAGTGGCCGACATTCACCAGGACGGCTGGACCCACATGCTGGCGGATCTTGTGCTTCATACTCGTTTCTGAGCATTCGCTGCGGCTACAAAACCAGTGACTCTATCGTTGGCACCCCTCACCCCGCTTCACGCAAGTCCTCAGCAGTCTGCAGGTCAACCGACACCAACTGACTAACGCCCTGTTCGGACATGGTGACGCCAAACAGGCGGTTCATGCGGGCCATGGTGATCGGGTTATGGGTGATGATAACGAAGCGGGTCTCGGTGGAAGCGGCCATCTCGTCCATCAGGTTGCAAAAGCGTTCGACATTGTGATCATCGAGCGGCGCGTCGACCTCGTCAAGTACACAAATCGGCGCCGGATTGGTCAAAAACACCGCGAAGATCAGCGCCATGGCGGTCAGCGCCTGTTCGCCGCCTGAAAGCAGCGTCATGGTCTGCGGCTTCTTGCCGGGCGGGCGGGCGAGAATCTCGAGTCCTGCTTCGAGCGGATCATCGGATTCGATAAGCTGCAGTTCCGCCGTCCCGCCGCCGAAAAGGTGGGTGAACAGCCGCTGGAACTGCGCATTTACGATGTCGAATGCCACCAGCAGTCGCTCGCGGCCTTCCTTGTTGAGGCTCTGGATCCCGGCACGCAATTTCTTGATCGCGTCAATGATATCCTCGCGTTCAGTGATGATCAGGTTGAGACGGTCCGAGAGTTCGGTCTGCTCTTCCTCGGCGCGCAGATTGACCGCGCCGAGCCGTTCGCGCTCGATCTTGAGCCTTTCAAGATTGCGCTCGACCTGAGCCGGATCAGGCAATGCCGCATCTGCTGCCAACCCCGAATGCCGCAGGGCTTCATGCGGTTCGCAGTTAAGCGCCTCGCGAATACGGGCCTCGCCCTCTTCGCGGCGCTCCCTGGCGGCCATCAGCCGTTCCTCGGCACGGCCACGGCCTTCGCGGCCTTGCGACAGGGCGCCGATGGCTTCGGTGGCGGCCTTGTCGGATTCGCGTGATTTGGTCTCCGCCAGCGCCAGCTTGTCGGCCGCTTCCTGGCGGCGCTTTTCCGCGTCTGAGAGCTGGTTCATCAACTGACGGCGGCGGGCGGCAATTTCGTCAGGCGCTTCGGCGATGCCCGCCACTTCGGTAGCAGCTTCTTCGGAGCGGGTGCGAAGGGCTGCGAGATGGTTTTCGGCATTGGCGGCGCGATCAAGCCAGCTGGTGCGCTCGCTGGCGATCGCTTCAAGCCTACGGGCGCGGGCGGCGTTCTCCCGTTCCAGCCCTTCATGGGCGGCGCGGGCTTCGGCAAGCCCACCGCGATCGGTTGCGACCCGGGCATGGACCTGGGTAAGTGCTGCATCAAGTCCGGCCAGATCAGGACAAGCCTTGAGCGACTGCTGGGCCTGCTCCAGTGCTTCGAGCGTCTCGGCCAGTTGCGCGCCCACTTGCGCGCGGGATTCGGTGAGCACCGCCCTGCGATTGGACAATTCACCCGACGCCCGTTCGGCGCTCGCCAGTTCGTCGCGGGCGCGGGTAACGCTCTGATTGGTAACGCGAATGAGATCGCGCGCTGCCCGGCTTTCATTGACCCGGGACACGACCGCAGCCTCGCTCCGGGTCAGCGCTTCCTCGACGTGGCGCAATGCCCTGGTGGCTTCCACGGCTTCTTCGTTGAGGTCCGCCAGGCGGTTTTTCTGCTCAAGCCGGAGAGCTGCGGGTGTCGGCGCATCTGCAGAGGCCACATAGCCATCCCAGCGGAAAACGGCGCCATCTCGCGTCACCAGCCGTTGCCCGGGCTTGAGCTTTCCATGCAGCGCAAGACCGTGGTCTGCATCCGCAACCAGCCCGATATGGGCCAGACGGCGGGCAAGCTCCTCAGGCGCACGAACATGGGTCGAGAGCGGCGTCACGCCTTCGGGCAGAGCTGCATCCTCACCGGAAAGCTGCATTCTCGCCCAATGGGCAGGAGCCGCGGGATCGAGCGGCAGATCCAGATCATCGCCGAGTGCCGCACCCAACGCGGTCTCGTAGCCGCGATCGACCTTGATCTGCTCGACCACCGGCGGGAAAAGCTCCGTCCCCTGCCCGGCATTGAGCATGCGGGCGATGGTCTTGGCCTCGGTCTCGATGGCGTTGAGCCGGGCCTTCGCTTCGGTGACGGGCGATCTCGCCGCGGACTCAGCCTCGCGTGCAGCCTCAAGAGCTATTTCGATTTCAGTAAGCGAGCTCTCAGCTTCTGTGAGCGCTTGTTCAGCGATTTCGGTATCCCTGCGTTTTATCGCCGGATCAGGAAGTCCGGCAATCCGCTCTGCAATCCCGGCAAGATCGGCATCCTGACTGGCAATTTGCCGGTCGAGGCGCGCCTTGCGCTCGCCAGCTTCGCGCAGCACCCGCTCGAGCTGGGTCCGCTCGGCCGCCGCTTCCGCGCGTTCGGCAGTGACAACACCGAGTGACGTTTCGCTTTCGCTGAGTTTGGCCTGCGCCGCCTCAAATGCAGCTTTCAAGGCCGCAGAGCGTTCGCCGCTCCCTTCCAGCACTGTCTTGAGTTCGGTTTCTTCGTCTGCAAGCCTTTTCATGATGCCGGTGTTGTCAGCGATCAGGCGTTCCTCGCGTTCGATATCGGCCTTTAGCTGCGCCAGGCGGCGGTCAAGTTCCTCGCGGCGGCGAGCGATGCGCTCGGCTTCCTCGTCGATCTGGGTTCTGGCGATCTGCAAACGCTGCAAGGCAGCTGCTGCAGCGGCCTCGGCCTCACGCAATTCGGGCAGTTTGTGAGCGTTTATCGCCTGGTTCTTGGCGGCCTCCATCTGCGCCTGCGCCAGTTCGGCGACACGGGACGTGGCCTGAGCCAGTGCACTTTCAGCTTCGCCTTCCTGGCCCTTGGCGATGGACCAGCGCAGATGCAGGAGCGTGGCCTCGGCCTGGCGCACTTCAGCCGAAAGGATCTTGAAACGGTTGGCCTGGCGGGATTGGCGCTTGAGGCTTTCGACCTGGGATTCGAGCTCGGAAGTGACGTCATCAAGGCGCTCGAGATTGGCTTCGGCAGCGCGCAGTCGAAGCTCGGCCTCGTGGCGGCGAGAATGCAGGCCGGAGATACCCGCGGCTTCTTCAAGCAATTGCCGGCGCGCTTGCGGCTTGGCCTGAATCAGTTCGCCAATCCGTCCCTGCCCGACCATCGAGGGCGAGCGGGCACCGGTGGAGGCATCGGCAAACAGCAGTTGCACATCCTTGGCGCGGGCTTCCTTGCCATTGATGCGGTAGACCGAACCGGATTCGCGCTCGATCCGGCGGGTTACCTGGATTTCGTCGGAATTATTGAAAGCAGCAGGCGCGGTGCGGTCCGAATTGTCGAGATAGAGGCCGACTTCGGCGGTGTTGCGCGCGGGACGATTGCCCGAGCCCGAGAAAATCACATCGTCCATGCCCGAGGCGCGCATGTTCTTGTAGGAATTTTCGCCCATAACCCAGCGCATCGCTTCGACAAGATTGGACTTGCCGCAGCCATTGGGCCCGACCACACCGGTCAGGCCGCGTTCGATGATGAATTCGGTCGGTTCGACGAAGGATTTGAAGCCCAGAACCCGCAACTTGGTGAACTTCATGACCGGGGCTCCCGATCATGGGCATTCATCGACGCGCCAAAGCATCCCTCGCGGTCAGACCGCAAGGGATTGGTGCGTATTACCCACTCAGAGCAGCGGGTCGATGATCGCCGACATGATGTCAATCGACATATTCCCCGGGTACCGCTTGCCGTTGACGAAGAAGGTCGGCGTGGACTGCACACCAAAATCGTCAGCGGCCTTGGTTCTTACAGCATTCACATCGTCCAGAAGTTTCTGGTTCGTCAAGCAAGCTTCAAAGGACTCCTGTGTAAAACCGGCCAAACGGGCGATTTGCAGCAGTGCCTCGCGGCCATCAGGCGCTGTCGCCCATGTGCGTTGCTGTTTGAACAGCACATCAACCATCGGGAAAAACTGGTTTTCCGGCGCACAACGGGCAAGCATGATGGCCGCTGCGGCGCGTGGATCGAACGGAAACTCGCGCATGACAAAACGCACCTTGCCGGTATCGATGTATTTTTCCTGAAGCGGCTTGAAATTTTCTTCGTGGAAAGAAGCGCAATGCGGACAGGTCATCGACATGTACTCGACGATTGTGACTGGGGCGTTTTCATCGCCAAGCGTCATTTCCTTGAGCGGACCGGCTTCCATCAGCTTCGCCACGTCAACCTCGCCATCCGCCTTGGGCGCTTCGACAGCGCTGTCGGTCGACCCGGTGGTTTCCGGCGACACCGGCGCAACTACGGCGGTTTCGGTGGTCACGGTCGCGGACGTATCGGAGGCCTGCGGTGTCTGGTCAGAGGAATCCGAGCAAGCCGTCAAAGTCAGTGCGAGCAAGGAAACACTCGCAGCGGCGGTCAGTCGAGAAGTCAAACGAAACATGCAAATCACCCATTCTCTGGAAATATCGATTTCACCGCACTCAAAACACTTCAAGGTCCTGCGCGCGCCCGGCGTCCAACGGACTTTCAGCAAACGCCATTTGTTCAACATTTCCTATAGCGGGAAATGTGGCCAAACAAGTGCAACGTGATCACTGACACGTGATCAGTTCGCCGTACAGGAAAAACCGGTTCATTGTTTGCTCTTTGGGCTGCGGCCGATCACCCCCGTGCCCAGCCGCTCCAGAGCTTCGCGCAGACGCGGATCTTCGACATCGGCAAGCATTCCTGCAAGGCGGCCCTTTTCGCTGGCATTGAGTGGCCGGGCCTTGGGTTTACGTTCCGGGACGTGGATAGCTTTCTGGACAATGCGGATCTGGGAGATGGCGCGAAAACCGAAGAAGGAATTGAGCCGGGAAATCAGCTCGGCCTCCTGGTGCATCAGGAACAAGGCGCGTGCGCCCTCGCAAGCAATGGTCAGCAGGCCAGGGGTGAAACCGCCACCGGTTTCATCGGGTCCGTCCTGACGCGGCCAGCGAATGCGTTCGGGCCGTGAACACCCGGCGAACTGCTCTCCGGCAATCTCGTCCCAGGACGCCAACAGCATTGTGTTGATGCCAGCGCGCTTGGCCAGGATCGGATCGATCAAGCCATTGGCAATCTCGGCGATCTGAACAACGCCCTTGCGGGTGAACGGCTTTGCCATTCGTCACATTCTCCCTGAAACCTGTCAGACATCATCGCGCAACAACGCCCGTCACTGGACAACGTGGCATGACGGATTGCGCCAATCGACCCGACAAGTCATGATCCGGTATTGTGTTCATTTCGAAGCGCACTACTTCTAGAAGCACACTCCCTTCCTACCGCCGCATGAGCTCAATGTCATCTGCCAAGCCATCAAAGTCCGCGCCCGGTATCGCGACCCCGTTGCTTGCCTGGTATGACAGGCATGCCCGCGCCCTTCCCTGGCGGATCAGCCCGTCGGCCCGGATGCACGGCGTGGTGGCAGATCCCTACCGGGTCTGGCTGTCTGAAATCATGCTTCAGCAAACCACCGTGCAGGCGGTCAAACCCTACTTTGCTTTCTTTGTGGATCGCTGGCCGAGCGTCGAGAATCTGGCGGCAGCCGACACCGAGGATGTGATGAAGGCCTGGGCCGGCCTTGGCTATTATTCCCGTGCCCGCAATCTGAAGAAATGCGCCGATGTGGTGGCAGCCGAACATGGCGGGCGGTTTCCCGACAGCGAAGAAGGCCTGCTCGCCTTACCCGGCATCGGCCCTTATACGGCTGCGGCCATTGCAGCGATTGCATTTGACCGGCCGGCAGCGGTTGTCGACGGCAATATAGAGCGAGTGTTCACGCGGCTTTACGAGATCGCGACGCCGCTGCCCTCGGCAAAGACCGAAATCCGCGCGGTCGTGGGCGAAGCGACCCCCACCGAAAGGCCCGGTGATTTCGCCCAGGCGCTGATGGATCTCGGCGCAACCATCTGCACGCCAAAACGTCCCACCTGTGCGCTGTGTCCGATCAACGAGCTTTGCCGGGCTCGACGCTCCGGGCGGCAGGAGGAGTTTCCGGTAAAGCCTGCGAAGAAAGAAAAACCGATCCGCCTCGGCGCAGCGTTTGTCGCCGAACGCGATGATGGCGCAGTGCTGCTGGTCAAGCGCCCGGACAAGGGTCTGCTTGGCGGCATGACGGGTGTACCGACCACCAACTGGTCAGTTCGCGCGGATGGCGAAATCGGGGCGAAATCCGCACCCTTTGCAGCCGAATGGCACAAAAAGGGCGTTATTTCGCATGTGTTCACACATTTTGAATTGCGGCTGGAGGTTTTTCATGCGGTTGTCACTCTCCCGCCCGATCATGATGGATGGTGGAGTGATGGCGATTCGCTGCCTGGCGAAGCGCTGCCTACCGTGATGAAAAAGGCGCTGAGTGCCGCCTTCCCCGCACTCTTCAAAAAAGGCAAGACATGAGCGAGTCAAACCAACCCGCGGACCAACCGGTAGGCCACCCAGTTCGGCACATCGTATTCGATATCGGCAAGGTCCTGATCCATTACGATCCGAACATCCCCTATCGGAGGCTGATCCCGGATCAAGCGGAGCGCGAGGCATTCTTCGACACGGTCTGCACCCATGAATGGAACCTTGAGCAGGACCGCGGACGTGGATGGGACGAAGCCGAGACGCTGCTGATCACTGAACATCCGGACAAGGCCGACCTGATCCGGGCGTTCCGCCTCAACTGGCATGAAATGGTCAGCCATTCCTACGATGACAGCGTCGATATCATGCTCGACCTGATACAGCAGGGACGCGACGTGACCATGCTGACCAATTTCGCCGCCGACACCTTCAAGCAGGCGTGCGAGATCTTCCCGTTCCTGAAGGTTCCGCGCGGCGTCACGGTGTCGGGCGAGATCGGGTTGATCAAACCTGACCGGGAAATTTACGACGCGCATGTGAAAAGCTTTGGCCTGGAACCCGCAGCCTGCCTGTTCATCGACGACAGTCAAAAGAATGTCGACGGGGCCATCGCAGCCGGTTGGCAAGCTGTGCATTTTACCGGCGCCGAAAAACTGCGCGAAGATTTGACCCGTTTGGCCGTTCTTTGACAGCCTGAATTCCTACCTGCTTATTGCATGGGTTTGGCCGAGCCGCATCCTTGGGTGGCCGTCCAGGGAAACCTGAAACGCGTAAACGCGTATGTTGTTTTAGTGTTCACCACAGGCGCCCGGCCGGCGGGTGCAGCCGGGCGCCAATGCGCCGGTTAGAAGTAGCCCAGCAGTGCAAGCAAAATGACGACCAAGAGCGCCGCCCCGATGAGGCCAGACGGACCATATCCCCAGCTTCGCGCATGCGGCCAGGACGGCACGGCGCCAATCAGCAGAATGACCAGTATTACGATAACCAGAGTTGAGATTGCCATGGCACAAATGCCCTCCTTTGTTGCAGTTCATTGCAACAACACATGGGAAGACGATTGGTTCCACGATGTATAGGCTGTTCAGCCCGCACTGTTCTCGCCAACATCTTCGGCGTCCCCCTGGGCCGGTCTTCCCGAAAGGAATTGACCGAATCCATGCATCGATTCAAAATTGTCGCAGAACACCTTGATACCCACCAATATGGGCACAGCCATCAGCGCACCAACCAGACCCCAAAGCCACCCCCAAACAGTGACGGTCAAAAACACGGCTACGATGTTGAGTTCAAGCCTGCGGCCTACGATCATCGGAGTGAGGAAGTTGCCTTCAAGCGTCGTGAGGCCAAAATAAATGGCCGGCGCAATCAGCGCGGCACCGAGCGTCGGATAGACAACCACAGCCGTGGCGGCAACCGCTGTGGCACCAACCCATGCCCCAATAAACGGGAGGAAATTCAAAATCGCAGCGATGCAACCCCACATGATGGGGTTTGGCATCCCATAAAGCCATAGACTGGTCCCGATTACCGCGCCCAGCCCGGCATTGATGAGGGTGATTGTAAACAGGTAGCGCGACACCTGCCGCTCAACGTCAAAAATCACACGCAAGGCCCGCTTTTTTTCACTCATCAAGGGCATGATTCCGACGACTTTTTCGTAGAAGAGCGTTCCGGTAGAGAGCAAGAACAGTGCGAGGATCAAGGCAACCACAAAAGTGGTGAGACCACTGAATGCATTGGATGCAGCAGCTGCGAGCAAGGCCGGCTGCTGGACAACAACCTTCTGGGCAGAATCTGAACCTGCGCCCTGCGCCAATGTTTCAACCTGCTCGCTCGCTTCCTTCACGGCTTCAATCTCATCGCGGTATTCGGCGAATTTCGCCCTGATCTTGATACCGGTTTCGGGCGCGGACGAAATCAGGTCTGTTATCGGCCCCGAAAGCGAATAGGCCCCAAAACCGAGCCCCCCAGCAAGAAACACGATCATCAAAACAGCAGAAATCCCTGCGGGAATGCCGCGTTTTTCGGCGAACCGCACCACGGGCCTCAAGGTCAGGGCAATCAGGACGCCCAGGACCATTGGCATCACCACGTCCTGGGCGACGAACAGAACCTGAGCAACGATGACAATGAAGATCCCGATCAGCACGCGCTTGATCGTTGCGATGTCCGGATCGCTAAGAGACGGCTGCGATTTCATGGTCACCCTCGCCGAAATAGAGAAAAAGCCGCGCCCCATCCGGAGCGCGGCCACTTGGCAGGCATTCATGCTCTAAAGTCAAACCTTGTTACCCATAGCACCTTTGACAGAGCCTGATGCGTTCTGAGCGGCGCCTTTTGCTTTTTGAGCCTTGCCTTCG
Source organism: Hoeflea sp. (assembly GCA_051251555.1). GTDB lineage: Bacteria > Pseudomonadota > Alphaproteobacteria > Rhizobiales > Rhizobiaceae > Hoeflea. Next base: position 127,990 of record JBPOEW010000007.1, read on the forward strand.
GCCTGAAGATTTTTATTGTCGGTAGCCTTGCCGACAGCGTCCTTGGTTGCTCCGGCAGCCTTGTTTCCGGCAGCCTTGGTCTTGTCAATCATTTCACCCATGCCAAAATCTCCTGTTGAAGACGCCGCATCTGCGGCCCTGGTTAAGCAAGCGGGGACTTGCCTGAGTTAACGCTTGTCAACGATTTTGGTTCAAATCAAAATTCAATGAAAAAGCCTGAACTGGCTCAGTCCGGAAACCTGACCAGAGAGGTCTCGGTGTCAGCCTTTTCATTCACCCAAAGTTCACTTGTGTTCAAACTTCCCGAATTCGCGCAAGCTGGAAATCGGCATAGGTAAAGAGCTGGGCACAGACGAGCGCCCGGGACGTGCAACACATCCCGGGCGCTGCATGTCCGGCGGGGACTGAAGGTACTTGACACCCGCCGGATCTCGTTGCCGGAAACTATCCGGCGCGCGCCATTTCCTTGCGGATTTCAGCGCGGAAATCATCGATCAGCTTTAGGCCATCCGGCGTTTCGACATGCCAGAAAGTCCATCCATTGCAGGCATCAAAGCCCTGCACTGCCGCTCCGACCTTGTGGATCGAACCTGCCTGGCCGTTGGCAACCAGCGTGCCATCGGCACGAATGATCGCCTGATGCTTGCGTTTGGCGTCATGCAACACGTCACCGGGTTTGACGTGGCCGGCCTCGATCAGCACGTTGAAGGCCACCCGCGGCTCGGCGCGCTTGCCGGTCAGCACTGTGAGTTCGTTCTTGCCGAGCGGCTCGACAGCATCGATGCGGGCGCGCGCCGCGTCGATATAATCCTGCTCGCGCTCGATGCCGACGAAGTGGCGACCGAGACGACGGGCGACAGCACCGGTGGTGCCGGAGCCGAAGAACGGATCAAGCACCACGTCGCCAGGCTTGGACGACGACATCAGCACGCGGGCCAGAAGCGCTTCTGGCTTCTGAGTCGGGTGGATCTTCTTGCCATCCGCGCCCTTGAGGCGTTCTGCCCCGGTGCAGATCGGAAACAGCCAGTCGGAGCGCATCTGCACATCGTCATTGGATGCCTTCATCGCTTCGTAGTTGAAGGTGTAGCTCTTGGCGTTCTGGTCACGCGAAGCCCAGATCATGGTCTCGTGTGCATTCTGAAAGCGGCGGCCGCGGAAATTCGGCATCGGATTGGTCTTGCGCCAGACAACATCATTGAGCAGCCAGAAGCCGATGTCCTGGAGCTGCGTGCCGACGCGGAAAATATTGTGATAGGAGCCGATCACCCAGATGGTGCCGTTGGGTTTTAGCACCCGGCGGCAGGCCATCAGCCAGGCGCGGGTGAAAGCGTCGTAAGCGGCAAAACTGTCGAACTGGTCCCAGTGATCGTTGACCGCATCAACCATCGACTGGTCCGGGCGAGCCAGATCACCACCGAGCTGAAGATTGTAAGGAGGGTCGGCGAAAATCACGTCAATGGAGTTTGAGGGAAGCGCTTCCAGGGCTGCAACGCAATCCCCCTTGATGATGGTGTCGAGCCAAGACTGACGGGTGTCATTGACGGCAGAAATTCCGGAAAGCGAAACAGATCGGGCCATTTGATACTCACATTACACAGACGCAACAACTGATCCTCATGGTTACCGAACAGGGTAAACATCTGGTGAATGCACACCGGCTTCCCGCTTTCAGACTTGCCCGGCTTGGCAAATTCGGTGCTCTGACACCAGAAGGACCTTCCTGCCGGTCAAGGATTGAATGAACGGAGCCAACACAAACCTTCCAACAATTTCAATATTATAGAAGATATCGATTTGACCGGCAGCGGCTAACGCAAGCTGGCGCCGGACAGGATGCGGGCGAAGTTGAATTTTCCTGCCCTTGCCTGCAATCTCCCCTTGCTATAGGTGCGGGCTCACCTCCTCCCCTTTGCGCCAACTCCAAGACAGGAACTCTTCCATGGCTGGTTTCGACCTCATCATCTTTGATTGCGACGGCGTGCTGGTCGACAGCGAGATCATTGCGGCACAGGTCGAATCAAAGCTTCTGAGCGATGCCGGCTATCCAATTACAGCGGAAGAGCTCGCCGAGCGTTTTGCGGGACTGACCTGGAAGGACATCCTGTTCGAAGTCGAGCGCGAGGCCAGCATTCCGTTTTCCGCCACCTTGCTCGATGCTTCGGAGACGCTGCTCGACAAGAAACTGGGCAAGGAAGTTCGCGCCATTGACGGCGCGGTGCAGGCGATCGCGCGCATTCCCGGCCCACGCTGCATCTGCTCGAACTCCTCGGCGCATCGCTTGAAGGCCATGCTGGCGCGCACCGGTCTTGACCGGCTGTTCGGTGCGCATGTCTATTCGGCCAAGGAGATCGGCGAAGGCCGCACCAAGCCGGCGCCGGATGTGTTCATCTACGGCGCCAGACAGTTTGACGCCAAGCCTGCCAATGTCCTGGTGATTGAGGATTCTGTGCATGGCGTTCATGCCGCGGTCGCCGCCGGCATGCGTGTCGTCGGATTTACCGGTGGTTCACACAGCTATCCCGGCCACGCCGACAAGCTGACCGAGGCGGGCGCTGAAACCGTGATCAGCCGGATGGTCGATCTTCCGGCTACTGTGGAAGCGCTTGCAGGCTGGTCCGAACTGCTCTGAGCAAGATGGCGGGTTTGAGACTGCCCGAACCCGTCGCAAACCGGTGTCAGCGCGTGTTGTAAGGCCCAGGATCAAAGCCTGCATAGAGCTTGGCGGAGCCTGATGCACTGGCCGGGAACGTGACAGATGGGTTGGTGTAGATGAACTGCTCGGCGGGCCCGCCCTCGACGAGCGAAACTGGTTGCTGCTGCAGCTCCGTATAAAGAACAGCCTCTCCATCAAGCGCAACAACGCGAAGCGGCAGATTGACAACGCCGGTCTTGGCCTGCGGGCCTCCAACTACACGTCCGGAGACCACGACGGTGATGATTATCTGATCGCCGCTGATGCGGCATTGCCGTGTGGTATCGGTAATCGAGGCCTGATGAATTATCTTGGCCGGATCCCCATCGCCGCCCTTGGAATAGGTGGTGTAGTACGCTGTGCCTTCACGCAGTGTCACCGCAGGGCAAGCCCCCTGCACCACGGGCGCATTCGTCGCAGCATCAAGAGCGGGCTGCTGGTTGGCGCCACCGGAGCCAAGCGCCGAGCGAGGGTCCGCAGAAGTACAGCCGGCAATCAGCGCAGCACTGAACAAAACCGGAGCGAAACGCAATAAACTATGTGACACGATAAACCTACCTTCATTCACCCAAGGCGAAAGACCACCCCTCTAACAGGTGTGTGGCCTTTGCATGACGACCGCCCATGGTCTATATCAGCCGCGCGACGGAAAATCGACCGGCGTTATCTCATCTTGCGCGATCCGCGTCCACCACCGGAGAACATGTCTGTGGACTATATTTCGACACGGGGCGAAGCGCCCGCACTGGGTTTCAGCGATGCGCTTCTGGCAGGTCTTGCGCGCGACGGCGGTCTCTATGTTCCGCGGGAGTGGCCACAATTCACCCGCAAGGACATTCGCTCAATGCGCGGCCTGAGCTATCAGGAGATTGCCTTCCGGGTGATCGAGCCGTTCACAGCCGGAGAAATCGAGACGGATGCGCTTCGCAGCATGATTGACGAGGCTTACGCGACCTTCCGTCATCCGGCAGTCGCTCCGCTGGTGCAAAGCGGCGCAAACTCGTTCGTGCTGGAGTTGTTTCACGGCCCGACGCTGGCGTTCAAGGATGTGGCGATGCAGCTTATCGCCCGGCTTATGGACCATGTGCTGGCCAAGCGTGGCGAGCGGGCTACAATTGTTGGCGCGACTTCCGGCGACACTGGCGGTGCGGCAATTGACGCGTTTGCAGGGCGTGACCGGACGGATATCTTCATCCTGTTTCCCGAAGGCCGGGTTTCGCCGGTCCAGCAGCGGCAAATGACGACATCGAAGGCATCCAATGTGCATGCGATGGCGCTCAAGGGCAATTTTGACGATTGCCAGGACCTCGTCAAATCCATGTTCAACCATGCCGCGTTCCGCGATCAGGTGCGGCTGTCCGGCGTCAATTCGATCAACTGGGCGCGGATCATGGCCCAGATCGTCTATTATTTCACCTCGGCCGTGTCGCTCGGCGCGCCTGACCGGAAGGTGTCGTTTACGGTTCCGACCGGAAATTTCGGCGATATTTTTGCGGGCTACTCAGCCAAGCGCATGGGCCTGCCAATTGCAAAGCTGGTGATCGCCACCAATGAGAACGACATTCTGGCGCGGACCATGAGAACCGGACGTTACGAGATGCGAGGCGTAAGCCCGACCACCTCACCTTCGATGGACATTCAGATTTCATCAAACTTCGAGCGGCTGCTGTTTGACGCCAATGACCGCGATGCAGAAGCCGTTCGCCGCGCCATGTCCGGACTGAAGCAATCCGGCGCCTTCGACATCGCCGAACCGGCGCTGAAGGCCATCCGCAAGGAATTCCGTGCAGGTCGGGCAAACGAGCGGCAGGTGAAAGCCATCATTCGCGATGTCCAGGCAGAGACCGGCTATGTGCTTGATCCGCACACTGCAGTGGCTGTGCATGTTGCCGCCCGAATGGAAAAACAGTCAGCGCCGATGATCACGCTGGCAACCGCGCATCCGGCCAAGTTTCCGGATGCCGTAAAAAACGCCTGTGGTATTGACCCCGCGCTCCCGTCGTGGCTCTCTGACCTAATGCAACGGGAGGAACGGTTCAGCGTGTTGCCCAATGACCAGGATGCGGTGGAAAGCCATATCCAGTCACTTACAAGGGCCACACGATGAGCCGGGGAAAGTGACAGTATGAAAGTCAAGACGACACGCCTGGCCAATGGCGTCACGGTGGTAACCGAGACAATGCCGCATCTTGAGAGCGTTGCTCTTGGCGTATGGGTCAAATCCGGTTCCCGCGACGAAACCGCTCAGGAACATGGCATCGCCCACCTGCTCGAACACATGGCATTCAAGGGAACTCACAAGCGCAGCGCGCGGCAGATTGCCGAAGAGATCGAAAATGTCGGTGGTGAAGTCAACGCCGCGACATCGACCGAGACCACGGCCTACTACGCCCGCGTGCTCAAGGACAATGTGCCGCTTGCCGTCGACATTCTCCACGACATCCTGACCAATTCGGTCTTCGACGAGGCTGAACTGACGCGTGAAAAACACGTCATCCTTCAAGAGATCGGTGCTGCGAACGACACACCGGATGACGTGGTCTACGACAAGTTCACCGAAGCTGCGTTTCGCGACCAGACCATCGGACGGCCAATTCTGGGTACGCCTGAAACGGTCGAGGCATTCACGCCGGACCAGATCAGGGCTTACCTCGCTCGTCATTACACCGGAGACCGCATCGTGGTCGTGGCGGCAGGCGCAGTCGATCACGAGGTATTCGTGAAGCTAGTTGACGACAGCTTTGGTCAAAGCATCAAGCCGACCGGCACGCTGTTGCGGACCATTCCGACCGCCGCCTACACCGGTGGTGACTACCGCGAAAGCCGCGATCTGATGGACGCGCAGGTGCTGATCGGATTTGAGGGCCGCGCCTATCAGGTGCGGGATTTTTACTGTTCGCAGCTGCTTGCCAACATTCTTGGCGGAGGCATGTCTTCACGGCTGTTCCAGGAAGTCCGTGAAAAGCGCGGCCTGTGCTATTCGGTTTACGCATTCCACTGGGGCTTTTCGGATTCAGGCCTGTTCGGCGTTCATGCCGCAACCGGTGCAGACGATCTGGCCGAACTCATTCCGGTCATTCTGTCGGAACTGGCCAAGACGGCCGACGGTGTCGAAGAGCAGGAAATCAATCGGTCACGGGCACAAGTGCGCTCCGGTCTGCTGATGGCGCAGGAAAGTCCTGCCGCACGGGCGAGCCAGATTGCGCGCCAGATGCTGCTGTTTGGCCGCCCGGTGAGCAATGATGAATTGATGGAACGTCTGGCCAATCTGACGCCGCAACGGCTTTCCGATCTGGCTGGCAAGCTGTTTTTCGACACGCCGATTACAGTTTCGGCAATCGGTCCGGTGGACAATCTTCTGACTGTCTCCGATATGGCTCAAACTCTTGGTCAGCACGGCGGGCGAACAGCCGCAGCCGAATAAAGGTTAAGGATTGTCCCTGCCATGGCGCCTCCGGTGTTTCGATTCCGCAGCCGGACCCAGGAAGAACTGCGGATTGAAGGGCGCAAGACCTACCTCCGCAACCCGGTGATCGGCGATTTCGCCGAGTGGAGTCGGCTGCGCGAGGCGAGCCGGGCCTTTCTTGAGCCCTGGGAGCCGCGCTGGGGCAAAGACGATCTCACAAGTGCCTCCTTTCGCTACCGGATACGCCGATACGAAACCGACCGGGAAGCGGGAGTGGCGTTGCCCTTGTTTGTCTGTCTGAAAGGCAATGGACAAATTGTCGGGGGCGCGACACTGAGTTCGATCAGGCGCGGCGTGTCCGAATGCTGCTCGCTGGGTTACTGGATGGGAGAGCAGCATGCTGGCAAGGGACTGATGGCTGACGCGCTTAATGCCCTCCTTCCCCATGTCTTTGACCGGATGCAGTTGCACCGGATTGAGGCGGCCTGTATTCCGGATAATTCGAGGAGCCAGCGCCTCCTTGAAAAGGTCGGGTTTCAGCGCGAGGGATACTTGAACGGCTACCTGAAAATCAACGGCGCTTGGCGTGATCACCTGCTTTACGCGCTGGTTGCCGAGGATTGGCAGTCCATACGCGCGAAAGGACCCGGTTCCGGCGAATGAAATACGATTTCTGCTTTCTCTCCCCCCGCCGGCTTGGTGCGCTTGTCGACCGGTGTGCCCTGGCAGCATCAGGTTTGCTAGTGTTGTTTATGGTGCTGGGCTTTGCGCCAGATGCAGAGGCAATCGAGCCGGTCAAGATCAGCCGTGATGATACGGCGCTCGACCTCACCGCGACCACCGAGATCTACAAACGGCGCGGGGAAGCCTTTCAGGTATCGACCGCGGCTGGGGGCGACGGCATTGTCCGCCGGATCGAGGTGCGCTCCAGCTCGAACCAGCACTCCGGCGACTGGGCAGTGTTCGCGCTCGCCAATGTAACAGATGAGCAAATCGACCGGCTGATCGTGGCGCCGCATTTCAGGCTGGTGGGATCGGGATTGTTGTGGCCGGATCTTGGCTCCGCCAGAATTCTCAGCATCACGCCGAGCGAGGGATTTGCCCTCGACAAGGTGGAAAATAGCGAAGACGACGTCTTCCGCATCACACTCAATCCTGGCACCGTCATCACCTTCGTGGCAGAGCTGGCGTCGCCTGATCTGCCACAGATCTATCTGTGGGAACCGGAAGCCTACAAGGATACGGTCAACGCCTATACGCTCTATCGCGGCATCGTTTTGGGCATTGCCGGCCTCCTGGCGGTCTTCCTGACCATCCTTTTTGTCGTCAAGGGCACCTCGATGCTCCCGGCTACGGCGGCACTCGCCTGGGCGGTGCTGGCTTATGTGTCGGTGGATTTCGGATTCCTGTCCAAGCTGATCAGTGTGACGCCCGGTGACGAAAGAATATGGCGGTCGGGAACCGAGGTGCTGCTGGCGACCGGGTTGGTTGTGTTCGTGTTCACCTATCTCAACCTCAATCGCTGGCACACCAACCTGTCCTATGTGACAGTCGCCTGGATCCTCGGGCTCGGCGGGCTCTTCGCTGTGGCGATCTATGATCCGCCGATTGCCTCGGGCATTGCCCGCATGTCGTTTGCCGCCACGTCTGTTGCCGGTGTCGCGCTGATCGCCTATCTCGGTTTCAACCGCTACGACAGGGCAGTGATGCTGATCCCCACCTGGGCGCTGATATTGTGCTGGCTGTTCGGGGCCTGGCTGACTGTGACCGGGCAATTGGCCAATGACATCGTGCAGCCCGCACTTGGCGGCGGTCTGGTTCTGATCGTACTGCTGATGGGCTTTACGGTCATGCAGCATGCCTTTGCCGGCGGCGCCTATCATCACGGCCTGTTTTCAGACATGGAACGCCAGGCCATGGCGCTTGCGGGTTCGGGCGACACGGTCTGGGACTGGGACGTTGCCCGTGACCGCCTGGTCACCTCCCCCGACCTATCTCCACAGCTGGGGCTTTCGCCCGGCGCGCTTGCGGGGCCGGCACGCAACTGGCTGCCGCGCATTCATGCTGACGACCGCGACCGGTTCCGCACAACGCTTGATGTATTGCTCGAGCACCGCAAAGGCAGGCTCAATCATCAGTTCCGGATGCGCGCCGAGGATGGGCATTATCACTGGATGTCGCTGCGAGCCCGGCCGGTGCTGGGCTCAAACAGCGAAGTCATCCGCTGTGTCGGAACCATCATCGATGTTACCGAGCAGAAAACATCTGAAGACCGGCTGCTTCACAATGCTATTCACGACAATCTGACCGGACTGCCGAACCGGCAACTGTTCCTCGACCGGCTGGAAACCGTGATCAGCCTCGCCGAACTCAATCCGAACATCCGTCCCAGCGTGTTCATGATTGATCTCGACCGCTTCAAACAGGTCAATGACCGATTGGGTATGTCGGTCGGTGACACCATCCTGCTGGCGCTGACCCGCCGACTGAAGCGGCTGCTCAAGCCACAGGACACATTGGCCAGGATTTGCGGCGACCAGTTCGGCCTGGTTCTCGTTTCCGAGCAGGAAGCTGTGAAGGTCGCGGCGCTGGCGGAAGCAATTTCCAAGGCCATTTCAGCCCCGATCGATTTCGCCGGCCAGGACATCCGGCTGACAGCGTCGATCGGTCTGGTCACATGGGTGGAGAACAACGCCATTCCCGGCGACCTGATGAAGGACGCCGAACTTGCGATGTACCAGGCCAAGCGTTTTGGCGGCAACCGGATCGAACCGTTCCGGCCAGCTTTCCGGACAGTGGGTTCGGATCGGCAAAGGCTGGAAAGCGATCTGCGACGTGCGTTGGAGCGCAACGAGCTGACGCTGGTCTATCAGCCGATTGTCGAGCTGAAGGACGCCGAGATCGCCGGTTTTGAAGCCCTGCTGCGCTGGGAAGACCCGAAGCGCGGAACGGTCCCGCCATCCGAATTCATACCGGTGGCTGAATCATCAGATCTGATCCTCGAGCTTGGAATGTATTCGCTCAAGCGGGCCGCAGAAGACCTGGCGCAATGGCAGAGCGCCATTGGCGAAATTCCGGTTTTCATGTCCGTCAACCTTTCCAGTGCGCAACTGCTCAACAGCGACTTGTGCAATGACGTTATCAAGGTGATTTCTGCCACGCAGGCCGACCCCACGCATTTCCGCCTTGAATTGACCGAATCACTGGTGATGCACAATCCACAGCAGGCCCTGATGACCCTATCGCGGCTTGCCGACGCCGGCATCGGTCTCACCCTTGACGATTTTGGAACCGGGCACTCATCGCTATCTTATCTGACGCGTTTTCCATTCAAGACCATCAAGATCGACAAATCACTGGTGGTTGACCAGTCGGAAAAGGGCGGCATTCTCATCCGCTCGATCGTCAATCTCGCCAAGCGGCTGGACATGCAGGTCGTTGCCGAAGGTGTGGCTTCCGAGGCCGATGCGGCGATGCTATCCGAGATCGGCTGCGACTTTGGCCAAAGCTTCCTGTTCGGACCGCCGATTGGCAAGGATTCGGTTCAGAAACTCCTCAGGGAGCGGTTTCCCGTGGCCAAACCAAGCTGAAATTAACAAGATCAGACACCATTCTGCATCTGGACGATGTTTGATGTCGCCTGCTTTCTGGCTGCTTCAAACCGGAAGCTTCAGGCGTGACCTGACTGATTGGACAGCATCGCAGGATGAATTCCCATGTGAGCCAGCACGCGGTCGTACTTTCCGGAATGGTCCTGGTCGAAGACAATATCGTCGCGTGCCGGACAGCTCAGCCATGTATTGGCTGCAATTTCGCTCTCGAGCTGGCCGGCTGCCCAGCCTGCATAACCAAGCAGCATGATGCCACGCTTGGGACCATGGCCTTCCTTGATCGCCCGCAGAATGTCGACGGTTGCCGTAAGACAAAGATCGTCGTTCACCGGCATTGTGGATTCACTCATGTAGTCGTCTGAATGCAGAACAAATCCGCGCCCCGAATCCACCGGCCCCCCGAGCTGGATGGGGAAATCCCGGGCCCGGTCACTCAGTGCACTCTTCAGACTGTCGTGCTCCCTATCGCCGCCGTCCTTCTCGATATCGAGATTGTCGAGCAATTCCTGGAACTGAACCGGTTGGGGCCGATTGAGAATGAAGCCCATGGCTCCATCCTCGGAATGCGCACAGACAAAAATCACGGTGCGCTCGAAGCGCTCGTCATCCATTCCCGGCATGGCGATAAGGAAATGTCCGTCCAGACATCCCCGGCCGCCGCGAGACAACTGTTTTTCGATCCCTAACATTCTTCAAGCCTAGCAAGTTTCAACATTTTGAAAAGACCTTTCATATCCAGATGAAGGTCGGCGAGACCTGGTCACGGAAAAATGAGAGGCTGCAATCGCGTATTTATTGGATTTAGGTTCACCTGGTCCGCTAAGCTGTCGGCATGACCAAACATTGCCTGAAATCCGTTTGCCAGGTGCTGGCACCCGTCTTCATTGCCCTGATGACCGCGCTTTCCCTGAACCTGGCTCCAGCCTGGGCACTCGACAGTGGCTGGGCAGACACCGAGGGGGGGCGAATGCGACTGGTGGTCGATCCGACCCCACGGGATGACGGCACGATCGGCGGATATCTGGATATCGCACTGGATCCCGGCTGGAAGACCTATTGGCGCGATCCCGGCAGTGCCGGCATTCCACCAACACTTGATTTCTCGCAAAGCCAGGGCATCGCCTTTGAGGAGATGAACTACCCGGCGCCGGTCCGCGTTGATGATGGCTACGCTATTTGGGCCGGATATACCCAGCCGGTTCAACTTCCGCTGACATTTCGACGCACCGGATCAGCCGGCGCCAAGATCCACGCGCTGGCGTTTATCGGCATCTGCGAAAAAATCTGCGTTCCGTTTCAAGCTGAGCTGGTTGTGGATCTACCGGAAAACCTTATCGGCCAGGATCCGGTCAAGCCACAAGTCGACCAGGCGTTTGCCCGCCTGCCCGAAGCTGCAGGAGCGGATTTCAGCATCGAAGAGACACGTCTGGACCTCAGCATCAATCAGCTCACGGTGTCAGCAAAGCTGCCTGCATTCAGACCGTCAGGTGTGGCTGCCGAATTGTTCGTGGCCGGGCCGCAAGGTTTTGCATTCTCGCCGCCAAAATTGATCCGCGAGCATGACGGACTGGCTGAATGGACCGTGCGCGTCGAGCCGCCTTCCGGGGTGGGTGCAAATAGCGAGGCAGTGCCTCTGGATTTCGTGGTGAAGATAGGACAACGGGCGATTGAGCAAACTGTTTCTGTCGGCGGCTCGGCGGCGAATTGATTCGCCTCCGAGTTTCTCAAAAGCAAGACTCGATCTTTTCGCCGCAGCACCTAGATTGCACCTGACATCAACGGCACACAAGGGAGCGCCGACGTGACCATTTCTATTGGAGACAAACTGCCCGAAGCCACATTCAAGGAAAAGACGGCAGATGGCATGGCTGAAACGAAGGCCAGTGATCTGTTTGCTGGCAAGAAAGTCGTCTTGTTCGCCGTGCCGGGCGCTTTCACCCCGACCTGCCACTTGAACCACGTTCCCGGCTACATTGAAAACCGTGACGCCATTCTGGCAAAGGGTGTGGACGAGATCGCCGTGGTTTCGGTCAATGACGCCTTCGTCATGGGAGCCTGGGAAAAGGCGACCAATGGCACCGGCAAGCTTCGCTACCTGTCGGACTGGGACGCCGGCTTCACCAAGGCTATTGGCATGGAAGCCGACCTTTCAGCCGGTACGCTTGGCATTCGCTCAAAACGCTATTCGATGATTGTCGAAGACGGCACCGTGACAGCACTTAATCTCGAGGAAACCCCCGGAACGGCTGTTACGTCCGGCGCAGCGGCCTTGCTCGAACAGCTCTGAGTTTCAAACAGCTATCTGAAGATGAAAACGGCGCTCCTTCGGGCGCCGTTTACTTTTTGAAGGGCGCCATTCCTTCACGCGCCAATTCGTCGGCGCGTTCGTTTTCGACGTGTCCGTCGTGCCCCTTGACCCAGTGCCACTTGACCTTGTGACGCTGGTTGGCCTGATCCAGTGCCTGCCACAGCTCGGCGTTTTTCACCGGCTTTTTGGCGGCGGTTTTCCAGCCGTTTTTCTTCCAGCCGAAAATCCACTTGGAAATACCGTCCATAACATATTTGCTGTCGGTGTAGAGATCGACCTCGCAGGCACCCTTGAGCGCATTCAAAGCCGATATCGCCCCGAGCAGTTCCATGCGGTTGTTGGTGGTTTCACCCTCGCCGCCCGACATTTCCTTCACCGATTCGCCATGCCTGAGGATCGCACCCCAGCCGCCGGGACCGGGGTTGCCTGAACAAGCGCCGTCGGTAAAAATTTCTACATGCTTCAAGATGACAAATCCCTGGTGCGAAGACCGTATTCGGAGCTTGATGTAACCTGGCGATGGAAGCGCAGCTTGCGCAGATATTCCAGCGGGTCCTTCTTGACGACCAGCGCGCCCTCCGGTGTCGTCAACCAATCGTAGAGCCGGGTCAGAAAGAACCTGAGTGCTGCTCCACGGGCAAGCAGCGGCAAGGCTTCCGCCTCGCGGGCGTCCAGTGGACGCACGGAAACATAACCGTCGACCAGAGCCATGCCCTTGGTGTGGTTGAACGCCCCGTCGGCTTCAAAGCACCAGGCATTGAGGCAGATGGCGACGTCATAGGCGAAATAATCATTGCAGGCGAAATAGAAATCGATCAGCCCTGACAGCCGGTCTTCGATGAAGAACACATTGTCGGGAAACAGATCCGCATGGATCACACCTTCCGGCAGCTTGTCGGGCCATTCGTTTTCAAGCACCGTCAGTTCCTGATCAATCTCATCTTTCAGCCCCGGCTGAACCTCGTCGGCCCGATCACGCGAGCCCTCCCACAATGGTCGCCAGTCTACCACGGTCAGTCCGTTGGCGCGGCGGATCGGAAAATCGTTTCCGGCTACGTGCATGGCGGCCAGTGCGCGCCCGACCCCGCGGCAATGCGGGGCTTGCGGCTTGCGCAGCCAGGTTCCATCGAGGAACGACACCATTGCCGCCGGACGACCAGCCAGCTCGCCGAGATGACCCCCATCACGGCGTTCGATGGGCAGAGGACAACTCAGCCCCTTGAGGGCCAAGTGATCCATCAGGCCGATGAAGAATGGCAGGTCATCACGATTGACCCGTTTTTCATAGAGGGTGAGGATGAAGGTGCCATTGCTGGTGCGAAGCAGGAAGTTGGTATTCTCCACCCCTTCGGCAATGCCCTTGTAGGACAACAGCGTTCCAACATCGTATTCAGCGAGAAATGCCCTGAGTTGTTCCTCATTCACATCCGTATAAACGGCCATACTCAGCTCACTCCGTTGACGAATGCCATATCGGCAGCAGTCAGTTCCACGTCACGAAGTTCGCGGTTGACCAGAAAATTCTCTGTTTCCTGCACCGTCTCAGCCAGCTCGATGGTGGCATCGAAGCGTGCCTTGAAGGCGTCGATAATCTCGGCGACAACGACCTCCGGTGCCGAAGCGCCGGCAGACAGCCCAAGCAGGCTGATGTCTCCGATAGCCTCCCAGTCGATTTCATGCGCGCGCTGAAGCAGGATCGACTTCTTCGCACCAGCCTTCAGCGCGACCTCGACAAGGCGTTTGGAATTGGACGAGTTGGGAGCGCCGACCACCACGAACAGGTCGCAGCCCGGAGCCGCCTGTTTGACCGCATCCTGCCGGTTGGTGGTGGCATAGCAGATCGATTCCGCGGCCGGAGCCGTAATCAACGGGAATTTGGAATGCAAACGGGCGATGACATCGGCCGTGTCATCAACCGACAGGGTCGTCTGGGTGACGAACCCCAATGCAGCAGGATCAAGCGGTTCGAAAGCATCGACATCCGCCACGGTCTCAACCAGCGTGACCGCGCCTTTCGGCAGCTGGCCCATGGTGCCAATCACCTCCGGGTGCCCCTTGTGGCCGATCAGGACGACATGCCGGCCCAGCCGTTCATGCCGCATGGCCTGCTTGTGCACCTTGGAAACCAGCGGACAGGTGGCGTCGAGGTAGAACAGGTTGCGCGCCTCCGCATCGGCGGGCACCGATTTGGCAACGCCGTGGGCCGAAAAGATCACCGGTTGGGCATGATGCTCCAGCGGGATCTCGTCGAGTTCCTCAACGAAAATTGCACCCAACGCTTCCAGTCCTTCGACCACGAAACGGTTATGGACGATTTCATGCCGAACATAGACCGGTGCGCCGTACTTCTTCAGTGCCAGCACGACGATCTGGATGGCGCGATCGACACCGGCGCAAAATCCGCGCGGACCACAAAGCCTGATTGTCAAAGGAGTTCGGTTCATTGGCTCTACAACTGTTTCAGTCAGCAAAATATCAACCTGTGAGCAGCACGACGATCAGGGCAATCGCGGCGGGAAGCGCCTGGATGACGAATATCTTTCGTGAAGCAGTTACGCCACCATAAAGGCCGGCGACCACAACGCAGCCCAGGAAAAACAATTTGAGCTGGAAGGCGAAACTCGCATCCGGATGCAACAATGACCAGATCAGACCCGCAGCCAGGAAGCCATTGTAGAGGCCCTGGTTTGCGGCCATCACTCTGGTCTGGGCAGCCTGTTCCGGCTTCATGCCGAAGGCCTTCATGCCACGCGGCGAAGTCCAGAGGAACATCTCCAGCACGAGAATGTAAATATGCTCGAGTGCAATCAGCGCCACGAGGATCAGTGCCAGAATTGCCATATCAACTACCCATCCCTTTTCATGTCAGCTGAGGGGCTACCATGCCGACGCAGGTCCGCGCCAGCCGGTATCAGGATTTTCGTTTCAGCCAGGCAAAAACACTCACCCCCAATAGCGCCAGTGCCAAACCATACCATGTTACGGCATACTGCAGGTGGCTGTTGGGCAGATCAATGACCGTCACGCCTCCCCGCGGCAGCCCGCCGGGAACCGGAGTTGCGTCGGCATCAAGGAAAAACGGCAACACTTTTTCTGCGGGAAGGCCGGCGGTAGCCGCCATCCGGTCGAGGTCCTTCCAATAAAAAATGTTTTTTGCTTCATCGTTATCGGGGACCATGGAGGATGGCTTTTCCAACAGTCGGGCCCGCGCCAGTCCTGCCACCCGCTGCTCTCCCTCAACCAGGCTTTCCGGACGTGTGTCCGCCTTTTTGAGGTCATAGGGGACAAAGCCTCGATTGACGAAGAGGTAGCGACCGTCAACAAGCTCGAGCGGGGTATAGACGTAGTAACCGGTCTGACCGTTGAATGTCGCAAAGAAGTGCCGTTCACCGTCATTGAGGAAGTGCCCGGTCGCATAAGCGGTCCGGTACTCGATCGCTTCGCCCGCCTCCTCTGCCGCGATAATCGCTGAAATGGAAACCGGTTCGGCACGGCTGCGCTGTTCAATCGCGGCAAGAAGATCTTCCTTCCAGTAAAGCCGCTTGACCTGCCATGTGCCCAGGGACAGCAGCACGGCGAATGTTGCAGGCAGGAGGATGAGCGCGACCCAGAACCGCCAACGTGGCTTGGCCTGATTGATGTCAGCTTCAGTCACGATCGATCTGTCCCTCAGCCGCCTTGTTGCGGAACTGCAGGGCGATCAGCAGCCCCTTGGCCATGCGCAAGAGAACAAGTGTCAGTAAGGTTGAGAGTGGAATCCACAAAATCAGATGCACCCAAAGCGCCGGGCTGTAATTGACCTCCAGCCAAAGCGCCAGACCGACAACAATGAAGCCAATGATCATGATGACGAAGACTGCGGGTCCATCCCCGGCATCGGCGAACGAATTGTCCAGACCACAAACGCCGCATTCAGGTTTGACGCTGAGCAGACCGTCAAACAGCGCGCCCTCGCCGCATCGCGGACAACGGCTGCGCAGACCGACCTGCACGGGATCCACAGGGGGGTAGAGTGCCTGGTCTTGGTTCATGGATGGTCTCCGTTCATCAATCGGGCAATATTGATCTTCTCAAACGCACAGGGCGGCAGGTTTCCCCGCCGCCCCGCATCATAACTGGATCCAGGTCTTGATCAGCCGTGGTAAATCGGCGCGCCCCAGGATGCCCACACGTAAATCGTGAAGAACAGGAACAGCCAGACCACGTCAACGAAGTGCCAGTACCAGGCCGCAGCTTCAAAACCGAAGTGCTGCTTGGGCGTGAAATCACCCTTCATTGCGCGGATAAGGCAGACGATCAGGAAGATTGTGCCGACGAGAACATGGAAACCGTGGAAGCCGGTGGCCATGAAGAACGTCGCGCCGTAGATCGAGTCCTTGAAGGCAAATGGTGCATGCGCATACTCGTAAGCCTGCACGATGGAAAACAGGATGCCGAGCACCACGGTGAGGGCAAGACCGTTGACCAATCCCTTGCGGTCTCCATGCAGAAGCGCGTGGTGCGCCCATGTGACAGTCGTGCCCGAGAGCAGCAGAATAACGGTGTTGTAGAGCGGCAGGTGCATCGGGTCGAGAACCTCGATACCTGCTGGCGGCCACTGCCCGCCGGTAAAGGCGGCGCGGGCGACTTGTTGGGCCTCATCGGGAAACAGGCTGGCGTCGAAGAACGCCCAGAACCAGGCAACAAAGAACATCACCTCGGAGGCGATGAACATGATCATGCCGTAGCGCAAGTGCAGGCCGACCACGCGGGTGTGATGACCCTCGTGAGCTTCCTTGATGGTCGCACCCCACCAGCCGAACATCGTGTAGAGAACAATGGCCAGACCAACGAGGAACATGACCGGATTGGTGATCGGCAAACCAAGAAGCGAATCTGCGCCCTTCATGCCTTGCATCCAGCCGATGCCGCCAAGCGCCATGACGAGCGCGCCGATGGATCCCGTCAGAGGCCAAGGGCTCGGCGGAAGGATGTGATAGTCGTGGTGTGCTTGATGTGCGTCGGCCATGTCAGTTTTCCCCGATGGTCATCATTCCCGCGCCGGACCACCCGTCCGGTGCAGTGTTGGTCTTACAAGGTATTGCTGTCTTGCACCGGCTCCGCCGCCGCTGCAACGGGTTTTTCCGATGCATGGGGGAAGAATGTGTAAGACAGCGTGATTGTTGTTACGTCTTTGGCGTCGAGATCGTCAACGATTGCCGGATCGACAAAGAACACGACCGGCATGTCTATCGTCTCTCCCGGCTTCAACTCTGTCTCGGTGAAACAGAAACACTGGATCTTGTTGAAAAACGCACCCGCAGACATCGGCGTGACGTTGAAGGTCGCCTGTCCATAGGTCGGTTGGTCAGATGCATTCTCGGCAGTGTAGGAGATCTGGATGGTCTCGCCGATCCTGAGCTCGACTTCGCGCTCAACCGGCTTGAATTTCCACGGCAGTCCGCCCGCCACATTGGCATCGAAGCGCACCTTGATCTTGCGGTCAAGAATGGTGTCGGACATCTGCTCGACACGTTGTGTGGTGCCGCCGTATCCGGTCACCTGGCAAAACAACTGATAAAGCGGAACCGCAGCATAGCTGACGCCGACCATCGAAAGCACGAATGCCGAGCATGCGATGACGATCCGCATGTTCGCTCCATTCTTTACCTTGTCGGTACCGGTTTGATTCGCGCTCACTGATTGCTCCTCACATCGGACGGTCGAAAATACCGGGGCCGACCTTGATGATCGTCACCACGTAAAACATCACGGCGAGGACTGCCAGAACAATGCCCAACGCCACATTGCGCGAGCGTCTGGCTTTTTTCTGCTTATCTGTGAGGTCGGGCTGGTTCATGATCAAACCGCCATGCCGGTAAACTTGGTCACCAAAGCACCGACCATCAGTGCCGTGAAAATGCAGAACAGATAGACCAGCGAGTAAGCAAACATCTTCTTGGCAGGAACCATCTTCGTGTCGCCGTCGGGCATCCGCCAGACCTGCACCGCATACCAGATGAAGGCTGCACCAAGCACGGCTGCGATCACCCCATAAACAGTTCCGGCAAAACCCATGATGGTCGGCACGACGCCGCATATCGCGGTCAGCACAGAATAGAGCACGATCTGGTTCTTGGTGGTGCGTTCACCTGCAACGTTTGGCAGCATCGGAATGCCTGCGCGGCCATAGTCTTCGGACTTGAACAACGCCAGCGCCCAAAAATGCGCCGGGGTCCAGAGGAAGATAATCGCGAACAGCACTATGCTCTCGAGCGAAATCGAGTTGGTGACGCAGGCCCAGCCGATGATCGGCGGAAACGCACCTGCAGCACCGCCGATAACAATGTTGTGCGGCGTCGAGCGCTTGAGCCACATCGTGTAGACAACAGCGTAGAAGAAAATGGTGAAAGCCAGCAAACCGGCGGAGAGCCAGTTGACCAGGAGACCGAGGGTCGCCACCGAAAACACCGAAAGGAACAGGCCGAAAGCAAGGGTGGTTTCTGCGGAAATGCGTCCTGCGGGGATGGGGCGTTTGGCGGTTCTACCCATCAAGAGATCGATGTCGGCATCGTACCACATGTTGAGAGCACCGGATGCGCCCGCGCCCACAGCAATTGACAAGATCGCGATGAAGCCCAGTACCGGGTGGATCTGGCCAGGTGCCATCAACAGGCCAACAAGCGCGGTGAAGACAACCAGCGACATGACGCGCGGCTTGAGCAGCGCGAAAAAATCGCCCGCATCACCTTCCAGGATATCTACGGATGCAGGTGCGGCCAGAGCATCATGTTCATCGGTCATTGCCATTGGCAATTTGCCTTTCGTTCATTCGCCGGATTGCGAGGTGAGGCGCTGGATCAGCGTCCGCATGCAGTGTCCGGGCTTTATGTACCAAACCGCCGGATGATCCCGGCGGTCTGGTAATTTTCAATGACTGCGCGCTGTTACTTGATGCGCGGCAGCTTTTCCCACTGGTGATATGGCGGCGGTGAAGACAGCTGCCATTCGAGCGTGGTCGCACCCTCACCCCATGGGTTGTCGCCGGCAACGCGCTTCTTGGCGAAAGCTTCCCAGACACCCCAGAGGAAGATCAGCACACCGATACCGGAGAGGTACGATCCGTAGGACGAGATCGCGTTCCAGCCAGCGAATGCGTCGGGATAATCGATGTAGCGGCGCGGCATGCCGGCCAGACCCAAGAAGTGCTGCGGGAAGAACACGAGGTTCACACCGACGAAGGTAACCCAGAAATGCACACGGGCGATGAACGGGTTGTACATGTAACCGAACATCTTCGGGAACCAGTAGTACCAGCCGGCGAAGATGGCGAACACGGCACCAAGCGACAGGACGTAGTGGAAGTGGGCAACCACGTAGTAGGTGTCGTGCATGGCGCGGTCGAGACCGGCGTTAGCGAGCTGCACACCCGTCACGCCACCAAGCGTGAACAGGAAGATGAAGCCGATCGCCCAAAGCATCGGTGTGCGGAAGGAGATCGAGCCGCCCCACATGGTCGCTATCCAGGAGAAGATCTTCACACCGGTCGGAACCGCAATCACCATGGTGGCAAAGACGAAGTAGCGCTGCGTATTGAGAGACAAGCCGACCGTGTACATGTGGTGCGCCCACACGATGAAGCCCACAGCACCAATCGCAACCATCGCATAGGCCATGCCGAGATAACCGAACACCGGCTTGCGCGAGAAGGTTGAGATGATGTGGCTGACAATGCCGAAGGCCGGCAGGATCAGAATGTACACTTCCGGGTGTCCGAAGAACCAGAACAGGTGCTGGAACAGGATCGGATCGCCGCCACCTTCAGGTGCGAAGAACGCCGTGCCGAAGTTGCGATCGGTCAGAAGCATGGTGATACCACCTGCCAGAACCGGCAGCGACAGAAGCAGCAGGAATGCAGTGATCAGAACCGACCAGGCAAACAGCGGCATCTTGTGCAGGGTCATGCCCGGCGCACGCATGTTGAAGATGGTGGTGATGAAGTTGATCGCACCAAGGATCGACGAAGCGCCGGCGATGTGCAGCGACAGGATCGCGAAATCCATCGCCGGACCAGGCTGGCCGGAGGTCGAAAGCGGTGGATAGATGGTCCAGCCGCCACCTGTTCCGTAACCGCCTGCAGGACCTTCGACGAACATCGAGAGGAGTAGCAGGAGGAAGGCAGGAGGAAGCAGCCAGAACGAGATGTTGTTCATGCGCGGGAACGCCATGTCAGGCGCGCCGATCATAATCGGAACCATCCAGTTGGCAAAGCCACCGATCAGGGCAGGCATGACCATGAAGAAGATCATGATCAGGCCGTGAGCGGTGGTGAACACATTGTACATGTGCTTTCCGCCGTCGATGGCGGAATCGCCCTCGAAGCCGTAGACCATTGACGCGAGGCCGTGAAAAATCTGGATGCCAGGCTCTTGCAACTCCATACGCATGGCAATGGAGAGCGCGCCACCTATGATGCCCGCAATGATCGCGAAAATCAGGTAAATCGTCCCGATGTCTTTATGGTTGGTGGAATACATCCAGCGACGGACAAACCCCTGAGGTTTGTGGTCGTGATCGTCGTGAGCGACAGTTGAACCGGCCATTGGTCTCAGTCCCCTCTCTTAATTCTTGACGTTGGCAGCAACATCGACCGACTTGGCGTCGGATTCAATGGCGGCAATCAGGTTGCGATTGGCAGCTTCAACATCGTCGGCCGCTGCAGCAAGCCAGGCGTCGAACTTGGCCTGGTCCACAACACGGATCGCGATTGGCATGTAGGCGTGGTCCTTGCCGCAGAGCTCTGAACACTGACCGTAGTAGAGGCCTTCGACTTCCGCCTTGAACCAGGTCTCGTTGAGACGGCCTGGAACGGCATCCATCTTGACGCCGAATGCAGGCATCGCGAAGGCGTGAAGCACGTCTGCGGCGGTGACCAGCAAGCGGACTGTCTTGCCAACCGGAACGACGAATTCATTGTCAACGGTCAGAAGGCGCGGGTAAATTGCCCGGTCTTCCTTGCCAGCTTCGGCACGATCGCCATCCTGAAGCAGCAGAGAGTCAAAAGAGAGTTCGTTCTCTGTCTGGTACTCGTAACCCCAGTACCACTGATAGCCTGTTGCCTTGACGGTGTAATCCGCGGGTGGCGGAGAATACTGAGCGGTCAGCAGGTTGAAGGATGGAATGGCCAGCGCCAACAGCAGAACCACCGGACCGAGCGTCCAGATCACTTCGATAAGCGAATTGTGGCTCGTCTTGGAGGGTGTGGGATTTGCTCCGGCGCGGAATTTCACCATCACGTAGATCAAAAGGGCCAACACAAAGAGTGTAATCGGCACGACAAACCAGAGTGTATAGGTTTCGAAGCCGCGGATCTGGGTCATGATTTCAGTAGCAGCAGGCTGGAAGCCCATTTGCCAATCAACCGGCTGCGCCGCCATAGCGGGGCTGGCGCCCAGCGAAACGAGCGCGGCAAGCCCTGCAGAAAGCTTGTTGGTCACGTTGTGTCTCCCTCGAGTATCGTACCGCCTGCGTGACCAGACGGAATCCCTCAATTTGATTGGCGCTTCAAACCACAGAATGACATCGCCCGCAACTGTCGTCACCTGCCGGCGATGCGGCATTTTTGCGCGGGCGCTCCCAAGCAATGAGTTTTTGGGACCTAATTGTCGCCAATCAGTGCTTTTCAATCCAATTTTGCGCCAAACGGCGCTGTTGCATTCAGGGTTCGCGCATTCGCTTGGCCACAAAGAACGGCCAGAGTTGCTCCAAAGCCGCATTTTTGCCGCACAAAACAGCAGAGAGTAGCGGCGAAGGGTTCCATTTTGGCCCCGCCCATCTACAAATTGAGCGATGATTCGGCCGTTCCCTGGAGTTGAAATGGCATTTGCACCAAAATTGAACACCTGTGTTGGCGCCGCGATGGCATGCCTGATGCTCGCCACTCCATTGACGCTTGCAACGCCGGCTGCCGCCCAGCAGGCTGGAAAGGTCAAATCTTCGCACGGATCCTGGTCGATCGTCTGCGACACGCCAGCGGGTGCGCCCTCTGAACAATGCGCGTTGATGCAGAACGTCATTGCCGATGATCGTCCTGAAGTCGGTCTCTCGGTGGTGGTCTTGAAAACGGCAGATCAACAGGCGCGGATCCTGCGGGTGCTTGCCCCGCTTGGGGTGCTGCTGCCGTCCGGTCTGGGGCTCAATGTTGACGGCAAGGACATTGGCCGGGCTTATTTCGTGCGCTGTTTCTCAGACGGGTGTTACGCCGAGGTGATCCTCGATGAAACCTTGCTGACAACGCTGCGCAGCGGAACCACGGCGACATTCATCGTGTTCCAGACGCCTGAAGAAGGCATCGGCATCCCGGTTGATCTGGCGGGCTTCACCGAAGGCTATGCTGCGCTGCCGTAAACGGGCTGCTCCCTGCGAGAGCGTCTTCAAGCACCTGTGAGATTGAATCGCAAAGGCTTGTCCTTTGTGCGCATCATCCGACCCTTTGCCTCGAGATCGAGCTGCACACATTTGATCCACCACCCGGATGTGGCACCGCCCGGAAAAAGGCTTTCGGGCAGTAACGGCTTCACCCTCTCCTTGATCGCGGCGTAATCAAGTGGTTCGGACTGACCTGTCAGGACAGAAACGATGGCATCATGCATGGCCTTGTATTTCTCGGCGTTTACCCGCGTGGTTTGGCCCGGTTGATTGACGTTCTCGACGGTGATTTTATCCAACGGCCAGTCTCCTTCTAGTTTCAATCGCGGATTGATCACTTATATGTATGGTCACGATAGCAGCAAAAACGGACAGAACCATGCAAGACCCGCTCGCCAGCCAATTCGACATTTCCGAAGCCAAGGTTGAGAGAATCGTCGCCGATGCACTTAAAGACGCCGACGATGGCGAGCTGTATCTCGAATATGAGGAAACCGAATCCCTGCTGTTTGACAATGGCAAGCTGAAGTCCGGCGCCTATGCAACGGACAAGGGCTTCGGCCTGCGCTCGGTGCTTGGCGAGACGTCCGGCTATGCCCATGCAGGTGAGTTGTCGGAGGCCGCCCTGATGCGGGCGGCAGATGCGGTTTCGGCTGTGACGCGTGGCGCCACCGGCACCTATTCCGCTGCTCCGCAACGCACAAACAAGCTCCTCTATACGGCGGATAATCCGCTTTCAACACCGGGTTTTGAAGACAAGGTCAAGCTGCTGCAAACCATTGACCATTACCTTCGCAACAAGGATGAGCGTGTCCGCCAGGTCTCGGTTTCGATCGCCGCCAACTGGCAGGTGGTGGAGATCATGCGGGCTGACGGCCATCGGGTTCGCGATGTCCGCCCTCTGACCCGGCTCAATATTTCGGTTGTGGCCGGGGTTGGCGACAGGCAGGAAACCGGTTCCTACGGTATGGGCGGGCGCAAGCTGTTCGGTGATTTTCTGACTGATGAGAGCTGGCGTCATGGGGCAGACGAAGCGCTGCGTCAGGCGCTGGTCAATCTCGACGCAGTCCCTGCCCCTGCAGGCACGATGGACGTGGTGCTGGGTGCAGGCTGGCCGGGCGTGATGCTGCATGAAGCGGTCGGGCACGGTCTGGAAGGCGATTTCAACCGAAAGAAAACCTCCGCATTCGCTGGCCTCCTGGGTGAACGGGTTGCCTCCAAGGGCGTCACAGTGGTGGATGACGGCACCATCGAGGGACGCCGCGGCTCGCTGTCGGTGGATGATGAAGGCACACCATCGGGTTACAACGTGCTGATCGAGGACGGCATTCTTGTGGGCTATATGCAGGACCGGCAGAACGCCCGGCTGATGGGCATGAAGGCCACCGGCAACGGACGACGCCAATCCTATGCACACCAGCCGATGCCACGCATGACCAACACCTACATGCTTTCAGGCGAAAAAAGCCCTCAAGAGATGATTTCATCGGTCAAGAAGGGCCTGTACGCGGTCTCCTTCGGCGGTGGCCAGGTCGACATCACCTCGGGCAAGTTCGTTTTCGGTTGCACCGAGGCCTACATGATCGAGGACGGCAAGATCGGCGCACCTGTGACAGGCGCGATGCTGATCGGAAACGGTCCCGAAGCCATGCAACGGATTTCGATGGTCGGCGATGATTCCGCTCTCGACACGGGCATCGGCATGTGCGGCAAAGCCGGACAAAGCGTTCCCGTCGGCGTCGGCCAACCCCACCTTCTGATGAACGCCATGACGGTGGGTGGAACCCAGGCCTGATAAGGCTGGGTATTTGCGGCACCTGGCACAAGAGAGGCAAACTTTCCGCCGCACTGAGTTGTTGCCAAACCGACTGGTGCGGTGTCTAAGCGACTGAAGATAAATCCATTCTTCTGTCATGCTCGATATCCTTTCTGTCACAGCTCCCATATTTATCATGATCGCGATCGGATACGCTGCGGTCTATTCGGGCGTGTTTGAAGCCGGGGCGATGCGTGTTCTGGGCAGCTATGTCGTATACCTCGCCCTGCCGGCGCTACTGTTCAAGGCTGTTTCACAGCGGCCAATCGCGGAAATTGCCAACTGGAGCTACATGTCGGCCTATCTCGCCGGGTCGCTGGTGGTGCTGACTGCTGGTTACCTCTACGCGCGACACGTCCAGAAGGCAGGAACGACGGCTGCCGCGTTCAGTGCCATGGGCATGGTCTGCTCCAACACCGGCTTTGTCGGCTACCCGATCCTGCTTCTGATGCTACCGTCAATCGCAGGTGTGGGTCTCGCATTGAACATGATGGTGGAGAACATCGTCCTCATCCCCCTGCTTCTGGCCATTGCGCAAGCTGGTCCGGGAGGCCCCTCTCCTGTTGGGATATTGCTGTTTCGGACATTCAGCGGGTTGATGCGCAATCCGATCATCATCGGTCTTATGGCAGGGCTCGCTGCCTCGATTGTCAATCTGCAGATTCCCGAGGCGCTGATGAAACCCATCGATATGCTTGCCGCATCAAGTGCGGCTGTGTCGCTGTTCGTCATCGGCGGCACATTGGCAGGTGTTTCGGTGCGCGGACTAAGCAGGGAAATCGCACCAATTGTTGTCGGCAAGCTGGTTTTTCATCCGCTGGCCGTATTTGCCGCCACCTGTGTGCTTCCGCTGGTTGGCCTGGCACCGTTATCTCCTCAAATGCAGGCAGCAGCAATTGTGCTGGCTGCGGTTCCGATGATGGGGATCTACCCTATTCTGGCCCAGCGCTTCGGCCGAGAACGGACGAGCGTCGTCGCAATGTTGATGGCGACGGTGCTTTCCTTTTTCACACTCAGCGTAGTGTTGTGGGCGGTCGACACATATATCTTGTGACTTTGTGCCGAACAGAAAGCATCCGCTGGAAGAGATTCCGGGCTGATTCAACATCGGTTAAGCCGAGTTTGATACACACGTTCCGGACCCGGCGCCTATTGCGTCATATGGAACGGGATTATGTTCGAGCCCAATACTGTCGCTGCACGTCGATTTCTCAAGCGAACTGCCATTCAAGGCGGGCTTGAAGCTGTTTCTCTATTGTCAAAGGCCGGGATCATGTCTCGGGCACGTGGAAAAGGCGCCATCTTTACACTTCACCACGTGCGGCCAGCCAAGGACAAAGCCTTCGATCCTGTTGCGCACTTGACAATTACCCCGGAATTCCTGGACGCGAGCATTACCAGACTCAAAGCCGCCGGCCATGTTCCTGTGGCCCTGGAAGACCTGCCGGATTTTTTGAGCCAACCCGACCAACCCGGGCCCGCCATGGTCTTCACCCTGGATGACGGATACCGGGACAATGATCTTCATGCTCGTCCGGTGTTTGAAAAGCATGGCGTTCCCTATACGGTTTTCATCGCCGGAGGCTTCGTCGATCGAACCCATTCCATCTGGTGGGAGACCGCTGAGCAACTGATCAGCCAGATCGACGAGTTCACATTCGATTTCGGAAAAGGCGAATTGACGCTCCCTACCCTAAGCCTGAAACAGAAATATGCTGCCTTCAGCCGCCTGAATGCGGCGCTGGGCTGTGCTGACCAGGCGCCCCTCATCTCCCAGCTTGACGCTCAGGCGCGCGCGGCTGGGATCTGTCCGACAGGCATTGTCGATCGCGAAGTCATGAATGAAGGTGAATTACGCCAGCTTGCAGCCACGCCATTAGTCCAATTGGGTGCTCATACCATCTCCCACTCAAACCT
Organism: Hoeflea sp.; assembly: GCA_051251555.1. Taxonomy (GTDB): domain Bacteria; phylum Pseudomonadota; class Alphaproteobacteria; order Rhizobiales; family Rhizobiaceae; genus Hoeflea. The sequence goes on from JBPOEW010000007.1 coordinate 154,147, forward strand.
GGCTCATTTGCCCGCGGAAATGATGCGCGCGGAGATCAGCCTTTCAACGGAGCGCGTAGCGCAGATAACAGGCAAAACACCGCGGACGTTTGCCTATCCCTACGGAGACCGGTGCGCGGCTGAAGCGAGAGAGTATCAAGCAGCAAGGGAACTCGGGTTTGATCTGGCGGTGACTACCAATCCAGGAATTTTGCAGACCAGCAGCCTGCAAAACCAGTTCTCGTTGCCGCGTATATCTTTAAATGGCTACTACCAGAAAGGCCGCTATGTCGGAGCCCTTGCCTCTGGCATTCCATTTGCTCTGTCAGGATCCGCTCAGGGATAAAGGCGGGTTTTGCCCCAGGAATTCTCCGAGCGGCTGAATTTTATCCGATCATGCAGCCGGAAAGGCCGGTCGTGCCAGAACTCGATAGATTGCGGGACAATGCGAAAGCCTGACCAATGCGACGGGCGCGGAATGTTGCCGATCGCATATTTGGCTGTGTACTCGGCGACGGCCTTTTCAAGCGCAAACCGGCTTTCCAGCGGTCGTGACTGCTTCGACGCCCAGGCACCGATGCGGCTGCCACGGGCGCGGGATGCATAATATTCATCGGCTTCCGCGTCACTGACCTGTTCAACCGACCCGCGAACACGGACTTGTCTGCGCAAGCTTTTCCAATGAAAACACATCGCAGCTTTCATGGACGAGAGTATTTCCTCGCCCTTGGCGCTCTCGAAATTGGTGTAGAAAACAAATCCGCGCTCATCAAACCCCTTGAGCAACACCATCCGGACGTCCGGCATTCCGTCGGTGTCGACAGTTGCAAGCGCCAGCGCATTGGGGTCGTTGGGCTCTGATGCAGTCGCATCTTCGAGCCACTTCGCAAAAAGCCGGTAAGGTTCGGCTTCTTCAGTAAAGTCACCAGTCGTTAACCCTGTTTCTGTCATAGTCTTCTCTCATGCCTCCAAGCCGGAGCGGCAGTGTGTTGATATCTGACCTAACAAACGTGATTGACGGGGAAAAGACAAGAAAGCTTCGCCGTGCGTCTTCGGCGCTGGTGTTGGCGGCCTGCCTCGGTCTGTCGGCCTGCATGGGCGGCGGTTCATCGGCCGTGTCAGCCCTCGGAATCGACAACACAACGACAGCAGCCATCACACCCCTGTCTGCAGAAAGCGAAATCCTGTCAGACGAAACCCTTATTCGAGATCTCGTAGGCAATCTGGGCGAGGATGAGCTGATCGGCTCTCAACCGTGGTCCAACTCGTTGACCGGTTCCGCCGGAGTGGTTTCAAATTTCACCACGTTAACCGATGGCAAAAAGTCCTGCCGACTGTTCCAGACCACACGGCACAGCTTTGACGGCGTGGGGCTTCTCAACGGTCGTGTATGCCGCCGGCCCGATGGCGGATGGGACCTCGTCAGCCTCGACCGCACGAGCGGTTGATTGGAATATTATTCCGATTTTTCGGGAAAAATGCTCTTTTTCATACACAGATGATTAGCACATCTTCGCTAGGCTGCTCGTATTAGGCCCATACGGGGATGTAACATGCGTAGTCCGTACACGGTGCTCGGCGTCAGTTCGACGGCGAAATCTGGAGATATCAAGAGCGCCTACAGGCAGCTCGCAAAGATTTGGCACCCGGATCAGAATCCGGACAACCCGCAAGCCGGCAACCGGTTTGCGGAGATTGCCCATGCCTACAAATTGTTGATCGATCCAGAATTGCGTCTGAGATTCGACAGTGGGCATATTGATGCGAGGGGACGGCGCCAGAAGCCGCCTGCGCGCGGATATTCAACCAACCCCTTCAAGAACTTCAAGGAGTCGATGGCAACGGCCCCGCCCGGCCCTCGGCCCACTGCAGCCAATCAGTCTTCGGACGCTCTTGACGAGGCAAAGTTCGAGGACATGGTTGTTCACATTTTCGGCGATGCGGCTGCCAAAAAGACCAAGGAACAGGCCGCACAGAGCAGAGATCAGAACGGGCAGCGCACCAAGACGGACGCGCCTGGACTGGATGAAGATCCGCTGACCACGCTAGATACGTTGTTCAAAAAGTGGAAGTCGCGGTACAAGCCCAAAACGGCGCTGCCGGCTACCCAGAAGCAGATAGAGATCAGTCTCGAATCGGCATTTTCCGGTCACGAACAGGAAGTCGTGTTCGGTGACAATGAAACGGTTACCTATGAAGTGCCCGCAGGCACGATTGATGGGGCCGAAATCGTGGTGCCATCGCCCAAACCCGAGATTTACGGCGATACAATCGTCACTGTCAGACATCAGGAGCACTCCCGGTTGCGCTCGTCAGGCTGCGACCTGCACGGTGACCATCCGATCGAACTTGCTGAAGCCGTGCTGGGCGGGTCGTTCGTGTATGAAGGTATAGATGGCCCTTTGCGTGTCGATGTTCCGGAATGGTCGGGGTCTGACACCGTGCTCCAGATCAAGGACAAGGGACTGCCGACTAAATTCGGCAAGCGCGGAACATTGCATGTGCATCTGCGTGTCATGCTGCCTGAAAAACCAGATCCTCACCTTAAGGATCTCATGAGATCCAGCAAAAAGGCGTGGTACCTGTAGTCCCCTGGCGTGCAAAAACCGGGGCTTGGCAATTAACCCAATCGATTGCCTTGACTTGCGGTAGCACGCCCTGTGTGCCATAGCCTGCGCGATAATTTCGATGGAGAATGCAATGGCTGACACTTCCGGCCTGATGAAAGGCAAACGCGGCCTGATCATGGGCGTAGCGAACAATCGGTCGATTGCCTGGGGCATTGCCAAGGCTTGCGCCGACGCCGGCGCAGAGCTTGCGCTGACCTATCAAGGCGAAGCGCTGAAAAAGCGAGTCGAGCCGCTGGCAAAGGAACTGGGTGCCATTGTCGCGGGACATTGCGACGTCACGGATCTCGACACCATTGATGCGGTCTTTGCTGATCTGGAATCACGCTGGGGCAAGCTGGATTTCGTGGTTCATGCCATTGCGTTCTCCGACAAGGATGAACTCACCGGCCGCTATGTCGAGACCAGCCGCGAAAACTTCAACCGCACCATGGACATCTCGGTCTATTCGCTGACGGCGGTTGCCAAGCGGGCCGAGCCTTTGATGACCGACGGTGGTTCGATCGTCACGCTGACCTACTACGGCGCCGAGAAAGTGATGCCGCACTACAACGTCATGGGCGTCGCAAAGGCCGCGCTTGAAGCAAGCGTGCGCTATCTCGCTGTGGATCTGGGCGGCTCAAATATCCGGGTCAACGCCATCTCTGCCGGACCGATCAAGACGCTTGCCGCTTCGGGAATCGGCGACTTCCGCTACATTCTCAAGTGGAACGAGTACAATTCTCCGCTGAAGCGGACAGTGACCTTAGATGAGGTTGGAGATTCGGCGCTTTATCTGGTGTCCGATCTGTCTCGCGGCGTCACCGGGGAAATCCTTCATGTCGATTCGGGCTATCACACGATCGGCATGAAGGCCGTGGACGCTCCCGACATCAGCGTCGTCTGACGCCAAAGTCGCGTTCAAATGTATTTATTTGAACGATAACGCACACGCATCCTTTCCAAGTAAAACAGCGCCGCGCATCCGATTGGATGCGCGGCGCTGTATTGCGTCCCGATGGCTTCACTTGGACGCGCTTTCCATCTATTCAGAGTGACAAGCGTCTGAGCCGGGTTCAGCCACATCGCCAGATATCAAGTCAACATTCTCCAATGAGGAATAGTGCATGCTTCTCTACGTGATCCGCCATGGGCAGACGGACTACAATCGGGAGGAGCGGCTGCAGGGCTCCCGTGATATCCCGCTCAATGACACCGGGCGCAGCCAAGCGACAGGTAATGGCAAGGCGCTCGCGGCACTGCCTTCTCTCGAATTGCCTCTTGATGGCTTTGATTGGGTTGCGAGTCCTCTGGGACGGACGCGTGAGACGATGGAGCGTGTCCGCAAGGCGGCCGGTCTCGAGCCCCTCGCCTACCGAACCAATCCGCTGCTGGTCGAGCTGTCGTTCGGCGACTGGGAAGGACAGACGCTTGCCGAGGTAGAAGCACATTCGCCGCAACTGATTAATCAGCGCAACAAAGGAAAATGGCACTTCAGACCGCCCGGAGACCGCGCCGAGAGTTATGCCATGTTGGCCGAACGCACCGCCAAATATCTGTCCACAATCGAACGGCCGACCATATGTGTCGCCCATGGCGGCGTGATTCGAACTCTTTTCCATCAGATCGGCAAGGTCGAGGGTGACGATGCAGCGATGATCGATATTCCGCAGGACCGAATTCTCAAGACAGATGGATCTTCGATCGGCTGGATCTGATCTGCCAATCGAAGCATGCTTGCAACATCAAAAGTTGCCTGATTTTCTCGGGATTACTGGATCAGTTCCAGATCGTTGATCATCAGCTTGCCGTCGATAACCGTGTAGAAAATAACAACTTCGACGTCCTTGTTCAGTCCTTCGAAATTGAATTCGGCAGGAGCCTGATAGACCTTGCCGTCATCAAGCTTGATGGTTTGCTCGGCAGTTGAAACTTCGGCAATCTTGCCGGTGGCGTCGGCGCTTTGCGCCCAGGCAGTAAAAGGTGCAAGCATGGCGGAAATCGCCAATAGGGCGGAGATGGCAATACGCATCGGATAGTCCTTGATCAATGTTTTGAGCTGTCCCTTTGAAGGGAAAGAATGTGGCAAAATTGATGGCGGCATGTGAGCTGCAGATAATTGCATTGTCAACCAAACAGCTCCGCTTTGAGCGCGGATCAACAAAAAGGCTTCCCCCGAGGCCCTGACATCCTCTAGAAGTCACGGCGAACCCTTTAATGCGGGCCAGTTCCGCGATGATTTATGGTTGCACCGCATGTCGCACAACACTTTCGGCCATCTGTTTCGCGTGACCACCTGGGGCGAGAGCCACGGGCCTGCTCTTGGCTGCATCGTCGACGGCTGCCCCCCCGGCATCAAGTTTACCGAAGCCCAGTTGCAGCACTGGATGGACAAGCGCAAACCGGGTCAATCGCGGTTTGTCACCCAGCGACGCGAGGATGATCTGGTCAAGGTGCTTTCCGGCATCATGCGCGAAGACGACGGGACGCTGGTCACCACCGGTACGCCGGTGTCGATGATGATCGAGAACACCGACCAGCGCTCCAAGGATTACTCGGAGATCGCCAAGCGATACCGCCCCGGCCACGCCGATTACACCTACGACGTCAAATATGGCGTGCGCGACTATCGCGGCGGCGGGCGCTCTTCAGCGCGCGAGACGGCGGCACGGGTGGCAGCGGGCGGTCTGGCGCGGCTGGTTGTGCCCGGTGTGACTGTCCGGGCAGCACTGGTTCAGATCGGCGAACACAAGATCAATCGCGACAACTGGGACTGGTCGGAAGTCGACAACAATCCGTTCTTTTGCCCGGATCCGAAAATGGTTCCCGTCTGGGAAAATTATCTCGACACGATTCGCAAGGCCGGGTCGTCCGTCGGTGCTGTTATTGAAGTGGTGGCCGACAATGTGCCGGCCGGCCTTGGCGCGCCTATCTATGCCAAACTCGACCAGGACATTGCGTCGAACCTGATGTCAATCAATGCGGTCAAGGGTGTCGAGATCGGCAACGGATTCGAGGCAGCCCGCATCAGCGGCGAGGAGAACGCGGACGAAATGCGCATCGGCGACGATGGTCAGCCGGTGTTCCTGTCCAACAATGCAGGTGGCGTCCTCGGCGGCATCTCGACAGGACAACCGGTAGTGGCCCGGTTTGCGGTCAAACCGACATCGTCCATCCTCAACGACCGGCGATCAATTGATTCCGACGGCAATGAAGTTGATGTGAGAACCAAGGGCAGGCATGATCCTTGTGTCGGCATCCGCGCCGTTGCCATCGGCGAAGCCATGGTTGCATGCGCTGTTGCCGACCATTATCTCAGAGACCGTGGCCAGACCGGCCGCCTCGATTGAAAGACTGCCCTATGAGCTATGACCAAGCCCGTGTCGTTGAAGCCCTTCGCGCCTTTGAGGCCGGTGAAATTGTTGTTGTCACCGATGATGGCGGACGCGAGAACGAAGGCGATCTGATTGTCGCGGCTGTGCATTGCACCCCTGAGAAAATGGCCTTCATCGTGCGTCATACATCCGGAATCGTCTGCACACCGATGCCGCGCGAGGAAGCCAAGCGGCTGAACCTGAACGCCATGGTTGCCGACAATGATTCCGCTCACACCACGGCCTTTACCGTCTCGGTGGATTACAAGCACGGCACGACCACCGGAATATCGGCAGATGACCGGACGCTGACCGCACGCAACCTTGCCAACCCCAATGCCGGCGCCGGCGATTTCACACGCCCGGGCCACATTTTTCCATTGATCGCCCGCGAAGGTGGCGTGTTGATGCGGTCCGGCCATACCGAAGCAGCAGTCGATTTGTGCAGGCTCGCAGAACTGCCGCCGATTGCAGTGATCTGCGAGCTGGTCAATGACGACGGCACGGTAACGCGTGGCGCGCAGGTTGATGATTTCTCCGTAAAGCACGGCCTCAAGCAGGTGTCGGTCGCCGATCTGATCGCCTACCGGCAGCGCAAGGAATCGCTGATCGAACACATCGACAGCTTTGATGTCGACACCATTGCCGGCAAGGCGAAAGCGTTTACCTACAAGTTACCGTGGGATCCGATGCACCATCTCGCCGTGGTCTTTGGCGACATTCGCGACGGGGTCAACATTCCGGTGAGGCTGCATCAGGAATCGGTGGTAGACGACGTGTTTTCCAAACGCGAGCCGATGACGGCGATCATGAACCGGATGGCTGCGGAAGGCCGCGGGGTGGTTATCTACCTGCGCGAAGGATCGGTCGGTGTCGGCCCTCAGACATCACGGCGGGTTCCTGCCAATGACGGCGAAGGCCATGCCGAAGCGCAGGCGCGTGAAGACGAATGGCTGGAGATCGGGTTGGGCGCGCAGATCCTCAAGGATCTCGGAATCACGTCGATCAAGCTCTACGCTTCGCGCGAACGGCACTATGTCGGGCTTGAAGGCTTTGGCATCCAGATCGCTTCAACCGAAATTATCTAAAGCGCATTGCATAATTCGCATTCATGCAATGTGTTTCAGGTTTCTGTTTTGGCGCGTGTTTTACTCGGACAACCGGTTCCCACCGGTAGGTGCACGCTTTAGCGCTGGTCTTTGAACACCCTGACTGCCTCGCCGAAAGCCTGAAACAGCGCCCGGTTGACCGGGTTGTTCTGTGGATCATATTCGGCGTGCCATTGAACGCCGAGCGCAAAGCCCTTGGCATCCTTGACGCGAATGGCTTCGATGGTTCCGTCCTCTGCGACGCCTTCTGCAACAATGTGGTCGCCAATTTCAAGAACGCCCTGCCCGTGCAGTGAGTTGACCCGGATCAGGTCACTCCCCAGAATGCCTGCGAAGACACCATCCGGTGTCAATCGAACATCGTGACGATCGGCGAAGACGACTGCCGGATCAGGATGAATTTCCCCGGTTTCGAGCCGCGGCATGCGATGGTTCATACGCCCCGGCAAATCGCGGATCTCCGGGTGCAGCGACCCGCCTCCGGCCACATTCATTTCCTGAAATCCGCGGCAGATGCCAAACAACGGCACGCCTCGGGCGACGCAAGCCTCGATCAGCGGCAAGGCAAGTGCGTCGCGCCGTTCGTCATAGGGTTCGTGCCGTGGGTCGGCTTGGACGCCAAACCGGCTGGGGTGCACATTTGCCCTGGCTCCGGTCAGCAACACGCCATCCACCACTTCCAGCAAATCCGCTATTCTGGTTATCTCCGGATCGCCGGCAAACATCAGCGGCAAGGCATCCAGCACGTCGGCGACGGCCTGCAAATTCTTCTCGCCTGCCAGTTGAACCGAGAAGCGGTCTTCAAGTTTGTAGGTGTTACCGATAATGCCAATGACGGGCCTTGCCATGAGTAAATCTCGCATTCCAATTCGGGACACGCAGCACGCCATCCCGTCCGTCATTGTTTTTCACACAAGGTGGCGATCAACAACTCCGCAGCTTGAAAAAATGTTTCACTCTACGCCTGATCGACGCGTTACCAGAGAATGGAGTGGAACAGGTTTATGGGTCCGCGTTCCAGCCTGACGCATAGACAATGTCACTGACGCCGGCAAATCGGGCGACGCGGGCGAGTTCGGCATCGAGTTTGGCCATGCGTCCGGCAGATGCCTTCACCTTCGGTTCAAGCCACAGCCGGGTGACGTTTAGCTTGCCAGCCTTACGGTCGGCCTTCATGTCGATACGGCCAATCATCCTGTCTCCCTCAAGCAACGGAAAAACATAGTAGCCGTATTCCCGTTTGGGCTCGGGAACAAAAACCTCAATGCGGTAGCGGAACCCGAACAGGCGTTCGGCGCGATTGCGGTCGCGCAGCAGTGGATCAAACGGGCTCAGAACGCGGATACGACCGGGCGGTTCCGGCCAGTCTTCGATATTCGGGGACAGGCCGGTCAAGGCAACGGATGCGCGTGGTTTGTCACCGCCTTGGCATTCGATCTCGATTTCTTCCAAATCGTCACGATGGGCGCTGACCCAGGCACGGGCCTCGTCGGGCGAAACCAAATCCCAAAAAGCGGCAATCTCTCCATGGGTGGCAAACCCCAGCCGCTCCAACGCGCTGCGACAGGCCCAGTCAATAAATTCTTCATGGGAAAGATCAGCCGCCAGCTGGTCTGCGGGAATCACGCGCTCGCTCAGATCGTAAATTTTCTGGAAGTTCTGCCGCCCGCTGATTGCAAGTTTTCCGGTGTGCCAGAAAAATTCCAGCGCCTTCTTGGAGGGATGCCATTGCCACCAGCCGCCGGACTTGTGGTCCGCGTCCTTGACCTCGCGCGCAAGCACCGCCCCGTTTTCAACAATACGGTTGAAAGTCTCGTCAAACGCCTTGTCGAAATCCTCACCGTGCCATTTGGCCCAGCGCTTGCGCATCGGTGCTTCGTTGCGCCGGAACTTGTGCTTCCAGTAGGGATAAAAGGCGCACGGCAGGATCGCGGCGTCATGGGTCCAGTGCTCGAAAAGCTCACGGTCCTCTTCCAGCAATTGCCGGAGGTGCTCTTTCCGGAAAGTCTGGTTACGCGAGAAGAGTATCTGGTTGTGGGCACGCTCGACGGTGGAAATGCTGTCGATCTGCACGAATCCCAGATTATGGATGAGGTGCAGCAGGTCCGGCTTGGTCTGCGCCTGCGCCGGTGATGCCGAAAGCCCCTGCTTGGCCATGAAGATCCGTCGGGCTACTTTATTGGAAAGGGGAATCACCATGGCTTGAGCCTACATGCGTTCGCGCTTTGTTCAAGTAACGCAACCCAGACTTAATACCAGTCCTGACAAAACCGGACACAAACCGGCTTTCGCGTCGGCGCTGGCTTCACGGGCTTTTGAGTTGTACACATAGTGGCATGGCCCTCTCGATTACTCTGCTTTGGTCCTTGTGGACCACCCGTCGCCTAGCGGCCACCCGAAATGGCAGGCCGGGATCAGGACGCCGTTATCCAAGGACAGTGCTTCCGACCCTTGCGCTTTTTTCGACGGGTCTGATGACCGCTGCGCATGCCCAGACCGTTCATCAGGTCAAAACCACAGCACCTGTGGAGAGAATAATCGCGACGGGGAATGGCGCGCGCATTGTCACGGGGGATGGGGTTTTCAAAGCCGTTGCTTGCGGAGCCGGTTCCGGGCTTTGTTTTGAGTCACCAGCTGTGTCTGCAGAACCTGACCCAGCGCCGGCAGACGCGCTCCCCGATGGTCGTATCGCAGTGGCCCCGATCGGGGATATCCGGCAGGCCTGGTTTGCACGCCCGACCCGGCGCTATGCGCACGGCGTGCTTGGCGATGCCATTGAAGCGGGATCACTGGTTGTCATCACCGCATCGGGCAGCCGTCTGGAAGCCATCCTGCCGGAAGACCAGGTGTTTGAAGACATCACGCCCAGGATCGCGGATCTGGACGCTGACGGAAACAATGAGGTGATCGCCATCCGCTCTTCCACAGGCGGCGGCGCTGGGGTGGCGATTTACGGCCTCGCGGCAGGTGCGCTAAAATTACTTGGAGCGGGAACTGAGAACGGGCGGCCAAACCGCTGGCTCAATATCGCAGGGTTTGTTCCTCGCCCCGACGGAGGACTGACACTCTATGGTGTTCGCACGCCGCATATCGCCGGGAAGCTGTTCTCGCTGGATTTCAGGGACGGAACGGTTTCCGAGAGCAACGATATCGCCACAGATTTGTCAAACCACATTATCGGATCACGTGAACTTGGCATGTCAGCCGTCGGGATATTCGGCGACAGTGTTGAGCTTGTCCTGCCGTCTCAGGACCGGCGGCGTCTGCGGTTTCCCCTGACTTCCCGCGCCGACATCCCCTTGCCCGGGCCCATCGACAAGGCGATAGCAGTGGTGGATGGCCGGTTGATCACGGCCATGGAAGACGGAACACCAATTGTTGTGTCTCCTTGAACGTCTCTGTCTCTCACCACTGGCATCTGAAGCTATTCATCGCTAAATACGAAATATGACCACATATTTTTATTCCAATCCCATCTGCCTTGAACACATTGTGCCACCTGGCCACCCCGAGCGGCCGGACCGGATGAAAGCGCTTGAGGCTGTGTTTGAACACGAGCACTTCAACACACTTGTGCGGCAGATTGCGCCGGAAGCCGCGGCCGAGGCCGTGCTGCTGGCCCACCCCGAGAGCTACCTCGAGCGGATCCGTGCAGCCATTCCCGAAACCGGGTTCTCAAAGATCGATTCTGACACCACCGCCAGTCCACGGTCGATGGAAGCCGCACTGATTTCGGTTGGCGGTGCAATGGCTGCAGTCGACGCGGTGTTCAGGAAGGAAGCAGACAACGCCTTTGTCGCAACCCGGCCTCCCGGCCACCACGCAGAGAAAAACACCTCCATGGGCTTCTGCCTGTTCAACCAGGCGGCAATCGCAGCAAGGCACGCGCAAAAGGTCTACGGCGCCGAGCGGGTGGCTATCATCGACTGGGACGTGCACCATGGCAACGGGACGCAGGATATTTTCTATGACGACGACAGTGTGATCTACTGCTCGACGCACCAGATGCCGCTTTATCCGGGCACCGGCGCGCTGGGCGAGACAGGCAAGGGCAATATCTTCAATGCGCCGCTTTCGGCCAATGACGGCAGCGATCATTTCCGCGAGGCATTCAGGACGCGCATCCTGCCAGCCGTTCTTGAGGCACATGCGGATCTGATAATTATCTCGGCCGGATTTGACGCGCATCACCGCGATCCGCTGGCCGAGATCAATCTGGTGGCCGATGACTTCGACTGGGCGACAGGCAAGCTGATGGAAATCGCAGGACGCCACGCCGGCAACCGGGTCGTCAGCCTGCTGGAAGGTGGTTATGATCTGGTAGGGTTGGCCGAATCGGCGGCTGCCCATGTAATTCGATTGAAAGAGGGTTGATTGATGAGCGATGCCAATGACATCCCGGCGATGAGCTTTGAAGCGGCGGTGGCTCAACTGGAGAGTATCGTCGAGCAGCTCGAGCGCGGCGATGTGGCCCTCGACAAGTCGATCGAAATTTATGAGCGTGGCGAGGCACTGAAAGCGCATTGCGAAAAGCTGCTCTCGGCGGCAGAAAAACGGATCGAAAAGATCCGTCTGGACCGCCAGGGACAGCCGACTGGTACGGAACCACTGGACGCGGAATAGACCCAGGTACACAGGAGGGCAGCATGAGCTTTTTCCCCGGGGGCGACCCGGAACCCGGCGATGCCCCTTCCTGTGATGCGATCGAACACCTGATCATACCGTCATCGCGCGATATCGGCGGCTTTTCGGTCAAGCGGGCGCTGCCGACGGCGCGACGGCGTATGGTCGGTCCCTTCATTTTCTTTGACCGAGTGGGTCCTGCCATCCTTCGCCGCGACACGGCGATGGATGTTCGCCCTCACCCGCATATCGGCCTCTCTACCGTCACCTATCTGTTTGACGGCGCGATCAGGCACCGCGACAGTCTGGGCACCGAGATGGTGATCAAACCCGGCGACGTGAACCTTATGACCGCGGGCCGGGGTATCGTCCATTCCGAGCGGTCACCGGAAGAAATGCGCGGTGGCGACATGCCGATTTCAGGACTGCAGACATGGCTCGCATTGCCCGACCATCTGGAGGAAACCGATCCGGTGTTTTCCCATACCGCCACCACTGCATTGCCTGAGATCACCGACAAGGGAATTCATGCCCGTGTCGTGATGGGCGGCTTTGGCGGGCTGGCCTCCCCGGTGCCGCAACACATCGGCACGCTTTATGTCGATCTGGCCCTTTCACCTTCGGCCTCGGCGCCGTTTGACGCAAATTGGGAAGAGCGCGCACTGTATCTGCTTGAGGGCGAGATCGAGATCGCCGGAGACCGGTTCGGTCCGGATCAATTGCTGGTTTTTCGCCCCGGAGACGCCATCACAGTGACCGCCGGGCCAACAGGTGCGCGAATGATGTTGTTTGGCGGCGACAGCATTCCGACCAAACGGCATATCTGGTGGAATTTCGTGTCCTCATCCAAGGAACGGATAGAACAGGCCAAGGCAGAATGGCGCTCCGGCCGGTTTGACATCGTGCCTGGCGACGCGGAAGAGTTCATTCCACTGCCGGAGCAATAAGCGCCCACATCACGCAATCGCGGCTGTTTAGCCTGTGGCAAGTGCGCCCAGACCACTTTCCAATCGTTAACCCGGGTTTACAGGTATATGTTTCCGGGCTACGCCCGAGGAGACTGAGAGGCTCACCGTGACAAATACGCCAGTAACACCACTCCTGGACACCGTCCGGTTTCCATCCGACCTGAGGAACATTGACGACAAGCTGTTGCCGCAGCTTGCGACCGAGTTGCGGGCCGAGATGATTGACGCCGTGTCGCGAACCGGCGGACATCTTGGCGCCGGCCTCGGCGTGGTGGAATTGACGATTGCCATTCACAAGGTTTTCGACACGCCGCATGATCGAGTGATCTTTGATGTCGGGCATCAGTGCTATCCGCACAAGATCCTGACCGGCCGCCGCGACCGGATCCGCACTTTGCGCCAGGAAGACGGGTTGTCGGGTTTTACCAAGCGCGCCGAGAGCGAATACGACGATTTTGGTGCAGGCCATTCATCCACCTCGATTTCCGCGGGTCTCGGCATGGCAGTTGCAAGCCAGCTGCAGGGCACACCGCGCAACGTGGTTTCAGTGATCGGCGATGGCGCGATGTCGGCTGGCATGGCGTTTGAAGCACTCAACAATGCCGGTGCGCTGGATGCGCGACTGATCGTCATCCTCAATGACAACGACATGTCGATCGCCCCACCAACGGGCGCGATGAGCGCCTATCTGGCGCGGATGGCGTCGGGCCGGACCTATATGGGTTTCCGCGAATTCGGCAAGAAACTGACCGCCTATCTCGGAAAGAACATTGACCGGGCGATCACCCGCGCCGTCGAGCATGCGCGTGGTTACGTCACCGGCGGCACCATGTTTGAAGAGCTCGGCTTCTATCACATCGGGCCGATTGACGGGCACAATCTCGACCACCTGCTGCCGGTGTTGCGCAATGTGCGCGACAATGGCGACGGGCCGGTGCTCATTCATGTGGTCACGCAAAAGGGCAAGGGTTACGCGCCCGCAGAAGCCGCATCGGACAAGTATCACGGTGTCTCCAAATTCGATGTCGTCACCGGCACTCAGGCCAAGGCCAAGCCGAACGCACCGAGCTACACCGCCGTGTTCGGCGAGACGCTGGCTCAGGAAGCCAGTCTCGACGACAAGATCGTGGCGATCACAGCCGCCATGCCCGGAGGCACCGGGGTCGACAAATTCGCCAAGGTGCACCCTACCCGCACGTTTGATGTCGGGATCGCTGAACAGCATGCCGTGACCTTTGCCGCCGGTATGGCGACAGAAGGCATGAAGCCGTTTTGCACCATCTATTCCACCTTCCTGCAGCGCGGCTATGATCAGGTGGTCCACGATGTGGCAATCCAGAAGCTGCCGGTCAGGTTTCCGATTGACCGGGCGGGTTTTGTCGGTGCCGACGGCGCCACCCATGCCGGCACGTTCGATACGGCCTATCTCGCCTGCCTGCCGGGTTTCGTGGTGATGGCAGCCTCCGACGAGGCTGAACTCAAGCACATGGTGCGCACGGCCGTTGCCTATGATGAAGGCCCGATCTCGTTTCGCTACCCGCGCGGAGAAGGTGTTGGGGTGGAGATGCCCGAGCGCGGCCAGATCCTTGAAATCGGCAAGGGGCGGATTGTGCGCGAAGGCACCAAGGTGGCGCTGTTGTCGTTCGGCACGCGGCTGGCCGAGTGTCTGATTGCGGCGGAGGATCTCAACGCCGCCGGGCTTTCCACAACGGTCGCCGATGCCCGTTTCGCCAAGCCGCTTGACCATGACCTGATCCGTCAGCTGGCGCGCCATCACGAGGTGCTGATTACCATCGAGGAAGGCTCCGTCGGCGGATTTGGCAGCCATGTGCTGCAGTTCCTTTCAACCCAGGGCCTGCTTGACGGCGGCTTGCGGGTGCGCTCGCTGGTGATGCCGGACATCTTCATGGACCATGCCTCACCCGACGCGATGTATGCCCGTGCCGGGCTGGACCGCAAAGGCATCGTCGATACGGTGTTCAAGACGCTGAAGGCTGAAAGTGGCTCCGGTGCACAGGTTACGGTTCTGAAACCATAAGCGTTTGCCCGATCCTAACCACGTCCCTTGGGCGTTCTGAAAGATCCCCCTGCTAGTCTTTTTCAAGGACAACAGGGGAGTTCGGGACGTTTTGAAAATGACGAGGAACAAGGCGGGGAAACGTCTTAGGCGCAGGATTGCGACGGCAGTGCTTGTCATGGCTTGTCTCGTCTCGTCTGGCATCGCCGACACAAAACCCACCTACGACAAGCGTATCGAGGAAGCAGCAATCCGCATGCTGATCCCCAAGCTTGGCAACATGCGCGGATCGCTGGATCTCAAATCCGTTGAATATCTGCGGCCGCTGGCAGGCCACAGGATCATCGAAAACAAGGCGGTAGAGGCGCCCGCTCCGCGCTCACGCGAGCGCAGCAAAGGCAGCTTCCTGTTCTTTTGAACCTGATGCAGGCTACATGCTTACGCGTCGAACTGGATGCGCGGCGAAGCGAAAGCCAGGCTGCTGTGCACTCACAAAGCGCTTGCTCTTGCGATGCTTCCGGGCCAAGACGACTTTCATGGCAAATCCATCTCCGCGCACATCCCCCCAGACCGGGCCCGAAAGGGACCGGCTTGACCAGATCCTGGTCCGGCTCGGCTTTTACGAAAGCCGCTCGCGGGCGCGAGACGCGATTTCGCGGGGCGCGGTGCTGGTCGATGGCAAGGCAATCACCAAGCCCGGAGCAATGGTGAGCGAGACCGCCGCCATCAACCTGTCAGACCCGGCGCGGGACTATGTCTCGCGGGCAGCGCTGAAATTGAAAGCCGGTCTCGATGCCTTCGGATTTGATCCGACCGGCCACGTGGCGCTTGATATCGGGGCTTCAACCGGCGGCTTCACGCAGGTTCTGCTTGAGCGTGGCGCTGAGCATGTGCTGGCTGTCGATGTCGGTCATGATCAATTGCATGCGAGCCTTGCTGACGATGCGCGGGTGACCGATCTTGAAAGCCTCAACGCCCGCGAGCTTAGCCGTGATCATCTTGACGGGCGAGAGGTCGGCGCGGTGGTGTCTGACGTGAGCTTCATCTCGCTGAAACTGGCACTGCCGCCGGCGCTGGCGCTTGCCGCACCCGGGGCCTTCGCCGTGCTGCTGGTCAAGCCGCAATTCGAAGCGGGGCGCCAGGCGATCGGCAAGGGCGGGCTTCTGAGAGACCCTGCCCAAGGGCCGATCATTGCCGAGGATCTGGCCGCATGGCTCGACGGGCAAACCGGCTGGCAGGCGGTCGGCCCGATTGCCTCACCGATTGAAGGCAGCGACGGCAACCACGAATTTCTCATCGGAGGCGTCAAATCATGAGCGCTCAAAAACTCGACATCACCCGGCTTGGCGGACAGGGCGACGGCATTGCCGAAACGCCTCAGGGCCAGATCTTCGTGCCGTTTACCGTACCCGGGGATGTCATCACTGCGGCTGTGGAAAAATCGCGCGGAACGCTGTTGGCGGTGCTTGAGCCTTCGCCCGAGCGGGTGGAACCACCCTGCCCGCATTTCGGCCCCGATAACGATGAGGCCGGGTGCGGCGGCTGCGCGTTACAGCATGTGGCGAACGGCACCTACGAGACGTGGAAGCGCGGGCTTGTGGTTTCCGCCCTTGAGGCGCGCGGCATCAGCGCCGAGGTGACGCCGCTGGTCAGTTGTGCATCGGGCACGCGGCGGCGCGTGGTGTTTGCCGCGCGGCGCACCGACAAGGGCGCGATCCTGGGTTTTAACCGGGCGCAGAGCCACCACATCGTCGCAATCGACACCTGCGTGGTCGCCACCGACCGGATCAACCAGGGACTGCCGACAATCCGGCGGCTTGCCACTGCCGTCGCCGTCGGCAAGGAAGCGTTTCGGCTTTCGGTGCTCGATGCGGTGCCCGGGCTTGATATCGCGGTGGATGCGCCGTTCAAGCTGAAAGAGGCGGACAGGCTCAGGATCATTACGGCGGTGCGGACCGAACCGGTGGCCGCCCGGCTGAGCTTCAATGGCGAGATCCTGATCGAGAAACAGCCGCCGGAGCTTGAATTCGGATCCGTGGTGGTCAACCCGCCGCCCGGCGGTTTTGTGCAGGCGAGCCGTGCAGCGGAAGACGTGATGGGTGATCTCGTCACCGGGCATCTGAAAAAATCCAAACGGGTGGTTGATCTGTTTTCAGGCTCCGGAACCTTCGCGCTGAGGCTGGCGCAGCAAAGCCACGTGCATGCGGTGGAAGCTGACGGGCCATCGCTCAATGCACTGGACCGCGCTGCGCGGCGGACGCTGGGACTGAAGCCGGTGAGCGTGGAAAAGCGCGACCTGTTCCGCCGCCCGCTGATGCTGGCAGAACTGAAAACCTATCAGGGGCTGGTGTTCGACCCTCCGCGCGCCGGCGCCGAAGTGCAGGTGAGCGACATCGCCCGCTCAACCGTCAAACACATCGCCGCCGTCTCCTGCAACCCGACAACACTGGCGCGCGATCTCGAGATCCTGATCAAGGGCGGCTACAAGATCACCTCGGTGACGCCGATCGATCAGTTTCTGTGGTCAAGCCATGTCGAAGTGGTGGCGCTCTTGGAGCGGCCCAAGCGGTAGGCAGTTGGAAGAAAACAAAAATACCGGCGATTTTGCGCCGACATTCATGTTGTGTGGCGTCAGCAACAAGCTCAGGCGGCGCGACGCGCCGACTGGGGGCTGGTTCTGACGGTACCGCTATCAATCACGAAGCGTGACAGAAGTTCGTTCAGTGCTGCAGCTTCCGCAGCCAAACCATGGCTTGCGGCGGTCTGCTCCTCAACCATTGCAGCGTTTTGCTGCGTACCCTGATCCATCGTGTTGACAGCCATGTTGATTTCCTGAAGCCCGGTGGACTGTTCGCGGGCCGCTGTGACGATGGCGTTGACGTGGCCGTTGATATCCTGAACTTCCTTCACAATAATCTCAAGCGCGCCGCCTGTCTCATTAACCAAAGCGACCCCGCCGCGAACCTGATCACCCGACGCTGTGATCAGAGCCTTAATCTCCTTGGCCGCATTGGCGGAACGCTGGGCCAGTTCACGCACCTCCTGAGCTACAACGGCAAATCCCCTTCCGGCTTCTCCGGCACGCGCCGCTTCCACACCGGCATTGAGCGCCAGCAGATTGGTCTGGAAGGCTATGTCGTCGATGACGCCGATAATATTGGAAATCTCGCCTGATGACTTCTCAATGTCCTGCATCGCCTTGACTGCCTTGTTGACGATCTCGCCGGACTTCTCTGCACCACTGCGCGTGCGCGCCACCAAAGAACCAACCTCCTCGGCGCGGCGGGCGGAGTCTTTCACGGTGATGGTGATTTCCTCCAGTGCCGCAGCTGTTTCCTCTACCGAGGCTGCCTGCTGCTCGGTGCGGTGCGCCAGGTTGTCGGCGGCGATGCGGATCTCGCTGGCGCCAGCATTGATCGCTGTTGCATTCTGGCCAACGGAAGCCATGGCTGAATTCAGCTTGGTCACCGACGCGTTGAAATCGAGGCGCAACCGGTCGAGATCGCCCACGAAAGGTGTGTCGATCCGATGCACCAGATCGCCGTTGGAGAGGCGTCCGAGACCGTCTGCCAGAACGGAAACGATCTGCTGAAGGACCTCAGCTTCGCGCTGCTTTGCTTCCTCGCGCTGATGACGCTCGCGTTCCGAAAGCGACCTGTTTTCATCGGCCTGCTCTTCAAGACGGCGACGTTCGAGCGCATTTTCCTTGAACACGTCGACGGCAGCGGCCATGTCGCCGATTTCGTCCTTACGGTTCTTGCCGGGTATTTCAGATTTCAGATCTCCGGAAGCCAATTTGCCCATGACACGGGTCATTTCGGAAACCGGACGAACCACCATGCGTGACAACAAGCTTGCAAGCACAGCGGTCATCAAGATGACGGCAATGATGGTGGCGATGATTGCGGCCACCTGAAATCTGCCGACACTGGCGTATGCCAAGTCGCGATCAACTATAACACCTAAATGCCAATTGACCGATTGCAGACCCGTGAGCGGGATGAAGCTGACCAGCACATCCGCGTCCGCAAAGGTCGTCTGACTGATTGTTTTTTCGAGTGCAGGAGTTGAGGCCGGAAAGGCCTCAGACAGCGTCTTTGAAACAAGCGCCTGCTCCGGATGAACAAGGATGGTCCCCGTGTTGTTGACCAGGAACGCAGATCCCTTGCCGCCGATGTCAACGGAACCAATCATCGCCACCAGTGACTTCAGGGAAAAATCACTCCCGGCTACCCCTAGCAGTTTGCCATCACGCTTGACCGGAACGGCAGAGCTGATGATGAGATCGTTGGAAGACGCGTCGGCATAAGGCTCGGTTAGCACCGCGCTGTCCGCCTTCACTGCATCCTGATACCAGGGGCGCGTGCGGGGATCATAGCCCTCGGGGAGATCAAGGACCGGCCAGGAGGTGAAGGTTCCAGCTTCATCGCCGACATAGGTGGTTATGAACTCGCGGGTCAGAACGCTGTTCTGGAGCGCCGTCTGGATGCCTTCATTGTCGACTGCGCGACCAGCAGCATCCGCCGCCATCTCGGTCAGCGCGATTCGCGCATTCATCCAATTGGCAATGCTTTGCGCCGCCTGTGAGCCGGTCGACGCGATCTCCTCTTCCACTGCGCGACTGGCGGACCCGCGCTGCAAGACATCAATGTAAAGCGAAAAGCCTGTGAAGGCCGCAAGAACCACAAGCGACGCTACCATCAGGATGCGCGTCATCAGATTGAAACGTCTAGTCACGGTAATTCCCTTACCCATTGGGTCTCGATACATCTCAGCCATGCGCAGCCACAAGATTGCGGCGCTGGTATGCATCGGGACAAAGCTTACAAAAGACATATCGAGTATTTAAGCGACCACCATCATGGAACCGCGGTCGGGTTCAGAGGGTTATGCTGCTACTCATATTCTTGTTTAGGGATTTATCATTAAGACTAGATGAATGAACTACCCGCTAAATGCGTGCGCTAGTCAGCCGTGATACGGGAATGGGCAAAGGCAGCAACCGGTTTTTCCGGGTCTTCGTAACCCTCGAACTGCTCCGGCAGGAAGACCAGCAGATAGCTAAATGAGAGCTTCCAGAGTTCATTGAGCACACCCAACCGGTCATAACCGGCGTCGATGAGGTTCATCAGCCTGCGCGCCGGCGGTGTGATGAGACACCAGGCTGCGGTAAAAAGGCCCTTCAATTTCAAACTCGCTGGCAGAGCGCTATTCTCAGGTGGTGATCGAACCGATGCAGGCAGCGCGCCTAGAGGCACCGCCTGCGTATTTGATGCTTACTCGCCGGCCTTTAGCACTTCGTAGCGCAAGCCCTTGGCGGTCCGGTTCTGGAAGCCGTGCCAGTGGGTGTGTTCAGGCTTGTTGGTGCCGTCGTCTTGTTTGGCCCATGCGCCATCATTGGAGTTGGGGATCAGGTCAAGATAGGCGGCCCTGGTCTCGTCGGCCTTGAGGTGCTGGTCGAGCCAGGCGGTGACGAAATGCTGCGAGATGTTGTTCATCCGCACCGTGTTCCAGACCGCGTCATTGTAGTGCTCGGCGATGTTAAAGCCCAGTTCCTCGTCGACAGTGTCGGCCTCGGCAGGTGCGGGCATCGGGGCGCCGGCATTGTGGTTGGCGTTGTCGAAGGTCAACAGCGCCCGGTCGACGCCGGTGGCGCCCTGCCAGATGGCGCGGACGCCCTTCTCGTAGCCCGAGACATCATCGACCGAACCGGCAATGAACAAAGACGGCTTGGAGATGCCCTTGAGCGTTTCCTCGTCCCAGAAGTTGAGCACCTTGCCCCAGGGGCCGAAGGCGACGATTGTCTTGATGCGCGGATCAGGCAGCGCGTTGTGGGTGTCGCTGCCGCTCAGATGAACGCCGAGCGTGCCGTGCGGGCCGCCCCAGGTGTAATCCACCGCGCCTTGGGTGACGCCCCCGCCCGCGGAGATGACAGCGCCGTAGCCGCCCATCGAATAGCCGACAATAGCCGCATTGTCGGTGTTTGCGAGACCGTTGAGGAAATTGCCGTCTTCACCGGAGAGGCTCGCCAGTTCGTTGAGCACGAATTTCTGATCGGTCGAACGGTTGACCAGTGTCGAGCCGAAGGCTGCCTTGGTGCGGTAGGTGGAATCGGTATGGTCGATGGAGGCCACGACATAGCCCTTGGAGGCAAGGTTTTCGGCCAGGTGCGACAGCAGGAAGCGGTTGCCGGGATAACCATGCGAAATGATGACCAGCGGGAACGCCTCGGTGGCAGCCAGCGGAGCCGCGTCGCGCATGGCCCGGCCGATCAGCGTGACTTCGGTCTTGCCGTCGCGCAGATAGGCCTTGAGTTCGTGCGAACCTTCAGCTGCGGTATCTGCCGGATACCAGACCTCGACGGTCAGCGGTCGGTCGTAGCGCGGCCATTCGGCGGGCTTTTCGGCAGCGGGGTCAATTGCCAGAATGTCGATCTGGCCGGGATTGACCATCTCCAGCGTGCGCACGCAGATCTTGTACTCGCCATAGGCGGAGAGTTCCGGCGCATCATGGCGCTGGGTGTCGATGCGGTTGGTAGCGGGTGCTGGCGCGCCTTCGTGACTGGCGGCAAGGGCGGAGCCGGTAAAGGCAGAAATGGTTATGGCTGAAGCTGCAATAAGTGGAGAGAATCTGAGCATGATAGACCTTTCACAATTGCGATAGCGGTTCTGCCGAAGAGGTCTGCTGGCAGGGCCGTTTACGATAACATGACGCTAACGCAGTGCATCGCACCTCGCCAGACGGTGGCACGGCAAAAGCGCTGGCTACTTCTTTCTCGCCATGAAGGCCTGGAACGCTGCCAGCGCCTCGGCGCTCTTGAGCTGATTGGAAAAAAGCTCGGCTTCCTCGCGCATCCGGGCAATCACTGGAGCGGAGTCCTGCTTGACCAGACGGCGGGAAATGGCCAGCGCCTTTGGCGGTTTGGCTGCCAGATGCTCGGCTGCGGCGAAGACGGCCGGCTCAAGCTCGGCGGCGCTCACTGTCTTGTAGATCAGGCCGGCCCGCTCGGCGTCCTCGCCCGAGAACGGAATGCCTGCGGCCAAAAGTGCGAAGGCTTTCTGGTGCCCCATGGCAGTCGGCGCCAGCAGGCTGGAGCCTGCTTCGGGCACCAGCGCCAGATCGGTGAACGGGGTGTGGAAGCGCGAGTCCGGCGTGGCGAACGTCATGTCGCAATGCATGTGAATGGTGGTGCCGATACCCATCGCAAGGCCGTCAACGCCAGAGACGATCGGCTTTTCAGTACTGGCCAGACAGCCCAGGAAATCAAACACCTCGGTGCCGCCCGAGCCGCCCATGGCAACGGCCATGAAATCCTGCATGTCGTTGCCTGAGGTAAACACGCCGGGGGTGCCAAGCATGACATGGACGCGCACGCTTTCATCGCGCTCGCCCTCGATCAGCGCCTTGGCCATGGCCGAGTACATGGCACGGGTGATGGCGTTTTTCTTCTCAGGCCTGTTGAAGCGGATGAGGTTGATGGCGCCTGTCTCGCCGGCGCGTTCTGTCAGAATATGGTCGGTCATGGATGTCCCTCTGGATACGGCGACAGATGTGATGGATCAGATGAGTGCGGCAGACGCACCGGCAAGACATTCGGCGCCCGCAGTGGCACTTGCTGCCAGACCCTTTGTCTCGGGCGCCAGATTGGCGGCGGCGAAGCGCACCAGTGCCGCCCGGCCGGCGGCTTCCGGCGCGTCCATGTCAGCCAGAGCGCCGCGCACCAGCATGGCAGTTGTAGCCGTCAGACCGAACAGCCGCAGATAGGGCGTCGCACCCGACAGGGCATCGGTCTGGCGGCCGTCGCCAAGTGCGGACTGCATGTAGGCGGTGGTGCTTTCAAGATCGGCGATGGCCGCATCAAGGCGATCGGCAACACCTTCGAAAACAGGAGAATTGGACGCACGCGCAGCTTCGGCGTCGGCCTTGAAATCGTCGATGAATGCGGCCACGGTGGCCCCACCCGACAAGGGCAGCTTGCGCATCACCAGATCGATGGCCTGAATGCCGTTGGTGCCCTCATAGATCGGCGCAATTCGGGCGTCACGCAGCAACCGGGCCGCACCGGTTTCCTCGATGAAACCCATGCCGCCATGAACCTGGACGCCAAGCGAAGCGACCTCAAATCCGATATCGGTGGCAAAGGCCTTGGCAATCGGGGTGATCAGGCCGGCGCGTTCGGACCAGGCCCTTGCTTCGTCGCCTTCGCTGACGCGGGCCATATCGAGCGCTTCGGCACAGGAATAACAGATGGCGCGGGCGCCTTGCGTCAGCGCCTTCATGGTCATCAACATGCGGGCAACATCGGGGTGCTCGATGATCGGGCTCATACCATCACCCTTGTGGCCGGGCGCACGACCCTGGGTGCGGTCCTTGGCATAGGCCAGAGCCTTCTGGTAGGCGGTCTCGGCAACCGCCACACCCTGCATGCCGACGGCCAAACGGGCGTTGTTCATCATCGTGAACATGCAGGCGAGACCCTTGTTCTCTTCACCGATCAGCCAGCCGATGGCGCCGGGCTGCTCGCCGAACTTGCCGTCACCGTAGATCATGGTGCAGGTCGGAGAGGCATGGATGCCAAGCTTGTGCTCGAGCCCGGAGCAGAACGCATCGTTGCGCTCGCCCAGGGAGCCGTCATCGCCAACGAAGAATTTTGGCACCAGGAACAGCGAAATACCGCGGGTACCGGCTGGCCCATCAGGCAGCCTCGCCAGCACCAGATGGACTATGTTGTCGGTGAAATCGTGCTCGCCATAGGTGATATAGATCTTCTGTCCGAAAATCCGGTAGGTGCCGTCACCGACAGGTTCGGCACGCGCCTTGAGCGCATTGAGGTCGGAGCCGGCCTGCGGCTCGGTCAGGTTCATCGTTCCCATCCACTCGCCGGTCACGAGCTTTTCAAGATACTTTGCCTTAAGTTCGTCGGAGGCATGCTTGTCCAGCGCCTCTATTGCGCCCATGGTCAATATTGGTCCGATGGCAAAGGCCAGCGATCCGGAGTTCCACATTTCCAGAGCCGCTACAGACAGCAGCATCGGCAAGCCCTGGCCGCCGAATTCTTCAGGACCGGTGAGGCCATTCCAGCCGCCAGCAATCCAGTCCTGATAGAGCTTCTTCCAGCCCGGAGGCGTGGTAACAGCCCCATCCTTGAGCACCGCGCCGTGCTTGTCGCCAATTTCATTGAGGGGGGCAATTTCATCGGAAGAGAAGCGCCCTGCTTCGGCAAGGATGGCATCCACAAGATCCTCGCCCAGATCTCCGAATCGCCCGGTTTCCAGCGCTTTGCGCAGCCCCGCAACAGATTTGAGCGTGTGAGCAATTTCGTCTACCGGCGCACGATACATGTAATCTCCTCCCTGCTGTCCACCTCCGCTTCGAGGTAGATCGGAACCAGACACATGGCTAAGTGATTTTTACGTAAACGTCAATTTCCGTAGGCCAACTTAACCGGCGTTTCAGGAGAAACACAGATGCAATGAAGTCGCACGGGGAGATATCACCACCGTTACGGATAAACAGCTGCGCAGCAGCCGCTGAACGCCAATCCCGACATCCATCCAGGGAGGTCAGGGCCGGTAAATCATCCACCCGGCATCGGCATTATCATGTTCAATATTGGAGTAAAACGTAACCCTGTCTCCGCCTTCCTTGGCGGATTTTGCCATGGCTTTCTCTCCATAGCCCAGGAGCTGGCCTGCGCTGTCCGCCACGGTCGACATGGCAACACCAATCGAAAAGGTGGACTTGCCGACATTCCGGCCGGTCTTGGGATGAATGAGCGGTTTCGCTCCCGCTGCGGCGCGGAGCCTGTCAATGGCGCGCATGATTTCGGCCTCGTCGGACGAACTGATCAGGAAGGCGAAGCGATTGCCATCGAGGTGGGCCACGACGTCATCAGCCTCGGTGGCCGCGTGCAGAAGCTGGCCGACATGACGGATAACGTGCTCACCATTTCCCTTGTCATCCAATTCGCAAAAACGCTTGAACTCATCGATCTCCGCGAAAGCAAGTCCGCACATCGTTGGCAATTCGGGATTGGTGTAAATCCGCGCTGCAGCCTTGTTGAAGGATCTGCGATTGGCAAGGCCGGTCAATTGGTCGATGAATTTCATCTGCTCGAAATTTTCGATGTCGGCCTTGACGCCTTCAAGTTGAGCAGACTGCTCGGAAGCGACGGCCACCATGGCCTCACTCTTGGAGGCCTGTTTCTCGGTCGCCTCACTGAGCTGCCGGATCGAGCGGTTGAGTGTTTCCTGGTCGATTTCAGCGTCCGACGCAAATGTACGAGAAGCCTGATCGATGATCTTGCCGTAATCGGAAAGAGAGGACTTTTCCTCCTGCAACAGAGACATGAAGGTCGTCATCTGAGTCCGCATGCGCTCATTGGTCTTGGCGACATGGGTTTCTTCATGATGATGCGGCAGATATTTCCTGCCCAGTTCATCCAGTGCGCGTTGGGACTTGGTTTTCCCGATTGCCACGAAATCCCTGGTCAGCTCCGGATTGGTCCCGGAGTATGCCTCATAGACAAGCTCATAGTTCCGCGGCAATCCATCGATTCCCATCTGGTACATCGCGGTGGCAACCCGAAGGCCTATGGATGTTGCTGCTGAGGTTTGTTTGTTCATCAAGAGTACTCATGTGAATATATGCACAGGATAACCTATGCCGTAAAAAACTTAGAGGCCTGCTAAGGCGATAGTTTCAATTTGATCTTTCGTGCGGTTTATTAGCAAAACGTGAAAAGAACACCGTTCATTGCGCAGCTGCGAGGTCGCTGATAGAGCGTGCACCCAAACTGGACATGTCATGACGCGCATTCTCGCTATTTCCGATCCGGGTTCACTTTCCGCCGCACTTGCGGTGCTGCGGAGCGGCAAACCTGTGGCATTGCCGACAGAGACGGTTTACGGCCTGGCGGCTGATGCGACCGACCCGGCAGCCATCACGTCGATTTACGAGACCAAGGGCCGTCCCCGTTTCAACCCGCTGATTGCGCATGTGGCCGACATCGAAATGGCAAAGGCGCATGTGCGCTTTTCGCCACTGGCAGAGCAGCTTGCCGAGGCATTCTGGCCCGGCCCGTTGACCCTCGTCCTGCCTCTCAGCGATTCCAATCAGATTCATCCACTGGCGACTGCCGGACTTGGCACCGCGGCGATACGCATGCCCGAAGGTTTTGCCCGCGAACTGATTGCCGGTTTTGGCAAGCCGTTGGCCGCTCCCAGCGCCAACCGTTCGGGCCGCGTAAGTCCGACAACCGCTCAACACGTGGCGGACGACCTGGGCGGCCGAATTGAGCTGATACTGGATGGTGGACGCTGCCGGGTGGGCGTCGAATCGACGATCCTGGCGGTCAATGGTTCGCAGCTGCAGTTGCTCAGACCGGGCGGTATTCCGGTGGAGATGATTGAAGAGGTAACGGGCCAAATTGTTAAACGCTCAACACCGCTGGCGGGCACTGCCGCATTGATTGCGCCCGGCATGCTTGCCTCGCATTACGCGCCGGATGCGGCGGTCCGGCTGAATGTCTCCGAGGTCAATCCCGGCGAAGCGCTCATAAAATTTGGCGCATTCCAGCTGAAAGGCGAAGACCGGGCGAAAGCGGTCATGAATTTGTCGCCATCGGGTGACTTGCGTGAAGCGGCCGCCAACCTGTTCG
Source organism: Hoeflea sp. (assembly GCA_051251555.1). Taxonomy (GTDB): domain Bacteria; phylum Pseudomonadota; class Alphaproteobacteria; order Rhizobiales; family Rhizobiaceae; genus Hoeflea. The sequence continues at coordinate 180,482 of JBPOEW010000007.1, forward strand.
ACATGCTCAAGAAGGCCGACGCGACGGGGGCAGACGCTATTGCCGTCGCTCCAGTTCCCGAACATGGTCTTGGCGAAGCCATCAATGATCGTTTGAAACGGGCTGCGGCGCCGAGGGACTAGTACCAAGTCTCGGTGATAGGTTTCACACGCCGCAAAAGGGCAAAACAGCGGCCCGCCTCTCGACTTGGCCGCAGAGCAAATATACATGCTTAAGCATGACAACACCTCTGACAGACCCCGCACTTATCGACCGGTTTGTGGCCATTACCGGCACACCGAATGCATTGACTGACCAGTCCGACATCTCACCTCACCTGATCGAACTGCGTGGCCTGTACAAGGGTGAAAGCCCTCTGGTGCTGCGCCCAGCAGACACGGAACAGGTAGCAGCCATTCTGCGGCTCGCCCACGAGACAGATACTGCAGTCGTGCCCCAGGGCGGCAATACAGGACTTGTGGGCGGACAAATGCCACGCCCGGGAAAAGGCGAGATCGTCTTGTCCCTGTCGCGGCTCAACAAAATCCGCTCTCTCGACACCGTCGGCCAAACCATGATTGTTGATGCCGGGGTGGTGCTGGAGCGGGCTCAGCAGGCTGCCAGCGAAGCCGGACTGCTGTTTCCCTTATCGCTCGGATCGCAGGGCTCCTGTCAGATTGGCGGCAATCTGTCTTCGAACGCCGGCGGCACGGGCGTTCTTGCCTATGGCAACATGCGCAATCTTTGTCTTGGACTTGAAGTCGTGCTGCCGGACGGCGAAATCTGGAACGGCCTGCGCTCCCTCAAGAAGGACAATACCGGTTATGACCTGCGCGATCTTTTCATCGGCGCCGAAGGCACGCTCGGGGTGATTACGGCTGCGGTGTTGAAGCTGTTTCCGGCACCGCACGGGCACGAAACCATATATGCCGGCGTTGACAGTCCCGAGACGGCATTGAAGCTGTTCCGGCTGGCGCAGGATTACTGCGGTCCCTCCCTGACCGGTTTCGAGCTGATGCCGCGGATCGGCATCGAGTTTACCACGCGCCATATAGAAGGCGTGCGCGACCCGCTGACCGAACCCCATCCCTGGTATGTGCTGATCGACATTTCATCGGGGCAGTCGCAGGACGCCGCGCGTGCGATGCTGGAGGGGCTTTTCGTCGCCGCCGACGAGAAGGGGCTGATCCGCGATGCAGCCGCGGCAGAAACCGAAAGCCAGCGGCAGGCGTTCTGGACCCTGCGGGAATCGATGTCCTGGGCGCAAAAGCCGGAAGGCGGCTCGATCAAGCATGATGTGTCGGTTCCGGTGGCGCTGGTGCCGGAATTTCTGGCGACGGCGGACCAGGCGGTGCTGAAAGCCATGCCCGATGCACGGATCGTCGCCTTCGGGCACATGGGCGATGGCAACATCCACTACAACATATCGCAGCCGGCCGGCGCTGACACGCACGCCTTTCTTACCAGATGGACAGAGATGAACGAGATCGTTCACGCGATTGTCCTGAAACTGAACGGGTCGATTTCAGCCGAGCACGGTATCGGACAACTCAAGCGGGACGAACTGGCTGTCATCCGCTCCCCTGTGGAAATGGCGATGATGCAGCGGATCAAGGACGTTTTCGATCCCAAGGGCATCATGAATCCGGGCAAGGTAATTGCGTCCCGGTAACCTTTCCAAAATGCAAATGGGACGGTGGTCTTTCGCTAACCATTTCCAAAACATAGGTTTTCTTAACCCAAAACCTTAAGCCGACTGGAACGGCCTGTGGGTCATTTTGCTTCCTGTGAGAGGGCGAAAAGCCCCGGATGAGAAGACCGGATAACCGGCTCTCAAGAGTTACAGAGGCGATTGAAATGACCAATACCGTATTGAAGCCCGAATGGGCCGATTTCGAATTACGGCTCGACCCAGGCAACTTCCCGCAACGCTTGTGCTATTCGGTGGGTGACGAGCAGGAAAATGTCTCGGTCACGCTCGACGGGCGTGGCGCTGTGGTCAAAAAGGTGTTGTCGAAATCCGGACTTCCATTGTCCATTGCGCTGCCGGCGCGCGCCTTCAAGGGTGTTGCAGCGCGGGCAATCGACCATGGCGACGGGACAGTTACGGTGACACTGGAACTGCACCACACCGACGCCGCACTGTGCGTGCCGCTGCTTGTGGCGCACAATCTCGATGACATCGCCGCCGACTGGCGTGGCTGGGCTGAACTTTATGAACTGCCGATGCTTATGGTAGAGGCCGACGGAGTGGCCCGCCCGCTCGACGATGGTTCCGCCGAGAAATCGGCAAGCACACCGACACGCCGGCGCCGGCACAGCCAGATCGCTGATCGGCGGCCACGCTTCCTGGTACGCCGTTCAACCGGCAAGCTGGGAATTCGCATGAGGATCGAGGGCCGCGAGATCATCGCGCGTCGATAAAGCGCGTCGCATTAAACCGGTTCCCGGTGACGCGCATTACCTCTTTGTTGCTGCGTGTCGTTATCGCAAAACCGCTGCACACTTTTGCGCGACATGCATTAATACCATCAGCGAGTTACGCAAGCTGATACCGGCCCGGTCACCTGCCCCACACAGGCGACCGGGTCTTTTTATGTCCAGAGAGCTGCGATGAGGCCGAGAAAGACAATCAGGCCGACGTGGCTGTTGGCCTTGAAAAGTGACAGGCATTGATCGGCATCATCAATGTCGATCACCCTGATCTGCCAGCCGAGCATGGCGACTGCAAGCGCCAGCCCTACATACGCAGGCCAGCTCACCCCGCTCAGCCAGAATGCGGCAAACGCCATGGCCGCGAACAGTCCGTAAAACAGGACAAGCCAGATCTTGGTGTTGTCTGCAAACAGACGCGCGGTGGAACGCACGCCAACAAGCGCGTCGTCTTCCTTGTCCTGATGGGCATAGATGGTGTCGTAGCCGATGGTCCAGGCAATGGCGCCGAGATAAAGCAGCACCGGCGGCCAGGCCAACTCACCAAACACGGCAGCCCAGCCCATCAGCGCGCCCCAGGAAAAGGCAAGCCCGAGGAAAAACTGCGGCCAGTCGGTGAAGCGCTTGGCGAAGGGATAGAAAGCCACCACGCCCAGCGAGGCTATACCCAGCAGAACCGAGAACGTGTTGAATTGCACCAGCACCAGCAAGCCAATGAACGCCTGCACGACGAGAAACGCTGTTGCGGCAAAGCGGGATATGCGGCCCGAGGGCAGCGGTCGGGAGCGGGTGCGGGCCACCTTGGCATCGATCTTGTGGTCGACAAGATCGTTCCAGGTGCAACCGGCGCCGCGCATGGCGATGGCTCCAGCCATGAACAGGAAGAGATGCCAGAGCATCATTTCCGGCGACCAGACCGTGTTTATGTTGCTTGGCGAGCTTGCGACATTGGCGGCAAGTGCCGATGACCAGAAGCACGGCCACATCAGCAGTTGCCAGCCGATCGGCCTGTCCCAGCGCGCCAGTTGGGCATGCGGCCACAGCGCACGCGGCAGCACCCGGTAAACCCAGTTGCCCGATGGGGCATCGGCAACACGGGCGTTTTGGTCAACGGTTGTTTTTGATCGTTTCGACATGACACGAGTGTTGTCAGCAGCGCCTAGCGACGTCAAGTTGGGGGCCGTCGAATTTCAATCGGCAAAAGCCATTGTGGTCAAGCAATCCAACCGCCTTGACGATGCGCCCGCTATTGCCTACCCCCTGCGCCAGTAGCCGCAAGTCAGGCACACGACGGAAGATGGAGACACATGATGTTGAATGTGCTGTTGATCGGTTCGGGTGGGCGCGAGCATGCGCTGGCCTGGAAGATTGCTCAATCTCCGATGCTTTCGACGCTTTACGCGGCGCCGGGCAATCCTGGCGTAGCAGAGCACGCGACACTGAGTGAGCTGGATGTCACCGATCATGCTGCTGTCATTGCGTTTTGCAAGGACAGGGCAATCGATCTGGTGGTGGTCGGGCCAGAAGCTCCGTTGGTGGCAGGCCTGGCTGACGCGCTGAAGGCATCCGGGATTGCGGTGTTCGGCCCTTCAGCGGCAGCGGCCCAGCTTGAAGGCTCGAAAGGCTTCACCAAGGATCTGTGCGCGCGGGAAAACATACCGACAGGCGCCTATCAGCGGTTCAACAATGCGCCCAAGGCCAAGGCCTATGCGCGGGCGCAGGGCGCACCGATTGTCATCAAGGCTGACGGGTTGGCCGCCGGCAAGGGCGTGACCGTGGCGATGACGCTGGAGGAAGCGCTGGCGGCGATCGAGGATTGCTTCGAGGGCGCATTCGGCGAGGCTGGCGCTGAAGTGGTGGTCGAGGAATTTCTGCATGGTGAAGAGGCAAGCTTCTTTTGCCTGTGCGATGGCAGGACCGCCCTGCCCTTCGGCACGGCGCAGGATCACAAGCGAGTTGGCGAGGGCGACACCGGTCCCAACACCGGCGGCATGGGCGCCTATTCTCCGGCAGCGGTGATGACGCCGGAGCTGATCGAGCAGACCATGCGCGAGATCATAGAGCCGACAATGCGCGGCATGGCGGCGATCGGCGCGCCTTTCAGCGGCGTGCTTTACGCCGGGCTGATGATCGACGGAAACGGGCCGAAGCTGATCGAATACAATGTGCGCTTCGGTGACCCGGAGTGCCAGGTGCTGATGATGCGGCTGAAGGACGACATTCTGGTTCTGCTCAAGGCTGCGGCGGAAGGCGAACTGGCGCATGTCTCTGCACGCTGGAAAGATGATGCGGCGCTGACCGTGGTGATGGCGGCTCGAGGCTATCCCGGCACACCGAAGAAAGGCACGCCGATCTCCGGGCTGGCCGATGCGGAAGCGAATGGCGCCAAGGTTTTTCATGCAGGCACGGTGCTCAAGGACGGTCAGCTTTTGGCCAGTGGCGGACGGGTGCTCAATGTCACGGCGCACGGCGCAGATGTGACAACTGCGCAGGCGAAAGCTTATGAAGCGGTTGACGCAATCGATTGGCCGGGCGGTTTTTGCCGTCGCGATATCGGCTGGCGGGCGGTCGGGCGCGAAGCCAAAAATTAACCTCCCGTTTACCGCTTCCAAAAACCGGATCGTAACGGCCACTTGCTAGAGTGCACTCACCAAAACCGGAAAAGCCGGCGAAAAGGGGAGTATGCACGATGCTGAGATTGATCATTGCCGCCACGATGTGCGCTGGCGCGGGAGCAGCCAATGCTTCCTCGATCGAGCCCTACTCCCCGAGCATGAACACACGCAACAGCATCGTTGAATTCGGCTGCCCTTCCTGCACCCGCGCAGCCGCTGAAAAGGCCGCTGCCGAAGCCGAGGTGCGGCTTGCGCCGGGCGAGCAAATCATCGAAGTGCACGAAGTCGGCGGCCAGATGATGATCTACCGGACAGAAAATCTGCTTGGCGGATCGCCGGTGACAATGGTGCGCAAGGCCAGCGAGGCCGATCTCATCGCGCTTGGCATGGCAGAACCCGAGACCAACCAGATCGCTGAAGCAAACGAGCCTGCAATCAGATCCGGCGACCAGCCGCAGATTGCGGATGCCGAGATCGAACCAAGACTGTTCGAACCGGTACTCGCCAACAGCGCTCCGGGAATTGACCAAGAGACCAAGACGTCCGCCTTGAGCGACGCTGCTCAGGCAGACTTCGATCCTTCGAAATTCGAACTCAGGCTGAACTAGACCGTTTCCTCACAGGACGGAGCACAAGCGCCCGTCCCTGCCCCGCAAGCCCTCGTCCGGGTTACGCGATGGCACCCAGCCGGCGCCCACCTCCAGGGGTTGCCGGCTTCGGGTATTCATGGCCGGGCTTTCTGCGACTTAACCGGCGATGCGGGAGAAATCGGCAACCGCGCCGGTGGCCTGGCGGATCATGGCGAGCAGCGCCAAACGGTTGGCCCGGACGGCCTCATCGTCCGCGTTGACCAGCACCGCTTCAAAAAATGAATCAACGGGTTCACGTAATGTGGCAAGTGCGCTCATGGCGGCGGAATAATCCTCGTTCTCAATGGCTTGAGTGGCGAGGCTGACAGACTGATTCACCGCGACAAAGAGGTTTCTCTCTTCATCGAGCTCGAACAAGGCGGGGTCAACCGCGTCGGCAACCGCCGTCCCCTTCTTCTCTTCGGCAGCCAGAATGTTGGCGGCGCGCTTGGTTCCGGCCAGCAGGTTTTTGCCGTCCTCGGTGTCGAGAAATGCACCCAGTGCTTCGACGCGACGGGTGATATCCAAGAGGTCATCGGAGGCCGGGGTGATCACCGCGTCGATGAGATCGTGCCGCGCACCCTGATCGCGCAGATAGACTTTCAGGCGGTCGTGGAAGAAGGAGAGCAGGTCTACCGAAAGCTCGTCTGGACGAGGCCACCAACGCTCGATTTCATGTTCAGGAACAGCATAGCCCGTTTCAAGTCCCATATATGTAGGGCCTTCAATCTGACGAACATACTCAACAATTTCGTCTGCACTAATACCGGTATGTGGAACAACGAAACCTTGTTCGTATCTTGGATCATCGCTTTCGAAGCCAAGTTTGCTCCCATATACCGACAATCCAAACAGGTTGGCTTGCGCAAGACGCAGAGTATGAGCGGACCAAGCTCCATCAATGACGTCATTGATGGTCATCCGCGCCCCATTCTCCACAAGAATCCGGATCACGCCGAGCGCAGCTCGACGAAGCGCATAGGGATCTTTCGAACCAGTCGGCTTTTCGTCGATGGCCCAGAAGCCGACCAGCGTGTCGAGCTTGTCGGCCAGCGCGACGGAAATCGAGACAGGATCGGTCGGGACCTGATCGGAGGGGCCTTGCGGTTTGTAGTGCTCTTCAGCCGCCAGCGCGACGCTGGCATTCTCGCCCTGAAGGCCGGCATAGATGCGGCCCATGACGCCCTGAAGTTCAGGGAACTCGCCGACGACTTCCGTGGTCAGGTCGGCCTTGGCGAGCATTGCTGCCCGGGTGGCAAGGGCTGGGTCAGCGCCAACGATGGGCGCGAGTTCAGCGGCCAGTTTGGCAATACGCTGGACGCGTTCGCCCTGTGTGCCGAGCTTGGCGTGGAAGGTGACGTTGAGTTGATCCAGGCGGGCCATGCGCTGGTCGAGCGGTTTGGCCATGTCGAGGCCGAGCTTTTCAGCCGAGGCCGTGAGCTTGTCGCGGTCGGGCAGATCAGCCTGATCGGTGTTCCAGAAATAGAGCGCATCGGAAAGGCGCGCGCGCACCACCTTGGCATTGCCGTGGGCGATTTCCTTGCCGCCGTCGCTGGCCTCGATGTTGGAGACCAGAATGAACTTGTTGGACAGGCCGTTGCCGGGTTTGCGCAGCACAAAGCACTTCTGGTTGGTCTTGATGGTCAACCGGATGATGTCGTCAGGGATCTGGAGAAAGTCTTCCTCGAACTCGCCCATCAGCACCACCGGCCATTCAACCAGACCGGAGACCTCGTCGAGAAGGCCTTCGTCCTCGACCAGTTCAAGCCCTGAGGCGAAGGCCAGGTTGCGGGCGTCAGACGCAATGATCTCCTTGCGGCGCTCGGCGTCGAGGACAACGCGGGCGCGCTCGAGCTTGTCGGAGTAATCGTCGAAGCGGCGCACGGTGAAAGTGTCCGGCGCGTGGAAACGATGCCCGGATGTGGTGTTGCCGGCGACCAGTCCATCGACCTTGAAACCGATCACTGTTGGGTCCTCGGTTTCCGGACCGAAGGTGCAGATGATCGACTGCAGCGGGCGCACCCATTTCAGCGAACCAGGCTTGGCCGAGGCCTTGCCCCAGCGCATGGATTTCGGCCAGGAGAAGCCGCGAATGATGCCGGGCATCACGTCTGCGATGATCTTTTCGGCGTCGCGGCCGGGCTTTGAGATATGGGCGACGTAGAAATCACCCTTCTTCGGATCGGTATGCACGTGAGCTTCAGAGATGTCGGCAAGGCCTGCCTTGCGCATGAAACCGGCCAGCGCCTGTTCGGGGGCCTTGGTTGACGGGCCCTTGATCTCCTCATGCACGTCGCCCGACCTTGCCGTCAGGCCGCGGATATCGAGCACCAACCGGCGCGGCGTCCAGTATTCGCGCGCCGCCTCATAGGTCAGCCCGGCATCGACCAGCGCATCGGTGACAGATTTTCGCAGATCGCCCGCAGCCTTGCGCTGCATGCGAGCGGGAATCTCTTCGGAGCGAAGTTCAATCAGAAGGTCGGGCATCAGGTCTCACGCGGTCAATGGTTTGCTGAGCGCGGCTTAGCAAGGGCTGCGCAAAAAGTCACCTTCCCTTACCGCAAAAACAGAGCATGCGACTTGATCGCACGGCTTGGCGTGACGTTGAAAATCAGGTGCCGGTCGAAAGGCCTTTGTGGGAGCCATCGCAGAACGGCTGGCTACCGGTCTGTTTGCAGGCGCAGAAAAATTTTGCGGCGTTTTCCCCGGCTGTCCATTTGACCGGCGCAAATTCCGAGCCCTTGTGACTGCCATCACAGAAAGGCTGATTTTTGGATTGCCCGCAGGCACACCAGAAGTAGCTCTTGCCCTCTTCGACTTCCACGCGAATGGGGGCCGTTTCTGCGACGAGGCCTTTTGTCATGGCAAATCCTACTCCAAGTTATCGAACCGTAGTTCAAGCTATCCTCATTGGAAGGAAACTCAAGCTCGGCCTAATAGAAGCGGATTACTGCCACACAGGCCAGAAATGGCATGCCGTTACCAGCCGCCACCGCCACCACCGCCGCCGCCGCCGCCGGACGATCCGCCTCCGGATGACCCCGACGAGCTTTTGGGCTCCGGCATCGAGGCCGCCATCGCAGCAGAGACCGCCGCAACCGATGACGCCGCCGCAGCCCCTATGTTACCGGGCGACCAGGAATTGCCGTGATACCAGGCCGGCTGGTAGTCGCGCTGGCGATCGGGTGCCATCCGTGCCAGCTGCGCCGCCCAGGCTTCCGACCAGGGTTTTTCCACGCCGAGGCCCGCCGCATAGGGTAGAAATCGCTCGAACAACTCTTCCGACATCTTTGGCGCATCGCGCATGTTGAGCCGGTTGGTTTCAGCGGTTTCGAGATAGAGCTTGAAGCCCTTGATGTCGGTGAGCACCTTCGCGCCGATTTGTGTGGGCGCGCCGAGCAGCAAGACCATCGCGATCATGACGACACAGCCGATGATCAGCAGCGCGCCTGCCAGACGGTAGGCCGGCATGTCATCGGAGAACAGGACAACAAGGACGCCAATCAGGAAGACCGCAGCGCCAAGGATAATCAGAATTCCGCCAATGAACTTGTTAATGGCGCCTCCCTCCCGGAACAGCTTTCGTCCGCCGATCCACATGCCGCCGCCAAACAGCGAGGTCATCAACACCGGGATCAGGTAGAGAATGCCTGCTTCCGGCGGGTCCTGCAGGATCAGGCCGATGATGAATGTCCCGCCGGCGAGGATGGCGCCGGGGATGAGCCAGCCGATATTGGCGTTGTAATAGCGGCCTGAATATTCCGAACTGATCGCGTTTCGCAGTCCGCCCATCGCGCTTTGCAGAGTGGGACCATTGGCTTTATTGAGGATAATTTTCTGGCGGCTGGTCAGCAGCTTTGAAAACAATGCCTGCTCGCCAGAAGGAAGACCGGTTGGATTTTGTTGCCTGCCCGCACTGCCGCGCTGAAGCGTGACGGTTCCATGGGAATCCTCGTCAATGCGCAGGAAACCTTTGACACCGAGAGACAGCAGCGCGGCTATAAACGGCAGACTGATACCCTTTTTGCCTGCCTTGAACCCATTGAAATACGCATAGGACAGGGCAGCCGGCGACAGCTTTTCAGGCGGGTGGAAGAGCGGAATGATCGGCGGTGACGGCGGGTCACGACCGACCTTGTTCCAGGCATAGAGAAAGTAGACCGGTACGCCGAGCCATCCCAGCATCATCAGGAAGATCCCGGCATTGTCGCCAAACACCGTCAGGGCGCTGTCCTCATCCGGTGTGACGACACCCTTGGTGAAGCCGACCGCAATGGTCATGCCCTGCTGGGCGCCGAGCGGCTTGGTCAATTCGAAGCGGACTTCGGAACGGCCGTTGCCCGAGACTGTGACATTGCGCCCGGTTTCCCCGAAGCCGCCAGTGTATCCGGCAAGCTGTTCCGCACGAGCACTATCGGGCAAGCGCACCACAGCTTCTGCTGCGAGGATCGGGAAGCTCCAGAAACTGCCGGTAACGTTCCAGTAAAGTTCGTCATAGGCCTCGAAGAACCGCAACTGGCGGGTGGTCACATAGCGGATCGTGTAGGTGTGTTCCCCACGCGGAATGAAGACGTCCGCGTCACCAATCAAAATACGGAAGAAGCGGCCGTGCCATTCGGTGCTGTAGGGTGACGGCTGGCCATTGTGCAGAACCTCGACAAGGTCGAAGCCGTTGTTCGACCATAGCCCCCAATCATCCAGCACCCGGAGCGGAATGTCGCGATAAATACCGCGCCGGATCTGGTTGCCCTCGGCATTGACGGTGATGGTTTCGGTGACTTCGAGTGAGGCGTCAGCGCGCACATCGATATCAGCGCGGTAGTTCCGGATCTCTTCTCTCGCCAAAGCGGCACTGGTTAGCCCAAGCGACAGCAGCAGTGCGAAGACGAAAGTCGGGAACCGTGTCATCTCGGGATCTCCTGCTCATAGCTGACACCCAGCGACGCAAGCGCGTCCCAGTAGCCGGGATAGGTCTTGCCGACGCATTTCGGGTCGAGAATGGTGATGCCGGCTGTTTTCAGCCCGGCAAGCGCGAAGCTCATGGCGATGCGGTGATCGGCGAAGGTGTCGATCTCGGCGGGGCATGTCTTTCCGGCAAGGCCGGGATCACTGGCAACGATCAGGTCATCACCCTCCTCGCGGGCCAGGCCATCATGGATGGCGTTCAGACCGAGCGACAATGCGCGGACCCGGTCGCATTCCTTGACGCGGAGATTGGCGATTCCAATGAAGCGCACCGGCGTGTTGTTGTAGGCAGCCATTACCGCGATGGTTGGGATCGCGTCCTGCATCTGCGAGCCGTCGATGACGGTGGGCATGTCGGGAAAGGCCGAGATCACATTGAAGGCCTTGGCATCCGGCTGGGTGAAATCCGAGGCCGGCGTGCCGATATCTATCTTTCCCCCGGTGAGCGCTTCAACGCCCCAGAGATAGGTGGCAGCCGAGGCGTCGGGCTCGATGTGGAAATCTGTGGCGCGATAGCCCGTCGGCTCAATGCTCCAGATGGATGGCGTGACTTGTTCGACGGACGCACCGAACGCCCGCATCGCCGCAAGCGTGAGATCGATATAGCCGCGCGCGCCAATGTCATCGCCGGCGAGTTCGACGGTGAAAGGCTTGCCCGAGCACGGTGCGGCCATCAGCAGCGCGGACACATACTGGCTCGACAACCCGGCATCGACAACGACGTGATGCGAAGTGAAGCTACCGGTGCCCTGAACGGTCACCGGAGGACAACCCGAAGGTGCTTCAATGTCGACGCCCAGTGATCTGAGCGCTGCAACCAGCGGCGTGATCGGCCGCTTGCGCATGTGTTCGTCGCCGTCGACAACAAACCGGCCATTGCCGAGAGCCACGGCCGCGGTCAGGAACCGGGTCGCAGTGCCCGCATTGCCAAGAAACAATGGCCCGGCGGGCGGATTGAGCTGTCCGCTACCGGTTACCACGAGGGTCGTTGCATCGGGTTCGTCTATGCTCACCCCCATGGCGCGCAGGGCATCGGCCATGTAGCGCGTGTCGTCGCTTTTCAGAGCGCCGGTCAGCCGGCTCGTGCCCTTGGCGAGGCCGGCGAGCAACAGGGCACGATTGGTGATAGATTTTGATCCCGGAGGATTAACAGCGCCCGAGAGGGCACGCCCCGGCGGCACGATCGTGAGTTTTTCAGTTTGCATGCTTTATTCTCGAATTATCCGGCTTTGCGGCGAGGTCAGAATTTGACCTTCGGAACGGCGCGATCAGCTTCATCTTCAATTTCGAAGTACTCGGCCTTGACGAAACCGAACTGTCTGGCGATCAGCATCGAGGGAAAGGTCTCCACCGAGACATTGAGATTGCGCACAGCGCCATTGTAGTAGCGGCGCGACATCGATATTTCGTTTTCGGTTTCCTCCAGCGCCTGTTGGAACTCCTTGAAATTCTCGTTGGCCTTGAGGTCGGGATAGCTCTCGGCCACGGCCATCAACCGTCCCAGTGCGCCGCTGAGGGCGCCTTCCAGCGTTGCACGCTGCTCGGGCGAGCCGCTGTTGCCGGCCACCGCCTGGCTGCGCAGACGGGTGACCTCCTCAAGAAGCTCTTTCTCGTGGGACATGTAGCCCTTGACGGCTTCGAGCAGGTTGGGGATCAGGTCCGCGCGACGCTTGAGCTGGACATCAATCCCGCTCCAGCCCTCGCCCGCCATCTGACGGTTCTTGACCAACGTGTTGTAAAGTGAAATCGCGAAAAGCACGATGCCGGCCAGCACCGCCAAAAAAATCCAAGTCCCCATGCCACCACTCCCGGCTTTCAGACAACAACAAAGCTTGCGCGCAGGCCCGACCTGACAGCGCAATGACCTTACGCACACTCATTCAGAAAATCTACGGAATACGCCGCAGCTGCAAAATCAGGGCGCCTGAAGCTTTCAATGATAGGACAGATCCAATCCCATCGCGAAAAATGATGCGAAATCAAAGTTCGAAGTGACACTGTAAAGCAATGGTTTACCATTCCAGCTCCATAATCTTACCGTCCGTCCAGAGCCATTGCGATTTCAATTTTGCCAGGCGAATTTCGAAGATACAGGATCATTGAGACATGAAAACCTTTGACGCCACAATTTTTGAACTCGCGCCGGTTGCGATGTGGATCGAGGATTTCTCCGGGGTGAATCAGCAGTTTGATCAATGGCGCTCCGAGGGAGTGGAGGACATCCGGGCCTTCCTGAAGGAAGACATGACGCGCGTTGCGGCCTGCTCGCAGAAAATTCGGGTATTGCAGGTCAACAGCAAGACTCTCGAGCTTTTTGAAGCCAGGGATCTCGCGCACCTGGTGGAAAATATTTCGGTCGTGTTCAGCGAAGATATGTTTGAAAGCCACATCAACGAGCTGGCGGCGCTTTGGGACGGCAAGACAGACTTCAGCAGCAACGCGGTGAATTATTCGCTGTCCGGGCGACGCATGGACATCCAGCTCAAAGGCTCTGTCATGCCGGGCCATGAAGAAACGCTGGGACAGATCCTGCTGACAACCGAGGATGTGACAGAGCGCGAAGACGCGCGTCGCAACGAAAACCAGAGCCGCAGACATGCAGAAGGCCTGTTTGAGCATTCACCGGTATCGTTGTGGGTTGAGGATTTCAGTCAGATCAGGGACTTGATCGAAACGGTGCGGGACCGCGGCATCCTCGATTTCCGCGTGTTCATGGATGTGCATCCGGAGTTTGTCCGCCAGTGCATGAGCGAGATCCGTGTCATCGACGTCAATCAGGCCACGCTTGACCTGTTTGGTGCTCCGGACGTTCAAACGCTGCTTCGCCGTCAGGCGGAGATCTTTCGCGACGAAATGGAAAAACCCTTCCGGGAACAGTTGATGGATCTGTGGGAAGGCAAGCTCTACCACCAGCGCGAAGTGGTCAATTATGCGCTCGACGGATCGACACGGCATATTCTGCTGCATTTCGCGGTGTTGCCGGGACATGAAGAGGACTGGTCTCAGGTCCAGGTGGCTCTTACCGATATCACGGCACGCAAGAAAGCCGAGGCCTATCTGGAGTATCTGGGCAAACACGATGTGCTGACTAAGCTGCACAATCGCGCTTTCTTCACCGATGAACTCAACCGGCTTGAGCGCAAGCAGTTGCGCCCGGTCTCGGCGATCGTGATGGACATGAACGGCCTCAAGGAAGCCAATGATCAGCTCGGCCACGATGCCGGCGACGCCCTGCTGCGGCGTTTTGGCGAGGTTCTCAACGGCGTCGTCTCGCAGCCCAACCATGCGGCACGTATCGGCGGCGACGAATTTGCCATCCTAATGCCTGGAGCTGACCGGAAAGCGGTTACATCAATGGTTGAGACCATCAGCGAATTGCTGCACATCAACAATCAATTCTATTCCAGCGCTCCGCTGAGCGTGGCGATCGGCATGGCAACCAGCCAAGACGGCGAGAAAATGGAAGACCTGGTAAAACGCGCCGACCTTGCGATGTATGAAGACAAGCGGCTTCATCACGACGGCGGTTCCACAATGGAACAGAAGGTCAAGAGCGCGGGCGCAAACTGACGACGCCGGGCCTCATGAACCGGCCCCGGACAGTTTAACGCGTCCTGCTTATTCGGCAGCCTGAAGGAAGCCGTGCCCACCCGCGTCGGTCAGCAGGAAGGATTCGCCGCACTGTCGCGACAGGTTGCGAACCCGCAATATATAGCCTTGTCGTTCAGTCACCGAAATGACACCACGTGCGTCAAGCAAGTTGAAGACGTGGCTCGCCTTGATGCACTGGTCGTAGGCCGGCAGGACGCATTTGTGCAGCCCACCCGCCTGAGATGGTGCACCAGCTTGCAGAATGGCTTCACATTCCTTTTCCGCATCCTCGAAATGCTTGAGCAGGATGGCAGTGTCGGCCATCTCGAAATTGTAGCGAGAATATTCCTGCTCTGATTGCAGGAAGACATCGCCATAGGTCACCTTCTCTGCGCCTTCGCGGCCATTGAAGTTGAGATCATAGACATTGTCGACGCCCTGGACATACATCGCCAGGCGCTCGAGACCGTAGGTCAGTTCACCGGCCACAGGTGCGCATTCGATGCCGCAGACCTGCTGGAAATAGGTGAATTGGCTGACTTCCATGCCATCGCACCAGCACTCCCAGCCAAGACCCCAGGCGCCAAGCGTCGGGCTTTCCCAGTCATCCTCGACAAAGCGGATGTCATGGAGAAGCGGATCCACGCCAATGGCCTTGAGTGAGCCTAGATAAAGCTCCTGCAGGTTCGACGGGTTGGGCTTGAGGATCACCTGATACTGGTAATAGTGCTGCAGCCGGTTGGGGTTTTCACCGTAACGGCCATCCTTGGGACGACGCGAAGGCTGAACATAGGCTGCGTTCCAGGGCCTCGGGCCTAGCGCGCGCAAGGTGGTTGCCGGATGAAAGGTACCAGCGCCGACTTCCATGTCATAGGGCTGCAGGATCACGCAGCCATAATCGGCCCAATAGCGATGGAGGGCGAGAATGAGCGCCTGAAACGAGCGTGTCGGCTTCATGTGATCTGGAAGGGTATCGGTCATGGCTTGGGATCCGGATAGCGCATCATGGGTTCGCATGCCGCCCCGAGAGCGGCCCTGAATGTGCGGCGACAGGTGCCACGGCTCATCTTTACGGTCAAGTGCGGGCCTGTGCCATGGCCGGGACCGGATGATGTTTGCGGTCTTTATTCGTCCGGTTTTCTAGGCCGGTATTCACCGGTTTCGGGGTCCTCTATGAGAGTCCCCTGTGCGCCGGTGCGCGTTTCTTTTTCAGCATCCCTGACCTTGGCGCTCACACGTTTCGCCTCTGCGACGAAGCGTTTGTAGCCGAGCCATGCAATGACGCCTATGGCAGCGAGCAAAAGCAGTTGCGGCATTGGTGCGATCCTTTTCTCACCCCGAATGTGGGCGTTTCGACTGCTAGCTGAGGGCTCACCCTTCGCCTGCGCTTACCTATGAATAGGCTGCCTAAGACAGCACGCTCTCACTGCGATTAGCCAGTCGCAATCAGAGACCGTAACGGGACCAGAGCGTGCGCTCGTCCAGCGCATTCAACCCTGCTTCCCCGATCCCTGCAAGCGCGTCTGCGGCAATGGCTGCACTTACTCCAGGAACACGGCGACCGAACAGGCCGCGCTGCCCTGTGATAAGCCGCGTTTTCACCTTGTCGCCGTAGCGCGCACGAAGTGTGGAGCGGAGATCGCCGATTTCATCGACCAGGCCCATTTCCTTGCCGCGTATGCCGGTCCAGAAGCGGCCGGTGAACAGGTCAGCATCCTCCTTCAGCCGGGCGCCGCGGCTATCTTTCACCAAATCGATGAAGACCTGATGGATATCGAGCTGAAGTTCCTTCAGACGGGCAATATCTTCGGGATTTTCAGGCTGAAACGGGTCGAGTATCGATTTGTTCTCGCCGGCCGTATAGATGCGGCGCTCGACGCCGATCTTGTCGATCAGACCAGTGAAGCCAAATCCTGCTGAAATCACGCCAATGGAACCAACGACCGACGACGGGTCGGCGATGATCTCGTCGCCTGCACAGGCGATCATGTAGCCGCCGGATGCAGCGACGTCCTCGACAAAGATCAGGACTTTCTTGTTTTTCTCTGCCGCCAGATCGCGAATCCGCTTGTAGATCAGACGCGACTGGACCGGCGATCCGCCGGGGGAATTGATCATGATCGCAACTGCCGGCGCCTTCTTGTCGGCAAAGGCTCTTGCCAGCAAAGGAGCCACCGTGGCGATGTTCAGGTTCTGGCGAAACTGGTTGCCGCCAGCCATGATTGTTCCGTGCAGCCTGACTACCGGAATAACCGTGACGTCCTTGCGAAAGCGCGCGGGGTAGAAGGAACTCAAAGAAACCATGACGGGGCCAATCCTGTTGTCAGCGGCATCACAATACCGGCATCTAGATGCACCAAGCCATGTATGTCTTTTCTCACACAGTGCAATGGCGCTGCATTCAACAGCGTTATTTTGACGAGCGGTTTTTTGTTCGTCGCGGCCAGGCGGCGCGGCCATTGGTGAGGTCATTCATCCGCTCCGATAATTCGTGGCCCGGCCCTTGGTGGACAAGAATTCGGTCACGCAAGCTCATACGCGCGCGGCTGCCCTTGATTGCGGTGACGAGAATGCGAATCGCGTCGCAGCCAGAGCGCGGAATGACCGGGGTAATTTCAATGCCACCGAAGCGTTTTCCCAGTGCGGTCGCTATTTCTGCCATCGATTCGGGCCGAGCGATGATCGACACCTGACCGCCTGGCTTAAGTATTGCAGCAGCGGTCCGGAGCCAGCGCTCAAACAGATCGTCTGTCTCCATGGCATGGGCCTCCGCCTTGAGCGCATCCGGCGTCTTGCGATCGCTTCCCGAATTGAAGGGTGGATTGAGGATCACATGGTCAAACGAATAGTCGGCAAGCCCCGCATCACGGCGCTGGTTTCCGTTCAGGCTGACATCGGCTCTGATGACACTTGCGCGGGCAGTGAGATGCGCATTCTCCGACAGCCCAAGCGACCGGCGAGCACAGTCGACCATAACAGGTGCGCGTTCGACCAGCACGGCGCTCAAGTTCGGCAGCCGGTTGATTGCCGCAAGGCCGGCGGCCCCCGCGCCGGCACCTAGATCTGCAAGCACCCCGGTTGCGCCGTCGGGAACAGTTGCTGCCAGCAGCATGGCATCCATCCCGGCACGATGTCCGCTCTCTGACGGCTGCACCAGAAAAAACCCGCCATTATGAAACGCATCGACGGTGTAGCCGGGCATAGCGGACCCTGACTGGTTCGGGTCCGCCGGCTTCCCGCTTGCAGATTGCCCCGTCACGGCTTCCGACTGTTCGTTCTCAGGCATCCGAGTCACGGTCATTCCATGGCCTGAGTTCCTCTTCGAGACCCGCATCAATGACAATACGGCGGGCCTGGGTGGCCATGTTCGGATCGACCAGGATGCGGCGCGGAATGACACCAACTGAACCTTCAAGAATGCTCATCCCGTTGTCCGCCACCATGCAGCCGATTCCGGCATCGCGCATCAGGCTTTCGACAAATGAAATGAGCACCGGATCATTGGTGCGTATGAGATCGTGCATGAGTTCTCCTTGTGTCTTCTTTGTTTCATCCGAATGTATCAGTTATCAAGCCTTACCCGCGTCAAATCGCAGCTTGCCGTAGGGGGAAGCGCTGAATAATGTGCCCCTCAAAGATCAAACAGGAGTTCGTACCCGTGGGCGTAGTCATATCACTGGACGATGGAAAACACAGAGACGCCTCAGTCAAGCCGCTGGTTGAAAACACCAAGCCCAACATGGAACGAGTCAATCAGCTGATTCTGTCCAAGGCCGGTTCCGACGTTGCGATGATCCCGGAGGTGGCAAACCACCTCATCTCCTCTGGCGGCAAGCGGCTCCGTCCGATGCTGACATTGGCTTCGGCGACAATGTTTGGCTACGAGGGCGAATCGCATATCAAACTCGCCACGGCAGTGGAATTCATGCACACGGCCACGCTGCTGCATGATGATGTGGTGGATGAGAGCGATCTCAGGCGCGGACGGTCAACTGCCCGGATGATCTGGGGAAACCAGGCCAGCGTGCTTGTCGGTGATTTTCTGCTCGGCCAGGCCTTCAAGATGATGGTCGAAGTCGGCTCGCTCGAAGCGCTGGACGTGCTGGCAACCGCCGCATCGGTGATTGCCGAAGGTGAAGTGCTGCAACTGTCTGTCGCCAAGAACATGGAAACGACAGAGGACGACTATCTGGCGGTCATCCGGGCCAAGACGGCAGCGCTGTTTTCAGCAGCTTGCGAAGTCGGGCCGATTGTTGCGGGTGTCAGCAAGGCCGAGCGCAATGCGCTGAGGTCGTACGGCATGAACCTCGGCCTGGCATTCCAGCTGATTGACGATGTGCTCGACTACGGTGGATCGGCGCACGATCTGGGCAAGAATGTTGGCGACGATTTCCGCGAAGGCAAGATCACGCTGCCGGTGGTTCTCGCCTACCGCCGCGGATCCGAATCGGAGCGGGCTTTCTGGCGCGAAGCCATCGAGGGCGGGAAAAGCGACGAGAAGGCGCTAGAGAAGGCGATGGGGCTGATTACCAAATACGGCAGCCTGAAGGACACCACCGCCCGGGCCGAGCATTACGCCTCGATCGCACGCGATGCACTGGCTCCTTTGCCCGATTCGGCCGAGAAATCGGCTCTGATGGAAGTCATCGCGTTCTGCGTGAACCGGGCCAGCTAGAATCCAGGCCGGATTACCCTTCATCTGCGGCATGCTGGAGCCTTGCCGCCCTGCGCCAAAAAAGCCATTGTGTTGAGTAAATATGCTTCGGTAACGGCCGGTGCATGGCGAGAATGAACATAAGGCAGGACTTGATGCGTCGAAATTTGACAGCCCGGTTTGCGGCCAGCGTTGCGCTGGGTGTAATTCTAACCCTTGGCGGAGCAATGGCTCCGGGGAGCGGTCTGGCAGTGGCTGCAACAGCCCAGGAACAGGACCCGCAACCCAATTTTCTTGGCTTTGCCGGCGCCTATCTCGCCGGACGCACAGCTGATGTCGACAATGACACAAGCCGCGCGATCGAATTCTACAGCAAGGCACTGGAATTTGATTCCGAGAATATCGAGGTCAAGCAACGGCTGATGGTGGCTCTGTTCAGCGGCGGACGGTTTTCCGAAGGCGCCGTGCTGGCGCGCGAATTGAAGGAAGACCCTGCAGTTGCGCAAGTGTCCCGTCTTGCGCTGATGGTGGAAGCAACCAGCAAGCGCGAGTACCGGAAGGCAGCAAGTCTGCTTGATCCGGAAGACAGCAATCCGATTGACCGTCTGCTCAACACCCTGATGAAAGCCTGGGCTGAATACGGCTATGGACAGGGCGAGGCTGCTCTGGCGACGATCCAGGCGCTTGACGGACCTCCTTGGTATCCGGTCTTTATCCGTTATCACGCCGGCGCCATGGCTCAGGCGATGGGCAAAAAAGCCGAAGCCCGGAAACAGTTCACCGACCTGATCTCCGACCCCCAGTCGGGTGCCGCCGCACCTGACACCTATATCCGGGCGGTGATGGCTTTGGCAGGACTGGAAGCTCGTGAGGGCAACAAGCGCGCGGCATTTGATGCGCTGGCCGCTGGCGAGGAGTTCTCGCCCGGCTACGCGCCGATTGCCGCGCTGAGGCAGCAAATCGAAGAGGATGGCAAGCCCGAGCCGGGAGTGATGAATGCACAGCAAGGCTCGGCTGCGGTCCTGTTTACACTGGGCAGCGCGCTTAACCGCGAGGGGGCGGAAGAAACTGTTGCAGTTTACCTTCAGTTTGCCCGCACGCTTGATCCGCAGAATGCCGCGACACTTGTCATTCTGGGCGGATTGACCGAAAGGCTTGGCAAACTGGAAGAGGCGATCACAATCTATCAGGCTGTGCCGGAAACCTCCCCGATGCGCCGCGTTTCGGAACTGCAACTGGGGCTGGCACTTGCCGATCTTGGCCGAAACGGGGAAGCCAAGGATCACCTCAAGGCGCTGATCGCGTCTGATCCGAAGGATATCCGTAGCTATCTGGCCTATGGGAGCGTGCTGTCTCAGGACAAAGACTACATTGAAATGGCGCTCACCTACGAGACCGCGATTTCCATGATCGGACCGGCGCCGACGCGCAATGACTGGAACCTGTTTTTCCAGGCTGGCATTGCCAATGAACGGCTCAAGCAGTGGCCCAAGGCGGAAGCTCATTTCAAGCGCGCGCTCGAACTCTATCCGGATCAGCCGCAGGTGATGAACTATCTGGGATATTCCTGGATCGACATGAATATCAATCTCAAAGAGGGTATGGATCTGATCCGCGCCGCCGTGGATCTGAGACCCAATGACGGCTATATCGTCGATTCTCTCGGATGGGCGCATTACCGGCTGGGCCAGTATGATGATGCGGTTCGCGAACTTGAGCGCGCGGTTGAGCTCAAGCCCGCTGATCCGACAATCAATGATCACCTTGGCGATGCCTACTGGCGGGTTGGCCGTGAACTCGAGGCGTCATTCCAATGGA
Source organism: Hoeflea sp. (assembly GCA_051251555.1). Classification (GTDB taxonomy): domain Bacteria; phylum Pseudomonadota; class Alphaproteobacteria; order Rhizobiales; family Rhizobiaceae; genus Hoeflea. The sequence goes on from JBPOEW010000007.1 coordinate 201,166, forward strand.
AGCGGGCCTTGAGCAATGAGCCGCCAGAAGATCTCATGCCAGAGATCGAGCTGAAGCTGAGCGAAGGTCTGCCTGATGCGGGCGAGAGCGTTCCGGCAACGGCGAATGGCGCGGACAAGAGCCAGGAACCTGCAGTACCTCTGGATGACGCCGGTGCCGACGAGAAAACCGATCTTGCGCCTTCCGCCACCATGGAACGCCATGCCGGACTGCACATCGCAACACCTGAAACGAAACGATCGGGTTCGACGTCCTCCGGATTCAATGCTCCGAATTGACGCGCCGGCCAAGATCAATCTGGCGCTCCATATCACTGGACGCCGGACGGACGGCTATCATCTGATTGACAGCCTGGTTGTCTTTGCCGAGCTTGGGGATCGAATATCGGTTCAGCTGGCGGACAAGGACGCCTTTCACCTTGAAGGGCCGGAAGCTGCGGCACTGTCGGCCGAGGCAGCCAACAGCAATCTGGTTGTCCGGGCGCGTGACGCGTTGCGCGATACAGCGCGTCGCTCCGGTATTGAGCTGCCGCAGGTCGACATACGCCTCGACAAGCGTCTGCCGGTGGCATCCGGCATCGGTGGCGGTTCCGCGGATGCTGCGGCTACGATCAAAGCCCTGTGCCTGCTCTGGGACTACCAACCCGGGCCGAACGTCCTGGGGAAACTGGCACTCGATCTCGGCGCCGATGTTCCCATGTGCCTTGAAGGGAGAGCCCTGATTGCACGTGGCATCGGCGAAATATTGAGCCCGGTCGATCTCGGGTTCGATCTCGATCTGGTTATCGTCAATCCCCGTGTCGGGGTGTCAACACCCGCCGTATTCTCCGCACTGGAGCAGCGCAACAATGCGCCCCTGCCCGCACCGGATGGTCTGGACGACAAGGACCACTTTCTCGAATGGCTGCGAGCCGCGCGCAACGATCTGCAACCCCCAGCGCAGCGTATGATTCCGGCGATCAACGATTGCCTCTCGGCACTTGACGATGCAGGTGCACGCGTCGCGCGGATGTCCGGGTCGGGGGCGAGTTGTTTTGGTGTGTTTGACAACGCCGAGGCTGCCCACGCCGCAGCGGCGAGCCTTGAGAACAAAATGCCGGACTGGTTTATTGCCGCCACACGAACGACGCATTAGCCAAGCCTGGTTGACGCTGCTACTGCAGCGCCAACACTGATGCCGGAACGATTTCGCATTTCAGCCGGGTCATCGCCAAGCCGCGTCCAAGGCTTTCGAGCGACTGGCCGGATTTTGCATTAGCGATCGCCTGTCGTTTCGGGATCAGGGCGCCGTGCTCGAGGGCCGACAAGCGGCGCCGAAAGCGCTGCAGGAACGGCAGCCGATATTCCCGCGAAGGCCGCATGCGGGCCGACATCTGCCCCGAGACCATGTGCTGGCCGATATGATCGATCCAGCCCAGAAGCGGCCGTGCACCCGGCTCAATCAGCAGCAACCAGTCCCCCCGCGTCGAGCGCACAGCGTCTCGCAAATCGGGATCTTCCAGGAACCGGCAACCGGCGGCATCAGCCAGCAACGCAGTGCCGTCACGTGACCCGCGATCGATAATGACTACCTCCGCGACAAGGCCTTCGACGGCGCCGCTAACAAGCGCCGCCAGCGTCACAGCCAGGGCTTTCTCCTGGTCTTTGCATTCTATCAACACACTGATCATGGCCTCTTTTAATCCATGTCCAATGGTTGCGCCATATGGAGCGCAGAACACGATCTTCACACAAGAGGAACTCGATTCACATTTTTGTTCTTGCTTCGTTCCGCGTTTTCAGCTAGGAATATAATCACGATCACCGACCGCATCCAACTCTCTCCCGGTGTTCACGGAGGTTTCATGCCGAGCCTTTCAACATTGAAACAGACCGCCCTGGCGCCCGGCCTTAGAGCCGCTGAAGCTGATGCGCTGATGTCGGCTAGCGGTGTACGGCTCGCTGATACGCGTGTGCGGGGCCGAGGTACCGGGCTGAACATGTCCGGCCGGTTCGAGATCAATACCCGCGAAGCGTTTGACGATGGCTGGAGCAGCCTTGAGGATCTGGCACCCTTCAAGACCGAGGTGCAGATCGAAAAGCCGCGGACCGTGATTACCCGCAACCAGTCGCCAGACTTGTCGTTTGACCGGTCGATCAATCCCTACCGTGGCTGCGAACATGGCTGTGTCTACTGTTTCGCCCGCCCGACCCACGCCTATATGGGATTGTCGGCGGGGGTGGATTTCGAGGCGCGGCTGTTTGCCAAGCCCGATGCGCCGCGCCTGCTGGAACGGGAGCTATCGAAGCCCGGCTACAAGGTACAGCCGATCGCCATTGGCACCAACACTGACCCGTACCAACCGATCGAGAAGCAATGGCGGATCATGCGGCAATTGCTAGAAGTGCTGGAAGCGGCCGGGCACCCGGTCGGCATTGTCACCAAATCGGCGCTGGTGATGCGCGATATCGACATCCTGTCGCGTATGGCCTCCAAGGGGCTGGCACGGGTGGCTATGTCAGTGACGACGCTTGACCGCAAGCTGGCGCGGACCATGGAGCCAAGGGCGGCTACTCCGGAGCGGCGGCTTGAAGCGATGCGTGCACTATCTCACGCCGGCATACCGGTGTCGGTGATGGCGGCACCGGTGATCCCGGGTCTCAATGACCATGAGATCGAACGCATTCTTGATTCGGCAAAGGCTGCCGGTGCAGATGCAGCTGGCTACGTCATGCTTCGCCTGCCCATCGAGGTCAGCCCGCTGTTCAGGGACTGGTTGCTGCGACACTACCCTGACCGCTACCGCCATGTGATGGCGCTGGTCCGCTCAATGCGTGGCGGCAAGGACTATGATGCCGAGTTCAACAAGCGGATGCGCGGGACCGGACCCTATGCATGGCAAATCGCTCGCCGCTTCGAGCTGACTGCGAAACGCCTCGGATTGAATATGCGCAAGGCTCCCTTGAGGACCGACCATTTCGCCCCCCCCTTCGGCGAAGGCGTTCAACTCAACCTGCTGTAAGCGCACTTGGCGCTCGGATGAATGCATCAGGGCACTAACGTGGAAATGGAATTTTGAAACAGAACAGCGCTGTGAGCCTTTTTGGCGAGCGCGTTGTCAAAAAACCGGACCGTGCCCCGCCCCATAAAGCGGTCCGGCGTCCGCGCGGCATCCCGTCCCCAGCCGCCGGGCCTTGCAGAGGATCGGGCGGGTGTGCGAGCTTCGCCGCAATATGGCTCGCATCCCGCCCGATTCGCTGTTTCCCGACTATCCTGCGATACCCGACTATCGCTTCGAGCAGCATTGTGTCCAAAGCGGATTTCAGTTTGTTGCCGGTCTCGACGAAGCGGGGCGAGGTCCACTTGCAGGACCAGTGGTGGCAGCTGCTGTTATCCTCGACCCCACCTGTATCCCCGATGGACTGGATGATTCCAAAGCCTTGAAACCAGCCAAGCGGGAGGCGTTGTTTGAACTGATTTTGGCATCGGCACAGGTGGCCGTGGCAAGCGCATCGGCACGTGAAATCGAAGCCACCGATATCCGGGCGGCCAGCCTTGCCGCGATGCGGCGGGCACTGTGCGCGCTGCCGGTCAGAGCGGACTACGCACTGGTAGACGGTCGTGACGTGCCCCCGGGTCTCTTTTGCCCCGCGCGCGCCCTGGTAAAAGGCGATGCACGCTCGCTCTCGATCGCCGCTGCATCAATTGTCGCCAAGGTTGCCCGCGATCGATCCATGATCCGCGCCGCCACCATTTATCCGGCGTATGGCTTTGACCTGCACAAGGGATACGGGGCCAAGCGCCATCTTGCCGCACTGGCCGAACACGGGCCCTGCACTTTGCACAGAATGACGTTCAGGCCAATGCGCAAGGACTGATGCCTGGACACCGTGGCTCTGGTTGATGCCTCCAACGACAACTGGACGGCGACAAAAAAAGGGCCGGGAGATAATCCCGGCCTCGATTTCTGTCCCTGATAAAAAGCTCAGTTGAGACGTGTCTTCAGCTCGCCAAGCGAAGCATTGAACAGTTCTCCGGAAGCATTGCTGTCAACCTTCGAGCTGATCAGCTTTTCAGCTGCGGCAATCGCCAGATCGACTGCTGAGGCGCGAACCTCGTTGATCGCATCTGCTTCTGCCTGACGGATTTTCTGTTCAGCCATCGCTGTGCGGCGGCTGACATATTCCTCAGTCTTGGCCTTGGCTTCCTCACGCAACACAGCGGCTTCCCTCTCTGCGGCGCTGAGAATGCTCTCGGCCTCGGATTCGGCTTCCTTGCGTTTGCGCTGATACTCGGCAAGCAATTGCTGGGCTTCTTCACGCAGCTTTTTTGCTTCCTCAAGTTCATTGCGGATCTGGTCGGCACGCTTGTCGAGTGCGCCAGCCATCATCGCAGGCACCTTCACGTAAGCGAGGATGCCAAGGAAGATGATGAGGCCAATAAGTGCCCAGAATGTAGCGTCCATGAACGTCTTCCCTGCTTACTTGCCGGATACAGCGCGGATCGCCGCGGCGACCTCGGCTTTGGTCACGGTGCCGCCAATGAGATGCTTGACCATATCGGTGGCGGCATCCTCGGCAATGGTATCAACGTCAGCCAATGCCTTGGTCTTGATGGCGGTGATGCTTTTCTCGGCATCAGCCATTTTGGCACTCAATTCCGCTTCGGTCGATGTCCGTTCAGCGTCAGCTGCGGCTCTGGCTTTCTCGCGCGCAGTTTCGGCAATTGCCGTAGCTTTCTTGCGCGCATCGGCCAGTTCCTGCTCGTAAGCAGCAATGGCGTTGTCAGCCTCTTCCTTCAGACGATTGGCCTCATCGAGATCCTGCGCGATCCGGTCACGCCGGTGCTCCAGGATGCCGCCGATGCGAGGCACAATGACCTTGGACATGAGCATATAGAACAAGCCGAAGGTGATCGCGAGCCAAAGCAACTGCGATGCAAAGGTCGATGAATCGAAGGGCGGAAAGACACCGCCAGCGGTTTCACCACCGTGTGCGCCGGTTTCCGAATTGGTCCCTTCGGTGGGGTTGGACTCGGCATAAGCCGGGGTCACAACAAACATGGTCACCTCCAGATGAAATGCCACGCCGGGGTATCCGGCGTGGCAAGCCTAACTCTCGTTCTTCGACTAGACAGCGAAGAGGAGAAGGAGAGCGACGAGCAGCGAGAAGATGCCCAGAGCTTCGGTCACGGCAAAGCCGAAGATCAAACGGCCGAACTGGCCGTCAGCTGCCGACGGATTGCGCAGAGCGCCTGCCAGGTAGCTGCCGAAGATGTTGCCCAGGCCAATGCCCGCGCCGCCCATGCCGAGGCAAGCGATGCCGGCGCCGATGTACTTTGCTGCTTCTGCTTCCATGATAAAACTCCTTTGGAATGGGATGGATGCGATTTTGTTGGCGGCGAACCGCCGGTGAATGGACCCTAGTGGCCGGGATGCAGGGCGTCGTTGAGGTACATGCAAGTCAGCACTGCAAAGACGTAGGCCTGAAGGAAAGCAACCAGGAATTCGAGACCAGTCAGTGCCACGGTCATGGCCAGCGGCAGGATAGCCGTGCCGATGCCGAGCGCACCCATGCTGCCCAGTGACGCGACGAAGCCAGCGAACACTTTCAGCGTGATGTGACCGGCCAGCATGTTGGCGAACAGACGCACAGACAGGCTGATAGGACGTGACAGGAAGGAGATGACCTCGATCATCACCACCAGCGGCATCAGTATGCCTGGCACACCTTGAGGAACGAAGAGGTTGAGAAAGTGCAGTCCGTGCTTCCAGAAGCCATAGACAACCACAGTGCCGATGACGAGCATGGCGAGCGCGAAGGTGACGATGAGATGGCTGGTCACGGTGAAGAAGTAGGGGAACATGCCGATGAGGTTTGCCACCAGGACAAACATGAACAGCGAAAACACCATCGGAAAGAACCGCATGCCCTGCGATCCGGCCCCGTCGCGCAGCATTGACGCCACGAACTCATAGGACATTTCAGAGATCGACTGCAAGCGGGAAGGAACCAGCCCGCGATTGGCAGTGGTCAGAAAAAGGAAACCGGCGGCAACAGCGACCGTGCCGACCATGAACAGCGACGAATTGGTGAACGACAAGTCCAGACCACCGATTTCGATGGGAACAAGCTTGCTGATCTGGAACTGGCTAATCGGATCGTTTGACACCTAAAACCTCTTTTTCGCCATCCGGTCGAGCCGGATATTAATTCCCGTCGTCTTTGCCACGCGCTCCGGACTTGTCATGCCCGCCAGCACCTGGCTGGGCGACCGCGCCGGTCGAGCGCATAATATTCAGCACCCCGGCACAGAAGCCGAGCAGCAGAAACACAATCAATCCCCAAGGCGATGTGCCCAAGAATCGATCGAACATATAACCCAGTATCACTCCAACGACCACGCCGGCGATGAATTCGCTCGACAGCTTGACCGCCAGTGCATAGCCCTTCGAAGCTTCCCTGTTGGAGCCACCTTCCGGTTCCACCTTGCGGCGGGCTGAAAGTTCGGCATCCAGGCGCTTGCGACGGGCGTCCAGGTTTTCCGACCCGTTCACATCCATGTCACCACCAGTGCCCGGAACTTCCGGGCCGCCAGAACCGCGCTTTTCATCCATGGATGCGCCCCCCTGACTCGCCAGCGACGACCGGAAAAAGTCCGTATCGAAGTCGGCCGCAACATAGTTTTAGGTCAGATCATAGTCAAGGCGCGGAAAGGCCTTAGTGCGCAAGGATTTTCATGTTTTATTTCAATAAGTTGAGAGTTTCACTCCAGCACCTGCCACTGAAGTATCAGAAAAACTTCGCTGACTGCGTCAGACTCACGCAGACCATGGCATGACAGGCAAGATCGCCGTCGTTCCTGCGTCAAGCATCAAACACGACGCCCGGATGGCGCCGGCAGCACTCTGTTTTCTGCGAAATCAGGACCAGCCGCCGCCATAGGTCACGTAGAAGATGTGGAAGCCGATCTGACCGACCTTGCGCATCTTGCGGGCCCAGGGCGGGCGAACATAGGTGGCGTGGTAGTGGGTCGATGATCCGACTTCCTTGAACCAAATCTTACCAGCTGTGGTCGCCAGCGCGATTTCTTCGGCCATATCCCAGTGTTTTGGGGACCGGACCCTGTCTTTGATGCCGTCGCACGCGAATGAAAACTGGCACCGGTTGCGCCAGTTTTCATTCTGGTACACGACACCGCACACCGTTGCCGGGTAGGTCGGGTTGCGAACACGATTGAGAATCACCTGGGCAACGGCTGCCTGTCCCTTGACCGTTTCGCCTCTCGCCTCGAAATAGATGCCGGCTGCGAGGCAACGCTGCTCGGCTGCCGAGAAAGTATTGGCAGGGAGCGCCGTTCCTGCCCATGCATGGTCCTTCTCGCCAACCGGCGGAATAAATCGCCCGCGCTTGGCATCCTCGCGCAGCACCGAACTGAACGGTGATTGTTTGGCGTAGTCGGGTGCCGCTGGTGCATAGGCAGTGGCGAGAACATCAGGATTGTCGTTGGTCACCAGGCTTGCCAGAACAGGAGAAACCTGAGGACTGACAACGCGCTTGCCGCTCGGGTAGAATGCCGTTGCTATCTCGTATTCCTTGCCGCGAAGGCTTGGCTTGAGAAAAGCCATGCTGGTTTTCAGGTCAGGGACCGGCCGCAACAGGTTGGACTGTCTCTCGAGCACCGAGCCTGCAGAGAAATCCTTTGGCGGCTGGACAGGAGCGACGGCCATCACGCGTCCCTGCTTGAGATGACGGGTGACTCGCTCGGCATCAGGACGCGGATCGAGTGCGCCAATCTTGCCGAGGAAAGCGATCTTGTCACCATTGGGGAGCGTAACACCCGCACCCGACGCGATAGACGATGTGAGGATGGGATCTGCAAATTCAAGTTCAGCAGCCTGGATCGATCCGGCCGGCGACGCGGTCAGGAAGGTTTTCCAGCGGGCATCAGCCCCTTCGCTGCCACCCAGCATGGTGGCCATGTCGGCGTACGACGTGACAGTCGGTGTGGAAAGGAATGCCGCAAGGCCAAAAACCAAGGGCGCGGACATGCGGCCGATCCAGGAATGGCCACGGTCGGGCGAACGACGCTTCTGACGCAAAACAACAACTCCACAACTCAAGACACATACTCGATACTGTGCTTGAGAATGGAGCATTAACCTTGATGGAGCGTTAATGAGAACTCACCAAAAGGCGCACTACATGATTATACTCTAAACGCGCCAAACGGCGGTTGGTTCCAATAGAGCCGTTCATCTTGATTTGGAATCGTTTGAGCGCTGGGATTTCGTGATCTGGCGAGAAGTGTGCGGCGACGCGGTGCGAGCACCGTTAGCCGTGCGCGACGACATCCAGAGTGCGAAAGAACAAGCTCACACGATTACCTGGCGGACTGACACTGCAATCGTGGAAGCACCGCAAGTGCCTCGCTTGGATCGTTTTTCCGCACCAGCGTCGTCAAAATCCTCGCCCGATGCGCGGCATCGTGGCTGCGGTATTTTCCTGGCTAATGCGGAAAACCCACTCCATAAAACTGCTTCCATTTCAAGATGAACGGCTCTACCCGCTGCGTTTTTTCGGAGCCAGTTTGCCGGATACCGTGCGTCTCGCGGATTTCTTCGGCATTAGCGAAGGCCGCTTGGTTTTGCCGTCCTTGGACGCATAGGGATTGTCACCACTGCGATAGACCACACGCAAGGGGATTCCCGGCAGGTCAAAATCCTTGCGCAGGGAATTGACCAGATAGCGGGTATAGGATTCGGGCACGGCTTCGGGCCTGGTGCAGGAAATCATGAAACCCGGCGGGCGTGACTTGATCTGCGTCATGTACTTAAGCTTGAGCCGGCGTCCCGACACGGCCGGTGGCGGGTGATGGCCCTGCGTATGGTCGAGCCAGCGGTTGAGCTTGGCGGTCGAGACGCGCTTGTTCCAGGTCTTGTGGACCATGGCGATGTTTTCCATCAGCCGGTCGAGACCGTCGCCGGTTTGTCCCGCGACAGTGACGGCGCGAATGCCGCGGATCTGCGGCAGCAGGCGCTCGGTCATTTCGCGCAGTTCAGCCAGCTTTTCCTGCCGGTTTTCGATCAGATCCCACTTGTTGAAGGCGATGATCGGCGCCCTGCCCTCGCGGACCACCAGATCGGCGATCTGCAGATCCTGCTTTTCGAACGGAATGGTGGAATCAAAAACGATGACCACCACCTCAGCGAAGCGAATGGCGCGCAGCGCATCAGCGACAGAGAGCTTTTCGAGCTTTTCCTGAACACGTGCCTTGCGGCGCAGTCCGGCAGTGTCGAACAATTTGATCTTGCGGCCCTGCCACTCAAAATCGACGGCGATGGAATCACGGGTAATACCGGCTTCCGGTCCGGTCAGTAGCCGCTCCTCGCCCAGAAACCGGTTGATCAGGGTCGATTTGCCCGCATTCGGGCGCCCCACGATAGCGACCCGCAACGGCTTGCTCTCATCGTATTCCGGCCCCTCGTCCTCGTCATCCGCACCCTGGGGTATCGGGATGTCGACATCGGTAATGGCTTCGGCCAGCGGATCATTCTTGGGGGGAAAGCAGCGCTCTTCACCGAAGGTTTCGACGATGGCGTCGCGAAGATCCAGCATGCCGCCGCCGTGCTCGGCGGAGATGGGGCAAGGCTCGCCAAGTCCAAGCCGGTAGGCATCATACATACCCGATTCCGAGCCCTTTGATTCCGCCTTGTTGGCGACCAGCACAACCGGCTTGCCGCGTTTTCGCAAGATATCGGCCAGCAATTCGTCAGCCGGTGTCAGTCCCGCCTTGGCGTCAATCAGGAACAATGCGCCATCCGCCTCGTCCATCGCCGCTTCGCTTTGGGCGCGCATGCGGCCTTCGAGCGTATCAGGTCCGGCGACTTCCAGACCGGCAGTATCGATCATGCGAAACCGCAGGTCGACCAATTTGGCGTCGCCGGGCCGGCGGTCACGGGTTACGCCCGGTGTGTCGTCAACAAGCGCCAGCTTGCGACCGGCCAACCGGTTGAACAAGGTGGACTTGCCGACATTGGGACGCCCGACAATGGCGAGGGTAATGGTCATGGGTGATCCTTGCCCGCAGGCAGCGTCATGGTCCTGGATGGTCGCGCGGTCAGGACGCGCCACCCTTTGCAGCAATCAGGTCCAGCATCAGGCCGGCGCGTGTCTTGATGCCATTTGGTGTTTCGCGGTCGGCGGCGATCGCATCAAACCACTGGGCGGCCTGCTTGAGTTCTCCCGCCTTGTAGGCCGAAATCCCGAGCGCCTCGCGGGCCGAATGACGGGCCGGGTTTGACGGAACAGCCAGCACTTCAACTTCCGCCGAGACATCGGCATAGCTGCCATTGTCGATCAACAGGTATGCTGCGCGCAAACGGGCTGCATCGCGAATGGCTACCGGCTGCGACACATCCTTGCCAACTTCGGAAAATGCAGCAATTGCAGCGGCTGCATCGCCCTTGTCGGCCAGAACCGTTGCCGCACGCATTTGCGCCAGCACCGGATAGGAGCCGTAACCGGTTTTCTCAAGCTGCTGGAATTCTGCCAGCGCCGCATCAGTATTGCCGCCGCGGGCCTTTTCCAAAGCCGCCAGAAAAATGTCACCGGATTTGGCCGCGGTGGTTTCCTTCCAGTACTCCCAGCCGCGAAGCCCGGCCGTCACCGCCACGACACCAATCGCAAGGGCGAGCAGGACAAAGCGGAACCGCTTCCACAGCGCCTTCATGTAATCCGAGCGCAGATCCTCATTGACCTCGCGGATGAATGTTGAATTGTCGTCTGTCATCGCGTCACCGACCGAAGCCGGCCCTCTCAAATTCTTGCCGCAAGCGGCGTTGTGTGGGGCCTTCTAGCCGATTTTACGGTTTCTGTAAGGGGGTAGCGCACCGAAAGCGCTACGGCACCCCCTCAAACCAGTCACATTCCGATGATTGGCGGCACCCCAATGAGCCATTCATGCAGCCCTGCCACAAATAGCACATAGAGAACAAGTCCGCCCACAACGGCGATGATATCCCATTTCACCGGGCCAGCGACAGGATTGCTGGTTATTCCCGCGCGCAATCGCTTCTTCTCCGAAATCCTGTCGACGATGGCCCAGGCCAGAAAGCTGCCAAACAGCAGCAGAGACGCCAGGTCGCCATTGACCAGAAGGTGCGCCACAGCCCAGATCTTGACGGCCAACAGCATGGGGTGCTTGACGGCGGCCTTGATGCGTCCCGCGGGCACCTGCGAGGCGACGAGAAGGATCATCGCCGGCAGCATCAAAAGGGCAACCACATGGCTCATCCAGGCCGGCGCTACCCAAAACACCACCGGGTCCTGCCTGGCAATCCCGTATCCCCACACCAGAATGACGAAGCCGATAATGGCGACCAGCGAATACATCCCCTTCCAGGAGTTCAGTCCGCGCTTGTCTATCTGAGCCTGACGAAATCCCGGCAAGGCAATCCGCACCGAATGGATCCCCAGAAACAGCACCAGTCCGACAATGAGCCAGATCATCATTCTTCTCCTATTTCGCGTCGGGGCCTGCCCCAGCGTCAGTGTGGGGACCATAGCCCGGACATGGCCGCTTTAGAAGCTGTACCCAATGGTATTTGTGTCGCGGCCCGGGCTGGTCCAAGATGATGCGATGGAACCGGATCTGGAGGCCGCACGCAGACGGCTTGATGAAAAGAAGCTTGATCTCGAAAGCATGTCGGCGCTGAGCAAGGAGGCCCGTGCGCCAGTTACGCTTGACCAGCAATCGGTTGGGCGGTTGTCGCGGATGGATGCGATGCAGCAACAGGCGATGGCTGAGGCGCAGGAGCGCGCACGCAAACGTGATCTGGTTCGCATCGAAATGGCACAGCGACGCCTGGCAGAGGGCGAATATGGATGGTGCGCCGAGTGCGGAGACATCATTCCAGACAAACGGCTGGCGATTGATCCGATGGCGGAGAAATGCGTTCGCTGCGCTTCGACTAGATGATTTTCACATCTGTGCCGCATTTGACAGGCACAGGTCCGCGTTCTGTTTCAGTCAGTGTAGCATCGGATCGCCAAATACAATGAATTCACTTGAAGATCACCCTGCCGCTTCTCCAAAAAAATTGTCGATTTCGCTCGCTGCCGCTTTGCTGGCCGGTGTTGCGGGTGTGGCGGGCACTGTGTCCCGTGCAGCCGAGCGTCCGGAGCAACTGGTGCTGATTTCCTTCGATGGAGCACATGACAACCGTTTGTGGGACCTCAGCCTGGCGATGGCCAATCGCAGCGGTGCCCGCTTCACGTATTTCCTGTCCTGCACCTTCCTGATGAGCAAGGCCGAACGCCAGGCCTACAAAGCACCTGGTCAGTCGGCCGGACGCTCGAATGTCGGGTTTGCACAAAACCAAGCCGAGGCGCTGACACGGCTCGGGCATATCTGGTCCGCCTATCAGGCCGGCAACGAGATCGGAAGTCATGGCTGCGGCCATTTCGATGGGAAAAATTGGAGCAAAACGAATTGGCTGGGAGAATTCGACCAGTTCGACGCAGCACTGGCAAACGCCTGGAGCAACAATGGTGCCGAAGCACCCCCGGGCTGGGCGCGGTTTGCCAAAACCGGCATCAGGGGATTTCGCGCGCCCTATCTTTCGACCGGAGACGGGTTGTTTGCGGCTCTGGAGGCCCGAGGTTTCGCCTACGACGCCAGCACCGTGTCGCAGGGGCCGGTCTCTCCTGACTTCAGCAAGCCGACAGCGCATTTTGCTCTGCCGCTGATCCCCGAAGGGCCAAGGCAGCGCGCGATCATTGCCATGGACTACAATCTGTTCGTCCGGCATTCCGCCGGGCTGGAGACACCCTCAAAGTCAGAAGAATTCGAAGAGCGGACGCTTGATGCATTTCGTGCGGCCTTCGAGGTTGAATATTCCGGCAAACGGCGTCCGCTGCAGCTGGGGTTTCACTTCGTGGAAATGAACGGCGGCGCTTACTGGAATGCGCTGGAACGGTTTGTTGAAGAGACCTGCGGACGTGCCGAGGTCGCCTGCGTGACCTACCAGGAGGCTGTGCGGCGGCTCAAACCGGAGGAAAAATCAGCGAGTTGAGGGTCGTTCAACTCGCTGACGTCAATGCCCTACTTCGGGTCTTCAATGGTCTGCACCGCGTCGGGACCACCCTGTCCCGGCGACGGATCCGGGACCGGCTGCGCGAAACCACCGCCTTGGCTTGAAAGATAGTTCTTCTCGATTTCATCGAGTTCCTGGCCACGGAACACGGCTTCGAATGCGTGCAGACGTTTGTAGATCGAGATCAATTCAACGATCGTGGTCCACGAATTGACGAGGAACTGGAAGGAGCTCGACACCTGTCCGAACGCTGTCAAAATCTGCTGCCAGATACCGAGCGTTATTTTTCCGGTGACGATAGTGGGTACCAGCAGGATATGCACATAGATGTTGTCGGCCTGGAGATAAAAGCCGCGGGCAATATTGAAGTACATGTAGTGGAAATAGAGCCGGAAATAGTTCTGCCGGACATCTTCGAAAAGCTGGCGTGCTGTTGCCGGCTGGGCGCGAGACGCATCGTCCTCGCCATAGACCAGTTCCTTACGGTAGGCAGCCTCAACCCGCTGATTACGGAATTCCAGGCCCGGCAGCTTGATACCAACCAGAGCCAGAAGGCCGGTGCCAAAGGCTGCCCAGAACAACAATGCAATGAAAAGCGCGTGGGGGATTTCACCGATCAGCGGTAGTTCGGTGACGTATTGGGACAGGGACCAGAGAATGGGCAAAAATGCCACCAGCGTCATGATTGCGTCGACGAAGGCTACGCCGAGCCCTTCCATGATGGAGGCGAAGCGCATGGTGTCTTCCTGCACACGCTGGGAAGCACCCTCGATATTGCGTACTCGCGGCCAGCGCTCCATGTAGAAATTGTTCATCGCGGTGCGCCAGCGGAAAACATAATGGCTAACGAAAAACCGGGTGATGACAAAAACGACGGTCGAGATGAATGCGATCTGACAGAAAATCAGGATCAAGCCGTACAGATCCGCCTGCGACACCGAACCATCGCCGGTCAGCGCCTGCTGGAACTGGTCGAAAAAGGGCCGACGCCAATTGTTGAGCGCGACGGAGACCTGCACACCAAAATAGGTGGTGAAGAGGATAAAAGCTGAGCCCAGGATCGACCAGAACTGCCATCTGTGCGGCGAGTAGATGAACCAGAATGCTGCAAAGGCCAGCGACCACACGGTGTAGTAAACATAGAACCAGAGGAAGGATGATGTGTAGAAATAACTCAGCCCGACAATCGGTTCGCGTTCAGGCTCGGGCAAAGCAAAACCCAGCGCAGCGCCGACGCTATCCCCTGCCCCGTACCAGATAAGGATCGCCAGGCCTGCCCAGATGAGAACTGACGGGAAGAAGATTTTCGGCTTGGGGAAGAATGATTCGAACACGGATGGGATCCTGGAATGAGACCTGCGCGGCAGGGCGTGATTCGTCGTGACATGGACGAATACCTATGACACCGGGGCAACGACGGCAATCCGACCGCATCATCGAACACGCCAATGTGCTGAAACCAAGGCTCTTTAACAGTGTTTTGAGTGCCGTAATGCTGCATTCGGCCCGTCGGGCTCGCGGGTCCTTTGCAACGCAGATTTGCCTCAGACGGCCCGCGGCCTGCAATACAGCAGAACAATGGCGCCGGATGCGAGCAAACCGACCGCTGCCAAAAGGCTAGCCCAGGTGTAGGTTCCCGACCAGTCGGCGAGGTAACCGGCAACCACTGGCCCCAGAATCTGGCCTGTCCCGAAGGCTGCGGTCATCAACGCCAGCGCCCGCCTAGGGCTTTCCGGTGCAAGCTGCCGGCCGAGTTGCAGGCCAAAGGCCGTCACCATAATGAACGTGCTTCCCAAAAGCACTCCGCCGATGACAGGTCCGGCCGGCAACGGCACGAGCACACTTGCTGCCACGCCGATTGCTTCCACCAGACAGCCCAGTGCAAAGACGTTGGCCAGCCCGACGCGCCTGACTGCGGGCATCCAGTAGGCCACAGAGGGGGCCGCGGCGATGCCCGTTGCAAGCCAGACACCGGCTTCAAACAGCGAGGAGCCGCCACCATCGCGCACGATAGCGACGAGAAATGTTGCAGTAACGATGTACCCAAAACCAAAGATGCCATAGGCGATGGTCAAGGCGAGCAGCGCCGGCGTCCAGGTCAGCGGTGGTTCCTTTTTCGCTGGACCGGCGCGGACCACATCCCGCGGCAGGTAACGGACCACCACCGCAATACCGGCAGAAGCCAGCACCGCAGCCATGATCCAGGCCATCCGCCAGCCGCTGTCAGCCAGAATGATCAGGCTGAACATGATGGCCGAAACTGTAATCCCAAGTCCGACGCCGCCAAAATGACTTGACTGTACCCAGGGCTTGTTCGCAGCAAGTCCATGAGAGAGCACAATCGCCGAGGTGAAAACCATGACAAAGGCGCTGGCTAGACCTGCAAGAAAGCGAACAATCGCCAGCACCACCACATTGCTCGACACGCCCATGGCCAGCAGAAGCAGTGCAGTCGCAATCAGGCCAAGAACCGCGACCTTGCGTTCCATGCCTTCGGCCCAGCCGTAGGCTGCCAGAACAGCACCAAGCAAATAGCCGACATAGTTGGCTGAAGCGATCCACCCGGCTTCGGTCGGGCCAAGCCCCAGACCAGACATCATTGCCGGGAGCACCGGCGTGTAGAAAAAGCGCCCGAGCCCCATAGCGACGGCCATGGCAAGCGCACCGGCAATGGCCGTCATCAGGACCCGGGGTTCGTGACGCAGTTCGGGGTCGGCAATTTCAGCAGATTGGGACATGAGAGAAGAACAGCGCCAAAGGATTGTTTGAATCTGAAATCTCCATGGACCCGATAAGGGCGGGAGGCAACCCGCGAGCCCGTGCCTCACCGGGATTTTACGCGCGCATTGACCGAAACTTGATTGGAACTTCCTGGTCGTTTGTTTATTGTGCAATGCAACAATCAAAAAGGACCTCCTGATGAAAACCGTGATCATTACTGGCTCGACCAGCGGCATTGGACTGGGAATCGCAGAAAGTTTTGCCAGCGCGGACTACAATGTGGTTCTCAACGGTCTGGGCAAGGACGAGGAAATCGAAGCAACACGTGCGCGATTGGCCGCGCTTGGTGCAGGAGAAGTCATTTTTCACGGGGCTAACATGCTCAAGCCCGAAGAAATTGCGGATCTGCTCGCCTCGACCGAGGCAAAATTCGGCTCGGTTGAGGTCATCGTACCCAATGCCGGTATTCAACATGTCGAGAAGATCGAAGATTTTCCTGTCGCCAAATGGGACGCGATCATCGCCATCAACCTGAGTTCGGCGTTTCACCTGATCCGCGCTGCGATGCCGGGCATGAAGAAGAACGGTTTCGGTCGCATCATCGCGATTGCATCGGCCCACGGGTTGGTGGCCTCGCCCTACAAGAGCGCCTATGTGACGGCCAAGCACGGCGTCCTCGGCCTGATCAAGACCGTGGCCCTGGAAGGCGCAGAGTTTGGCATCACTGCCAACGCGATCTGCCCCGGCTATGTAGAGACCCCGCTGGTAAGCGGCCAGATTGCAGACACCGCCAAGGCGCGCGGCATGAGCGAGGAAGATGTGATCAACGAGGTCATCCTCAAGGCGCAACCAACCAAAAAATTCGTTCAGGTCAGCCAGATCGCAGCACTGGCCAATTATCTCGCCTCTGATCAGGCCGCGCAGATCACCGGCGCGGCGCTGCCGATGGATGGCGGCTGGACCGCGCAATGACCGCCCGATCTGCAGGAGGCACAACACAAAAGACCATCAATCTGGCGCTTCAGGGCGGTGGCTCGCATGGCGCCTTCGCCTGGGGCGTGCTTGACCGTCTGCTGGACGAGCCCGACATCGCATTTGAAGGACTCTCGGGCACCAGCGCCGGCGCCGTCAATGCCGTCGTGCTTGCTCACGGCATGATGTCAGGCGGGCGCAAGGGCGGCCAGAAGGCGCTGGAAGATTTTTGGCGCAACTCGAGCCATGGTGGGTCGGTATGGTCACCAATGCACCACGTGCCGCAGGTGCAAGTCCCAGGGATGGAAGCACTCAATGCCGCAAGTTTCGCGGTCCTTGACACACTCACCCGGACATTTTCGCCTTATGAGCTCAATCCCTTTGACGTAAACCCGCTGCGAGACCTGCTGTCGGGGAGTGTGGATTTTGACGGATTGCGAGAACGCAGCGACATCAAACTCTTCCTGAGCGCTACCAATGTGCGTAGCGGCCGCGTCAGGGTATTCAAAACCGAGGAAGTCAGCGTCGATGTGGTGATGGCGTCGGCCTGCCTGCCATTACTCTACAAAGCGGTCGAGATTGACGACCAGCATTACTGGGATGGCGGATACATGGGCAATCCAGTGTTGTTTCCGTTTTTTTATGAATGCGACAGCCGCGACGTGATGATCGTTCACATCAACCCGATGGAACGCCACGACTTGCCGATGACCGCACCGGACATCCTCAACAGGATCAATGAAATCTCGTTCAATTCTTCGCTGATTGAGGAGTTGCGGGCGATCAATTTCGTCACCCGGCTAATCGAAGAGGACTGGCTGAAGGATGACCACAAGACCAAACTGAAACACATTCTGGTGCACTCTCTGCGCTCGGATTCGGCGCTGGAGAACCTTCCGGTTTCCTCAAAATTCGATGTTCGCTGGTCATTTCTCACAGATCTGAGGGACCGCGGCCGCGCTGAGACGGAGACATGGCTGAAAGCCAATCGGGATGCAATCGGCAAGCATTCGACCGCTGATCTGGAAAGCCAGTATCTCGGAAGGGCGGGCACTCATCCACTGGACGGGGTGACCAAGGGCAATTGACCGGCTTTGCCTGAAACTGTTGCATGCGCATATCACTCTTTCGCACAGCAGCAGAGTAAGTTAACTTTTGTCCAATTGGTTCAAAATTAAGAGGCGAAATGGCCCAGCCCCACCGCACATCGATCCGCTTCCGGCTCAACGACCAGACGGTCGAGCTGTCGGGAATTTCCCCCGACCTGACTCTGCTTGACTGGCTTAGGCTGGATCGGCGACTGACCGGCACCAAAGAAGGCTGCGCCGAAGGCGATTGCGGGGCCTGCACCGTGCTCGTCGGGCGTATCGATAACGGGTTGCTGAGCTATGAGACGGTCAATGCCTGCATCCGGCTGGCAGGCTCGCTTGATGCCACCCATGTGGTGACTGTTGAGTATCTCAATCGTCCCGATGGCGCGCTGAGCGCCGTTCAGCAGGCGTTGGTGGACAATCATGGCTCGCAATGCGGCTTCTGTACGCCCGGAATCGTTGCCTCGCTGCATGCCTTGTGGCTTGCGGAACCAACCCCCACGGAAGCTGATATCGAACGGCAATTGCAGGGCAATCTGTGCCGCTGTACCGGCTACGAGCCGATCGTCAAGGCAGCGATTGCGGCAGCCAAGACCATTCCGGCTGCAGACAATGACCGGCTTGTGGCCGACTATGATGCAACGAGCGAAGCGCTGAACGAATTTGCCGACGGTGCAAGGGTGACACTGGAGCATGAAAGCGGAACCACCTTCGTGCCAGCCGATGTTGACGATCTGGCAGCACTATATGAAGCCCATCCGGAAGCCACAATCGTTGCCGGTTCGACCGATGTGGGGCTGTGGGTGACCAAGCACATGCGCGATATCGCACCGGTTATTCACATCGGCCATCTGGAAGAACTCAAACAGATCAAGATCGATGAAACCGGCATCACGCTGGGGGCCGGTGTCTCGTATACCTCGGCGCGCGGCGCGCTGGTGTCGGTGTTTCCGCAAATGGCCGAACTGTGGGACAGGATTGGTGGCGAACAGGTGCGCAACATGGGCACCGTAGGCGGCAACATCGCCAATGGTTCGCCGATCGGCGACACCCCGCCGCCGTTGATTGCTCTCAATGCCTCGGTAACACTTCGCAAGGGATCGGGCCACCGCACTGTTGCGCTGGCGGACTTCTTCATCGAATACGGCAAGCAGGATCGCCAGCCGGCTGAGTTTGTCGAAAGCATCTTTGTGCCGGCGCTCGAGGAAGACGTCTTTTTCGCAGTTTACAAGATTTCCAAACGTCGCGACGAAGACATCTCGGCCCTGTGCGGCGCATTTCACGTAACGACCGACGACGACGGCGCTGTCGTTTCGGCAAGGATTGCCTTTGGCGGCATGGCCGGAACGCCCAAACGGGCATCTGCGGCAGAAACTGCGCTGATCGGCCAGCCCTGGTCCTGGGATACAATTCAGGCGGCGCGGGCAGCCCTTGCTGAAGACTACCAGCCGCTTTCGGACTGGCGGGCGAGTGCCGAGTACAGGATGCTGACAGCGCAAAACCTGATGATCCGGTTCTTTCTGGAAACCTGTGGGGCCTCTGCCCGCATCGAGCGCCATCCGGCACTGGCGGAGGTCTGATCATGGACGCACCTACCCCACGCAGCCGAACCGAAATTACAGGTGGGGCGCATAAACCCCGCAAGCATGATTCCGCTCACAAGCATGTCACAGGCAGCGCCGATTATATCGACGACATGCCGGAACCCGCAGGCACCATGCATGGCTATCTCGGCCTCACGGACCGGGCGCACGCGCGGATAATTTCGCTCGATCTGGATGCAGTCCGCGCTTCAAAGGGCGTGGTGGCTGTGCTGACCGGCGCGGATGTACCAGGCAGCAATGACATTTCTCCGACAGGGCGCAACGACGAGCCGGTGCTTGCAACCGACAGGGTTCTGTTTCACGGCCAGCCGGTTTTCGCCGTCATCGCCGAGACCCGCGATCTGGCGCGCCGTGCCGCCAAGAAGGCGGTGATCGGCTATGAAGAGTTACCGCACGTGACCGATGTGCGCGCGGCAATGGACGCTGATTATCCGCTGGTCACAGAGCCACTGAAACTGGAGCGCGGCGATATTGAGGCCGGTCTCGCCGCCGCGCCGATGCGACTCAAGGGCGAGATGCGGATCGGCGGCCAGGATCATTTTTATCTTGAGGGCCATATCGCCTTTGCCATCCCGGGAGAAGATGACGAGGTGACCGTCTGGTCCTCGACCCAACACCCAAGCGAAGTGCAGCACATGGTGGCACATGCGCTCGGCACCGTTTCGAACGCTGTGACGGTGCATGTGAGGCGGATGGGCGGCGGCTTCGGCGGCAAGGAAACCCAGTCCAACCAGTTTGCGGCTATTGCGGCAATCGCCGCCAAGAAGCTCAACCGGCCGGTCAAGATCCGGCCGGACCGCGATGACGACATGATCATCACTGGCAAGCGGCATGATTTCGTCGTCGACTACGATGTCGGATTTGATGAGAGCGGCGTCATTCATGCTGTCGATGCGACTTTTGCTGCCCGCTGCGGATTTTCATCCGACCTGTCCGGACCGGTGACCGACCGGGCACTGTTTCACGCTGACAACTGTTATTTCTACAAGGATGTGCGGCTGGTCTCCAAACCGATGATGACCAACACTGTGTCCAACACCGCGTTTCGCGGCTTTGGCGGACCGCAGGGCATGCTCGGCGGCGAGCGGATGATCGAGGAGATCGCCTATGTGCTGGGACGCGATCCGCTGGAGATCCGCAAAGCCAATTTTTATGGCGATCCGGGTCGTGATGTAACGCCTTACCATCAGACCGTGGAAGACAATATCATAGTCAAGATCGTCGAGGATCTCGAAGCCTCCTCCGATTACCAGGCGCGGCGCGCCGAAATCATCGACTTCAATGAGAACAGTCCGGTCATCCGCCGGGGTATCGCGCTGACACCGGTGAAATTCGGGATCTCGTTTACCGCCACCTGGTTCAATCAGGCAGGTGCGCTGGTGCATGTCTATCAGGACGGTTCAATCCATCTCAACCATGGCGGTACCGAGATGGGCCAGGGGCTGAACACCAAGGTGGCACAGGTGCTGGCCGAAGAGTTTCAGGTCGATCTCGACACCATTCGGATCACTGCAACAACCACCGGCAAAGTGCCCAACACATCGGCAACCGCTGCCTCGTCCGGAACTGATCTCAACGGTATGGCAGCGGCCAATGCGGCGCAGCAGATCAAGACGCGGCTGGTGGCCTTCGCCTCGGAAAAATTCAACATTCCCGCAGACCAGGTAGCGTTCGAACCCAACCACGTGCGGGTGGGCAACGAGTTGCTGCCGTTCGGCGATTTCATCAAGCTCGCCTATCAGGAACGGGTTCAGCTCTCGGCTGCCGGTTTTTACAAGACGCCAGAAATCCACTGGAATCGTGCGACCGGCAAAGGCCGGCCGTTCTATTATTTCGCCTATGGTGCCGCGGTGTCGGAAGTTTCCATCGACACCTTAACCGGCGAGTATCAGGTCGACCGGGTGGATGTGTTGCATGATGCGGGAAAGTCGCTTAATCCAGCGCTCGACATCGGCCAGATCGAAGGCGCGTTTGTGCAAGGCATGGGCTGGCTGACCACGGAGGAATTGTGGTGGGACGACAAGGGCCGGCTTCGAACCCATGCGCCGTCGACCTACAAGATCCCGCTGGCCTCGGACCGGCCAAAGATCTTCAACGTCAAGCTGGCCGAGTGGGCTGAAAACCGCGAACCGACCATCCGGCGCTCAAAGGCCGTTGGCGAACCGCCGTTCATGCTGCCGATCTCGGTGCTTGAAGCGCTGGGCATGGCCGTTGCCTCAATCGCTGATTATCAGGTTTCGCCGCAGCTGGACGCCCCGGCAACGCCCGAGCGTGTGTTAATGGCGGTGGAACGGCTGAAGGCACTGGTTGCAGATGCGTACATGTCTGGAGAGGACGAGGCGGACGTCTGATGGCGCGGCTTGACGCCTATCGCGACTTCGCGGCCCACTCCGGTGCAAGTGCATTCGTGCTGATCCGGGTTATCGAGGCCAAGGGCTCGACACCGCGCGACAACGATGCCTGGATGCTGGTTTCCAAGACTGCTGGCTTAGGTACCATCGGCGGCGGGCGGCTGGAGCTGGAAGCCATTGACCGGGCGCGCGCCGTGTTGGCTGGCGGCAGTGCCGAACCGATGGCGCTGCCGTTGGGGCCTGCAATCGGGCAGTGCTGCGGCGGGCATGTGACATTGTCCTTCGAGGTCATCCCCCCTGCCCGCTTCGGTGAGATCGAAGCCATGGTCAAGGCCGAGGACGCAAGCGATCCGGATGTCTGGCTGTTCGGAGGTGGTCATGTCGGCCGGGCGCTGGCCAGTGCGCTGTTGTTGTTGCCGGTCAGGGTCCACGTCGTCGAGACCCGTCAGGACGAGCTGGGTCTGACGCCTGAAGGCGCAGAACAGCATCTGACTGCCCTGCCCGAAAGCCTTGTGAGCAGCATCGCGCCGGGCAGCGCGGTAATCGTTTTGACCCACGACCACGCGCTGGATTTCCTGATTGTCTCGGCGGCCCTGGCGCGAGACGACCTGGCTCAGGTCGGCATGATTGGCTCCGACACCAAACGCGCCACGTTCGGGCATCAATATGTCCGCGAAGGCGGCGACAAGTCCCGGCTTCCAAAACTTATCTGCCCGATCGGCCGGAAGATCGCCGACAAGCGGCCCGAGGTGATCGCCGCCACCGTTGCAGCAGACATCATCGCCGCGCTTGCTGAGTGGCAGGCGGGCAAGCTTCAAGCGTTGTCCTGAAGCGCCAGTTCCGAAGCCCGCCATAGGAACGATCAACTGGTTGTGCGGCGTCCTGATGCGTCGAAAGCCATGATACGCGCTGGATCGATTGCCAGACCGATGCGGGTGCCGTCAGCGGGAAGCTTGACCTCGCCATCAATGCGGACGACCAGCTTGTCTCCGGCAGCGGTGACGCCGTGCACCAGCGTTTCCGCGCCGAGCGGTTCACAGAAGGCAACATCGAAATCGATCAGGCCAGCGCCGGGCGCGACCAGATCGATATGCTCGGGCCGCACGCCGATCACTGCGTCGGGATCAAGCGGTCCGCTGCCCGGACGGATGTCGTGGCTGAGCACGTTCATCGGCGGCGAGCCGATAAAGCCCGCGACAAACAAAGTGGCCGGGTTGGCGTAGACATCAAGCGGCGCGCCGATTTGCTCTGCCACACCAGCGTTCATGACGATCATGCGGTCGGCCAGTGTCATGGCTTCAACCTGGTCATGGGTCACGTAAAGGGCCGTGACCCCGAGCTTGCGCTGCAGCGCCTTGATTTCCAGCCGCATCTGCACGCGCAGCTTGGCGTCGAGATTGGACAGAGGCTCATCGAAAAGGAAAACGGCAGGCTTGCGCACGATGGCGCGGCCCATGGCAACGCGCTGGCGTTGACCGCCGGAGAGCTGCCGTGGTTTGCGATCGAGATAAGGTTCAAGTTCCAGCATCCGTGCGGCTTCATTGACCCGAGATTGTATCTCGGCCTTGGGCACGTTGGCGATCTTGAGGCCATAAGCCATGTTGTCGAAGACGCTCATATGCGGATAGAGCGCATAGTTCTGGAACACCATGGCGATGTCGCGCTCACGCGGCTCCAGCTTGTTGACCACCCGGTCGCCAATGTGGATGTCGCCCGAGGTGATGGTTTCCAGCCCGGCGACCATGCGCAGCAGCGTGGACTTGCCGCAGCCGGATGGCCCGACGATGACGATGAATTCGCCATCGCTGATTTCCGCGTCGATGCCATGAATGACTTCGGTCCGGCCGTAGCTCTTTTTGATCGCTTCAAGTTTGATTTCAGCCATGGGAATTCATTTCTCGCTTTCGACCAAGCCTTTGACGAAGAGTTTCTGCATGCCGAGCACGACCAGCACCGGCGGCAGCATTGCCAGCATCGCCGTTGCCATGATCACCGGCCATTCGACGGTCTGATCGCCGGTTGGCAGCATCTGCTTGATGCCCATTATGACCGTGTTCATCGAGGGGTCGGTGGTGATCAGCAATGGCCAGAGATACTGGTTCCAGCCATAGATGAAGAGAATGACGAAGAGAGCCGCGATGTTGGTGCGCGACATCGGCAGCAGGATATCGATGAAGAAGCGGATAGGCCCTGCCCCGTCAACTCGGGCGGCCTCGGTCAGCTCATCGGGAATGGTCATGAACAATTGCCGGAACAGGAAGGTGGCCGTGGCAGAGGCGATCAGCGGCAGGATCAGCCCGGTGTAGCTGTTGAGCAGCCCAAGGCTCGCCACCACTTCATAGGTCGGCACGATGCGGACCTCGACCGGCAGCATCAAGGTCATGAAGATCAACCAGAAAAACAGCATCCGGAAGCGGAACTTGAAATAGACGATGGCATAGGCGGACAACAGCGAGATGATGATCTTGCCGATGGTGATGCCGAGCGCCATGACCAGGGAATTGAGCAGCATCTGCCAGACCGGAGCAACGCCGCCGGTCAGCAGTGCCTCAAGGTAATTGTCGAAGAAATGGGGCCCTGGCAGCAACGGCATCGGCGGCCGGATCAGGTCATCCTGGGTTACCGTGGACGCGACAAAGGCGATCCAGATCGGGAAGCAGATTACTGCGATGCCGAAGATCAACCCGGCATGGGTCAACCAAGTGCCAATCCCGCGTTTTTCGACCATTCCGCTCATCAGTAGTGCACCCGTCGTTCAATGAAGCGAAACTGAACCACCGTCAGGATCCCTACCAGCCCAAGCAGCACGACCGATTGTGCGGCTGAAGAGCCCAGATCCTGACCAACGAAGCCATCGGCGAACACCTTGTAGACAAGGATCGTGGTCGACTGCTGCGGTCCGCCTTGGGTGATTGTGTGAATGACGCCAAAAGTATCGAAGAAGGCGTAGATGATGTTGACCACCAGCAGGAAGAATGTGGTGGGCGACAAAAGCGGAAAGATGATGGTCCAAAAGCGGCGCCAAAAGCTGGCGCCGTCGATCGCCGCCGCTTCGATGACGCTTTTCGGGATCGCCTGCAGGCCTGCCAGGAAGAACAGGAAATTGTAGCTGATCTGCTTCCAGGCTGAAGCCGCGACGACCAGCGCCATGGCCTGGCCGCCATCGAGATTGTGGTTCCAGATGTAGCCCACCTGCGAGAGCATCCAGGCGATGATGCCGGTGAACGGATTGAACATGAACAGCCACAGCACCCCGGCAATAGCGGGTGCGACGGCGTAAGGCCAGATCAGCAGGGTGCGGTAAGCGCTAGAGCCCTTGATGACCCGGTCGGCAAGAACCGCCAGCCACAGTGCAAACGACATCGCCGTAACCGTGACCAGCACCGAGAACACCGCGGTGGTGAGAAAGGATTCGCGATAGTAGCGATTGCCGAAGAGATATTCGAAATTGCCCAGTCCAACGAATTGGGTCTTGAGCCCGAAGGGATCAGGGATAAAGGCGGATTGGTAGATCGCCTGTCCTGCCGGCCAGAAGAAGAACACGAACGTGACAAGCAACTGCGGGGCGACCAGCAGATAGGGTAGCCAGCGATTGTTAAATACGACGCGTTTTTCCATGGATCACCGACGGAGAAGAGAAATCCGGCGGAGCTTTTGAAGGCTCCGCCGGATCAACAGTGTTAGCGGTTGGCCTGCTCGAAACGGCGGAGCAATTCGTTACCGCGTTCGGCGGCCGAATCGAGGGCTTCCTTGGCGGACTTGGAGCTGTTCCATACACCTTCGAGTTCTTCGTCGATGATGCCGCGGATCTGGTCAAAGCTGCCCAGACGCAGGCCCTTGGAATCGGCAGTCGGTGCCTTGCCGGTCATCTGGATGATGGCAATGTCGGTGCCGGGGTTTTCGTCGTAATATCCCGACGCCTTGGTTTCCTCGTAGGCTGCCATGGTGATCGGCAGGTAACCGGTGTCCTGATGCCATTTTGCCTGGATCGCGGAACTGGAGAGGAAGTTGAAGAACGCGGCAACGCCCTTGTATTCTTCCGCGGTCTGGCCCTGCATCACCCACAAGGATGCACCACCGATGATGGTGTTCTGCGGTGCGCCTTCCACGTCGCTCCAGTACGGCAGCGGCCGGATGTCAAAATCGAAGGTGGCTTCTTTCTTCACACCGGCATAACCAGCAGATGATTCGGTGAATAGAGCGCATTCGCCGGCACGGAACGGGGCACCGCCTTCGTTGCGGCGGCCCGAATAGATGAACTTGCCGTCCTTGGCCCACTGACCAAGCGTGTCGATGTGCTTGACCTGAACATCACCATTCAAGCTCAGTTCGGTATCGACACCGGCAAAGCCGTTGTCTTTCGTAGCGAAGGGAACATTGTGATAGGCGGAGAGGTTTTCGAGATGAACCCAGCTCTGCCAGGCCGTTGTCAGCGGGCATTTGTTGCCCGATTCCTTGAGTGCGTCGAGAGCGGTTCCGACCTTGTCCCAGGTCGACAGATCCATGTCCGGATCAAGGCCCGCGGCCTTCAGGGCATCCTTGTTGACGTAGAGAACAGGAGTCGACGAGTTGTAGGGCAGCGACAGCATCTGGCCATCGGTGGTGGTGTAGTAACCGGCCACAGCAGCCAGATAGGCCGACTGGTCGAACGGCAGACCGGATTCGGCCATGACTTCATAAACCGGCTTGATGGCGCCCTTGGCTCCCATCATCGTGGCGGTGCCGACTTCGAACACCTGAAGAACATCAGGTTGTTCGCCTGCGCGGAACGCAGCGATGCCGGCATTCAGCGTTTCTGAATAGTTGCCCTTGTTGGTGGCAACCACAGTGTATTCGCTCTGCGAATCGTTGAACTTGGAGACCTGCTCGTCGAGAAGCTCTCCGAGACGCCCGGTGAAAGCATGCCAGAAGTCGATCTGTGTGGCGGCGCTTGCAGGTGCAACGCCCGCCATGAGTGCGGCAACAACGCCGGCGGCGATGAATTTTTTCATGTGAACTTCCTCCCTTGATGGGAAACGCGTTAAAACGAACGTAACCCGAAAGGGAAACGTAACCTCAGAGCGTCTACTGCGCAATTGAAAACAGTTTTGCGACAGCGGCTGTGGAAAACGAAAACGCTGGCGAACCTGTTTGGCTTTTTCGAACAATTGGGTCGATTTTCAGGAAAATCCCATAACTGATAAATCTCCTGCGGGGAGAAAGCGGGCTTTCCATTCTGCTTCGCATTGCGCATCATGTGCACTGCAAAATAACACCACGTGCGAGGGGCACTGATGTACGACTATCCGGTATTATGGGAATGGATCAGCTTTGCCGTACGCTGGCTGCATGTGATCACGGCTATCGCCTGGATCGGATCATCCTTCTATTTCATCGCACTCGATCTGGGACTGGTGCAGCGGCCGGGCTTGCCGGTAGGCGCTTATGGTGAGGAATGGCAGGTCCACGGCGGCGGCTTTTATCATATCCAGAAATATCTGGTGGCCCCGCCAAATCTGCCCGAGCACCTGACCTGGTTCAAATGGGAGAGCTACGTCACATGGCTGTCGGGCTTCGCCATGCTGTGCGTGGTGTACTACGCAGGTGCCGAGCTCTACCTGATTGATGTCAATGTGTTTGATGTCAGCGCCCCAGTAGCGATCGGCATTTCAGTGGCATCGATCGTGTTCGGCTGGGTCATCTATGACCTCTTGTGCAAATCGCCGATCGGGCAGCACACCACAGGGCTGATGTTGGTCCTGTTTGCCGTGCTGGTGGCGATGGCCTGGGGCTATACGCAGGTGTTTACCGGGCGGGCGGCGCTCTTGCATCTGGGTGCGTTCACCGCGACGATCATGAGCGCCAATGTGGCGATGATCATCATCCCCAACCAGAAAATTGTGGTGGCAGACCTGAAGGCAGGGCGGACACCGGATCCCAAGTATGGCCGCATCGCCAAGCAGCGCTCGCTGCACAACAACTACCTTACCCTGCCGGTGATCTTCCTGATGTTGTCGAACCACTATCCGCTGGCTTTTGCCACGCAGTGGAACTGGTTGATCGCGGCGCTGGTGTTCCTGATGGGGGTCACCATCCGCCACTGGTTCAACACCATTCACGCGCGCAAGGGAAAGCCGCACTGGACATGGGCTGCGACTGTGGCGCTGTTCATTGCCGTGATCTGGCTGTCGAGCCTGCCGCGCACCGATGAGGTGATTGAAGAGGCGTCGCTGGCGCCGATCCAGCAGCGGTTTGTGGAGAATGCGCATTTTGAGGCCGTCAGCGAGACCATCATGGGGCGCTGCTCGATGTGCCATGCGGCGGAACCGTTCTGGGACGGTATTGCGCATGCGCCCAAGGATGTACGACTGGAGACCCCAGCCGACATCGCCCGCCACGCCCGTGAGATCTATCTGCAGGCCGGACGCAGCCACGCCATGCCGCCCGGCAACATCACCTATGTGGAACCGGAAGAGCGGGCGCTGTTCGTCGCCTGGTATGAATCCGCAATTGCCGGTGAGATCAATGCTGGTGAGACAGGGCAATGACAGCAAAGCTGCTGCGTGGTCGCACGCTGAGCTTCAAGTCGCGCCCGCAAGCGCGCGACGATCATGGAAGCTACGTGTATGAAGAAGACGGCGCGCTGCTGATCGAAAACGGCCGGATTTCAGCAGCCGGCGCCTATTCCGACGTAATGTTCAAAACGCCAATCGGCGTCGAAGTCATTGATCACCGGCCGCACCTGTTGATGGCCGGTTTCATTGATCCGCATATCCACTTTCCGCAGATGCAGGTGACGGCAAGTTATGCCGCCAATCTGCTCGAGTGGCTCAATACCTACACATTCGTCGAAGAACAGCGTTTTGCCGACCCTGCGCATTCCGCCCGCTTCGCCAAGCTGTTCTTTGACGAGTTGTTGCGCCACGGCACGACAACAGCCGCCGCCTATTGCTCAGTCCACAAGGGCTCGGCGGACGCCTATTTTGCCGAAGC
This sequence comes from Hoeflea sp., assembly GCA_051251555.1. GTDB lineage: Bacteria > Pseudomonadota > Alphaproteobacteria > Rhizobiales > Rhizobiaceae > Hoeflea. The sequence continues at coordinate 229,952 of JBPOEW010000007.1, forward strand.
CGCAAGGCGCAATCTCTTGATGGTCGGTGGCAAAGTAATGATGGACCGCAATGCGCCCGAAGCGCTGACCGACACGGCACAATCGAGTTATGACGATACCAGGGCGATAATCGAGGCCTGGCATGGTAAAGCGCGCAATCACGTGGCGATCACGCCGCGGTTTGCGATTACCTCGACACCGGCTCAGCTTGACGCCGCGGGCACTCTGGCACGCGAACACCCCGATCTTCTGATCCAGACCCATCTGTCGGAGAACAATGCCGAGATTGCCTATACGCTGGAGCTCTACCCCGCTGCCCGCGACTATACCGATGTCTATGCCCAGCATGGGTTGCTGACGCGGAAGATGCTGCTCGGCCATGCGATCCATCTCTCAGACCGGGAAATGGATGCCATCGCCGACGCCGGCTCCGTGGCTGTGCACTGCCCGACCTCCAATCTGTTTTTGGGCTCCGGTCTGTTCGATCTCAAGCGCCTCAAAGAGCATGGGATACGCACCGCGATTGCCACCGATATCGGCGGCGGGTCAAGCTACTCGCTGCTCCGGACGCTTGACGAGGCTTACAAAATCCAGCAATTGCGCGGCCACCGTCTGCCGCCGATCGAAAATTACTGGCAGGCCACTCGTGGCAATGCCGAAGCTCTGGGCTTTGTGGACAGGGTCGGGACATTGGAGCCGGGAAGCGACGCTGACATCATCGCGCTGGACGCCGGCGCCACGCCCGCCATGCAGATCCGCATGGAAACCACTGAGACGCTGGAAGAAGAACTCTTCCTTCTGCAAACAATGGGTGACGACCGCTCGGTTCGGGCGGTCTATGTTGCTGGCGAAGCCGTTTAGACGTAGTTGCGGATAACGGGGCAGATATTATTTTTGCCTCTGTCACAATTTCGTCTTAACCATTCGTTAACACTCTTCATGCAAGCTGTGTATCAGCAGCGGCTCTTTAGAGGGTCGCTTATAAAGTCGCGTGAGCACGGATGTACTGCCACGCGGCTTTTGCTTTTTTTCGGAACATGCGTTCCATCTCCCCCGACCGCCAAGCCATGAGACTTGAGGCAAACAGGCCTCAACTGCCGCGATAGGTCGAATAGCCGTAGGCCGAGATCAATAGCGGCACATGGTAATGAGCGGCCGTGTCGGCGATGCCGAAGCGGATCGGGATGATATCAAGAAATGCAGGATCCGGCAGCGCATCGCCGGTCGAACGCAAATAATCACCGGCATGAAACCGCAATTCATACACGCCGTGGCCCAATTCCGCTCCAGCAAGAAGAGGTGCATCGATCCGGCCGTCAGAATTGGTACTGACAGTCTTGATCTGGTGGTGATCTATGCCTTCTATCCGAAAAAGTTCAATCACCATGCCGGCTGCAGGGCTACCGCGAGCGGTATCGAGCACGTGAGTGGTCAAACGTCCGGTTCCGGTTGGGAGGGGGTGTGCAGACATCAGCGTCTCCTTGTTCAGTGTACCGGGGTTCAGTGTACCGGGGTTCAGCGTGACGGGGTTCAATGCGCCGGATCGGCGATCAGAAAAGCCGCATCATAGCTGACTTCTTCGAGATTGATGCCGCCGCCTTCGCGGTCCATCACCAGAAAGTCACTCGGCTGGCCTACGGCAATCAAAGGATGATGCCAGACATTGCGGGCATATTGCACCCCGATGTGTCCTGGAACCAGGAACGCTCGCGGCTGCCCCGGGCGGCCGTCAACATCGGGAGCAACGACAGCGATCCAGTTGCCGTGCGTAATCGGAAAGAAGGCCTGACTGCCCAGCGGATGACGTTCCATCATATCGACCGTGTAGGGAAACTCACGCGGCTGGCCACGAAACAGCGAGAGAATGGTGCGACCGCCCTCGGCCTCGGTATCGGCCATGGCCAGCGCGTGAAAACGCTCTGTGGTGCCGCCATTGATCATGCGCAGTTCTGCTCCTGCCGTATCCAGCACAGTGCCGAAGGGAGCAAACGCCTCGGCAGTCAGTGATTCAATCTTCAAGGTGACCGACATTGTTCAGCCTTCCGCCAGAATGGCATGGATGCGGAAGCCGGCGATCTTTTCGACCTCGGCGCAGGCGGTGGCGAATTCTGTTTCGGAATCATTGCGGACACGGGTCTCGAAGGCCGCAAGAATGCTGTCCTTGTCATGCCCTTTGACCGCGATGATGAACGGGAACCCGAAATCCGTCATGTAGCGGGTGTTGAGCTCGGTGAAGCGGGCGTGCTCTTCCGCGCTCAGGCGATCAAGACCGGCGCCCGCCTGCTCGGATTTGGATTCCTCGGTGAGACCTCCGGCAATCGCCAGTTTTCCGGCCAGATCGGGGTGGGCGCGCAGTACGTCCAGCCTCTCGTCAGGGCTCGCAGCGCGAAACTCGGTGCAGAGCGCCTTATGCAAGGGGCCGGCTGCAAGCGGCTGGGCAATGTGCCCGTTGTCGAAAGCACGTTCGGCGATCCACGGGGAATGTTCGAACACGCCGCCAAACCGGGTGACAAAGTCATTGCGATTGCTCATGCCTTGGTCTCCGGACGGTGATGGGCATGCCAATGGTTGGCGATATCGATGCGGCGAGTGACCCATGCCTTGTCGTGAGATGCGACATAATCGAGAAACCGCGCCAGAGCTGCAGCGCGTCCCGGGCGCCCAACCAGGCGGCAATGCAAGCCGATCGACATCATCTTCGGGCTTCCAGCAGCACCTTCGGCCATCAGCACGTCGAAGCTGTCCTTGAGGTAGGTGAAAAATTGATCGCCCGAGTTGAAGCCCTGCGGGGTGGCGAACCGCATGTCGTTGGCATCAAGCGTATAGGGCACGATCAGATGCGGCCCTTTGGGGCCCTCGACCCAATAGGGCAACTCGTCGGCGTAGGAATCGGCTGAATAGACGAAACCGCCCTCCTCCATCACCAGCTTCAATGTATTGACCGAAGGCTTGCCCTGATAAATCCCCAATGGACGGGATCCGGTCACTTCGGTGTGGATGCGGACACACTCGGCGATATGGCAGCGCTCTTCTTCCTCGGAAAAATCCTTGTACTCGAGCCAGCGCAGGCCGTGGCTGGCGATTTCCCAGCCGGCTTCGTTCATTGCCGCGACGGCTTCCGGGTTGCGCTGCATGGCAAGAGCGACACCATAAACCGTGACAGGCATGTTGCGCTCGGTGAACAGACGCCAGAGCCGCCAGAAGCCGGAGCGTGATCCGTATTCGTAGAGCGATTCCATGTTGGTGTTGCGCTGACCCGGCCAGGGTTGCGCACCGACAATCTCCGACAGCAGGTTTTCAGACGCCGGATCCCCGTCGAGAATGGAGCTCTCGCCGCCCTCTTCGTAATTGACGACGAATTGAACTGCGCAATGTGCGCCCGACGGCCATTTTGGGTCGGGCGGGGTGCGGCCATAGCCGATCATGTCGCGGGGATAAGGTGTAGTGGTCATTGTTCGGTCCATCATGATTTTGGCGCAAACGGTAACAGCACCACTTCAAAAGTCGAGACTTGCACTTTGAAGAAAAACCGCAAACTGTTGTGGCAAAGTTTACCGTCTACACCCTTGCCTCGGCATGCCCGCCCCTTACTGGAGCACCTGAGCCCTGGCGGCCTTGGCCATGTGGTAGGCGACAGAAAAACTCTGCGGTGTTTCGGGCCCCGCTTCGCCGGTTATTTCCGCGACCAAACAGTCCGCCATGCGATGAGCTATCCCAAAGCTGATCTTGAAACCGCCTGCCATCGCCAACACTCCGGGCGCGCCGGGAATAGGCCCCAGCATGGGATCACGGCCAACCGCACGGGGGCGCACCCCGGCCCAGCGCCGAATGACCGACGCCTCCTTGATCAAGGGGCAAAGTCTTCGGGCCTGTTTGACGATCTCCTCCAGCCTGTCGTCAGTGCCGACTGGTTCATCAAACTCGTTCTCGCTGGTTGATCCGACGGCGACGTGGCCATTTTCATGCGCGATGACATAGACGCCATCATCATAGACCAATGGCAGATCAGGAGCGGCCTTGGCGTCAAGCAGGGCGGCCTGGCCTTTGACGCCGCCCCCCATGGAGTGAGCAGGAAGGCCGGTTAGCTTTGCAATCAGGGGAAAGGCGTCAACACCGTTGGCGAGGGCTGCATGGCCAAACCCGATCCTGGAGCCGTCCGACAGGCTTGCTATCTTCTCCTGCGGATTGATGTCGACAACAGACGTGCCCAGACGGAGATCGACATTCTGCATCAGCGCAAGGCTGTGCAACAAGGCGGCGAGCAATCCCGGCGGCGACACGCGGGCAGACAGCGTTTCATGGACAATGCCATGCGGCGCACGCACAATGTTTGGCCAGTCTCCCCGGGCCGGTGTGTGGTGCACCTCGTAGCCGAACTGCTCCCCCCAGTTGGTACGAGCTTCGGCGATACGCTCGGTCGCTGTGATCCGGCCGCGCTCCGTTGTCAGCGGCAGAATGCGGCCGACTCGGCGATAGGCGCAATATTCTCCGGTTTCTGATTCCAGCCGCGCGATTTCACCTTCAAGATCTATCAGGGCGCGAAACTGGAAATCCTTCTTCCCGTTCCAGCGCTCGGGGCTGTGCGGCATCAGAGCGCCGAGGAAACCGCCACTGGCGCCGCCACCCGGGTTGCCGCGTTCAACCAGCATGACCGACAATCCGGCGCGCGCCGCCTTGACCGCCAACCACAGTCCCGCCACCCCGGCGCCAGCGATCAACAGGTCAGGTGCTGCTTGACCGGCGTGCGATGCGTCGTTATCGGCAACAGCCATGATAGATCCCCCTGACCCCGATGAGGACAACGTCGTGCAGCACGGACCGCTGTCCTGGCACGCAGGCGATATGCCTTATTCAGAGGAATTTGGCGACTTTTATTATTCCAAAGCCGATGGCAGAGCTGAATGTCGGCACGTTTTCCTGGCCGCAAATGGGCTGCCCGAGCGCTTCGCCGGCAAGCAGCACTTTGTGATTGCCGAGCTGGGATTTGGCACCGGGCTCAACTTCATTGAAACCTGGTCGGCCTGGGAGGCCACAGCTCCGGCAGGGTCCCAGCTCGAGTTCCACTCGTTCGAACTGCGGCTGCTTGGCCGTGACGAAATCGAGCGGGCGCTGGCTGCATGGCCGGATCTGTCTGAGAAGGTTCGCGAGCTGACCGCCCGGTGGCCCAACCAGCCGGCTGGCGACGTTCAAATCGACTTTTTATGCCAAGACAAATCAATCCGATTGCATATCCATTCCGGACTGGCGCTGGAGACACTGACCTCCGCGGGATTTGCAGCGGACGCCTGGTTTCTCGACGGCTTCTCCCCGGCCAGAAATCCGGGCATGTGGTCAACTCAATTGATGCAGGCAGTCGCAGACCACACAGTCGAGGGCGGCACATTTGCCACCTATTCCGCTGCCGGTTGGGTGCGCCGAAACCTTCAGGCGGCAGGCTTCAAGGTGGAAAAACGCCCTGGGCATACCGGCAAGCGCGATATGACCGTGGGTATACTGGCCGGCCCTGCCAGCGAAACCGTAGACACAGCGCGGTGACCCCAAACCCAAACTATTTTGACTGCGGACCGGAGCTTATAACCACCCCCGACTGAGATTACCCGTGGGTGATTCTTGCGGCGATGTCCGCAGGAAGCCATTCCCGAATTTTCGCCTCGAGCTTTTCAGGACTGATCGGCTTTGACAGGTAATCGTCCATGCCTGCGTCCAGACAGCGTTCCTTGTCCCCGGTCAAGGCGTGGGCAGTAACGCCGACGATGGGTGTGTGACCCCGGTCGAGCTCTTGCTGTTCGGCCTCGCGAATTGCCTGGGTCGCCTGATGCCCGTTCATCACAGGCATCGAGACGTCCATCAGGATCAGTGCCGGGTGGTGGCTCTTCCAGACCTCGAAGGCGCTACCGCCATTGTCGACGATCTTGTAGTGCAAACCCAGCTCATCGAGAATCTGGGTGAAGACGATCTGATTGACTTCGTTGTCCTCGGCGACAAGCAGCTCGAGACGCGAGCTTGCAGAGGCCTGACCGCCCGCGGTTGGTTTACGGCCTGGTCCCGAAGGCTTGGCATCCGGCTTTGAAGGTTCCGCAGCCTTGTCAGCATCCCCGGCCCGGTCTGCAGGCACCCAGAGCGAGGGCGAAGTGTTCGCGTTTTTCCCGTCGGTTGTCTGCGCTGCGACCTGCAGAACCTGAACAATTGTCTCCAGCAACTGGGAGGAACGGGCCGGCTTCATCAGCGTGGCCTGTACTGATGCCTTGCGGAAGTCAGCATCCGATGATTTGAGGTCCATCGACGTCAGCATGACGATTGCCGGTTTGTCCGCGCAAAAACGCTCACGTATGGCGCGGGCAGTCATAATGCCGTCCATTTCCGGCATGTGATAATCAAGAATGATAACGTCGACAGGCAAGCCAAACTGATCTGCGGCGGCGAGCACGTCGAGGCCTTCCTGGCCTGAAACTGCGGCACAGGAATCAAACCCCCAAGCGGTCAATTGCTCGATCAGTATCTCCCGGTTGACCGGGTTGTCGTCGATGGCGAGCACTCTGGCTCCAGTGACATCCACAGGTGCAATCCGCGCCGGCTGTTCATGGCTGAGGTCCACCGGCAGGCTGACTTCCATTATGAAGACCGAGCCTTCGCCCTTTTTGCTTTCGGCACGGATGGTGCCTTGCATCAAAGCGACCAACCGAGACGTGATTGCCAGTCCAAGCCCAGTCCCTTCATGGCGACGGGTGGAGGAATTATCTACCTGCGAGAATTTTTCAAACACCGCCTCCAGTTTTTCCGGTGGAATCCCGATGCCGGTGTCGAGCACGCGAATGGTCAGATCAAGCCGGTCGGAGGGGGTGATCGTACCGGTCAGCTCAATCAGCACATGACCGGTTTCAGTGAACTTGATGGCGTTGCCTGCAAGGTTGGTAATGATCTGCCGCAAACGTCCCATGTCGCCAATGACTCGAGAGGGCAACGCGGGATCTATGCGGACAATCAGTTCGATGTCCTTCTCCACTGCCCGGCTTGATATCAGCGAAGCCACGTCCTCAACTGTTTCGGACAGGTCAAATGAAGCCTCGTCAAGAACCAGTTGACCTGCATCGATCTTGGAGAAATCCAATATGTCATTTATGATGGTAAGCAACGCATTACCTGACTTGACGATGATATCGGTAAACGTGCGCTGACGGGTATCAAGCTCGGTTCTTGCCAGAAGCTCCGCCATGCCAAGAACGCCGTTCATCGGCGTGCGAATCTCGTGGCTCATATTGGCAAGAAATTCGGATTTGGCGCGGTCGGCCATCTCCGCCTTGATCAGCAAATGCTGCAGTTCCGACTCGCGATCCTTGGCCTCCGTTATATCGGTATAGGTGATGATCATCTCACCACTATCGGTCGGCTTTCCATCGATCCGCAGCCAACGACCAGACGTAGTCTGTCGCTCAACAGTATGAGCCTCCAAATTTCTGTGGCACGCATTGACGTTGGAGCGCGTAGCCGCAGCATTTTCATCTGTTCCGTAATCACCGCGACTTTGGCAAAAATCAAAGAAATCATTCAGATCCTTGCCGACTTCGGCAACTTCGCGCGGGACCTCCACCATTTCGAAGAAGGTGTCATTGGCGAACTGAATAATGGCTTGCCTGGTCACCATCAGCCCCTGGGCCATGGCGCCAGCTGCACCCTGCAGCAGTTGACCGGTGCGCTCAATTTCCGCGCGAGCGAGATCCAGCTCATGCTCGCGTTGCTTGAGCTCGGTGACATCGAAATACGATATCATCCGTTTGCCTTCCGACAACGAGCGAACCGAGTAGATCATGGTCCGGCCATCGGCCCGGGAAAATTCACGCGGCTCTACATACCCAGCGCGGATTTCGGCAAGTCTGGCTTCGACGTAATCTTCGAAGTTGTCTTCGATGACCTCATAGATACCGTTGTGCCGGTTGATGTCGATGAGTGCGCGGAACGGGGCCCCGATAAAATTGTTTTCAGACGCAATTTTCCAGATCGTGAAAAACGCGCCATTGATCAGCTCGATCTTGCAGTTGCGGTCAACCACGACCATGCCCATGTGCATGGCTTCAATGACGCTTTCGAGGTCAGCCTTGTGGAGTTCAGCACGCCGTTGAGCTTCATACACTTCCCGCTCGCGACGCTTCATGTCACTGATATTGATTGTGGTTCCGAGCAGATATCGCCTGCCGCCAGGTCCGGTAAATGCGACCTTTCGGTCAATCAGCTTGAGCTTCTCGCCTTGTGCGTTGTCGAGCTCGATCTCACACTCCATCAGCCCATGACCCGTCATCACATCGGTATCGGCCTGGCGCAGTGGTCCTCCCTGCTCGCCAAAGATCTCGAAATCATCCTTGCCAACGACCTCACTCCCGGAAAAGCCTGTAAGCTCGGAATGGGCGCGGTTGGTATAGGTGTAGCGAAAGTCCTCATCCTTGACGAAGCTCGAAACCGGCATTTCGTCGAGGATGGCGCGAAACAACCGGTTTTCATCGGCCTTGCTTTCCAGGGCGGTTTCGCGTTCCTTCAATTCGGTAACATCAATACGCAGGCCCAGCGTGTAGCCGTCCTTAAGGGCACGATTGATGATACGTAGCCATCGACCGTTCTTCAGCCGTTCGACAGTGGCTTTTCCGTAGTCCCGATGGACCCGTATCCGGTTTTCGATCCAATCCTTGCGGGCGTCGGGTTCATTCTCCGCGCTAAAGCTGCAAGTGACTTCCAACACATCGCGCAGGGACTTCCCCACTTCCAGCGCATAGTGAGGTGCGGTAAGCGCATCCATCGCGGGATTGACGTATATGAGAACGTCGTTCGGATCGTAAAGCACGATCCCGACGTCCATACAGTCGAAAATCTCGTTGAAGCGGTTGAGCAGCGACTTGTCAGCAGAGGCGTCTTGCTCATGTTCCTTCAGGTCATTTTGCTGCCTGACCGCTTCAGTTGTCTGCGCAGACTGGTCCAGTATCGTGGCGGTTTGACCAGCCAAAGCCGGCGGCTCCTGTCTTTTAGCTTCACGCCCGTCCACTACTGAATCACAGTTTTTCTGCGCGTTGACTTGCTGTGGAACCGGCTGAGCCTTGTCTTGCTGCCCGGTTTCAAAGCGCACGCCGGCGATCGGTTCGAAATGGCCGACAATGAAAGTCTTGCCTGATTCTTGCCGCTGCCGATGTATGCGAATCCGGTAACGCCCATCCTTGAGAGGATGAGCGAACAAGGCGACCTGATCCTTGCCGAAAACCAGACTTCGGCGCTCTTTTTCATCGCGATCGTTCTGCTCGGCAGATTCAAAATGCTGATGACTTTGCTGACCGATCAGCGCCGCCGGCAGGCAGTCCCACAACTCAGCATAGGCGTGATTAACCGCCAGGTAGCGCAGCTCCGAATCCTTGACGAAAGCCGGATTGGGATCGTGGGAAACCTGTTCACAGGCAATAGCAAGCGAATTGTCGCTTCCGATACTTTCTAAATCATCCACCCGGCAGTCCCCATCGATTCAGGCATTTGCCCAATTCTGCACTGTCCACTTTGCCCAATTGCCTTAAATAAAGCGTTAACCATCAATTACGAACTATACCGGTCGGCTTTCGCGAAACTGTATCGTAATCTCCTAAAGTGACACACAACGCAGGCCCCGGAGCCGTTCATCTTTTAATGCAAACGGTTTGAGGGATTGGATTTTTCGCGCCAGCAAGGAAAACATCGCGAGCTACGATGCAGCGCATCGTAAGTGAATTTTAACAACGTTGGTGTGGGAAAGGCATTCAAGCGAGGCAGTTGCAGTGTTCCAGCAATGGCAGCAGCAAACCGATAGGCAATCGAGTGAGCTTGTTCTTCCACACTCTGGAGTGCGTCGCGCACGGCCAACGGTGCTCGCACCGCGTCGCCGCACGCTCCCAGCCATATCACGAATTCCCAGCGCTCAAACGAGCCCATTTCAAATTGAACGGCTCTAGCGTAGCAAATCGACTTGCCGGATTGCTTCGTCCGGCATAGCGTCACGCTTTGTGGAGCGAGCGACCAAAGCATTGCGGCCACATGGGACAAGAGGCCGGGAACAAACAGGGCGCGGCGAAATGAGCAAAATCGAGGACATGATTGCCACTGCAATCGAGAACACTGCAGGTGCTCCGGAAAGGCGAAGACGCGTCGGGGGTGGACGCGGCGGCGATCGCGGCAAAGGCAGAAAAGGCCCGGCAACCCTGCGCTACCGGTCAATCCTCAATACCCAGGACCCCTCGCTCATTCTGTCCGAGGAGGGGTTGGAAGCCATCCACGAAGCCTCGCTCAAAGTGCTTGAAGAAATCGGTATGGACTTCATGCTCAAGGAAGCGCGTGACCGGCTCGAAGCCGCAGGCACCAATGTCGTTGCAGGCAGTGAAAGAGTGCGGCTAGACCGGGACCTGGTCATGGACCTGGTGGCAATGGCTCCGGGACCGTTCACGCTGCATGCTCGCAACCCTGAGCGCAACATTGCCATAGGTGGACGGAACCTCGCATTTGCGCAGGTCGCGTCCGCTCCCTATTGCTCCGATCGCGACAATGGCCGCAGAACCGGGACACAGGAAGACTTCCGTAATCTCATCAAGCTGGCGCAATCCTACGACATCATTCACATGACCGGCGGCTATCCGGTGGAGCCGACCGATATTCACGCCTCGGTGCGCCACCTCGATTGCCTCTCCGATCTGGTCAAGCTGACCGACAAGCCATTCCATGCCTACTCTCTGGGCAGAGAGCGCAATCTTGATGCGCTTGAGATCACGCGCATCGGTCGTGGCGTGACTGCAGAGCAGATGGAAACCGAACCATCGCTGTTCACGATCATCAATGCATCCTCTCCGTTGCGTTACGACGCACCTATGCTGCAGGGCATCATTGAAATGTCGTCGCGCAACCAGGTGGTGGTGATCACGCCGTTCACACTGGCCGGTGCGATGGCCCCTGTCACCATCGCCGGCGCTTTGGTGCAACAAAACGCCGAAGCGCTGGCCGGAATTGCCTTTACACAGCTTGTCCGTCCGGGTGCGCCGGTGGTCTATGGCGGGTTCACCTCAAATGTCGACATGAAGTCAGGCGCGCCGGCCTTCGGCACACCGGAATACATGAAAGCCGTCATGGCCGGCGGACAACTTGCCCGGCGCTACGGGATCCCCTATCGCACATCCAACACCAATGCCGCCAACACGATGGATGCGCAGTCCGCCTATGAATCAATGATGTCGCTGTGGGGCGTGGTTCAGGGCGGCGGCAATTTCATCATGCATGCGGCCGGATGGATGGAAGGCGGGCTGACCGCATCTTTTGAAAAGTTCGTGATGGACGCGGACATGCTGCAGATGGTTGCCGAATTTCTGGCGCCTATCGACACAAGCCCGGACGCGCTCGCCATGGACGCAATCTCGGAAGTTGGTCCGGGAGGGCATTATTTCGGCACAGCACACACGCTGTCCCGCTACGAGACCGCGTTTTATTCACCCATCCTGTCGGACTGGCGCAATTTCGAGAGCTGGAGCCTCGCCGGTCAACCGACCACCTACGACCATGCCAATAGGGTGTGGAAGGACACACTGGCACATTACGAAGCACCCCCACTGGATGTGGCGATCCTGGAGGAACTCGACACTTTTGTCGCCAGGCGCAAGGCAGAGGGCGGCGTGCCGACCGATTTCTGATCAAGCGATGACGCGAGTCTTGCGATTGGTCAGCCAGACCCCGAAAACGACAATCACTGTGCCGACAATCATCGGCACGGTCAGGACTTCGCCGAACAGAAACCAGCTTTCGATCGCCACGGCAGGTGGCACCAGATACGTTAGCGAGGCGGCGCGGGAGACCTGACCGCGACGGATCAAGTAGAGCAGAAGCATGATCGAGACCAGCGAAAGACCAAGAACTGACCAGCCCATAGCCAACGCGAATTCCAGGTTCCAGTCGACCCGCATGGGCTCGATCAAAAGCGCCAGTGGCAAGACGACCAGAAAGCCTCCGACATATTGCAAGGCTGCAATGGCCCGCAGGTCGCCCTGCTGGAGATAGCGTTTCTGGTAGATCGTCCCTGCCGTTACCGATGCCATGGCGAAAACATTGACCAACAATGGCAACAGCGCAATCTGCAGCGTGGAGGTGTCGAGCGCCATAAGCCTCGGCAAAATCGCCACACTCAGACCAGCAAAGCCAAGCACGACGCCAAAACGTTGCGGCCCGGTCAAGCGTTCTCCGACAATGAAGGGCGCGACGAGCGCTGTCAGCAGTGGCTGCAAAGCCGCAATCAGACCCGAGACTGACGACGGCACGCCTTGCGAAATCGCCCACCAGACGCCACCAAGGTATATGCCGTGCAGGAACACACCGGACAGGATCGCGTGCCCCCAACCGGCACGGGTCGTGGGCCAGGCCGCGGCGCTCGCAAAGGTAATCACTGCGAACAAAATGGCTGCAAGCGTGAAGCGCATGCTCAGAAAGGTCAAAGGATCGGCGTGCGGGCTGGCATATTTCGCCACGATCCACCCGGTGGACCAGAGCAGGACGAACAGCGCTGGAGCGATGCGATCGAGGGTCATTTTTGCTCCACCAGTTTGAACGCCTTGAACCCACCCGCAACGAGGGAACCTGTCGGAGCGATAAACCCGGGTGGACAGAGACGCAAGTCCCGCATCGAACCAGCCTTCCTGACGCGTTGCGAGGGCTGCACCAATTGTGGCCAAAACACACCGATGACCAAGAAAATATTGAACTTTCTATCAATATCAGAATTTACGCATGGTTCTTGCTTTCTGTTTCGTGATGCGATCTTATATCCTCAAAAGGGGAGCGCCAAACACGTGCCTTTCGATGAAATGCTGACTGCGGACGGCCTGCCGCGAGCACCCTACGAGGGGTACTTCAAGTGGCATTCTGAACAGAAACCCTCGGATCTGATCAAGAAGTCTCGGGACGCGGAAAATATCTTTCGCAAGACCGGCATCACCTTTGCTGTTTACGGCAAGGAGGACTCGGCAGAACGCCTGATTCCGTTTGACATCGTGCCGCGCATCATCTCCGGCTCCGAGTGGCGAAAACTGGCGCAGGGGATCGAGCAACGGGTGATGGCGCTCAATGCTTTTCTCGATGACATCTATCACAAGCAGGAGATCATCAAGGCCGGTCGCGTTCCGCGCGCGCTGATCGAACAGAACGATGCGTTCTTGCCCGAAATGATCGGGATGCGTCCTCCCGGCGGCGTCTATACCCACATCATCGGGACCGATATCGTGCGCACTGGCGAAGGCCAGTTCTATGTTCTTGAAGACAATGCGCGGACACCGTCGGGGGTGTCCTACATGCTCGAAAACCGCGAAACCATGATGCAGATGTTTCCCGAACTGTTTCATCTCAACAAGGTGAGACCGGTCGAGAACTACTCGAAACTTCTGCGCCAGAGTCTGGCTGCCCTGGCGCCTCCCGGCTGCACCGGCAAGCCGAGGATCGCCGTGTTGACACCAGGCATCTTCAATTCAGCTTATTACGAGCATGCCTACCTCGCCGACCAGATGGGCGCAGAACTGGTCGAGGGCTCGGATCTGAGGGTGATCAACGGCAAGGTGGCGATGCGCACCGTGCAGGGCTATGAAGCAATTGATGTTCTCTACCGCAGGGTCGATGATGATTACCTGGACCCGCTAACGTTCCGGCCGGACTCCACACTTGGCGTCCCCGGCATCATGGATGTCTATCGCGCGGGTAACATTACAATAGCGAACGCGCCGGGCACCGGCATTGCCGACGACAAGGCGATCTATTCCTACATGCCGGAAATTGTCGAGTTCTACACCGGTCGCAAACCGCTCTTGGAAAATGTGCCGACCTATCGCTGCTCAGAACCCGATACACTGAAATATGTGCTCGAGAACCTGGCTGAACTGGTGGTCAAGGAAGTCCATGGATCGGGCGGTTACGGCATGCTGGTGGGTCCGGCTGCCAATAAGCGCGAATTGAACGAATTTGCAGCCAAACTCAAATCGCGGCCAAGCAATTACATCGCCCAGCCGACGCTATCACTCTCAACTGTGCCGATCCTCACCAAGAAAGGGTTGGCACCACGGCATGTGGACTTGCGGCCCTATGTTCTGGTTTCGAACAAGGTTCAAATCATTCCCGGCGGGTTGACGCGGGTGGCGCTCAAAGAAGGCTCGCTGGTTGTCAATTCCAGCCAGGGAGGCGGCACCAAGGATACTTGGGTGCTGGAGGATTGAACATGCTGGGAAGAACCGCAAACGGCCTGTTTTGGATGTTTCGTTATATCGAGCGTGCAGAAAACACAGCACGCCTGATTGATGCTGGTCTGCGCATGGCGCTGACGCGGATGGATGGGCAAGAAGAAGACTGGGAATCGGTGCTGCGCAGCTCCGGCGTGTTCGGCGGTTACATGCAGACCAATGAAGAAGTTACCAGCGCCGACGCGGTGGATTACCTGCTGCGCGCCAAGTCAAACCCGTCAAGTGTTCTCTCAGCCATCGAATCCGCTCGCAACAATGGCAGGATGGTGCGCACAGCGTTGACACGCGAGGCCTGGGAAGCAACCAATGAATGCTACCTCGACCTCAAGGCGCAGCTCTCTCGGCGCGTGTCGAGCGCCGACATGCCTGCGATCATTGACTCCATCAAGCAACGCACCGGCCTGATCCGCGGGGCCTTTCACGGAACCATGCTGCGAACTGAACGCTATAATTTTTCGCGCATCGGAACATTCATCGAGCGCGCCGACAACACCTCGCGAATTCTCGACGTAAAATATTACGTGCTACTTCCCGCAAACTCTTATGTCGGTTCGTCACTCGACAATGTGCAATGGGAATCTATCCTGAGATCGGTTTCAGCCCACCGTTCCTATGGCTGGGTCTATGATGACGATTACAAGCCTTCAAATATCGCAGACTTTCTGATCCTGAATGGCCGTATGCCGCGATCGCTGGCCTATTGCTACGACAAGATCAACACAAACCTGTCCTACCTCGAAAGGCAATACGGCAAGCGGACGTCCTGCCACGAGACAGCAGCTGCGACCCAAGACATGTTGCGGGAGCACGAAATCAAGGAAATTATGGATACGGGTCTGCACGAATTTCTCCAGGGTTTCATCAGCCAGAATAGCCGGGTTGCTGCCGAGATCGCCGAAGCCTACCGGTTCTATCAGGACTGATTCCATGCTGCTTAAAATTTCCCATGTGACTGAATATGCCTATGCGACCCCGGTTCGCTACGCTTTGCAGCGGCTGAGACTGACGCCGCAGAACAGCCCCTTGCAGACGGTCAATTCCTGGTCGATGCAGGTCGAAGGTGGAGCTGTCGAAGCACAATACCTCGACCATTTCGGCAATGTGGTCGAACTGGTCAGCGCAAGCCGCGACACTGAAGCCATCCGGGTGGTGGCGACCGGTGTGGTTGAAACCTTTGATAAGACCGGCGTATCCGGCCACCATCGGGGCTATATGCCGCTCTGGCTTTACCAGCGCGAGTCGGCACTTACCAAGCCTGGCAAGATGATCCGGGAATTGGCGCGCGGTGTTGCAAAGGGCGAACCGCTTGAGCAACTCCATGGTTTGATGGCTGCGTTGCACAAGGCGATGGCCTATGTCCCGGGCGCTACGCAGACCAAAACGCTGGCTGAAGACGCGTTGGCGTCGGGCGAAGGCGTCTGTCAGGACCACGCGCAGGCATTCGCGGCCGCTGCGCGGGTGATGGGATATCCGGCACGTTATGTATCGGGATACCTGATGATGGAGGAAACCCCCGACCAGGCCGCCAGCCACGCATGGGCAGAAGTTCATGTCGATGGGCTGGGTTGGGTCGGATTCGATCCGGCCAACGACATGTCGCCCGATGACCGTTATGTGCACATCGCCTATGGCCTCGACTACAAGGACGCTGCACCGATTTCTGGCATCCGCACCGGCACAGGCGAAGAACAGCTTGCAGTCCGGATCACAGTGGAGCAATAAGAATCCATAGGAATTGTTAGGGCGGATTCGCATATTATGACTTACTGCGTCGGACTACGCCTCAACAGAGGCCTGATTTTCATGTCCGATACCCGGACGAATGCCGGCGTCGACAACATTTCGACCTTTCGCAAGATGTACACGTGGTGTGAGCCCGGTGACCGGATGATGACCTTGCTGTCGGCGGGCAATCTGGCAACAACACAGACTGTGGTCAGCTTGCTTGAAGAGCATTCCAAGGCCGTCGAAGACCGCCAGCCTGACATCATGAAAGTGCCATCGATGTTTGAAGCGGCGCGGCTGATCGGGCAGACCGTTCGAGAAGTCATCAAGACAGCATCGGATGGCGGGCACCAAAGTGAATCGGGCTTTGGCGCCACCTTCATTCTGGGTGGACAAGTGGCAGGCGGCGCAATGCGCATGTTCCTGATCTACCCCGAGGGCAACTTCATTGAAGCCACCGAAGACAACCCGTTCTTCCAGATCGGCGAACACAAATACGGCAAACCGATCCTGGTTCGCGCTTATGATCCGGACATGAGCTTCGAAATGGCGACCAAGCTGCTCTATGTCTCGTTCGATTCGACTCTCAAGTCCAACCTCTCCGTGGGGCTGCCGCTGGATCTGCAGTTTTATGAAGTCGAGAGCCTGAAAAAGGGCTATGAGCGTCGCATCCAGGCCACGGATCCCTATTATCGCGAAATTTCAGACGGATGGTCGGATGCGCTGCGTTCGGCTTTCAACAGTCTGCCAGACTTCGAACGGGATTGAAGCGTTCCAGCTTGCGCTATTGGACGGCGTCAGCTGCTTGCAGATCAGGCGGAAGAAAATCTGCGGACAGAGCAGCCGGAAAGCGCGGGAACGCTGCGCGCACCAACGGATCCCGGTGGCTGCAGTCTGAGCGATAGAGCGTCGTTTGATTAACTAGACCCATTCTCTTGGCTCAAACGTGGCTGTTAAAACAGGAGGGCGGCGCAGAGCGATGCGGGCCATCTCTCAAGCTGTCCGACGCAGCGGACAGCCACGCTTGAGTCAACCCGAAAGGCCGCATGCCTTCAAGTCCTGAGGCGTATTTTCGTCTTGAACGTACCAGCAGGTATGCCCTTCGACGTAAATTCGCCTCAGCCCATAAAATCTTTGCGGCAGAATGCGTCTAATTAGCCGAGCGACGCTCTAAAGGTCGTTGAGGAGATTGCGAATTGCGGCATCGCGCGTTGTGCCGCGAGCCTTGAAAACGTGATCAGGAGTGTCAATCAGGCTGCTCGCTGCAGATGCAAGGCGAATGCTCCGCGCTGCAGTGTCAAAAAACCGACCCGCTGGCGAAAACAGGGAGCGAAGGTTCCGATTTATCCGTGACATGGCGTAGTCTCCTTATTTACAAGAAACATCATACACGCATGTTGCATCGCAACAATTGCCATTATCTTCGGCCTTCCATGCGCTGAGTGCATAACTCGCCGGTGAAGACATGCTCTGTCCGGTTATTTGTCAGGCTGTTAAAAACCACGGCGGCGAGAATCTTGCCCTCCCCGGCGATCATTTCAGTCCCGGGCCGTTGTTGATGTCGACACCGGGCTGAGTGTCAGGGTGACCGGCCTTAGCAATGGCAACGATGCGCCAATCCTTCAGCCCGATATCTGCTTTGAAAATGCCGGTGTGCTCAACCTCCAGCGCGTTGGTGATCACCGTATCGACTGTACCATCCGCCCGGTGACCTGGCTTTGCCCCACGCCGTCGCGGATCACCTTGCTTCCGCCGGAATTGACCACCTCGCCATAGGTGGTCGAATCTTTTTCCCCTCGATGAAGAAGTCCCCGTCGGCAAGCCGAACCTCGTCGCCAATGCTGGGACCCGGACATGGCGGTAAAGGAAAAGCGGGAAATTCCGGCGGAGTAGGAGTATCTCGGTTCGTTCGCCACTCACGGTATACTCGCAAGCGATATTCAGGCCATTAACGGTTCTCAAGTGCCTGGGTGAGCACTTCGATGCGTTCGCGGGTCAGCCGTGCCAGGCACATGCTACCTACCATCGGCTGCATGGTGCCTCCAAAAACCGCGTAGGCTTCGTATTCGCACTGCGCATCGCGGAACTTGATCCAGGCCCGCTGGGCGGTGCGCAGCGCCTCAAGCGTGGTCGGCACGCCGCGATCCCGCGCCATGTCGGCCACATAATCATCATTGGATTTGGCGGCGGCAACGATATCTGGCCAGATCGCATTGAGATCTGCATCGGCTTCATCATAGTCGACACCGGCACAATAGGTCATTTCGAACTGGCTCTGCGGGTCGATGCAATCGGGCAACTCGTCGGCAAGTGCTGCTGTCACAAACAAACTTGCGAGACAAAATCCCAGTGCGGTGCGCGTTATCATCATCCCGACCTCATTTTTTCTTGCGGTGTGACACCGCTTTGGCAACGAGCCGCTTCCTGTTGGCGCGCGCTGTTTTCGTCAGCGGCTTGACTGCGGCCGTCAAGACTTGATCCGGACGACCGCCCGAAGCAGCTTTTTTTGCCGCTGCGGTCGCGGCTCTGACAAATGCCGGCGGTTTTTCCGCCAGCATTTTCCTGTTTTCATTCTTGCCGACCGGCCAGGCGCCGCTCATGCCCAGCATCCGCATGCCGACGACCGCCTGCGCTTCGAACGCCAGCATGCCAAGCCCCGCATAGGCTTGCCAGATTTCAACCGGATTGACGGGTTTGCGGGCCATGGCTTTCACTCCTACCGCGCCGCGCGTCCAAATGGATGCGCAAAGGACGCAGTCACACCATGAAATAGTGCATGTTCATTATCGTTCAAATGGGTTCATTTGAACGCGACATGCATTAGATCATCGCCATGACACGTGCCGGCCCCCCGGTACCGTTGCGGTGTTTGGGTGCGCCGACAAACAGGGTGGCTCCCGCGGCGGGCAGAGCATCCAGATTGGCCAGATTCTCGATTCCAAACCGTCCGCTCGGCAGCCAGGAGTAATGCACGGCGAAGTCCTCAGAACTGCCGGGATCAAGCGACAGGGTATCGACACCGATCGAAGCTGCTCCCATTTCCGCCAGCATGTCGGTCGCAGCCTTGGAGAAGCCGGGGAATGCGAAGTTGCCTTCCGCATTGTTACGGTAGCTCGCATCGCCAACCTTGTCCTGCCAGCCTGAATTCATGGCCACGCAGGCGCCTTGCGGGATTTCGCCGTGAGCGCTTATATAAGCTTCGACATCCTCCGGCTCGACCATGGAATTGGGTTCATCCGCTGCCTTGCTCTTGATATCGATGATGCAGAGCGGACAGATCAGGCTCTGCGGATCAAGTTCGTCGACAGACATGCCGTCCTTGGAGAAATGCAGCGGCGCATCGATATGGGTGCCTGAATGCTCGAAAATGGTCAGCTCCCAAAGCTGGTAGCCCGAGGCGTCAAAATTGACGTTCTCGGTGTAGAGAATGCCGGGCTTGCCGTCGAACGTCGGGAAATCGCCATCAAAGGTATGGGTCAGATCGACGATCTTGCCGCTTGCTTCGGCGAGTGCAGGCCGCGCGGAGGCGGCGCCGATAGCCGTTGCGGCGAAACCGGCAGCGGCCGACTTTCGGAAAAAATCACGTCGTGACAGCATCGAGGACTTTACATTATTGATCACACAGACATGGCACATGCGGATTCCCCTTCTCGTGGTTGACGTGATGCGAAACGTTCAGAGCTTTCCCATCACTTTCTACTAAAAATCGTAGACCTCGCGACCACTGCATAGCGGCACCAGCGTGACGCCGCCCTCCTGGCCCGGCTCGAACCGCACGGCGGTGCCTGCGGCAAAACCGAGCCTGAGGCCGCGGGCCTGATCACGGTCAAACCGCAACGCTTCATTGGTCTCGAAGAAATGATAATGGCTGAGGACCTGCAGCGAACGATCGACGGTGTTGGCAACGTTGAGGGTCACCGTGGCCGCACCCGCGTTGAGTTCGACGTCGACATCCGGCGTGATGATCTCACTTGGGATCATGGGTGTTGTCCTTAGCAATTCGTTTGCGCGAGCAGACCGATTTTTCAGGCTGAACGCTGCATTTTGGTGGTGGGTGACTGCCCAGCGGCCGGGCTGGGCATACCGGGCGGATGACCAATCCTGATCGGAGCATCGGTAATTTGGCTGAAGCTCAAGCATGGCAGAACACCGTTTTCCGCAAGTTTTCACCGTCCCAGTGCGGCACCGGAAACGAAGCCTGAGACCAGGAACTCAAGTGTTTCATATCACGACACTTTCACGCCACAAAAACTTCACGAAATGGCCTTCGAACAACACGCAACCAACAGCGCGGCACTTCGTTCCTACCCTGCCACGCGAGACGATACGGGTGGCGAGTGAAACTGCAAAAGGAGTTAACCCATGAAACGCATGACCAAGATTCTGACCGCAGCCCTGATGACTTCGACCTTTGCCGCCGCACCTGCTGTTGCAGGCTCTAGCAGCGCGGACGCCGGTGTCAGCATTGGCGCGGAGACTTCGGGTGGCAACGCTACACTGGGTCTGAATGCAGCTGCAGACACAACATCGCGCGCTGGAACAAGTGCTGCTCAGGATGAGGTGATCTTGGCAATCCGCGCCAACGCCGATGCCGCATCCAAGATCAGCACAATGACTGATGCAAGCGCCGTAACTGTTGTGAATGTTGGTTCCACTGCGGATGTATCTGCTGAAGAAATCGACCAGGCGGTGAGCCAGAATGAGGCTACCATCTCTGACTTGCGCACCTCGCTTCAGGCCAACGCCGGTGTCTACAACAAGCTTGAGGCCGAAGGCGTCAATCTGTCCAGCGTTGTTGCGGCCAAAACTGCCGCGGACGGTTCGTTGACCGTCTACGTGCGTTAATGCACGCACAAGCTCAGACAGGCGCGGGCTCCGGCCCGCGCTTTTTTTGTGCGCATGTTCCGCCGCGACTGTGGAGAGCGCCTTGGTCATTGTTCAGCGTATCGGTTCATGCACGGTCACCCGCTTTGTGCCATCGGGAAATCTGGCCTCGATTTTGACATCGTGGATCATTTCGGCGATGCCGTCCATCACCTGATCGCATCATGGCGAAGAGCAATTTCACCTGATCGCATCATGGCGAAGTGCAATTTGTCTTTTTCTCTCGGGCTCAGGTTCATGGTGTCTCGTTCATATCACCAGACTTCCGGCATGCCGCCCCGCGGATTGAGCGGGCGGATCAAGGGTATAAGCACTTTGCGCAATTCGTAGCTGTCCCTGGCAACAATTCGAGCAAGAAGCTTGCCAGTGTCACCCACCGTAGCCCCAGCGGCACGCGTCACCGCTGCTTTCGCGACTGGGAAAGCGGAAACAAGGATGGCACCCGCGTCCTTGAGACTGTCAGACAAGATCATCGGGCCCGATGATCGGGAATGGGATGCATGCACGCACAAGATTTTGTGTCGCGGCTTGCTCATTCCGATTCAGTCGCCACCTTGTGATGAATGCGCGGGCAACTTGGTTGTTTTTAGCACGACCGCGAACGGTTCGACGTTCGTTTAGGCGCTGGTATCGCTGCCAAAGTCCGGCATTACAGCCCTTACAAATTAAATTTTTGAAAATAATTTCGAACTCAACGCAACCAAATCACCCGCTGCGGCGTTGAACAGGCGAAACAACCGATAAATGATGCGAAAGGACTGACCATGTTGATTTCAACGCTTGCACTCGCGATGAGCATTGCCATGATGGTGTCTGCCATCATTATCCTGTATAACGAAACAGTTGCGCGGAAGCACACATCATCATTCGATTGAGTTTGCTACCGTTTCGAATAGTACCCCATGATGGAGCCTTTGATGACTAGACTCGTTCTCTCGACCCTCGCAGCGATTTCCCTTCTTGCTGCCGCAGGCTGCACCACAACTGAAAAGCGGGCTGGCACCGGTGCCGCCGTTGGTGCAGGCACAGGCGCCCTCGTGGCTGCAGCTACCGGCAGCGGTGGACGTGGCATCGCAACCGGAGCACTGATTGGTGGCGCAGCTGGCGCTCTGATCGGCGCAGCAACAACCCCAGGCCAGTGCCGTTACCGCGACAAGTATGGTCGCATCTACGAAGCTGCCTGCTGATCTGCCAAACTCGTGAAGTCAGATGCAGTCCTCGGACAACCTCCGGGGACTGCATTTCATTTCTACCGTAGGCTAAAATTCGGGCAGGCCTAAATTCTGGCGCCGAGCCCTTACTCGGCCAGAAAAAACGGATCGTATTTCAGGGTTCTGGTTCCGCCGTTGTGAAACTTTAGAGACAAACCACTACCTTCTTCATACAGTTGTTTACACACCCCCTCACCCGGCTGTTCTCCACAGGCACCGATGATTTGGCGAAGAGTGATCCGTCTCGCGTTGTCGAGTAAGAACGCAGTGGGAATTCCGCGGCGGTTCAATTCATTGTCCCGGCAAGAGTCAGCATGTCCAAGCGGTGAAGCCCTCGCATCTTCAATCCCTAGCACACCGGTGTGGCTACCCGACCATGGCGCGTAGTCCCGTCCGCCATTGCTCATCCACAGCATCGTTACAGGCAGAATTTCGGGTCGCCTGAGGATGAAGATCCGGTCATTTTCAGCCTTTCGGTTGACGACAGTCCAGCCAAGGGAGCGGGCCGGCGCTTCGACCAGCGTCAGGAAATCTTCATGGCTTTGCCCAATGGGATAGACGGTCAGATCAGCCATGCCGCTATCAGCGAGCGGGAATGAAGTGAGATCTTCCGTGTGGGCCGGATAGGCAAGAATTGACCGTCCACGCTTTGGATCAGTCTCGAGAGCTTCGGGCGGGGTCCACGCACCTTGCTTCGGCGAAAAGGCCAGATCTCCGCCATCCGCCATGTGCACCATGACATGGTGCGCGGCCGATATTGCGCCAGCGCCGCCGCTGAAACTGTGCTCTTGATAAACGAAGGGATGACCAGCAATCAGGGTAATGCGCTTTTCGACAGTGGCTCCCATCACGCGCCGTTGGAGCCGGAAGCTTTCTGTGAGACGATCATCCTGCCTGCTGGTCCCGACATGATCCCAGGCGCTGTTGGCGGGCCATCCGTGCGACGGCCCCTCCTCCACATCGTTGCGTCCGAACGGCGCGCAGAAGAAATCGCCCGACAATCGCTTCACATTTGGTGGGGTCGCATCCGGAAAGACGGCGTCCGGATCATCCACCCACGATGCCCGGTGCAACGCAGACAGAGTGCGCTGGCCATCGCGGATATTCAGTTCGGCGATATGACCGACGCTCAAATCAATGCTTAGCGAGACAGGATCGAGATCAAATGAATAGATGGTCATGGTCAATTCCGGTGAGGGCTGCGCCTTTCCTATAGCCACTGCCCTTCCTCTGGCAACGGCTGCCTGAAGTTGTTCGCCGGGGTTTGTTGCAGGCGTCCGGTCTGCTAATGCGTTCGATCTGAAACGCGGCGGCCAGTGTCCACACCCGGCCTCGATCCGGAGACAACATGCCCAGCATCACCAAATCAGATGTCGTCGTCCTGGGCGCAGGTGCCGCGGGCATGATGTGCGCCATCGAAGCGGGTCGGCGCGGCAGGTCAGTCGTCGTCATCGACCATGCCAAAGCGCCGGGCGAGAAGATCCGCATTTCCGGTGGCGGTCGCTGCAACTTTACCAATATCCACTGCACCTCAGCCAATTTCATATCGGGCAACCGGCATTTTCCCATATCGGCGCTCAAGTCCTTCACCCAGCACGATTTCATCGACAGGGTGAAAGCCCGCGGCATCGCCTTTCATGAAAAGACGCTGGGCCAACTGTTTTGTGACGGATCGGCGCGCGAAGTCATCGCCATGCTGAGCGATGACATGCGTGACGCCGGAGTGCGGCTGGAACTGACGACCGACATTCAGGCGGTTGATAAGATCGAAGGCGGCTTTGAAACCCACACCAGCGCGGGCACCTGGCAATCGCAAACTCTGGTGATAGCCACCGGCGGCAAGTCCATCCCCAAAATGGGTGCTACCGGCCTTGGCTATGACATCGCCCGCCAGTTTGGCCATGCGGTGACCGAAACACGGGCAGGCCTGGTGCCGTTCACCTGGGCGTCGAACATGCATGAAAGTTGGGGCGGCCTGTCCGGCGTTTCTCTCGACGTTCGTGCATCGTGCAACGACGCAGCGTTTGAGGAGGCAATGCTGTTCACCCACCGCGGCCTGTCCGGTCCGGCTATGCTGCAGGTTTCGTCCTATTGGCGGGAGGGCGATACAGTGGTGATTGATCTTGCGCCAGAATACGATCTGGCCGCGCTTGTGAAATCTGCACGCTCGACACGGCCGAAGGTGTCAGTCTGGACCGTTCTGAGCGAGATTTTACCGAAGCGGCTGGCCCAGCATCTCAACAGTCAGACCGGAACGGAACCGCCACGGCTCGCCGATTTGAGCAATGCGGCGATTGACGAGACAGTGGCAGCCATACGAAACTTCCGCATCGTCCCCGGCGGCACCGAGGGATACCGCACCGCCGAGGTAACGCTCGGAGGCGTCGATACGGCTGAGGTCAATCAGAAAACAATGGAAAGCCGGCTGGTTCCCGGGCTGCATTTCATCGGCGAAGTGATGGATGTGACCGGCCATCTCGGCGGGCACAATTTTCAATGGGCCTGGTCGTCGGGGGTTGCCGCAGGACGCAGCGCCTGAGGCCCGACGTCACGACTGCACACAAGGAGGAAACAGAAATGCGGATATTGTTCACCGGAGGCTCCGGCAAGGCGGGACGTCATGTCATCCCCTATCTGCTCGACCAGGGTCATCACGTGGTCAATGTCGACCTGACGCCGCTCGATCACCCGGGTGTCGACAATCTGACCGCCGATATCACCGATTCAGGCCAGATGTTCAACGTCATGTCGAGTTATGCCAATTTCGGGGAGCTGAAGCCGGGAACAGGCGTGCCGAAATTCGACGCGGTTGTTCATTTCGCGGCGGTGCCGCGGATACTGATCCGGCCGGACAATGAAACGTTCCGGGTCAACACGATCGGCACCTACAATGTGATTGAGGCTGCCATAAAGCTCGGCATCCGCAAGATCATCGTCGCCTCATCGGAAACCACCTACGGCGTCTGCTTCGCCGATGGCGAGGTCAGCCCGGCCTCGCTGCCGGTGGAGGAGGACATGGATGTCAATCCGATGGACTCCTACGGCATGTCGAAGGTGATCAACGAACAGACCGCGCGGAGCTTCCAGCGCCGCTCGGGTGCTGATATCTACGCGCTTCGGATTGGCAACGTCATGGAGCCTGACGAGTATGACCGGTTTCCCGGCTTCTTCGCTAACCCCGCTGTGCGCCGCCGCAACCTTTTCTGCTACATTGACGCGCGCGATCTTGGTCAGATTGTCGACCGGTGCCTGGCGACTGACGGCCTGGGTTTCCAGATATTCAATGCTGGCAACGACACCAACTCGGTCGACATGCCGACCGAAAAAATCGCCGAACAATTTTTCCCCGGTGTGCCGTTCAGCCGCGACATGGGCGAGTACGAAGCGTTGTATTCAAACCGCAAGATCCGCGAAATGCTCGGCTTCAAGGAAGAGCACAATTGGCGCAGATATGTGAATTAAAGCCCATGCCAGAGCGCGCCCCCGCTCAAGGCAAGGGTACTCCCAAAGCAAACCGGAAAAGGGCGTAGAACCCGGCCATTATGAAGACGCCGGAAGCCGCGAACACAAGCGCGCTTCTGGTGTCCCAGCCTTCATGTCGAGCGGCAACGAGGCCGCCAGCGAATGCAATCGCAGTTGCCGGAAGAAACCCGGAGAAGGGCATGACAAGGCAGGCCGCCAGCATCGTGACAACCAGCAACAGCCTGCGCCACCAGTCACCACTGCCAAAGCCGTTGTGCGGGTTTGGCCAAAGCCAGGATCGGATGATCACCAGCACCGAACAGAAGATCAGCGCATAGGCGACAAAGGTCGGGAAAACCACGGAATCGCTGTCTGAATAGGTCGTCACATCGTAAAGCGTGACCAAGCCCAGGCCGACAAACAGGCTGGCCACAGCCAGGGTTCCCACGTCTTTTCTGCCGGGTGTCGTTGCTGCATCAATCATTGGAGTTGGCCTGCGTCTTGAGAAGCCGTCTGGTTCGTCTGCTCTGGATCAGCGGATAGAGCAGCGACAGGATGGTGAAGGCGATGATCGCCAACGAGATCGGCCGGCCGAAGAACATGCCCGCGAGATTGCCGGTCGCATCACCGATGATCCAGGCTTGGACAAAGCCCTGCTCGGCAATTGGCCCGAGAATGAGCCCCAGCACAATCGGCGATGCGGCAAAACCGAACCGCGACAACACCCATCCGACAGATCCGAGCGTAATCATGATAATGACATCGGAGATCGAATTGCGGATAGCGAAGGTGCCGATGATGGTCATGAAACCAACCGCAGGCACGAGAATGGTCTTCGGGATAGTGACAATCGTCTTGTAGGCATATCGCCCGATCAGCAGACCCGTCGGCAACATCAGGATGGTGGCGATAAACAGACCGAAAATGAAGGTGTAGACAATCGAGCCGCCTCCCTCGAACAGCGTCGGACCGGTTCTTACTCCCTGAACCAGCAACGCACCGAGAATGACCGCGTCGGGTGGCGTTCCGGGAATGCCAAGTACCAGCGTCGGGATAAAGCCGCCGCCAACCGTGGCATTGTTGGCGGCCTCGGTCGCCATGATGCCGTCAGGTTCGCCCTCGCCGAATTTCTGATCCGGTCTGGCGGTGCGCTTGGCTTCGGAATAGGCGACCAGGCCTGCGACGGAACCGCCCGCACCCGGAAGAATGCCGATCACAGTGCCGATGACCGAAGATCGCAACAGGTTGACGCGTGAGCGCCAGGCGATGGCGGCTGCTTCGCGGAAACGAACTGCACGTCCGCCCTCCTCGACCTTGAGATGACGCTCCGGCGTGGCAACCAGATCGATCAGCACCGGAATGCAATAAAGTCCGATCAGCGCGCCGACCACTTCAATGCCGCCGATCATGGTGGAGCTACCGAAGGTCAGCCGGATGTCGGCTGATATTTCAGCGACGCCGACACAAGACAGAAGCAAACCGAAAGCACCGCCGGCAAGCCCCTTGAGCACGTTGCCAGTCGACAGCGACGCGATCAGCGACAGGCCGAAAATCGACAACCAGAGATACTCCACCGGCCCGAAGGCAAGCGCCACGGATGAGAGCGGCGGTGCCAGCAACAACAGCGCCAAGGCCCCGACCATGCCGCCAAACACGCTGGCGTAGCAGGCAATCGCGACTGCGAGATCACCGTCGCCGCGCTTTGCCATCGGATAGCCGTCAAAGGTAGTACCGATGGCTGACGGCGTGCCCGGCGTGTTGAGAAGAATAGCAGAATAGGCGCCACCGTAGATCGCGCCGGTATAGATCGCGCCAAGGAGGATCAGGGCTGATGCCGGGGCCATCGAAAAGGTGATCGGAACCAGCACAGCAACTGCCATGGTTGCCGACAGTCCCGGGATCGAACCGATGATCGTTCCTGCGACAACACCAAAAAGCGCCAGCGCCAGATTGGTCAGCGTCAGCGCATTGGCAAGATGTTCGAAATCCATGTCGTAAAGTCCGTTCAACTTGAAAGCGGATTGCCACGAGCGACCTCACGTCAGCAGTGGCTCAAGGCAGGGATCGCTCTACGCTTTACCGTGGGTGCGCCCAGGCCGGATGGACCCGGGCGCAATGCCATGGATCAGTTGAGCAGGCCAGCCTCGGTCGCCGCTTCGATATACTCGGCCTTGCGGGCCTTCATGAAATCGACCATGCCGTCGATGCCAACATCGAGAAGCGCAAATCCACCATCCAGCATCTGCTTGCGGAAAGCCTCATCGGCGTTAATCTCCCCGAATGCGTCGGACAGCGCCTTGACGGCTTCCGCAGGCGTGTCCTTGGGGACAGCCATGCCACGATAGGCACCGCCAACCATATCAAAACCGAGTTCCTTGAAGGTCGGGACGTCGGGAAACAGCGGATGACGCTCTTCCATAGCTACAGCCAGCATACGCACGGCATCACCCTGGGCAGCCCCAACCGTTGTATAGCCCCATTGCGCCTTGACCTGTTTGCCAAGCGCAGCAGTGGTCGACGCGCCAGTCCCCTTGAACGGCACATAAGTGGTCTTGATGCCGGCCATCTTGTCGAAGCGTATCTGGGCAAGGTGGTTGGCTGTCGCCTTGCCCGAACCGGACATGGTCAGTGCGCCCGGATTGGCCTTGGCGTCGGCAATGAGATCATCCAGTGTCGTGTAGGGGCTGTCAGCCGGAACCACGATTGCGTCGGGCGTATAGTGGAACATGTAGAAGGTATGAATATCATCGGTGGTGTAGCCGACGTCCTTCTGTGCAGGCTGAATAACAATATGCGGCAGGTTGATGCCCATGATGGTGTGGCCATCGGCTGTCATCGAATTGAGCTGCGCCCAACCGACCGCGCCGCCACCGCCGGGTTTGTAGGACACCACAAGATCCTGACCAAACTTGTCCTTGAAATAAGGTTGCTGGAAGCGCGCGGAAATATCGGATTCGCCCCCCGGGCCAAACGGAATGATGTATTCGACCGATTTGTCCGGAAACGCCAGAGCGCCAGTCGCCGTGGCAAGCGAGACGGCGGACGCGATCACCAACGTTTTGACGATTTTCAATTTCAGCATGCTTTCCTCCCAGAAAATCATAAAATGCAAGCGCTTTCATCAGCGCACGCAATGAGGCTGTACACTTCCCTCTCCAATCCTTCTCCCAGATTAGGTTGCCCAGCAGCACGGTCATTTAATCACCTGCCCGCTGATTTGTCATGGGTGTAAGCGAAAATATGGCGCAGTCCATAACAGACAGTCTTCGGCTGGCTTCGGCCTATGTGAACTGACACGCTAAAGCGCTTTGAAATGATGGATGTTACGAACTGCCTTTTCTAAACAGATCGGCAAACTCTGTTTCGGTTAAACCACTGGCGGTGACCCGAACAGGGAAAACGGACTGAGTTTTCCGCAACCGTCTGCCCAGTTGCTCTGTCCGGTCGTTGGGTCCGACGCGTTGGTCTTTTGAGACCAAGCAGGTATCCCCTCTTCGGTGGGGCCACGATGTTTTTCCTCCGATCGAAAACAACCTTTCGCACCCACTTTAGTCATTTATTACGGTTTTCTGAATTAACATTGCCCTGATTGATACCAGTTACAGCAAGGGGTCCTCCTGGTTCCCGAGCTCGTCTTCAGCTTATTATGGATTTCAATGTCAGACATCTCGAAGCCAAGTTCAAAAACCGGTCATCTGTTGTTGAGGCCAAGCGTCATTGCAGGTGTCATTGCTCTTGTGGTCACCATCGCAACTGGTGTGTTCGCCGAACACCAGAACCGCATTGTCCATCACCAGAAGGAAACTGCAATAGTCAGCGAACAGCTTGGCATGGTGAGGGCCAAGCTGGAAGGCAACGTCAACAGCAACATTCAACTCGTTCGCGGACTGGTTTCGGTTATCGCCGCTGAGCCGAACATGGATCAGGCGCAGTTCAGCAAGATTTCTGCAGGACTGCTGGGGAAACACTCACATCTGCGCAATATTGCCGGAGCTCCGGGCCTGGTCATAAGTCTGATGTATCCTGTCAAAGGAAATGAACAGGCCATCGGACTCGATTATCGCAAGAATGAAAAACAGCGTGCAGTCGCATTGCAGGCAGTTGCGTCCGAGCAAATGATCCTGGCCGGACCGATTGACCTGGTGCAGGGAGGACAGGGTCTTATCGGACGTTTTCCCGTCTTTGTCGAGAACAGCGGCGGCGGCAGGTATTTATGGGGTTTGGTATCCGCTGTTATCGATGTGGACCAACTCTATCTGGAGAGTGGCCTGATCGAAGCTGATCTACCAATCAACGTCGCCATCCGCGGAGAAAATGCGACCGGCGAAGATGGCCATGTCTTTTTTGGAGACCCAGAAATCTTCAACGACCAACCGGTGACATCACTGGTTTCGCTGCCGAGCGGAAGCTGGCAGATTGCTGCCGTTCCCGCGGAAGGCTGGTCCAGTACTCCCGACAACGCCTGGCAGATGAGGTTTCTCATTCTGCTTGCCGGCTTGCTGGTCATACTGCCGATCTCGATCGCCGGTTACCTGGGTGATCTTCGCCAGATCCATATTCAGGAGATCAATCGCCGGCAGAACCAACTTCAGAGACTGTCGCAACGTCATCGGCTAGCTCTCGACACATCCAGAATTGGAGTGTGGGAGCTCAATCTGAACACCTCGGAAATGTCCTGGGACAGCCGGACGAAGGAACTCTATGGCCTTTCTGACAGCTTCGAACCGATCACAATGGAGACCTGGTCAAGTGCGCTCCACCCCGACGACCGCCTGCAGGCAGAAAGCGCATTTAACGATGTCCTGGCGGCGGGAAGCAGCTATAATATCAATTTCCGCGTCTGCGCACACGACGGCGCAACAAGGTGGATCCGCTCGGTTGGCGCTGTGCATGACGACATCGGTGGCCAGCGATATCTCGTAGGGGTCAATTGGGATGTTTCCGCAGATGTCGAACTCAATGCCCGCTTGCTTGCCGCCAAACATGGCGCCGAATTGCGCAACAATGAGCTTGAAGAAGCCCGCGCCCAAATGGAGCGCAACTCCCTGCATGACAGTCTGACCGGCCTGCCAAACCGACGGTTCCTTGATGAAAAGCTGCTTCACCGCACAACCGGTCACCAGGTTACCGCATTGCTTCACATCGACCTCGACCGCTTCAAGCAGATCAATGACACAATGGGGCATGCAGCCGGTGATGCCATGCTCTCCCATGCGGCATCGGTGTTGTCTGCCAGCACCCGAGTTGGCGACCATGTGGCCCGGATTGGGGGTGACGAGTTCATCATCGCCACCACATCACCGGTGAGCGAGCAGCAATTGGCAGCGCTTGCCGGCCGAATCATAGCGAAAATGCGCGAGCCGGTGCTTTACGAGGGGCACGAGTGCCGATTTGGGGTGAGCATCGGTATAGCGATGGCCGACACGGAAGAGACATCTTGCGGCAAGCGGCTGCTGATTGACGCGGATATCGCGCTCTACCGGGCCAAGAGCAATGGCCGCAACCGATATGAATTTTTCAACGCGTCGCTGAAAGCCGAGATCATACGGACAAAGCGCGTCGCTGATGACATTCTCAATGGTCTCGACCGGAACGAGTTCATTCCGTATTTCCAGCCACAATTCGATGCGAAAACACTCGACATCGTCGGTGTTGAGGCTCTGGCGCGGTGGATCCATCCGAGCGAAGGTGTACTCGCGCCAGACGCTTTTCTCACAACCGCGGGCGAGTTGAACGTGGTTCCGCTGATCGATCGCGCCATTCTCGAACAAACCCTGTGGCACTCAACCCGCTGGAAGGCTGCCGGGATCTCGATCCCGAAAATGTCCGTTAATGTGTCTGCCGGGCGACTGTACGATGATGACCTGATTGAAAGCCTGAATGGCCTTGCATTCGATCGCGGATCGCTGTCATTCGAGCTGCTCGAATCGATCTTCCTGGATGATAACAACGAAACCATCGTTGCCAATATAGCGCATCTCAAGGCCCTTGGCATTGACATTGAAATTGACGATTTCGGCACCGGCTATGCCTCGATCGTCAGCCTTGTGCAGGTCAAGCCGGCGAGGTTGAAAATTGACCGGCAGCTGATTGCACCGGTGGTCCAATCGCAAAGCCAGCGCAATCTCGTGGCCTCGATTATCGACATCGGCCAATCTCTGGGCATCAAGGTGGTTGCCGAAGGAGTCGAAACGATGGAGCACGCCGCCATCCTGCGCGATATCGGCTGCGACACGCTTCAGGGCTATGCCTTGGCCCGTCCTATGACTTCAACGGAGCTGATGGCCTTCGTTCGCGAAGAGCGGTGGCGCAAAGTGGCCTGACCCTTGGCCAATTATAGCAGCCGCACCTCAACAGCCGAGACGTTACGAATTGCCTTGCTGCGGCCCAGGGCAAGAAAGTCCGCTGCGTCGATATTGACTGCAGCTCAACCAGGACATTGCGGCCCGCTCCGCTGCTCTCTGAATTCGGACCGGAGAACGCAATTTCGGCGTTGATGCGCCGCGCGGGATCGGCTAGAAGACCGATTATCAGCTGCTTTGCACCGCGGAGATCATACCTTGTTTCGGGCATGACCCCGCCGCCCGCCAAGCGCCACGGATGCACCCGTAGCTCAGCTGGATAGAGTGCTGCCCTCCGAAGGCAGAGGTCACAGGTTCGAATCCTGTCGGGTGCGCCAAACATTTCAATGATTTACAGCCGAATAAAAAATCGCGTACGTAATCAGTACGGAAAACGCATCATTCTGAAACCAGTCGAGATGTGACCTAGAGGGTGATGTCAGAGTAATTGCAGCTGAAAGATTTAGCGGCTATCTGGCCGTCATGAACCTGACCGCTGTCAGCTACAAACGCCATTGTTTTCCATCCGCTTTGATCGCCCACACGGTTTGGCTGTATTTCGATTTCCATTGAGCCTGCGCCTGGTCGAGGAAATGCTATTGGAGCGGGGCATCATCTTTTCCCTTGAGACCATCCGTTGTTAGGCGAAGAAATTCGGTCCGGACTATGCTAGCCGCTTGGGTCGGAAGCCGCTGACGTGCCCCCGCTAAATCGGACCGATTTGATCTGGAATTTTCCAATTGTGATCCCGTTGACGGGAGAAGGAGAGTTCCATGAAGAAGTCGAAGTTTTCAGAAGCTCAGATCGCTTTCATTCCGTGCCAGGCGGATGAAGGAACACCGGTTACGGAGGTCTGTCGCAAGGCCGGGATCAGCGATGCGACTTTCTACAACTGGCGCAAGCGCTATGGTGGTCTGACGCCCGTCGGAAGTGAGGAAGATACGGCAGCTCTGACACTTTGGACACCCGCGAACCTTTGCCGCAAAGAGAATGGAAGTCCACAATCAGCCTGAAGCGAAGTCGAGCCAGTCAAAAGTGAATGTCTGCTTCTCCGCCTTCGTTCCCAAAAGCTGCCAGTTTCCTAACGGCCCCATTTCAGTCATTCAACGAAGACGGAGAGGCAAGCCGCCAAACGTGATCGCATAACGAGTGCTACGGAACCCACGTGGACCGGGCGCCGCGAAATGTAACATTTTTCATTCCATTCGCGTTTGCTTCCTGCGAGGACATGCGGGCGGAGAGCTCCATCCAAAAAGTTATCAAAATTTCCTGGTTGAACTCATTTATACTTTCCATCCCGGCCCAAAATGCCAAACAGAAATCGCATATGCAGGACAGGCATCCGCACTTGGGTCGTGCGCCTTCGCCGGACAAAACTATCGACAAGCGGTAGCTACCGGTACGTCTCACCGTCAGCAATGGGGGGAAGTGGGCGGGAGGACACCTGGAAGTCTACGACTGGTTGAGATCAGCCACTCGAGGAATGTACGCACAGCCGTGTTGGTGGTTCTGTCGTTGGAGACGCCGGCGCAGTACCAAGTGCACAACATAGTTTCGGGCATGAGCCTTATCAGGTTGCCCTGGGTGATTTCGTTCTTGCAGAGAATGTCGTCGGCGAGGAAAACCCCTTCCCCGTCCGTTGCCGCATCGATCGCCAGCGACAAATCCGAATAGACATAGCCGGATCGCCACGCGGTGCTGCCGGGCATGTGTTCATTGAACCAGCGCCGCCACATCATCCTGGAGTTGTCATGGATCAGTGGCATTGCGTTGAGATCAACGGTTGTCAAACCCATAGATGTTTTCTCCAGGAATGCAGGCGAACAGGCCGGGTAGCCATAGACCGGGAACAATCGATCCGAGATGTGGACAAATTCCTTCAGCCGTTCCTCGAAATGGATGATGATATCCACGCCGGTACCCTGCGGCGATTTCTGATCCCATCCGGAAAACAGATGAACTTCGATTTCCGGATGCAATTCGCGAAAATCAGCCAGACGTGGACGCAGCCAGCGTGACGCGAAGGCCGGCTCCGCGCTTACATTCAGCGACAGTGTTCTGCTCGCACGCTGGATATAGGCGCAGGCCTCAGCGAGGATTTCGAAGGCGTCATTGATGCGGGGACGAAAGGCAGCGCCCTCGCTGGAGAGGCCAACCCGGTTGCCATGCCGCTCGAACAATTTCACCTGCAGCCATTCCTCCAGTGCGCGGATCTGCTGACTGATGGCGCTATGCGTCACGCCCAGTTCCCGGGCGGCTTCGGCAAAGTTCTCCGTACGCGACGCAGCCTCGAAAGCGCGCAGGGCGGACAATGGCGGGAGCTTGTGTCTCATCTTTGCAGCGTAAGATGAGCTAACTCTCAGGTAAAGGACTTTGCACTCACGCTGACGGTTTATCGGACCTAGGCTTTGGCCATGGAAAAACGGGATTGCCGAACCGCAGCAGCCATCATCACGGGAGAGCTCATGTCCGAGGATACGCCAGCACTCGTCGTCGAAGACCTGCACAAGAGCTTTGGGCCGATCGAAGTGCTCAAGGGAGTCGATCTGCACGCCAACGAAGGCGACGTCATATCCATGATCGGGTCATCCGGGTCGGGCAAGAGCACCTTCCTTCGCTGCATCAATCTACTCGAGATGCCCAATTCAGGCACAGTGACCGTGCATTGCGAAGTCATCAAGATGACCCAGAGCGGCACCGGCGCCGCAATTCCTGCGGACCGGCGCCAGGTCGAACGCATACGCTCGCGGCTCGCCATGGTGTTTCAGAGCTTCAACCTGTGGGCCCACATGACCGTGCTGGAAAATGTCACCGCCGGCCCGATCCATGTTCTCGGACAATCGAAAGTGCAAGCTGTCGAGAAGGCCGACGCCATGCTGCACCGTGTCGGCATGTATGAGAGGCGCAATTATTTCCCGGCCCACATCTCCGGCGGCCAGCAGCAGCGGGCCGCAATCGCCCGGGCCCTGGCCATGGAGCCCGAAGTCATGCTGTTTGACGAGCCGACATCGGCGCTGGATCCGGAGCTTGTCGGCGAAGTGCTCAAGGTGATGCGGTCGCTCGCAGACGAGGGGCGGACAATGGTTGTCGTCACCCATGAAATGGCATTTGCCCGCGATGTCTCATCCCGGGTCATCTTTCTGCACAAGGGACTGATCGAGGAAGCAGGCAATCCCCGGAGCATGTTTGAAAATCCCCAATCCGAGCGGTTCCAGCAGTTTCTGTCGACCACAAGAAATTAGCAGCGCCGGTCCGAAAGGTCCGGACTTGCGAAGTGTAACGACCACCACACTCAACGGGAGAAGAGCAATGAGTTTCAAGAAAATCGTTTCCGCCGCGCTGATGGGCGCAACACTGCTTATTGGTAGCCAGGCTATTGCCGCCGAGCCGTTGCGGATCGGCGTCGAAGGCGCTTACCCGCCGTTTTCGAAAAAGGAAGCCGACGGCACCTTGTCAGGCTTTGATATCGACATCGCACTGGCGATCTGCGCCGAACTGAAGCGCGAATGC
This sequence comes from Hoeflea sp., assembly GCA_051251555.1. Taxonomy (GTDB): domain Bacteria; phylum Pseudomonadota; class Alphaproteobacteria; order Rhizobiales; family Rhizobiaceae; genus Hoeflea. The sequence continues at coordinate 265,323 of JBPOEW010000007.1, forward strand.
GAACTGGTCGAACAGGAATGGGACGGCATGATCCCGGCCCTGATCTCGCGCAAATACGATGCCATCGTGGCCTCGATGTCGATCACCGAAGATCGCAAAAAGAAGGTCAGCTTCTCGAAGAAATATTACCAGACACCGACGCGCTTCATCGCCAAGAAGGGTGCTGATTATGATTTCACCAAGGAAGGCTCCAAGGGTCTGAGGATCGGTCTTCTGCGCGGCACGACCTACCAGTGCTATGTTGAAAAGCATACGCCCGACGCAGTCATCAGCCTCTACAGCAATCAGGAAGATGTCTACGCCGATCTAGCGGCCGGACGGCTTGATGCGCAGATCTCCAACTCGATCCAGGCGGTTGACGGCTTTCTGTCGACTGACGCCGGAAAAGACTTCGTTTTCATCGGCGGCGATCTCGATGATGCGGCATGCCTGGGCGAAGGCGTTGGCGTTGCCGTGCGCAAGGACGACCCGCTCGCAGACGAAATCTCGGCTGCCATCAGCGCGATGCGCATGAACGGCACCTACAAGGCAGCCAACGACAAGTACTTCCCTTTCGACGTTTATGGGAACTGATCTGCGCCGTCTGTGACAGCGAGGGCAGCCATCGCGTTGCCCTCGCCTACCAACAGCTTGAAACACAGCCGGAGAGGCTTGGATGAACGCGGTAATTGAATATCGAGAGGTTATTCTCAGTGGAACGCTTGTGACCATCTCGCTGGCGCTGCTTTCGCTTCTCTTGTCGATCATCTGCGGCCTTGTCGGGGCTTATCTGAAAATGTCGCAGGCACCGGTGCTGCGACACTTGGGGAACGCCTACACCACGTTGATCCGCAGTGTTCCCGAACTCGTTCTGATGATGCTGATATTTTACGGCGGACAGGCCGCGGTGAACGCTCTGGGCGCCCAGACAGGCTGGTGGGACTATGTCGATGTCAACCAATTCCTCGCCGGTGTTCTTACGCTCGGCTTTATCTTTGGCGCCTATATGGCCGAGACATTTCGCGGCGCCATCATGGCCATCCCAAAAGGTCAGTTGGAAGCGGCGGTCGCCGCTGGCATGAGCCCGGCGAAAGTCTTCACCGTTGTCACCTGGCCGCAAATGGTGCGCTACGCGCTGCCCAGCTTCGCCAACAACTGGCTGGTTCTGGTCAAGTCCACTGCCTTGGTCTCGGTGATCGGCTTGCATGATTTGGTCTGGAATTCAGTCGCCGCCGGCAGATCGGTGCATCAGTTGTTCTCGTTCATGATCGCGGTCCTGCTGATTTATCTGGCAATCACCGCCATTTCCGACATCGGGCTCAGATGGGTCGAACGCAAATATAGCGTCGGTCTGGCGAGGAGCTAGAGCATGGAACCGGAACAGACATTCTTTGACTATCTGCGCTCCTTCAGCGAGACCACGTCGCCGCTGGATTTCGTGCTGGTCTATGATCATCTCGACCGGTTTTTCTATGGAGCGCTGGTCACGCTCGAGCTGACATTTCTGGCGCTGTGTCTGGGCGGTCTGCTGGCCATTCCGATGGCGATCGCGCGGGCCTACAAAACCCCGCTGCTCAACCCCGCCATCTGGAGTTTCACCTATCTGTTTCGCGGCACGCCGCTGCTGGTTCAGGTTTATTTGTTTTATTACGGGCTGGGCCAGTTCGAGGCCGTGCGCGAAAGCTTCCTGTGGGAACCGGTTCTCAGCAGCCCCTGGTGGTGCGTGCTGATCGCCTTTGTCCTCAACAGCTGCGCCTACACCACCGAGTTCCTGCGCGGCGCGATCGAGACCACCCCCGCAGGCGAGATTGAAGCTTCCAAGGCCTGCGGCATGTCGCCATTGACCCGGATGCGCCTGATTGTCCTGCCCAGTGCATTCCGCCGCGCCCTCCCCGCCTACTCGAACGAAGTCATCTTCACGCTGCATGGCTCGGCCATTGCCAGCCTTGTGACACTGCAGGATCTGCTCGGCGTCGGCCGCTGGCTCAACGGCCGCTACTACCTGGCCTATGAGGGCTTCGTCACCGCCATGGTTTTCTACATGATGATCGTGTTCGTGATCACGCGCCTCTTTGCCTATGCGGAAAAACGCTATCTCGGACATTTGCGTCCGCGCGAAACAGAGGCCGAGCCGGTCCTCGTCGCCCAAACCTGAGCCCGACAATTACACACCAGCCCCGCGTCTCCCATCTATTCCGTGGGACCGCATGAAAGAGGAAGAACCATGGCCAATCCGAACGGCAAGAAGAGAGAACTCATTGAAGGAAAATCGGCTCTGATCGTCATCGATATCCAGCAGTCGACTTTCGTGAAAAAGGAAGTGCGCTCGATCGATCACATGCCTGACTACGCCGAGCGGATGGCGCGCACGCGCACTGTCATCGACAAGGCCCGCGAGGTCGGTATCCCAGTGATCTTCATCCAGGAAATTCACCGCGCCGACCTTATCGATTTTGGCCGTGAACTCGACGGCGACGAAGATGTCCATTGTCTGGACAGCAATCCCGAGACCGAGATCGCCAAGGAGGTCCTCGGCTTTCGCAAGGACGACTACCTGATCCAGAAGCGCCGCTATTCGGCCTTTTACGGCACAGACCTGGAAATCCTGCTCAAGGGACTGAAGGCTGAAACGCTGATCCTCACCGGCGGCCTCACCGATGTCTGCGTCCACTACACCTATGTCGATGCGCATCAGGGCGACTATTTCTGCCGCGTCATCGAAAACTGCGTCGGCGGCTCAAGCCTTGAGGCCCACAATGCCTCTCTGCGCGCGATGGAGTATCTGCAAACCGGCGCCGTGCGCCAGATGGACCAAGTGCTGCAAGCGATGGAAGCCCAGCGCTGACACACTGCGGCTCCCGCCCGTCAGCACTGACAGGCTCAGGTCCCGATGGAATGGAGCCTATTGACGATGCCAGTCAAATCCACTGCACCACACGGCCCCGCACTCGCGGGGCTGCTGTCACGCTGGAAGCAGTTCTGGCTGGCCAGCCCGAAAACCCGTGCCGCAGTTCTGGCCCTACTTGCCGCGGCAATCCTGAGCTTTATTGACAATTTTGTCGGCAGCGTCGCCGAGGAAGCCGCAATCTGGCAGTTTCAGGTGCTCCGGGCGCTGATTGCAATTCCATTGCTGGTAATGATCGGGCGGCTTTCCGGTCAAAGCCTGCGGCCTCTCAATTTTCGCAAGACTGCGCTGCGAAGTCTGGTCGTCTCAACCGGGCTGCTAATCTATTTCGCCACACTGGGAATACTGCCGGTGGCCCAGGCCGGGGCCGGATTGTTCAGCGCACCGATTTGGGTCCTGCTGTTCTCAGTTGTTCTGTTCTCGGCCCGCATCACACTGTTTCAGACCCTTGCAATCGCCGCCGGCTTTGCCGGTGTGCTGATGCTGCTGCAACCAGACCTGCAATCGCTGAGCTTGCTGTCACTGCTGCCTCTGGCCGCCGGAGTTTGTTACGGGCTTGGCATGTTGCTCACGCCCCATCTCTGCAGCGAGGAAAGCCCGGTTGTGCTTGCCGCCGGCGTGTTTGCGGTTATCGGCATGATCAGCCTGGCAGTGCTGACCTATTTCAGTCTGTTTCCGACCAACAATCCGACATTCCTCACCGGTGGCTGGGTCGGACCAACCGGCCGCCTCATCTTTCTGACCATTTTTCAGGCGGCCGGCGCCGTCATTGCTGTGATGTGCATAGCGGAGGCCTACCGCATCGGCGTGCCCTCTCACGTCGCGGTGGTGGAATACTCGTTTCTTATCTTCGCCAGCATCTGGGCGTTCATGCTTTGGGGGCTGGAGACCAACCTGCTCGCAATGCTCGGGATCGGGGTGATCCTAGTCTCAGGCACTGCGCTGACGATTGGCCAGTCGCGAAACCATTGATGCCCCGTCCCACGCACACCTCAGGTGCCACAATTTTTGGTATGCGGCATGGGTTGCGGCGATGCTAACCGGGCTCTCCGAAACACATCAGCTCGTAACCAGACTCACGGGTCCCGTGGTCTCCCGGATTGTCAATTCGGCGGAAACTTCTGAGAGTGTTACGGGCATGTCGGGCTCGCGAATGCGGTCGAGCAGGACCAGCGCCAGCCGGCGCCCGAGCTGATAGGGCGATACGGCCATCGTGGTCAGGGCGGGCGTTGCCACCGCGGCGTCCTGGATGTCATCGAAGCCGATAACAGAGATGTCCCGCCCCGGCTGAAGGCCCGACCGGATCAGTGCATGGCAAGCCCCCAACGCGACCATGTCGCCGTTGCACACCACAGCCGTGGTATCCGGGTGTGCCCGATGCAGTTCCAGCATTGCGTTCAGCCCGGCCTGTTTACTGTTTGCACAATCCCAGACGACCGGAGGGGCGAGCTCTTGCTCGGACAATGTGTGTATGTACCCCGCGATGCGCTCCTTTCGGACTGCCGGCATCGCCGTACCACCAAGATAGGCAATTTTGTGATGCCCGAGATCAGCCAAATACTTTGTCGCTGTTGCCGTCGCCTCGGAGTTTCGAATGCCAACATGATCGAACAGTTTGCGGTCGAGCTGCCGGAGAAAGGTCACCGTCGGAACTCCATGGGCAGCGAGGAAATCAATTGTTTCCTCAGTAGTATCCAGCGCCGGAACCCAAAGCAGCCCGCCACGGCCATTGCGAATGAACGCCTCCAACTGCCGCCCTTGACGACCGGAGTCGTCACGGGCGTCAAGCACTGAAACCAGGTATCCTTCGGCCTCAAGCAGATCGCTGACGCCGCTGATGACCTCGGCATTGAACGGGTTGGAAATCTGGCTGATGACGAAGCCGATTTCCCTGTTTTGACCAGACCGCATCGAGGCTGCGCGCGCATCCGGAACATAGTGAAGCTTTCTTGCCGCCTGCAGCACCTTCTTGCGGGTCTCTTCGGAAATCCGGCCAGTGCCGCGCATGACCTGGCTGACCGTCGGTATCGAAACCCCGGCTTCCTTCGCCACAGTCTGGAGTGTCGGCCTGTCTGCCATCTTTCCCACATCCTTTGATATAACGATTTCGCTAATAATTACTTCCGTTTAGGAGAAAATGAAGACCAAATCAACTGATGGATTCCGTACTGAGCGTACCAGCCAAGAATATCGGTGATGCCTCCTCTTGACAAAGATATAACGATGTATCATCATTTATCAAGTCCATCAGAGACCGTTGCTTGGCAATTCAGGCAATGCCATCTCATGAAGGACGAGAGGCAGATGACCGCCTTGGGTGGACCGTCTGTCGCGAACAAATTGGCGCCGGAGGAGGTTCGGCGCTCTATGAGCACCCTTGGGAGGAATTCATGACTTTAAGACACACACTCGCAGGCGCCGTTTCCGGCCTTGCCGTTTTCTGTACGATCGCAGTCGCCCAGGCGGATGTGCTGTTCTGGTCGACGCAGGCACGCCCCGTTGAAGAGGCTCAGGCCATGCGCGAAACCGTGCTGAGCGGCGCCCCCGAAGCCGTGGACTACCAACCCAACGAAGACGGCCCCTGGTTGACCCGGCTTCAGGCCGAGTTTCAGGCAGGCTCTGGATCGATCGATGTGCTGGGATCTCTCCACGGCAATTTCTCGGCGATCGACCCGGAAAACCTGGTCGATCTCGATGATCTTGGCGTGGCCTCGAACAGCGCTACCTTCAACAATCTCGCCAAGCTTGGCACCGAGAACCTTCAGTATGTCCCGTGGATGCAAGCGACCTATATCATGGCCGCCAACAAGCAAGCACTAGAATACCTGCCGGAAGGCGCCGATATAGACGCGCTGAGCTACGACCAGTTGATCGCCTGGGCAGCCAATGTGCACAAGGCCACCGGAGAAGCGAAATTCGGTTTCCCGGCCGGACCAAAAGGCCTGAAGCATCGCTTCTTTCAGGGCTATCTCTATCCGTCCTACACCAATGGCGTGGTTCGTACTTTCGCCTCGGACGAAGCTGTGACGGCCTGGGAAAAGTTTCGCGAGCTTTGGGAGCACACCAACCCCGCCTCCACCAACTTCTCGTTCATGCAGGAGCAGCTGTTGTCAGGCGACGCGTGGATCGTCTTTGACCACACCTCGCGCCTTGCCCAGGCCTTCAACGAACGTCCTGACGATTTCATGGCCTTCCCTGCCCCTGCCGGACCGGCGGGCCGCGGCTTCATGCCGGTTCTGGCCGGCCTTGCCATCCCGAAGACCGCACCGGACATGGACGCCGCCAAGGAGTTGGTGAAATATATGCTGGCACCAGAAACGCAGATTGCGACGTTGCGGGCGACGAGCTTCTTCCCCGTCGTTGACGTGGACATGCCCGATGATCTGCCGCCGGCAGTTCAGGCGGCGGGCGCAGCAGTTGCCAAGATGAGCGGCTCGGCTGACGCCAACCCCGGACTTCTGCCTGCCGGTCTCGGCGATAAGGGCGGCGACTTCAACCGGATCTTCGTCGACAGCTTCGAACGCATTGTCCTGGCTGGTCAGGATATCCGTATGGTGCTGGACGACCAGAAGGGTCGACTGAGCTCGATCATGGAAGAGACCGGCGCGCCCTGCTGGGCCCCGGACGCCCCTTCCGAAGGCGCTTGCCCGGTGGAATGATCGGCGCCTCCTCCTGACGCCGATCTCTGTCCGGGCTGTTTGAAGCCCGGACACCCCAAAGCGAATTCACCAATGGCGCCAGGCGCCAACATGGGAGCGATCCGATGAACGCCCGAATTCTGCCTTATGTCCTGATCCTGCCGGTCACCCTGTTTCTGGGGGTGTTCTTTCTCTACCCCTTCGTGCTCGTGGCACAGCAGGCCTTCAGCACCGATGGCGGCTTTACCCTAGACAATTTCCGCGATGTCGTGAGCTACTGGAAGTTCCCGATCTCTCTTAAAAATACGCTGCTGCTGGCGGCCCTCGTCGTCCCGGTGCAGCTCGCCCTGTCGCTGTTGATGGCAACCATGGTAAGCCGGATGCAGCGGGGTCGCGATATGGTCCTTTACATCTGGACGATTCCGCTCGGCATATCTGATCTCGCTGCAGGCATCATCTGGCTGGCGATCTTCGAACAGTCGGGCTTCCTGAATTCGATGATGAGCGGACTTGGCGTTATCGACCGGCCGGTCAATTTTCTGTCCTACCAGCATCCCGGGATCGTGTTCCTGGCTATTGCGCTTGCCGAAATCTGGCGCGCGACGGCGATCATGCTTGTTATTCTGGTGGCCGGCATTGGCCTGATCCCGAAGGAATATTATGAGGCCGCAGAAGTCTTCGGCGCATCGCGGTGGAAACAGTTCTTGCGCATCACACTGCCGATGCTCAGGCCTTCGCTGCAAACCGCGCTGATCTTGCGCGTTGTCCTGGCCTTCGAGGTCTTCGCCGTGGTTGCAGCCCTTGGCGGAACCCTGTTCCCCGTGCTGATGGGCGAAATCTATTCCTACCAGTTTGATCTTCAGAACAACGGCGCCGCCGCCGCTCTCGCACTGATCGTGCTTGCGATCTCTATCGGCTTCACCCTGATCATCCTGCGCGTGCTCCGCGTTCCGAAAGGAGCCACGATATGACCGATGCTGTCGCCATTGCCGCACCCACCGTTTCAACCCGCAAGGCTGGCAATTATGTCTATGTTGCCTCCATTGTCTTGCTCTGTGCCTGGGTGATCGTGCCGCTCTATTTCCTGTTCATCAACACGCTCTCGTCACCGGAAGCGGTCAACAGCTTTCCAAAATCCTTCATTCCCGAGTTTGACCTTGGCAGCCTGACCTTCTTCGCCGGGTTCAATGGTATGCTCACTGCATTGAAGAACTCGGTTCTGGTGGCCGGAATGACGATGGTCTTGTCCATCGTCATCGGAGCGCCGGCGGGTTATGCCCTGTCGCGGTTTGACTTCCGGGGCAAGGAAGTATTCCGGATGCTGGTGCTGTTGACCCGCGCCTTTCCGTTGCCGCTTCTGGCATTGCCGCTGGCGGTGCTCTTTATCCGCACAGGCCTCGACGACACGGCTTTCGGGTTGGCGCTGGTGCATACCACCCTGGCAATCCCGTTCGCCGTACTGATTACCTTCTCGCTGTTTTCGGGCATTCCGGTAGAGCTGGAAGAAGCCGCATGGACCCTTGGCTGCACGAGATTCACCGCTTTCACCAAGGTAATCCTGCCGCTGATCCTGCCCGGCATCACGGCTTCGGCGATCTTCGCCTTCGTGATCTCCTGGAATGAGGTCTTTGCCGCCGCGGTCCTGACCATCGAGAACCGGACCCTACCCGCCTTCCTTCTGCAAACACTGGGTGAGGCACCGCTGCATCTGAAATTCGCGGGCGGCTTCATCCTTGTCGTGCCGGCTCTGATCTTCATTTTCGCAGTCCGCAAATATCTCTTCGCCATGTGGGGCATCGCCAACCGCTGAGCGCGGCGCGATCAGACAAAGGAACCAATGAAATGGCTGAAATTCAGATCAAGAACGTCGCCAAGAAATTCGGCACATACCAGGCGCTGCACGACATCAATCTGACCGTTGCCGATCAGGAATTCATGGTTTTGCTCGGCGCCTCGGGCTGCGGCAAGACCACGCTGCTCAGGATCGTCGCCGGACTGGAAACCGCCACCACCGGAGAGATCTGGATCGGCGGCCGTCGGGTGGATCACCTGGCGCCCAAGGATCGCGGCATCGCCATGGTGTTCCAAAACTACGCGGTCTTTCCACACCTGACGGTGTTCGAAAACATCGGCTTTGGCCTGCGCATGCAGAAGTTGCCCAATGACGAGGTCAAGCGCCGGGTCGAACGAACCGCAACATTGATGCATATCGAACAACTGCTCAAACGCTATTCCGGCGAGTTGTCGGGCGGTCAGCGGCAGCGCGTGGCGGTGGCCCGCGCGCTCGCCATGGAGCCCGACGTGATCCTTATGGACGAGCCTCTCTCCAACCTCGATGCGCTGCTGCGTCTGGAAATGCGCGCCGAACTCAAGGGTGTGCTGGCTGAAAGCAAGACCACGACGATCTACGTAACCCACGACCAGGTGGAGGCGATGAGCCTTGCCGACCGTATCAGCGTGATGCATCAGGGCAGAATTGTTCAGGCTGCAACGCCGATTGAGGTTTACCGCAATCCGGCCGCCGAATTCGTTGCCAGTTTTATCGGCAACCCGCCGATGAACTTTCTAAAAGCAATCCCAGCAGGTGACGGCAAATGGAGCGTGGCAGGGCAGCTTGTCGACGGCCCGCGCACCGAGAAAGCGGCGCTGCAATTCGCCATCCGCCCAGAGGATCTCCGACCCGCCGATCAGGGGTTGACCGCAACGGCAAAAGTTGTGGAACCGCTGGGAGCGCATTTGCTGGTAACCTGCGAAGTCGACGGCAGCTCGTTTCGCGCCGTGCTCGACAGCGACTTGACCGTCCGCCCCGGCGACAAGCTGACTCTGGCGCCGCAACCGGACCGCGTCCGCTGGTTCGACCCTGAAACCACCCTTGCCATAGCCTGAGAAGAAATCATGAAACACACACTGATCGAACAGGCGCAGCAGGTTCTCCGCCGAAATGATCGCGGCACCTACACAGTGCCCACCCACGGGCTTTATCCATTCCAGTGGAACTGGGACAGCGCGCTCAGCGCACTCGGCTTCGCCCATTTTGACGAGGCGCGCGCCTGGACGGAGATTGACACACTGTTTGCGCACCAGTGGGAAGACGGAATGGTGCCGCACATCATTTTCCATGAGCGCGATGAGGGCTACTTCCCCGGACCGGATGTCTGGGCGACAGGCCGCACGGTTCCCACCTCGGGCATCACTCAGCCGCCCGTGGCCGGGTTTGCGGTTCGCCGCATGTTCGAGGCTGCGATCGACAAAAACTTGGCCACCGAACGGGCGAAGGCCCTGCTGCCGCGCATCCATGCCTGGCACAAGTGGTTCTCCCGCAGCCGGGACCCGCAAGGCAGCGGGCTGGTCGCCATCCTCCATCCCTGGGAATCCGGCAGGGACAATTCCGTTGACTGGGACGTTGCATTGGCAAGGGTGCCTACCGAGGGTGTGGAACCCTTCACCCGGCTCGACACGCATCACGCAAATCCAGCCCATAGGCCGACACAGTCGCAATACGAACGCTATATCTGGCTCGTCCAGAACTTCCGCAGCCTTGGCTGGGACAGCACCCGATTGCATGATGCCTCGCCATTTCGCGTGGTCGATCCCGGCTTTAATGCCATCCTGATCCGCTCCTGCGCGGATCTGGCCGAACTGGCCGATCAACTGGATGAACCGGAGATCGCCCGGCAGTCTCGCGAATTTGCCGCACGCGGTATTGCTGCCATGGAAAGGCTCTGGAGTGACGTCCATGGCCAGTATCTCTGTTTGGACCGCACCACGGGCGAATTGATCGATAGTCCGTCCATCGGTGGACTTCTCGCGGTATTTGCCGCGGTACCTGCGGACAAGGCTGCTGCCATTGCCCGGCGCATCGACAGACTGGGCGACGTCGCCAAGTTTCTTGTCCCAAGCCACGATCCCTCAGCGGCGGAATTCGATGCGCTGCGCTATTGGCGCGGGCCGGTCTGGCTGATTGTGAACTACATGATTGCTGACGGGTTGCGCCATGCGGGCCAGCACGCCACCGTCGAGCGGATCGTCGGCGACAGCGTCCAGCTGATCAAACGCAGCGGCTTTGCCGAATACTATAGCCCGGTCACTGCGGAGCCCTGCGGCGGCGTGCACTTCACCTGGACGGCTGCAATGGTGCTGGAATTCCTCGCCCAACCAGGAGCCATGGCATGAAGCGCTCCCGCATCAACGACATCATGGCTGAAGCTGATGACATGATCAGGTCGCATGGCTTCGTGCTACCGCCCTTTGCCTATTGGACACCGGAAGAGCTTAAGGCTCGCCGCGACAGCGCTCGAAAGATGATCGACGCCCGCTGCGGTTGGGACATCACCGACTACGGCGCCGGCGAGTATGACGAAATGGGCCTGTTCCTATTCACCCTGCGCAACGGCAGTCTCTCCGATCTGCAGCGTGGCGGCGGCATGTGCTATGCGGAAAAACTGCTGATTTCGAAGCAAGATCAGCTCAGCCCGATGCACACCCATGTGATCAAGGCCGAGGACATCATCAACCGCGGTGGGGCAACGCTGGTTATCGAACTGTTCGGCTCCGACGACCAAGGCCGGTTCGCCGAGGACGAGGGCGGCACGGTCTGGTGCGATGGCATAAGGCGTGACTTCGGCCCGGGCGAGAAGCTGAAGCTGGTTCCGGGTGAAAGCGTCACTCTCATGCCTGGCGACTGGCATGCTTTCTGGGGCGAAGGCGGCGACGTGCTGATCGGCGAAGTCTCCACCGTCAACGATGACGAGACCGACAATATCTTCCGCGAGCCGATCGGTCGCTTTGCCGAGATCGAGGAAGATACGGCGCCGACACACCTACTGGTCAGCGACTATCGCAACTGGCTAAAGTGACATGGCTGCCGAGATCCGGGACGAGACCAGCACGCCAGAGATCGCCAGGCTGCTCGAGGCCAACCTTCTGGATGACCTCAGGCGCGCCAACCTTCAGGGTGTCAACTCCAACTTGCAACTGACGGTTCGCGAGAAGCAAGACGCCCTGGCGGGCGGTTTGGTCGGCGATACCGCCTATGGCTGGTTGCACATCAAGGTTCTGTGGATCCGAAAGGGGGTACAAAGGGCGCGGCCATGGCGGCGGACTGATACAACGGGCCACTGATATCGCCATCCGGCGAGGCTGCCATAATATCTGGCTCGACACCTCGAACAGGTCGGCCAAGGCGTTCTATGACCACCTTGGTTTCACCAGTTTCGCCGAGTTGTAGAATGCCGCTGGGGAGCAACCGGACGGACACTACAGATGGTTCTTGCGCCGCCGCGTCCAACCAACCGCAAACCCGCAGTGAGGCCTTCCAAGGCCGCTCGGTCTTTCAGCTTTTAAATCGGATGGCGCTGGCATACGGTCGATCCAAGAAATGCTCCAGGAGTGACACTGCGGATGAACACGGCCAGGCCGATACTAGGCGAACTCAACTGGAACCTGTTCCGCACCTTTTGCGCCATCGCCCAGGAAGGCGGGATAACCCGCGCTGCAAAGCGGCTCAATATGAGCCAGCCGTCGATCAGCCAGGCACTTCAACGTCTGGAAGACCAGTTGGGCTGCCAACTGGTCTTCCGCGACAGCCGCCGGTTTTCACTTACGGCGCGCGGCGAACGAATCTATCAGGAATGCTCCGAGATCTTCCAATGCGTCGACCGGATTTCAACCCTTACCGAAGATCGCAATGACGAGGAGTTCGGCGAAGTCAGCCTGCAGATCGTCAGCAATCTAGTCTCGCCTCTCATCAACGAGGCGTTGCGGCTCTATCACCTCAGGTATCCATCCATCACCTGGAACATCGAGGTTCAGAACAGCCTGGAGACCGTTCGGCGTATCGCCCAGGAAAAATCCGGTATCGGCATCTGCCTGTTGGCCAAGCCGGTGTTCAATCTCGATTGCAGATTGTTGTTCCGCGAGGAATTCAGCGTTTTTTGTGGCGCCGAACATCCGTTTTTCGGCCGCACCCAAATCACCACTCGGGAACTGCGCCAAGAGCCGTTTATTGCTTTCACCTGCGCCACGGAGGGCATGGGTCTCGAACCGATGGCGGTGCTGAGCGAAAGCGTAGGGTTGGGTAATCGCGTCAGCGGTCGCAGCCCCAACCTCGAAGAGGTCCGTCGCATGATTGTCGCCGGACTAGGCATCGGAATTCTGCCCCTGATGGCGGTGACCGAAGAATTGGAAAAGGGCCAACTGTGGCGGCTGCAGGTCAGCGACCATCCGATCGGTTCGGATGTTTTTCTGGTCAGCAATCCACAAACCCGACTGTCGGTCCCGGAGCAGAACTTCATCACGGTCATGAGCGAGCTTCAGTCACTCTATCCTGAGATGCATTGACTGCGGCCCGGAGCCTTGCTGAAGTCATCCGGTCAATAAGCCTACCGGTCCGCCCGCGCCACAACCGCATGCAACAGTACGTTGACGCCGGCCAAAAAGTCTTCCGGTTCGCAACTCTCTTCATTGTTGTGAGTGATGCCGCCCTTGCAGGGGGTGAAGATCATTGCGGTCGGGCAATGAGTGGCCAGAAAATAGGCGTCGTGTCCGGCCTGGGATTGTATGTCGCGCCATTTGAAACCCATACGGCCGGCTTCGTCGCGAATGCCGGCGACCATCTCAGCATCGAAGATGTTGCCGCCCCAGAACCACTCGTCTTCAATGATTGCTTCGCATCCGGCCTTGGCAGCACTTTCAAACAGCGCCCGCCGCATCTTTTCGGCCATCACCCGTGCGGTGACAGGGTCTGGATGGCGGACATCACAGATCGCCTGGGCGCTGTCGGATAGAATACCCGGCTTGTTTGGCCAGGCAGCAAGCCGCGCTCCGGTTGCCTTGCCATCGCCGATAGCGAAATCCCAGCCGATGTCGTCCACTGCGGTCAACCAGCGGGCGCCGGCAACCAGTGCGTTGTGGCGAAGGTCCATCGGCGTCGGACCGGTATGGGCAGTCTGACCGTTGAACTGCACTCGCATGCCGTGGGTCGGATATCCGGCGGTGACAACGCCCACCTGCTGGTTTTCAATGTCAAGAATCGGTCCCTGCTCGATGTGCAACTCGTAATAGGCGTCGATCTCACCTGCCTGGCAATTGACGCGGCCGTTATAACCGATGCGTTCAAGTTCATCGCCGAAACGGGCGCCGTCGTCACTGATCAGGTCCTTGACCCAGTCCGTCGCGTATTTGCCGACAAAGCAGCCGGACGCGACCATCGGTGGTGAAAAGCGCGCACCCTCCTCATTGGTCCAGTCGACAACAACAATCGGACGGCGGGTGGTGTGACCCGCGTCATTGAGGACGCGAACAACTTCCAGTCCCGCCAGCACGCCGGCGATGCCGTCGAAACGTCCACCGTTGATCTGGGTGTCGAGATGGCTGCCAATCAGGATCGGCGACAGATCGTTCTCGGTGCCGTTTCGTCGGGCAAAGATGTTGCCCAGCTCGTCAATGTCGACCTCAAGTCCGGCATCGCGGCACCAGCCGACAAAGATGTCGCGCATCGTGCGGTCGTCATCGCTAAGGGTCAACCTCGAAAGCCCACCGGGACGTCCCTTGCCGACTTCGGCGGAGCGCTCGATTGTTGACCAGAAACGATCGATGTCGGCGCGGATGTCAGGCGTGAAGGTCATGGCGTCCTCGAGACAGTTTTCGGAAATTACCGGCATCAAATTGCCGGCAGGAAAGCGGTGATGATCTGCGGGAACACGACCAACAGCAGCAGGATGCCAACCATCATCCCCAGAAACGGGATCAGGTAGCGAAACGTCGCTGCAAGCGGGATCTTGCCGGTTCGGCACGCAGCCATCAGATCAATGCCGAGCGGCGGGGTGTTGGCGCCGATCGCCAGATTGATCGTCAGCAGCACGCCGAAATAGACCGGGTCGATTTCATAGCTGCGCAGAACCGGCATGAAGACCGGCGCCAGGATCAGGATGATGGCGATGGATTCCATGAACGTGCCGAGCACCAGCACCGCGAGCATGATCAGCAACAGCGCGATTACGGCACTGTCGGTCGCGCCGGTGATGCCGTTGACGACGAGTTGCGGAACCTGCTCGACGGTTAGGACCCAACCAAAGACCGAAGCGGCGGCGATCACCATAAGGATGGAACCGGTCATTTCGGTAGTCTCGCGCAGCAGTGCAATGATGCTGGAGAGGGTCAACTGGCAGTAGACGAACAGACCGATGAACAGGGCATAGGCGACTCCAATGCCGGCCGCTTCGGTCGGCGTGAAGATGCCAAAACGAATGCCGCCGACAATGATCAAGGGCGCAATCAGGGCCAATATCGAGTCAGCGAAGGTCGCTCTGAGCCTTGCCCAACTGAATTCTGCGCCGCCCTTCCAGCCATTCTTCCTCGATATCCACCAGGCGACGACAATCAGACCGAGCCCCAAGAGAATGCCTGGACCGATGGAGCCGATGAACAGCTGTCCGATCGAGGTTCCGGTGGCCGTGCCATAGACGATCAGGACGATCGACGGCGGGATCACTGTGCCAAGCGACCCGGCGCAGCCAAGTGCTGCGGCCGAGAACCCCGGCGCGTAGCCGCGGTCCTTCATGGCAGGCAGCATCATCGAACCGATGGCGACAACGTCTGCAACCCCAGATCCGGACAGGGAGCCGAACATCATGCAGGCCACGATCATGACAATCGCCAGACCGCCGGTGCGCTGGCCGACGACAGCGGCGCAGAGCGCGATGATCCGCGGCGCCAGCCCACCATGCACCATCAACAATCCGGCAAACAAGAAGAGCGGGATAGCCAGCAGGGTGAAGCTGTCGATGCCGGCTACCATGCGCTGCGCAACGACGATGAGTGGTGCCGTGTCGGCAACCAGCAGATAGAAAACCGAGGACAAGGCCAACGCGATAGTGATCGGCGCATCGATCAGAATCAGGACAACAAAGCTGGAAAGCAGGATGATCAGTGCAAGGCTCATTTGCGCCACCCTGCGACAAACACCGCCACCAGCGAGAAGTAGGCGGTGACCGGCAGTGCCAGATAGACAAGTCCGACCGGCAGGCTGAGAACGGTAGTCTCATGCGACCATGTCGCCCTTGTCAGGTTCCACCCGGTGATCAGGACAACAATCAGGAAGCCGGCAGTGGCGATCATGGCAACCAAGCCGATGGCATTTCGCAAGGTGCCGGGCGCCACCAGCAAATCGGTGATCCCGGCAGAGAGGTGGCTTCGGCGGACATAGCCCGAGATGGCGCCGATAAAAGTCACCCAGACCAGCAACAACCGCGGCACTTCCTCCGACCAGCGTGGCGTGTAGGAGAGCACGTAACGGGCAAACACGACGTAGACAATGATTGCGGAGAAGCAAGCAATGGCGATGCCTCCGGACGTGGCGGCCCAATGGTCCAGCACTTTGCCAATGCGGGCGGTGCGATCAGACCTGTCTGCCATGTGGAGCATCCTTGACGGTGAACGAGAAAGCGAACGTGGATCCGGTGACGTGCGGTACATTCCAAGCCGTCGTCAGCGGAACGGGAAGCTTATCGGGCCATCCTATAACCGGGATAGGCCAGCTCCGGCCACCGCGTCGCGAGGAGCGACGC
>JBPOEW010000008.1:0-256191 GCA_051251555.1 Hoeflea sp.
TTATCGGCCTTCGCCCCGTGGGGGGGGCCCTTTCTGGGCACGTTATCGTGGGGGGGGCCCCCATTTGGGGCGCGCCCCACGAAGGTTACGACCAGACCCAGGATCCGGTCGGAGGCCATTACTGGATAACCCCGATTTCACGGCTCAGATCCGCGGTCTGGGCCACGACGCTGTCAATCCAGGACTGGAAGTCGCCGCCGACTTTTGTGAAGGGCGCCAGGCCGTTGGCCTTCATCGCCGCCTGCCATTCGTCGGATTCGGCGACCGCTTTCAGTTTCTGGCCCCACTCCTCAAAGCGCTCGTCGCTGATGCCTTTGGGCACGTATAATCCGCGCCAGTTCACCGCGACCACGTCATAGCCCTGTTCCTTAGCGGTCGGGATATCTTCAAAGCCCGGCACCCGCTCTTCCGTCAGGACGGCCAGCGCACGCACCTCACCAGATCTGATGAAGCCCACGATTTCTGACATGTCGCCTGTCATCGCCTGGGTAAAGCCACCGATGGTCTGCGTGATCGCATCCGCGCCGCCATCGACGCCGATATACTTGACCTTGGTGATGTCGCTGAAGCCCGCTGCCTTGAGGATCTGCAGTGGTTTGAGGTGGTCAAAACCACCAGCAGCCGAGCCCCCCGCAAACGCGACCGAACCGGGATCAGCCTTGATCGCCTCAACCAGATCGTCGAGGTTCTGGAAGGGGCTGTCCTTGGCGACAACGATCACGCCGGGATCGGCTCCGATGGCGCCGACAAAGCGGACCTGGTCGGCAGTCGCGCCACCAAAGGCGTTCTGCGCCAGCCGGGTGGTGGTGGCGGAGGATGCCGCGACGATCAGGTCGGGGTCGTCATTGCGCTCGTTGACAACGGTGCTGAACGCTAGACCGCCGCCGGCGCCGGCCATGTTGGTGACCTGCACCGGGGCATCGACCTGCTTGATGTCAAACAGGATCTTACCGATCTGACGGCAGGTGAAATCCCAGCCACCGCCGGGGTTGGCAGGTGCGATGCACTCGGTCGCGGATACCGAACTCGTCGCACCAACTGCGACGACGACACCGGCGACAAGCATCCTCAAGAAACGTGGCTTCATTGTATCCTCCCTAACGGATCTAACGGAACATTCTTTCGTTTTTGCATTATCAGCATGCACATAACGCGGTATGATTGTCAACAATATGGGGACTATTCGCTTCCAGTCTCAGGATTTTCCTTGAAACGCCCACCGATCGCAGACAATATGGGCACATGACAAATCTGACGGCGCGCGACCGGTCCGAAGAACTAGCGGAGGCACTCTGCGTTGAAATCGTAGAGGGTCGGCTTCGTCCTGGCGAAAAACTGAATGAGTCCGACTTGGCCAAGCGCCTTGACGTAAGCCGCGGCCCGATTCGCGAGGCGCTCAAGCGACTGGCCGAAAGAAACCTGGTTGTTGTTTCTCCGAACGCCGGAGCCCGGGTCGTCCGCCCTTCCTTGCCCGATATCCTCAATTTGATGGAAGTCCGCGAAAATCTGGAAGCGGTCGCAGCAAAATTGGCGGCAATACACATGACGCCAAATGAGAAGAAGAACCTGCGGAATTTGTTTGAGGCGCATGCTGTCGCGGTCGCGGCAGCCGAAGACGGCTCATACCTCCAGCCCCCCGAAGACTTGGATTTCCACTATATGATAATCAAGGCGGCCCGGAACCCGATCTTGTTCAAGATTCTTTGCCGGGATCTTTATCCTCAACTTCGCATGTCCAGGCGGGCGCACAAAGCTGTTCCCGGTCGCGGCAAGCGAGCGCTTGAAGAGCATCGCAGGATCCTGGTGGCGATTGAAGAAGGAGACCCAGAATCCGCGGAAATGTTGATGCGCAAACATATTGCTGCTGCCAGAGCAGGATTGCAGAATCTTAGCGAATACTTCTGAATACTCATTAGATAGCCAATAACGTCCTAAGAGCGGCAGGAAATGGAGAAGACAGGCACAGTCTCTCTGTTCGTCAGCATCCCCTTGCTACATGACGCTCGTCAAGTTGCATGATCAAACCAGCGATTACCCTCAAAGCTCGCGCTTCTGGTTGCAACCCCGTTTCATCCAATGTTCGTTCAATCTTCGCGATTGTCTCGACAAGACGCTCTACAAAAGCCGCGATAAAATCGAGAGCATGTTTGGAAAACTCAAGAACTGGCGGCGCATCCACACCCGCGACGATCGATACGCCCACGCCTTGATGTCAGCTATCGCAATAGCAGTGACCGTCACCTTCTGTATAACCGATGAGCCCTGAGCCTAAAGTGTCCTGTCGTGACCAAATTGCGATTTGCAACATAACAGGCAGGAGGACCAGCTCAGGCAAAAGCTGCGGGTTGGACCTGGACCTCTCGTTCGAGCCCATGCAGGATCGGACAATCGGGACGATGGTCGCCGTGGCAACTGTCCGCCAAGGTCTTCAGCACGCCTATCATGTCGCGCAATTCGCTGATCCGGATTTCGAGATCGGCAATGTGCTGCAGCGCCACCCGCTTGACCTGGCCGCTTTCGCGGCCCCGGTCCTGCCAGAGGTTCAGCAGAGTGGAAATCTGCCTGACCGAAAACCCGAGATCGCGCGCCCGCCGCACGAACCTGAGCGTGTGAATGTCGTTGTCGGAATAGACGCGGTAACCTGACGCGGTCCGCAAGGCCGGCCTGATCAGGTTCAAACCCTCGTAATAACGGATCATCTTGGCGGATATGCCCGTCGCCTTGGCGGCTTCGCCGATGTTCATAGCAACTCCTCCTGTTTTGCAGCCTCGGGCGTGAAAAACACATCCGCGTAAACCCGGTTCGCCTGTGCGCCACGCTGCGAGGCAAGATCCTGCATGGCCTCCACCATCGGTGGCGGTCCCGCCATGTAGATGCTGAAACCGCTGAGATCGCGGATGTCTTCGGCAATGGCGTCCGTTACCATGCCGCTACGATGCGCCGGATTGTCCGTCACTGCAACAACCGGGATGAAGGTGAACCCGGCGTGGCGGGCTTCAAGCGCCCTGAAATGGGCGACATAATAGAGATCGCGTTGTGTTCGCACACCGAAATAGAGCAGCACATGCCGATCGGGGTCGAGCGCAAGGGCCGCCTCGATGATCGACTTGACCGGCGCCAAACCGGTTCCGCCAGCTACCGCCAGGATTGGACCGGTGTGAGTTTCGCGGAAATAGCTGCTGCCCATCGGGCCTGTCAGACGCACCACGTCACCCACAACCAGACGCGAGACCAGCCCGCTTGTCCGCCCGCCCGGTACTATCCTGACATGCAGTTCGATGAGGCCGGCACCGGGTGTGTTGGCCATCGAGTAATGCCGCGCGAGTGTGCCCTCGATTTTCAAGGACAGATACTGCCCGGCGGCGAAGGCCATCGGCTCCGACGGCCGCAGACGCAGGATCACAACATCATGGGTTGCCTTTGTAGTGGAGAGAACCCGGGCGCTGATCTTCGCTGCCTCGCGGGGCACATAGTCGGTATCAAGCCATTCAATGGATACAGGCGTCACCGGTGTCGCCACGCAGGCAAGAATCTGCCCCTCGGCGGCTTCCTCTGCTGTCAAGGCAAAAGGCGAGTGCTTCGCCATCACCACTTCGCCCTCAAGCAGTCGTGACTTGCAGGCACCGCACCGCCCGGACAGGCAGCCGTGAGGATAGGCGATACCGTGGGCAAAGGCGGCATCGAGAATGGTTTGTTCCGAAGCCGCTTCAAATCGGCGGGAAAGTTGGGGTAAAGTAATCGTGGTCATCTCTTTCTCCAATTGATCTGGTGGGGCGAATTGCCCCGACGGATGGCAACCATCTGTCAGGATCGACCCACTAAGCTGCAGCTGCGGTGAGACCGAGCAGATCGGCAATTTGCGGCGCCTGGTGACTGAACGTGCCCCAGAAAACCTGCCCCTCAATGAGTGTCAGGGGGGCGATCCGCATTCCGGTCCGCTCCCGTGCTTCCTCGGCAATCAGCGGGTCACGCAGATCGTGTTCGACGAAGGGAATGCCCAGATTCCGGAGCCAGCGTTTCAGCGCGATGCAGTCGGGGCATTGCGGCGTGGTGTAGATTTCAATCCAGGGCCTGGATGTTGCATCGGTCATGATGATTTCCTCCTGAATGGGGTGCAGAGCGCCCAGGCTCTGCACCCGTGGTTTGCATTAGGCAGCCTTGACCTGGGACCAGTCGTTGATCGGCGCGGTGAAGCGTTTCAGCCGCAACGCGTTGCCGAGCACGAATACGCTCGACAGGGCCATGGCACCGGCGGCCAACACCGGCGACAGCAGGGTTCCCGAGAACGGATAGAGCACGCCCGCTGCCACCGGGATCAGGGCGGCGTTGTAGGCAAACGCCCAGAACAGGTTCTGACGGATGTTGGCGATAGTGGCCTTGGACAGGCCGATGGCGTTGGCAACGCCGGTCAGGTCTCCGGCCATCAGCACCACATCGGCGCTCTCAATGGCAACGTCGGTTCCGGTGCCGATGGCGATGCCGACATCCGCCTCGGCCAGCGCCGGTGCGTCATTGATGCCGTCGCCGACAAAGGCAACCTTGCGGCCACCAGCGCGCAGGCGCTTGACCGCCTCCACCTTGCCTTCCGGCAGCACTTCGGCCACCACCTGGTCAATCCCGAGACGGGCGGCAATGGCTTCAGCCGTGCGGCGGTTGTCGCCGGTGATCATGGCGACCTTCAGTCCGAGCGCGTGAAGGGCGTCAATGGCAGCCGGTGTCGATGGCTTGATCGGATCAGCCACAGCGATGATGGCTGCCAGCTTGCCGTCAATGGCAGCATAGAGTGGGGTCTTCGCCTGCATGGCCAGATCCTCCGTGACCTGCGGCTGGACTGCGTAGTCGACGCCGACCTGGTGCATGTAGCGGTCAGCACCAACATGCAGGGTCCTGCCCGCCACCTCGGCTTTGATGCCAAAGCCTGGGACGGCTTCGAACGTCTCGACCGCATGAATGGCCAGGGCCTGCGCCTTGGCGGCTGCAACAATGGCTTCGGCGACCGGATGCTCGGACATCGCTTCGGCAGAGGCTATCAGCGAGAGAACCTCGTCACGGTCAAAACCGTCGCTGACAATGAGATCGGTCAGGGTGGGACGACCGAGCGTCAGTGTGCCGGTCTTGTCGAGGGCAACCACATCAGTCGTTTTGAGGCTTTGCAGCGCTTCGCCGTTGCGGAACAGCACACCGAGCTCGGCAGCACGTCCGGTTCCGACCATGATCGAAGTTGGCGTGGCAAGCCCCATGGCGCAGGGGCATGCAATGATCAGCACTGCGACGGCATTGACCAACGCGAAGGCCAGCGCCGGGTCCGGGCCAAATGTGAGCCAGACCAGAAAGGTGAGTGCAGCAGCCAGCATGACAGCGGGCACGAACCAGGCCGTTACCTGGTCGACGATCGCCTGAATCGGCAGTTTCGAGCCTTGCGCGGTTTCGACCATCTGGATGATCTGTGCCAGCAATGTGTCGGCGCCGACCTTGGTGGCCTGATAGACAAAGCTGCCGGTCTTGTTGATGGTGCCGCCGATGACTTCGTCGCCTGCCACCTTCTTCACCGGCACCGGCTCGCCTGAGATCATTGCCTCGTCGACATAGGAGAAGCCGCTCGACACCAACCCGTCGACCGGGATCTTGTCGCCGGGGCGCACCTGAATGATGTCGCCCGAGACCACCTGCTCAAGCGGTACTTCGATGAATTCTCCGTCGCGTTCCACCCTTGCGGACTTGGCTTGCAGACCCATCAGGCGCTTGATGGCTTCGCCGGTCCTCCCCTTGGCGCGCGCTTCGAGCAGGCGTCCGAGCAGGATCAGCGTGACGATAACGGCCGAGGCTTCATAATACACATTGGCGGTGCCTTCGGGCAGAACGCCGGGCGTAAACGTGGCCACCACGGAATAGGCCCAGGCGGCAGTGGAGCCCAGAACCACAAGCGAATTCATGTCGGGGGCAAGACGCAGCAGCGCTGGCACGCCCTTGCGGTAGAACCGCAGGCCGGGGCCGAATTGCACCACCGATGCGAGGGCGAAATAGATGAGATAGAGGGTCTGAGTGCTTACCGCATGCATCAGCCACATGTGCAGCGCGGGAATCATGTGCGACCCCATCTCCAGCACGAAGATCGGCAATGTGAGCGTGGCAGCGAGACCGAAATCGCGCAACAGGGCGCGATACTCGGCTTCCTTGGCAGCCTTGCGGCGGTCGGTTTCATCTGCGCCGCCCTGTTTTCTTGACGACTCGTAGCCGCTTTGGCGAATGGCCGCTTCAACGGCTTCCAAGGCCAATCCACCAGCGAACCGGACTGTTGCGGATTCCGTCGCCAGATTGACCGACGCGCCGATAACGCCGGGGACGGCGGCGATGGCGAGCTCAACCCGGCGAACGCAGGAAGCACAGGTCATGCCTTCGATGCCGAATTCCGCCACATCCACCGCGATCTCATAACCGGCGTTGTGCACGGCCTTGATCACGGCTTGGGAATCGGGCTTGGCGCCGAACCGGACTTCGGCAGTTTCTGTGGCCAGATTGACCGAGGCAGATTCGACACCATCAAGTTTGGCAATGGCAGTTTCGACCCGCTTGACGCATGAGGCGCAGGTCATTCCTTCAATCCGGAACCGGTGAAAGGCAGCAATATCAGGGCGCATGTTCATGGAGGTAGTCCTTCAAGAGAATTGATCTTGAAGACAGGCCTAAGGCTTCCAATCATGGGAAGGTCAAGCGCTCATTTATATTTTTTTTGGAGGCAAATATTTTTTGCACACTCCCTTGACCTTGCCATGGAGGGAAGCCCCAATTGGGTGCTCACTGGCAGGAGCCAGCCAACCAAAGGTGAGAGAAATGTTGAAACTCAATGTACCTGAAATGACCTGTGGCCATTGCGCCAGCATCGTAACAAAGGCGCTCCGGAGTATCGATCCGCAGGCGCGCATCGACATCGACCTGGAGACCAAGAACGTGGTCGTGACCTCAAGCGCCGATGCCGGTGCACTTGGAGCCGCTTTGCAAGAAGCCGGTTATCCCGGCACGCCTGCCTGATGCTTCCGAAGCTCGGCTGATACCCTTCGAGCGCCCTGTGCTCCACAGCGGCAAACATCTTGACAGCGCGCCCGTGCTGTCAAGATGTCCGGGGGCTGGCCACAGCCACAACCCGTGTCTGACAGGAGATCTTGATCGCCCCGGCGATCTCTTCGCGGCTGGCACCCATCTTAGTAGAGACTTGTGCGCGGAAGGCGTTTTGATCTGATTTCGTTTATATTTTACGGCTTCGAGGGCAAAGGGGCGTAAAGATATTAGCACCGACTATGTCGGCTGTGTATACTTCCGCTGATGTATGAGCGTCAGTAGTGTTTGCCCGCTGCCTAGCCATAGGGATGATCTTTCAAATAGAATTTCTTATTGTAGGCGTCG
Source organism: Hoeflea sp. (assembly GCA_051251555.1). Taxonomy (GTDB): domain Bacteria; phylum Pseudomonadota; class Alphaproteobacteria; order Rhizobiales; family Rhizobiaceae; genus Hoeflea. The sequence continues at coordinate 7,402 of JBPOEW010000008.1, forward strand.
GCGCGGAAAAGGATCTCAAGCCAAACGACACTTTGGGCTGTGGATATCATTCTCCGGGCGTATGGGGATCCGCCAAGGCAGCATCCGGTCGACTGACCGGTACGTTATTCAATGATGCTGTCTGTGCCAGTGCCTTAGCGCCACGGCTTTTGAGAAGCTTTCGGAAGCTTGGATGCATACCGCCATCCGAATACGCATGGATCGATACAACCGTCCCGGAGGCAAGTATTGATTCCATTTTGCGTTCATCTGAAACGCGCCGAGCAGCGACGACATCGTCTTCCGCGCTCAGCAGCGGCGGGCATGAAGCAAGCGGGTTGCGCGGATTTCCACCCTCAAAGGCCGCATCGAAGACATACCGTCTGCCGCAATAGGACACCTGGGGTTGGCGGCCTGTGACCTCCAAAATGTCATAGCCCTGTTTCAGGTTTTTCCAAAAATCGAAATTAGGGTCATTTCGATTTCGCGCCATGTTTTCTGGCGTCATCCGGAATGGAAAAGCCTGCACCTGAAAGGAAGACTGTCCGCCCCTGATGGCTTCACGCACGATCGCATAGATTTGCGCAACGCCTGCATCCGTGAGCGCGTAGCATCCTGCCGATGTACAGGCGCCGTGAACCATCAAGGCATCGCCGGTGTAGCCGAGTGCGCTTTCCAGCTTGTTTGGGTAGCCGAGATTGAAAGAGAGATAATATTGCGAGTTGGGATTCAGCATGCCGGCGGAGACATGGTAAAACCCTTCTGGAGCTTGCCGATCTCCTTCTTTGGTCTTTGGGCCGAGCTTGCCGGACCAGCGACACATGGGAAAGGTCTTCAATAGTGCGTAACGCCCAGTACGGTCACGTTTCCAAATCTCGAGTTCGCTCTCATCCTTGAAGATCCGGACCAGTACGGGATCAGCCGGGGTCATCTTGCGTTTTTTCATATCGCTGACGAGGTTGGCGGCAATTGGTTGATTTGCCTTGTTGTCGACGTCAAGAACCGTCGATACGCAAGCTGTCATAGACACGGCCAATGCGAGCAGGATCGAAGTGTTGAGCAGCTTTTGAAACAAATTCATCTCTGTCCCTTGTGGATCGGAGAGCTGGTGCAGCCGTCGCCGTTGAGAGCGCAAAATTACTTTTCATGTAGACAGTGTAGCAGATTTGTTCATCTGCGTGGTTAACGAAAATTTGAACCCGGGAATGGCTACGTAATTGACGTACCAAGAGTGCAAGTCAAGGCCGACCTGAATGTGTGCAAGCGCGATTAAACCTTTTAGTCACGCTTGCATATAGAGTGGGTGCTGTTTCGTTTCGCGGACTCCGGCATGAGGAATCAAATCGCTGATACGACGTCCTGAAGCATCTTCCGGACTTGACCGGCGACATCACCGAGCTCCCGATTGTTGATCCCGGTCATGGAGAGCACAGGATCAACCGCCGACACTTCCACACCATCGTCCGTCTCCCGCACGATCACGTTGCAGGGAAGCATGGCTCCAACCTTCGGTTCCATGCCGATGGCCTGCCAGGCCATGTTCGGATTGCAGGCACCAAGGATGCGATATCCAGGCATGTCCTTGTCGATTTTCTTCTTCATTGTCGCCTTGACGTCGATTTCGGTCAGGACTCCGAAGCCGGCTGCAGCCAGGGCAGCACGAGTGCGGGCGTCGATTTCGTCGATATTGGCCCGGGGAAATATTCTGTCTATCGTGTAACTCATCTGATTGTCACCTTTTCACACAGTCTTCATTTTCCCAGATACTTGATCAGGGCGACAATCGCGAGGCCGACAAGGACCAGGATAAGGATCATCCAAAGCCCGCCAAAACCCATGCCATAACCGTTCATCATTCAATCAATTCCTTGCTATGTGGTGGCGAAGGCAGAGCCTCCGCCACTGGTTTGTCCAACCGGCATAACGCTCAATCGTCCTTTTTTGTTCCGCTCTGTGTCCCGTTCTGCATCATGCTTCCCGGCTGCTCGCCGTCCATCATGCCACCAGTCTGGCTAGGCATGTTCCCCGAACGCATCATCATCATCCGCCTGAACCTGTCGGCGGGCGCAGCAAATTCATCGGAGGTGACTTGTCCGTCTCCATCGGCGTCGAATGCCTGGAAGCGGTCGACCGTATGTTCCCTGATATGGGCTGCGTGAAGCGTTTCGAATTCGGCGAGAGACAGCATTCCATTGCCGTCCGCGTCGTAGGTTTTCAGTTCGTCAAGCAGACCAGTGCGAAGTTCCTCGGGCGAGACTGTTCCGTCATCATCGGCATCAAACAGGCGTTGCATATGGTCGGCGCCACCCATCATCGGTCCACCCATGCCCATCATTCCAACGCCCATGCCACCGGTTTCGCCATCCATGCCCATCATGCCTGATTGTCCAGCGTGCATCATCTTCATCATACGCATCATGGATCCCATGTCGCCGCCCATCATTCCTTGCATCATGTTGGCGTTGCCGCCCGTCATGGGAGTCGTAGAAGCGGAATTCGACGTACCTTGCCGCTGTCCATGGCCGTGATCGGCATCGGCGAGCGCGAGTGTTGGGAAGGTGGCCGAAATGAGCAGCGCTGTTGCGATGGTCTTGAACTTGTACATCTTACAATCTCCTGGTTGGTTGCACATTCAGTATCTGGGCATAAAGAACTCGATTTGAATGGATTGCATCCAGCAGTTTGTACCGGCATGTCGTAGAATGTGGGTTCTGTTACATTCGGTGACAAAACAATCACTGACGCATTGTGTCGGTTTTCGATAGAAAAGCTCATGTCAGATGCTCCGCATATTCTCGTCGTCGACGATCACAAGGAAATCCGGGAAAGCGTGAAACGTTTTCTCGAGAAGAACGGCATGCGCGCAGGCACCGCCAAGGATGCGCAGGATGCCGAGGTAAAACTTGCGATCGGCAATTATGACTTGATGGTTCTGGACGTCATGATGCCGGGCGAAAGCGGCCTTTCGCTATGCCAGCGGCTTTCCGCCGAGCGTGTGCTGCCCATCATTTTGCTGACCGCATTGGGTGACGACACGGACCGCATCGTCGGACTCGAAATCGGAGCCGATGACTATCTTGCGAAACCGTTCAATCCGCGAGAGTTGCTCGCGCGGATCAAGGCGGTCCTTCGGCGTACGGAACGGCAGGAAAAGCTTTCAGGCGTGTTTGTGGGAAAGCGCCTCCGTTTTGCCCACCTCGTGCTTGACTCCGATAGCCGGGTGCTGGCGGACGAATGCGGAAACGAAACGCGCTTGACGAGCTCAGACTTCAAGCTCCTGATCGTCCTGTTGGAGCGCGCGCGTGTAGTCCTGAGCCGTGAGCAGCTTCTGGACCTTACGGCTGGCCGTTCATCCGGGCCCTTGGACCGCACCATCGATAACCAGATCAGCCGCCTCAGGCGCAAGATCGAACCCGACATTCTCCAGCCAAAGATAATTGCAACCGTCAGAAACGGCGGCTATTGCCTGTCGGCGGACGTGGAGGTGTTGGGTTGAGTTGGGGGCCGTTGACAAGCCTCAGGGCTCAACTCGTGCTTCTTGTTGTCGCCGCGCTTGTCGTCGCGCAAGTCGTGAGCCTTTGGCTGTTCGTCGATGAGAGGAGCCTTGCGGTTCGTGCTGCCCTCGGCTTTGAAGCCGCAGGCCGCGCCGCGAACGTGGCGAGGTTGATTGAAGAGGCTCCGAACAATCTGCAAGACTCTATCCTGCGCGCAGCCAATTCGCCGCTTGTCCGGTTTGACCTGTCGGGTGAAGCGACAGCCGGAAATTCAGACGACTCGGATAGTGGTCTGATCGAATCCCGGGTACGTGCGCTTCTGGGTGAGAGTTACAGCGGTGACATCCGTGTCGAATTGCATGCTATCGAGGGAAAAATCCTCCCGATGCCGCACCTTTCACCGGAGATGGCTGAAATGCATCGGACGATGATGCACGGTGCGGTCTCAGCAGTTGAAATGAACCTGTCTATCGCGCTTTCTGATGGACGTTGGCTGAATGTCGGCACGCGGTTCGAGCGCCCGCCCTTCCAGTGGCCGTTTTACTCCATGCTGACATTTATTCTGACCGCGGCAATCATCCTGATCGCTGTTTTCTGGTTTCTCATGACCCGCTTTACCGGTCCATTGAGGCGGCTGGTCGGTGCGGTTGACAGGCTGGGACGGGGCGAAGAGATTGCGGAATTGCCCGCCGTAGGCCCGAGCGAAGTGCGGGAGCTTACCTCGACCTTCAACAGAATGCAGGATCGCTTGACCCGGTTTGTTGCGGACCGAACACGGTTGCTGGCTTCGTTAGGACACGATCTCAGGTCTCCACTTACGGCAATTCGTGTCCGTGCCGAGATGGTCGACGACGAGGAAACAAGAAGCAGTCTGGTGACCTCGGTCGAGGAAATGCAGACCATGGTCGAGGAGACACTGACCTTCGCCCGCGGAATGGCAGCATCCGAGGTGTCTCAATCTGTTGACATTGGCGCGTTGCTCGAAGATCTGAGAACGGGTTCACCCGTACCTTTCCTCCTGGATAGCGGCCCGCCAGTAAGTGTTCGCATCCGCCCAACCGCAATACGCCGAGCACTTCGCAACGTGATCGAAAACGCCGTGCGTTATAGCGGAAATGCACACGTGGCATATTCGGTTCGTGAGGGCCATCTCATGATCACGGTCGAAGATGACGGACCGGGCATCCCGGAATCCGAGCTTGAACGGGTTTTCGATCCGTTTTTCAGGCTCGAACAATCAAGGTCGTTGGACACAGGTGGTCACGGGCTCGGTCTGTCAATTGCACGCACAATCATCACGGCGCATGGTGGCGACATCTGGCTGGCCAATCGGCAGGAGGGTGGGTTGTGCGCCTCAATCTTGATACCTCTGGAGGGAGCTCCGCAAGAAACGGGTGAGGACAATCGTGCGCTGCGGATCAATTCTTCGGTTTGAGTCTTCGGCCAGCACCATCTTTATGGCTGGCCCGCATTCTTTGCCCAGATGGAGTTATGGCGAGGCTGCTGGCTTGACCTTCCGGTTGGTGGAACCTCTATCAGTGCCAGATGTGCGATTGGCACAAAGACCGGGAATTTGGTCGCCTGAAACTGCAAGTCCGGCAATCGGCTTTCGGTTCAGACGTCGACCGGCAGAACCGGTGATTGACGACCTTCAAGATGGCGCTTTGTTACTGAGCGATCAAAACCTCACCGCAAATTCAATTTATCGTCTGGAACCTGAAGAATGATCAACCGGCGCAAGTTCATCATCGGGTCCGCGGGCCTTGTCTCCGCCGCCCATTTTCCGACTCTGTCGCTGGCGCGTACAAGCTCCACAGAGCTCGAGTTGATTGCTGGCCCTGCGAGCAAAAAGCTATTCCGGCCAGATGCTGAAGCGTCTGATGTCTGGGCCTATAACGGCGAAGTGCCGGGGCCTGAAATTCGTGCCCGCAAGGGAGCGCGCATCCGTGTTCGGTTCACCAACAATCTGGAGGAACCGACATCCATTCACTGGCACGGCATTCGGATCGACAACGCTATGGACGGCGTTTCGGGACTGACGCAGGAACCCGTGCAACCGGGCGAGAGCTTTGTGTATGATTTTGAGGTGCCGGATGCGGGTACCTATTGGTATCACGCGCACAATAAAAGCTGGAACCAGGTTGGCCGCGGTCTTTACGGCCCGTTGATCATCGACGAGCCGGAGAGCCCGTTCGACAGATCCCACGATATCACACTGGTTCTTGACGACTGGCGGTTGCGCCGGCCGGGCGTGCTGGACACCGAGAGCTTCGGTTCGCTGATGGATTGGAGCCATGGTGGTCGCCTCGGCAACTGGATCACGGTCAATGGCGAGCCGGCGCCGGTCATGGCGCTCAAGCGCGGTGAAGCCTACCGGTTGCGCCTGATCAACGCAGCCAACGCCCGCGTCTTCGAAATAGACCCTAACAGGTTCGATGCAAAGGTGCTTGCTTATGACGGCCAGGCTTTGCCGGAGCCCGTCAGCATTGGATATGCGCCCGCGTTGCTGGGTCCGGCACAGCGCATGGATTTGCTGATTGTCGCTCAGGAGCATTTTGCACTGGAGGAGATAACGGGCGACGATCCATTGGTGATGGCTGATTTCAAGGTCGAGGGCGCTGCAACCGCCGCTCCGGCCATGCCGGCTCTCGCGATCAACGCCATTCCCGAGCCTGATATCGCCAATGCACGGCGTGTGAAAATCGTCATGGAGGGCGGGGCCATGGGCGGCTTTGTCGAAATCACATACAAAGGACGAAAGCTTCAGGGCGAGGATGTCCAGGCCACTCGCCAGACCTGGGCTTTCAACGGTGTCGCAAACCTCGCCGACGATCCCCTGTTTGCCTCGGAACGCGGGCAAACCATCGTCCTGGAAACCGTCAACAGGACCGCGTGGGTTCATGCAATGCATGTACATGGGCATCATTTCCGGGTGCTCTCACGCTCGGGGAGTGAAGTGGACGAAGGCGAACCCTGGCGCGACACTTTCCTGATCGGGCCCGAACAGACGACGACAATAGCCTTTGTCGCCGACAATCCGGGGAAATGGCTCTACCATTGTCATATGCTGGAACATGCGGCGGCCGGCATGACGACGTGGTTCACGGTTGCGTGATGGCCGGTTTCTTATGGAATGCTTTAGCTTTTTCGGGTAATTTGGTTTTTATGCGCAGTCTCGTTATCGCAATCGTTTTCTTGCTGTTTACAAATGGCGCACTCGTGGCCTCTACGCACAGTGCGCAAACTGCGGATGCGGTTGGCCAGATGATGACGGTACAAGGCCTGCCCGATGCCGCCGCGATTCACTGCTGTGAGAATACCGGCAGCAAGATGGGGCATGGTCACATCAGTTGTGCCATGGACTGCCATTACCTTGTGCCTTATGTGGCAGCAGGTTTTCCGCGAACAATCTCCGTAAAAGCAAGTTCGTATTCGGCTTCGCTGATTTTTTCGGTCGAAGGCAGCCTTATGAGACCCCCCATCGTGTCCTGATCACGGATAGCCGCGCGCCAATAGGCGCTTCCGGAATTTGATCAGTCACGAGGTAATCATGATCTCCAAACGAAAATTCATGTTCGGCTTTGCGGCGTTGGCCTTGGTGCCGGCATCGAAGGCTCATGCGCATGTAAAGTCATTCACGCTTGATCCGAAGTTTGAGCCACAATCAGTGGCGTTCTCGGGATATGCGCCCGGTACCGTTATTGTCGATCCCCGCAACCACTTTCTCTACTTGCAGCTGAGCAATGGGATGGCGCGCCGCTATGGCGTGGGTGTTGGCAAAGCAGGCCTTACCTTCAAAGGCTCCGCCACGATTGCTCGCAAGGCGAAATGGCCAAGTTGGACGCCGACCAAGAACATGATCCGGCGCCAGCCCGGGAAGTACGCCAGATATGCGAAGGGTGTCCCTGGCGGTCGAGGCAATCCGCTCGGATCGCGGGCACTTTATCTCTACAGGAACGGGCGCGATACTTACTACCGCATCCACGGCACGACACAGCCCTCGTCCATCGGACGCTCGGTCTCCAACGGCTGTATTCGCATGATCAATGTCCATGTCGAGGACTTGTATGAAAGGGTGCCTATCGGTGCACAGGTGGTGGTGCTGTGATGTATCCGCAAACACACGATCCATCACCTTGCTCCCGCAGCTCCAGCGTCTGCCGGAAAGTGCGGCAACACCGGCAAGGCCGGTTGGGGCAAACCGCTATATGGATAATTCTCGCCCGTTGACGGCCGATGGCCGCGGGCGCCGAACTGATCTTTTCGGCGACTATGAAGGAAACGCCATATGTGGAAATGCTGCGGCCCTTGCGGTGCTGAACCTATGCGTCGGTGTTCATCACTTCATTCCCAAAATCGGGGGCAATTCTTGCCATGAGCAACCCCTCACGAATTCGGAAGACATTTGAAATGACAAAAACTATCACCCTAATGTCCGTGGCACTCGCCATGGGACTTTCCGCAAATGCCACGGTTGCACGCGCCGAAACGCTGGACGCTGACAACCAGATCATGGTGTTTAAGACACCATGGTGCGGATGCTGCCAGGCCTGGGTTGAAGCCATGGAAAACGCTGGTTACAGCGTCGAAACCACAGATATGGAAGACCTCACGACGACCAAAAGGCAGGCCGGCGTGCCTGGCGGGCTTGAGGCCTGCCACACAGCGATGATCGGCGGCGAACGCAAATACGTGCTTGAAGGCCATGTGCCGATCGAGGCGGTCGAAAAACTGATGACCGAGCGACCGGATATCCGCGGAGTGTCGACCCCGGGCATGCCGATGGGGTCACTCGGCATGGGCGATGATCCCGAAGCAAACTATGCAGTTTACGCGTTCACCGGTCGAGCCGATGAGACACCTGCGGTTTTCTTCGAGGCTGGCAAACAATGAACCGGCGCCAATTCCTCAAGGGGGCGGGGAGCCTGTCGGTTGCCTCGCTGCAAGGTTGCTCGACAACTGAAACCTTGCAGGCACCGCCCGAGCCCAAAGGCCCACCTTCTGCCTACCTTGCCATGTACGGACCGATGCCGGGTGAAAGGTTTCCCATTCCGGCAGTCGACCTAACAAGAGTGCCGGAAAAACTCTGGCGCAGACAGGTCGATTATTCTGGCCCGCATCCAGTCGGTACTGTCGTGGTCAATACACACACGTTCTTCCTTCATCTCGTCCAGGAAGGCGGCAAGGCCATGCGCTATGGTGTGGGCCTTGGCCGGCAAGGCTTTGAATGGTCGGGCGAAGGCCGCATTCAATGGAAGCAGGCGTGGCCGAAATGGACGCCGCCTGCGGAGATGATCGAACGGCAACCGGAACTGGAGCAATGGAGCGCCGACAATGGCGGCATGCCGCCCGGGCTCGACAATCCTTTGGGCGCGCGCGCGCTCTACATCTTCCAGAATGGTGAAGACACGCTCTACCGTATTCATGGCTCCCCAGAGTACTGGACCATTGGAAAGGCGGTCTCAAGCGGCTGCGTCCGGCTGATGAATCAGGATATTATTGACCTTTACAACCGCGTGCCTTCAGGCTCCCGGCTTATCGTGGTGTAAGACTGCCATGCGAACAAAAACGTTGTATGTCACAGCTTTTGCCTCAATCGCGGGGCTTGTCGTCGCCGCGATTGTTGTGATGGCGCAGCAGGATGAAGTCGGAGCGGGGCTTCTTAAACCAGAGGACCGGCAGGTGTTGGCGTTGGGGGAAACCCTGTATGCCGCAAATTGCGCGTCCTGCCATGGTTTGAAATTGGAGGGGCAAGTCGAGGACTGGCGGTCGCCGGGTTCCGATGGTCTGATGCCGGCTCCGCCCCATGACGAGACCGGCCACACTTGGCATCACCCTGATGAAATTCTCTTCGAAATCACAAAGTACGGAATTGTAGCCGCCGCCAATCTGAAGAACTACACTTCTGCAATGCCGGTCTACAAAGACGTGCTCACTGATGCCGAAATCATCGCTGTACTCTCCTACATCAAGAGCACATGGCCGGACGAAATCCGCAACCGCCATAACGAGATGAACGAGCGCTACGCCCTGGAGCCGAAATGACCCGTACGAAGCGTATGGCTTGGGTGGATATTGCGAAGGGCGTGTCGATCATCTTGGTCGTGATGATGTATGCGGTTTACAACGTCGGCAGGCATACAGGCAGTGTTGGGTTCCTTCATTACCTGATCGCGTTCGCGACACCCTTTCGAATGCCGGAATTCTTCCTCATTTCCGGCCTGTTTCTTTCGACGGTGATCGCTCGCCCCTGGCAGCGATATGCTGATCGCCGTTTTGTGCATTACATCTATTTCTATGTTTTGTGGGCTTTCATCATGATTGCTTTGAAGGTTGGCATTTTCGCACGCGAGCCTGTCGCCATGGCGGCGGATCTTGCCAGCGCCATTATCCAGCCCTACGGAGTATTGTGGTTTGTCTACATGCTCGCCGTGTTCGCCATTGCCGCGAAGCTGCTGTGGCAATTCCGGGTGCCGCACTGGCTTGTAATTGCTGTTGCAGCCGGTTTGCAGATCGCGCCAGTCAACGTTTCAAGTTACATCGTGACGCAATTTGCCGCCTATTTCGTGTTTTTCTACATGGGCTATGCGTTCGCTCCGCAGATCTTCCGGATGGCCAGCTGGGTAGCCGAAAACCAGATGAAAGCAATTGCTGCGCTGGCGGTCTGGTTCGTCGTCAACGGGTTTTTGGTGTTTCTACCGAGTTTCGAACTGCTTCCGGACGAAACGCGCATGGGATTCGCTGCGTTTCCACCGCTGCATTTGCTGCTTGGTGTCGCCGGCGCGGTGGCGCTCTGCGCGTTCAGTGTGGTTCTGGTGGATCGGCCATATACAGGCTGGTTGCGGTGGATCGGCAGCCACTCTCTTGTCATCTACCTTGCTTTTACAATTCCCATGTCGATCTTTCGCGAGATCGCGATGACTACCGGGCTGATCACGCAAACCGGACCGCTCAGCCTTGCGGTCTTCCTGGTAGCCCTGATAACTCCGGTCATTCTGTATCTTGCTATCGGATTGACCGGCTTCGGGCACTTCCTGTTTGAGCGACCGGCATGGGCGCGCCTCAAATCCGAGTAGGTCCAGCACGACATGATCTTTGGTTTTGCAGTGGTCGAACGGATGGTGAAGACCGGCTGGCTCTATCCCTGTCGGCAGCGCCGCTGTCGCACCCTTCAGGCAATCCAATCCGGGTCCGCATGCACCGGCCAGATAAACCCATGCCGGACATAGGCCCACAGGTGCTGTCCATTTGGCACCTCTCACTTCATCTGGTAGCTGTCAGTTCGTTTTCAGGCGAAACTTCGCATGGCAGGAAGTGCAGGTTTGAAGCATTATGTGAAAGGCATGTTCGGCGGACATCGACGAAATCTCTGTCGCAGGGTCAATCTTCTTCCCGAATGGCCCGAGGCCTCTTACGTTCCCACCTCTCATACGCATATCCGGGGTTAACGCGTCAGGATGGCTTTCAGCTGCAGATGAGAGAGCCTTGGCGTACACGCCAAGGTCATTCGCCAATGCGGTGAACTCTGCGCGCTCGGTCATGATTGTCGAACTGGCCGCTGAACCGGCAATGGCGGGATTGCCTTCGAAGTGAGCTACCAAGGCACTGCCAGACGTCTGATATATCGTTTCCGCGGCCGCCTTGAACAACGCCGAATCGTATGGGCTGCTGCCTTTGAACATAGCGTTGATCAGCTTCGCTGCCTCGGCCATCGATTTCATTTCCAATTGTCGGGCGGCGACGGTCTTTTCACTCACTTGAACAAATGCCGTTGCCGTTGCCGTAGCTCCAATACCTGCCAGAGCGATAATGAATACCAATGCGGCGCATACTTTCGAAATCAAAAGAAGTCTCCCTTCGGACGGATATCTAAAGCCGTTCACGTTCCACAGCACATTCTCAAACACGAGAATGCCGGAATGATGGCCAGTTTCCCGGGAGCTTTACTTCTCAAGCTGACCTCGTGAGGAGTGACTATTGTGACTGCACAAGAAAGGCGGATTTGAGATGGACAATTCCAATTGCTCCGCGTTCGGTGGCCCTGCCGCGAAGGCGGCGCGCCTGAGACGGTTTTCCGGTCTTTCGCAGGAATTTCGTTGGTGCCACAGAAAAGACCGTTTCCTGTTGCGATGTCCGCATCGTTGGCGGTTACTTTGATGGCGCAGGAGTGTCATAAAAGTTAACAAATTGTTAATAAACTAAACGAATTCAAACACTTGAAAAAAGATTGGTTTGATTCTATATGTTGGATATGAGTGCGATGTATCGGATCATTTGCAGGAAACTGCTGGTTCTCATCAGGTTGGCGATCATCTTGTCGCTCACCGGCTACTCACTGTCAGTTGCCGCTGCGGCCCCATACAGCGCTGCTTCTGCCGATAATCAACTAAGTACATTCCAATTGATGGATAAGGCAGATGCCCACCTGGCATCGGACGATAACCATCGGCACGATTCGAAGGTTGACCAAGGTTCGAAGCTCTTAAAGCAGCAATGCTGCGATGACTTCTGTGTGAGCTTCGCGCTTGTGACATGCCGGAATGATACAAGCGGACCCGTCGTTTCGACTGCCCGCGAGTTCATGGACGAACACGGCATTGCCGGCGAAACTCCCGGCTTTCACCGTCCTCCCAAAGTCTAAGTAGGACCGCCCGTTCTGCGGGTTTGATCGTGCACATGTGAGCATCGCTTGCTCCTTGGGCTGCTGATGTCTCCTACTCGGATCACATCATGAACTTCGCGTATTCTGATGCTCGCATTGCCGCTCATTGCTAGCGGATGCCCAACTGCATTGCGTTCTGAAGTGAGCCGTTCGGGCAAGTTCCCGGACAGTTACAGACCACTGATGCAACGACGAAAATCTCGCATCAACCGTTAAAGCACGGTTGATCAACTTCCCAAGCACCAAAGGACTGAAAAATGAAAACTGTAACACTCGCATTCCTCTTTGCCGCTCTGGCTTCTCCAACGCTCGCCGCGGGCACGCATTCAGACGGCCATGCCGGCGCCATGACTATTGGTGAGCCTGGCAAGAAGGCGAAAGCCACCCAGACGATCCGGGTCACCATGAAAGAGACCGACGACGGCCAAATGATCTTCACCCCTAACGACTTTAAAGTTCGCAAGGGCCAGACCGTTGTCTTCGCCATCAAAAATACAGGCGAACTGGAGCACGAATTCGTGCTCGACCAGCAAGACAAGGTCATGGAACACAAAGCCATGATGGCTAAATTTCCGGAGATGGAACATGACGATCCCAATGCCATCCGTCTCGAACCGGGCAAGTCCGGTGAGATCGTCTGGAAGTTCACAAATGACGGCGCCTTCAAGATCGCCTGTCTGATTCCTGGCCATTTTGAATCCGGAATGCATGGCAACGTCATTGTTGCCAAAAAGTAGAATCCGGAACCAAAATAAACCGACAAAAGCAACCTCCCAAAGGAAAACAGATATGAAAACAGTTCTCAAAATTGCATCCGCTGCCATCCTCTCCCTCGGCCTCGTTTCCGGCGCACTGGCTGTCGAATACACAAAGGGGGTGGTCAAGAAGCTCGACGCCAAGGCTAAGAAAGTTACGCTCATCCATGAGGAACTGAAAAATCTCGACATGCCCGCCATGACAATGGTGTTTCGTATCAAGGACGACACGCTGCTGGCCAAACTGAAGCAAGGCGCAAACGTCGAATTCGTTGCCGACCGGGTCGAGGGCAAACTGACGGTCGTCGAACTGAAATAGAGTGCATCTGAGCGGCCCAACCTCGAACTTGGGCCGCTCATGCCTCTGGTCTGCCTATCTAAGGCTCAGACTGCAGACAATCAGAACTGATGGTGTGGAAACGCCCCTGTGGTCGACTTACCGATTTTCAGCCACTGTCGGAATTGTGCCAAGTCGGCCGGACATGAGTAACAAGATACCCATCCAACCAACGTCCTAGAAAGGACCATCCCCGATGAAACACCTGATCGCTGTTGGCCTTACACTCACGGCCACAACCGGCGCATTTCTCCCGTCTTCTGCGCTCGACGCTTATTAGGCTCCGTCCAGCCATGGCTCCGGCAATTTCGCCGTAGTCGTCTACAATGACCTGATCAGCTACGACCGCACCTGAATTGACGGCTCACCGAGTTTAGCAACATCGGGCGGCATTGACTACACAGCCATCAGCTCCATCGGCCACTCCATGGCATTTGAGTAAATCTTCGCCATCTCGCCTGGCACGCTTAGCACTCAGTCGCAATTCATCCCTCTCGCAGGGCTGCACATGCCGGGCGCCTCTGCTTTTGTATGAGTTCCAGTGAACGAGCTGCGTATGGATTGCAGTCTGTTTCATCGGACTGACTTGAATGAAATGCCCCGGCAAAAGGTAGGCCGACGGAATACAAAAACAACGAAAAGTTATCGAACCAAAACCCACATTAACGAATTAGAACCTCTCATGACATTGGCGACATGCAAACGGCCAACCAAAGATCGTGCTTCCAATCAATACCAGCAGAAAGCATAGAATTAATATTGTAGTTTCTTTCGCTGACTTTGACCAATGCTGGAACGCCGCACCGTATGCTTGCCGAATGCCTTGACCGGTCGACGTAGAGTGAATTTCCGGTGGAGTCTTTTTGCACCACAGAAATCACTACATCAACATCGAAATCGCTGTCACGAGCGACCTCACTGCTCAAAAGGTTCAGGTTGACTGTTTGGAACCCCTCAGCACTCGCGGTATAGAAAATGTGATTTTCGCTCGCATTGGCCGGAAGCAGGAGACACGAAAACATGATTGCCGTGAAAAAATTCTGACGCATTGCAACCTCCCGTGGATTACACGAAACGGAACACTAGCATATCGGAACCCGTGCAGCGAATCGGTGATATTCACGCGGAGATTTGCATGCAAAGCGAAACTCAAGATGATACTCGATGAACATCAAATCATTGCTGCCGAGTAGGGCCTGGCGTCGGCAGTCACAACATTAGCGGATGGCCCCGTTCGCAACGGCGCAGGTGTCGCCAAGGCGGCGAAGGCCCACCTCATATTCCGCCCATTTCGTCACTTTGAACCTCATTTTACCGATGTGATGGCGGCGGGCGGCCTTATGCTTGTGCGGCATGCTGGATCATTCAAGCTGGTGGGGATCTCAGCCGAATAAACAAAAATCGTTGAAATCTTTGTCGCGCACCAACACTATCAGGAGCCGGTTTTGGGCTGGGCGAGATCTTTGGCCGAGAGATGGGTTACCGTTTCTCCAGTCCCGGCGAATGTCCGCGTTACCGAGGGAGCAGCATAGACAAAGAGCATTTTCACCATTTCATCTCCGACATTGTGGAAACAGTGCACTTCGCCCTTTGGAATGTATGCGACTTCCATCGGTCCGATCGGATGGCGTTCGCCGCGGAATTCGGCCTCAGCGTGGCCCTGAAGTATTATGATCTGCTCATCGCAATTGTGAGAATGCAGCGCGACGCTGCGCCCGACCGGCAGGGTGGTCGTACCGGTTGTCACTCCCGCGCCACAGATCTCGCCGCTGCAGAAAAGTTGGGTCTCGACATTGTTTCCACGGTCGAATGTCCTGATATCGTTTCGAGTAAAAACCTTGGGGGATTGATCGCTCATGGCGTGTTCCTCACTCATGTTTTCAGATCCAAGTCTCAAGTGCCGGCACACCGGCAGCTTCGGAAACCGGCCGCAGTGCTGTCAAAAGCTCCGGACGCAACGGAATTCCGTTGCCGGTGCGCTCCTGTTCCAGACGCAAGGAGCGCTCACCGGGAAGCCGAATTGAATCAAAGCCTGGTCGCAGCGGTGACGAAGTCATTTCCCTCCGGATCTGGTCTATTTGAGACCTGAACAGGGAAGGATCCATAAAGCATTTGACGTCAGCCACGATAATGAACTGGCCTGTGTTGGTTGTCGTCTCAAAATCGGAATTGAAATCGACGAGATCCTGGCCAAAAGCGGCACCGTTGAGCGTGCCGGCGAGGATGCCAAACATCAGAGCGAGGCCATATCCCTTGGCGCCGCCGATTGGCAACAGCGATCCGCCGGTTGTGTTGGTTGGATCCGTCTGCGGATTTCCCTGGGCGTCAATCATCCAGCCCTCGGGCATTGTCTCGCCACGCTGTGCCGCCAGCTTGACCTTGCCATAGGCAACTTCCGTGGTGGCCATGTCGAGCAGGACCGGACCGTCTTCGCCTCCCGGAACTCCAATGGCGATGGGGTTTGTGCTCAGCAGCAGATCCGTGCCACCCCAAGGCGCCATGTGGTTGGCACTACCGACAGCCACATAGATGCCTACCATATCCTTCTCGGTCGGCATCAATGCATAGGATCCAGCAATGCCCGCATGATTGCTGTGATGGCACCCCACCCAGGCAACGCCGTGCTTGGCTGCCCGTTCCATTGCGATCTCGACACATTGCCGGACGACCAGATGCCCCATCGCATTGTCACCATCCACCCGCACGGCGCCGCCATTGTCCCGGTCGATGGCGATGGAAGGATTGATATTGTAGCCCCCCGCCTTGAGCCGCTTCACATAGCTGGGTAGGCGGAACAGGCCATGCCCGTCGCCGCCAAGAAGGTCGGCCCGGACCATAAGCTCCGCGACGCTCTTTGCAGAGTCCTCGCCAATTCCATAGACCGAGAGTATTTTGGCTATGTAGTTGCGGGCGACGGCGGGCATGACCCGGGGCAATTTTTCCTGCGACATTTTCAGTCCTTCCTTTCGGTCAATCCTGTCGGCGCGCGGGGCCGGTCCAAAAGAGATTTATGTTTGTGAATTCGCAAATGCCCCACTCGCCGAGCTTTCGCCCGCAACCCGATTGGCCAATCCCGCCGAACGGTTGGAACGAAAGCGACGACAAGAAGACGTGAACCACAAGCATCCTTCGACCGATTACAGATCATGAGGACACCCCCGGAAATGCCTAGCCCTGATATTCCATTATAAACAGACCGCAATTGTAATCGTTGCTGTAAACCAGTCCCTCAGCGGACACCCACACATCGCAGGACTGCACCACCTTGGGACGGCCCGGGCGCTTATCCATCAGACGATTTGGTGCCGGTGGCACAAAGGCCGCGATTTCCTCGGGCCGATAGGGATTGCTGATATCGGTCACGCGGATACCGGCGTTCTGGTAGGTCGAGAAAATCGTCTGTGAAGACACCATTCCGTCGGGCCGGTTCTCATAGATATTGTGCGGCCCGAAATGCGCACCCTTGGCGACATAGTCCGCCTCGTCCGGTGTCGGGAAAGTCGAGATGCTGACAGGATTGGACGGCTCGCGGATATCGAACATCCAGATATACTTGGTGCCATCCTCGCAGTTGTCGAGCACCGCCTCATCAGCCACCACCAGCAAGTCCCGGTCCGGCAACGGCAGGCAATTGTGCGTGCCCCCGCCATAGGGCGGCGACCAGTTGCGATGGGTGATCAGTTTCGGCGCCGCCCGGTCGGCCACATCCAGGATGACCATTCCCGCATCACGCCAGGCGCAATAGGCGGTGTCGCCATGCACGATCGGATGGTGCAGGCCACCGCGCATTGACGGGTCTTCCAGAACCTCTCCGCCCGCCGCATGCATCCCCGGCAGCCAGTAACGCCCTGCCTCTGTTGGATTAGCAGGATCAGCCATGTCGATGGTCATGAAGATGTAATCGGTATAGCCATCGAGCAAGACGGACGCATAGGCCCAGCGCCCGCCAACATACCACAAGCGGTGAATGCCCCCGCCATCGACCGGCATGAAGGAAATCTTGCGCGGCTCTGCAGGGTTGGAAATGTCATAGACCGCAAGGCCCGCGGTCCAGTCCCGCGTGGCAGCTGACGACGCATCTGCGGTTCCAACCTTGCGGCCCAACGCGCCCTTGTAATACTGCTTTTCGTCCTGAAACTCGGCAGCGGCGAACATATCCTTGGCGTTGATCACCAACAACAGGTCGCCATGGGTCTGCAGATGAATATTCCAGGTATTGTCCGGCGCCGGAATGTAATTGACCGGCTTGGGATTGCGAGGATCCCGGACATCGATGACGCTGAACCCCTTGGAGAACATGTGCCCGGTAAAGGCGAACCCCTTGTTGACCATCAGCTGCACGCCATCGGGCCGGCCGCCCTGGTCGGAATATCCGATCAGTTTCATGTTGCGAGCGTAATCCGGTTTTGGCAAATCCTGGCTAGCCATCAAAGGTTCTCCTTGTTTTCAAATTCACAAATTGCGGTTCAGGCTGGTGCCCCCAGCACCCGGCGCACATTGGCCACAGCCACTTCGGCAATCCGCCTGTTGGATTCCTGCGTCACGCCGGCGATATGCGGCGTCAGGATCAGGTTGGGCACTCCCTCAAACAATGCGCAAGCCTCGGCATTGATCGGCTCCACATCCAGTGTATCGAGCGCTGCGCCTGCCAGTTTGCCCGACTTCAAAGCTGCGACGCAATCGGCCTCGTTGACGATCCCGCCACGGGCGGAGTTGACAAGCACGGCCCCCTGTTTCATGCGGGCGAATTGCGGTGCGGCGATCAGGTTGCGGGTTTGCGGCAACAGCGGACAATGCAGCGTGATCACGTCAGCCTCGGCGATCAACTCGTCCAGCGTCACGCGCCGCGCTCCGGCCCAGCCGGGCGCATCATCCGGCATCATCGCATCATAGGCGATGACTTCCATGCCCATGGCGCGCGCCTTTTCGCCGGCCACTTGCCCGATGGAACCGAAACCGACAACTCCCATCTTACGGCCCGCCAGTTCAAGACCGCCTGCGAATTTCGGGCGTTCCCATTTGCCCGAGATCACGTCCGGGGTGGCATAGTAGGCCGGGCCACGCAGCAAGATCATCGCTGTGGTGATGACATATTCCGCCACCGAGGCCGCATTCGCTCCAATCGACGGACAAACCTCGATACCGCGGGCGCGGCAAGCCTCAACGTCGATGTTGTCGAGGCCGACACCCATCCGCGCGACAACTTTCAGGTTCGGCGCCGCTTCCAGCAGATCAACATTGACCTGCGTTGCATTGCGCACAATGATTGCCCGCGCCGGTGCAATCCGTTGCTTGAGCTGATCCCGATTGTTCCATAGATCGGGGTCCCAATGGGCATCATAATCCGCGATCAAGCCCTCAGCCGTCGGCTTGTCCATAAACTCACTGATCAACACGTCTGACATTTCGGTTTTCCTTTACGCCCTTTCCGGGATCATGCCCCACGGGCCAAAACAGCAGGCGATTCAGAACGAACGGTCCCGACCGCCATTGCTTCCGACTATAAAAATTCACGTTCTTTATTGTAGGGATGCTCCATCCCGTAGCCATGAACGGCACGGTATCCATCATATCTGCGGCCCAAGAATTCCAGATAGACCCATGCCGCCAGATACACGAAAGGCAGGATGAACATCAGCTTCACCAACACCGGCATTGAGTACTGCATCAGTCCCGATCCAACAGCACCTGCGGCGAAGAAGATCGTGAAATAGCCCGAGGTCTTGTGATAGGCCTCGAACATCCTGCGACGGGGCGTGTGGTCATAATGGTCGCCGCGCCATTGCGAGGGGTCTTTGAGATCGGGGCTTTTGTAATACTTGCCGCCATGCGTGCCACGCAGCAATGCAGAGACAACCTGAAGGCATCCCATCGCGATCGTCGCAATGCCGAACATCGAATGGGTCGAGCCGCTGAAGCCGCCGCTGACAACAAGCGCCAGCACTGCGCCCCCCAGCGCCATGAACGTCGCCAGAAAAAGCCCATATTTGTGCACATTAAACCACCACCACTTCACATTGGTAATGCTGATCTTCGTGGTGACGCCAAATTCGGTTGGCTTGGGTTTGCCGAAACGGATGATCAGAACGCAGATCGGCACCAGCACCATCCACACCGTGAACATCAAAATAGCATGATAGTTCCAGTGAACCGGGATCGTCTGGCCCAGAAAATCGAGGTAAACCTCGGTCGGAATGTGGCTGGCACTCTCGTTCATTCTGCTCTCTCCGTCAGGGCCGGCTGACGATGGTCTTCACCCCAATCCCAGGGCGCCGATCATCGCCGTTTCCATCTGCCTATCGGTGTAGGCACGTCGCAAAAGATTGTGTTGGCCAGCGGCCGGGAACCACCTAGGGCATGGGAACATCCTGCACATATTTGGGGACGTGATAGCCACGCTGGACTGCCGGGCGTTCGGCAATGCGGACATACCAGTCGCGGACGTTGGGGTAGTCGGCCAGATCCATCTGTTGCCAGTCAAAGCGCGAGATCCAGGGCCACATAGACATGTCCGCTATCGTGTATTCACCGCGACCTTCGCCTACGACATAATCGCGCCCTTCCAGACGCGTGTTGAGCACTTTGTAGAGCCGCTTTGCCTCGGTGGAATAGCGCTCCTCCGCGTAAGGAGACTTTCCGGGATTGTATTTCACAAAATGATGGACCTGCCCGAGCATCGGGCCAAGCCCACCCATCTGCCACATCAGCCACTCAACCATGCGCCAGTACTCGGCGCCCTTGACCTGAAACCTGTCGTGCTTGTCGGCGAGGTAGAGCATGATCGCGCCGGTTTCCATCAACTGCATGCCGGTCTCATGGTCAACAATCGCCGGAATGCGGTTGTTGGGAGCGATTTTCAGGAAGTCTTCGCCGAACTGCTCGCCATTGGAGATGTCGATTGGCTTTGCGGAATACTCAACGCCTAATTCTTCAAGCAGAATCGAAACTTTGCGCCCGTTCGGGGTAGTCCAAGAATAAAGATCAATCATGTGTCCGGCCTGTTATGTGGTGGAAGGTGCATGATCGTGAATGCACCAGCTGTGGAAACGCAGTGTTGAAGTGCCCTTTCCTCCGAGAGGTTCAGAGACAAAAAATCGCTTTCCGCCCATCAATTGGTTAACCAATGCAACTCGGTTTGCCCTTCAGTTTTCCAGTATGGTCCAACTTTACCGAAAAGAATACCCATTTATCGTCTATACATCGCAGATTTCTCGGTCTACGTTGAAAAAAAGCGTAAGTGAAATGTCATTTCAGATATTGGTTGACCTTTAGGGGGCGGAGACAGGGCATGGCGGACCGGACAGACAGCACGGCATCCTCGGTGGGGGATTGGCAGAAGGTGACAACGTCGCCCCGAATGCCGGTTCCTGACCAAATGCGTGCCTGGGTTCTGGGGGGGCCCGAAGAACTCACGTTAACGACTAAGGCAGTCAAGGCGCCGGGCAAGGCGGAAGTCCTAGTCCGTGTCGATGCCGTTGCGATCTGCGCGACAGATCTGGAAATTTTGAAATATGGCACGCCTGCGATGATTGAGGGCGGCGCGCCCTTCAACAAGAATTATACGCCAGGTCACGAATATATGGGCACGATTGCCGCCCTTGGCGCCGGCGTGGACGAGTTTGCGATCGGCGACCGCGTGACCGTCGAGGTTCATGCCGGTTGCGGCCAATGCAAACGATGCCGGATGGGAATGTATACCTCCTGTCACAATTACGGTCTCAACTATGGTGAACAGGACAAGGGACATCGGGCGAACGGCTTTACCACCGATGGCGGATTTGCCGATTACGTCGTCAACAACATCAACACGGTGATCAAGGTGCCCGACGATATGTCCGACGAGGAGGCGACACTGGTCGTTACCGCCGGCACATCAATGTACGGGCTGACCGAACTCGGCGGCCTGGTGGCTGGCGAATCCGTGGTGGTCATCGGGCCAGGCCCCATCGGCCTGTTGGCCGTCGCCGTAGCCAAGGCGCTCGGTGCCTCCCCTGTGATTCTGGTGGGCACACGAGAAAATCGCAACGCCATCGGCAAGAAGCTCGGCGCTGACATCACCATCGACTCACGGAACGAGGATGCAGTTGCCCGGGTCAGGGAATTGACAGGCAAGGGCGCCGATTACGTCGTCGACTGCGCGGGCAACGAGACCACCGTGAATCAGGCGATCCACATGACCAATCGCGGCGGCAAGGTTTGCCTCGCAGCCTTTCCGAAAGCGCCGGTCTCCTTTGACCTTGGCTATCTGGCGGTGAACAATATCTACCTCTACGGCATCCGGGGCGAAGGACGCTCCGCCACGCACCGCGCCATGGCGTTCATGGCCGAAAAGCGCTTTAACGCCGGATTGGTTCACACCCATACATTCCCGATGGAGGAGTTGCCCACTGCACTCCGCTATGCCCGGGAGCGGATCGACGACGCCATCAAGGTGGTTGTCTCGATGCGCGGAAATTCGGCGTCTCCCAAGGCCGCCGCAGAGTAAAAATGAAACTGGAGTCTGTTATGAAAAAAGCTCGGCGTGGCATCTATGCTGCCGCAATTTCGCCCTTCAATGAAGATGGGTCGCTGAACTCGAAAAAGCTGATTGGTTACTGCCAGCACCTGCTGAGCGATGGCGGCTGCGATGGCGTGGCGCCAACGGGAACCACCGGCGAAGGCACCTCGGTCGCGATGGCTGACCGGTTGCGGCTGCCCGAAGCCTTCGCTGCCGCCGGGATCGAAACGGATCGGGTGCTGTTTGGCACTGGCGCGCCGGCTTCCGGCGATTGCGTTGCGTTGTCTCGCGCAGCAATCGACGCCGGCTATAACAATGTGCTGGTGCTGCCCCCCTATTACTACAAGTCCCCGTCTGACGAAGGGCTCTACGCGTACTTCTCCAACCTTGTCGAGAAGATCGCGAACGACACCCTGCGCGTCTATCTCTACCACATCCCGCAGGTGTCAGCGGCGCCGATTTCCACGAGCGTCGTCAATCGCCTTCGTGCGGCTTTCGGCCCGGTCATCGCCGGTCTCAAGGACAGCAGCGGTGATTTCGAGCAAACACGCGCTTTCGTTGAAGCGACCGGCGGCATCAGCGATGAGTTCGACGTTTATCCCTCGTCCGAATCCATGCTGTGGGAAGGCCTTTCGATAGGGACAGCGGGCATTATTTCAGGTTCGACGAATGCATTTGCCGTCAATGTGCAAAAGGCTCGCAAAGCGCCAGAAGGACCCGAGCGGGATGCCGCGATGGAAGCGGTGCGCAATGCGCGTACGATGGCCAGCAAATACCCGTTGATGGCAGGTATGAAGACCCTGGAGGCGTGGCGTAGCGGTGATGACAGCTGGCTGCGGATGGCGCCGCCGCTTGTACCGCTGACCGCTGAGCAGAAAGCAGGACTGCGAGCCGATATGGACGCATTGACCAGCGCTGCGACGTAAAGATCCGCTTTTGCCTCACCTGTCAAAGAGCAGGTGAGGCAAGGCCGACCGGCGGAGGATGAGACAACTGATTGTGGGACAAACCGGCACCAAGACCGGAACGCTCTCATTGTCATGTTGATACCGATCAACAAGAGGAGGAAGTCATGAAACAACTACTCAAGAGCATTACGGGTGCCATCGCCATTTCGGCCATCACATCCGTGGCGATGGCGGAGGAAATCACGCTGCGCATCGGTTCGGGCCACCCGCCCGGTGTGGTGTATGCAGATTTGATGATGCAATACTTCCAGCCTGAGCTGAAAAAGCGGGTGGAAGAGCGGACTGATCATACTATCAACTTCGTCGAGGGCTATTCCGGTTCAATCGTCAAGGTGACCGAAGTTCTTGAAGGTGTGCAGGACGGAATTCTGGACATTGGTGGGTTTTGTTTCTGCTTCGAACCGTCAAACCTGCCACTGCATGCCTTTCAGGTGATGCTGCCTTTCGGCACGATGGACCCGGTGTCTTCGCTCAAGATCGCCGATGAAGTCTATGCCGAAGTGCCCTATCTGACCGATGTCTTCCCTGACAAGTTCAATCAGATCTTGCTGGCACGTATCGCTGATGGCGGCTACAATCTGGGTACATCGTTTGCCTGGGACGATCTGTCCGACCTGAAGGGCCAGAAGATTGCCGGCGCAGGTCTCAACCTGAACTGGCTGGAATATGCCGGCGTTTCGCCGGTGCAGTCTTCACTGGCCACTGCCTACACGGAAATGAAGACCCACGTCTATGAAGGCTGGATCATGTTTCCGTCAGCCTGGGTCAACCTCAAGCTCTACGAGCCTGGCCCGTTCTACACCCTCATCGGCTTCGGTTCGATGACTTGGCACGGTCTGACCATCAACAAGGACAGCTTCGAGGCGCTTCCTGATGACGTGAAGCCAATCCTGCTGGAAGTGGCTGCTGATTTCTCGGCTCAGACCGGTTCGGTCAACGCTTCGGAATATGACCGCCTGGTAAACGAGCTTGAAGGGCTGATCACCGTCAACAAGATCTCCCCGGAAGTGCGCAAGGCTTGGGCGGAATCTCTTGCCGACTGGCCTCAAAAGACCGCTTCCGAGCTTGATGCCCAAGGGCTTCCTGCCAGCAAGGTCCTGAACCTGGTTCTCGATCGGGCTGAAGCCAATGGCTACGAGTGGCCGGTGCGTTACTCGGTGAAGTAATATGAAAAGACGCGGCGGGACCGATCCTGCCGCGTCTTTTTTCCTGCCCTCTCCCTGAACGAGGCACCTGATGTTCCTAGTCCGCATCGCGGATCGGATGACCAGACTCTTGATGATCCTTGGCGCGGTCTGGGCGTTCGTCCTTTGCTTTTTCATTCTTGCCGATATCATCTTCCGGGCGCTGAACCTGCCTGTCTCAGGAACCAAGGAAATCGTCGCCAATTCCGTTGTCATCATCGTCTTCATGCAAGTCGGCTTCGCTGTGCGCAGCGGTTCCATGCTGCGCGCGGATTTTCTTGTGTTGCTGTTACCCCAACGGGCACAGAAGCTGCTGCTGATCTTCGCTTACCTGCTCGGCGCTGCGCTGTTTCTTTTCCTGCTCAAGGCCGGGATCACCCCTGCCCTGCGATCATTCGCTAACGGCGAGTTCGATGGCGAAGGAGCCATGAAAGTGGCTGTCTGGCCGGCGCGCTTTGCAATCCTGGTCGGCGCAGCAATGGCCGGGTTGAACTACATATTGCTGACGCTTATCGAGATCTTCGATTTGCGCGTCGAGAGGATGGACCTGTGATGATCGAGTTCCGCGATGTTTGACGTCTCCACAGCCAGCCTGATCATTGTGGTGCTTCTGGGCCTTGTGATGCTAGGCGTCCATGTTGCCGTAGCGCTTGGCATCACCAGCGCCATCGGCGTGTACATGGTGACCGGAAATGTGCGCATCGTTGAGGCGATGTTGGCCTCCACTTCAGCGGAGGCGCTCAGGGATTTCACCTTCGCCGTGATCCCATTGTTCATGCTGATGGGCGAGTTCATCGGCCGGTCCGGGGCGATCTCCGATCTTTATGTAGGGATCAACAAGGGTCTGCGTCGCCTGCCCGCAAGGCTGGCCATTGCAACCGTGCTGGGCAACACGATATTTTCCTTTGTCACAGGCGTTTCCATAGCCTCCGCCGCTGCATTCTCGCGCATCGCCTACCCGGAAATGAAGGCCCATAACTACCACCGCGGCTTCGCGCTCGGGACCATTGCCGGGTCAAGCTGCCTGGGTATGCTGATCCCTCCCTCTGTCCTGATGATCGTCTGGGGTATCCTGACCGAGCAGTCCATCGGGCGCCTGTTTCTCGCCGGCGTCCTGCCAGGCATCCTGCTAGCGGTAGCGTTTATCGCCTACATTGTCGGCGTGGCGCTACTTAAACCCGAAATCGTCGGAGAAGCCGCCAAGGCATCCAAAACCCATGCGCGTGAAGTCAAACCACTTGAAGGCGTGATCGATACGACCAAGATCCCTCTGCCCTTCACACAATTGCTGTCTTCGATCCTGGGTATCGTGGGGCTCATAGCACTGGTGCTGGGCGGAATCTGGTGGGGCATTTTCACGCCAACCGAGGGCGCCGGTGCCGGGGCGGCGCTGGCCCTGATGCTCGCTATAGCCAAAGGTATGCGCTGGAAAGAGTTTGTCAGCGCGATTTATTCGGTCGGCAAGACCGCTGCGCCAATCCTCATCCTTTTGCTCACCGCCGCGCTCTATTCCCGTACACTCGCGATGACCGGTGTGACTTCGGCGATCCAGTCGTTCTTTATCGACTCTGGCTTGGGGCCCTATCAGGTCCTGATGATCATCCTGCTGGTGTGGTTTGTTCTCGGCATGATCATCGATTCCATCTCGATCATGCTGTTGACCGTGCCGATCGTCGAACCCGTTGCGATGGCGTTCGGTTTCGATCAGGTCAGCTTTGCAATCGTCGGGATCATTGCCATTGAAGCAGGCTTGCTGACGCCGCCCTTCGGCCTGCTGGTCTACACCGTCAAGGCGGCTATCCAGGACGACGACGTCGGGGTGCAGCATATATTCCTTGCGTCAATACCCTACTGGATCATCATGCTGCTGATCGGCGCCATGATCATCACGTTCCCAGGCATTGCCAATCTGCTACCCGATGCAATGATGTAACCCGAATTCCGAGGAGACTTCACCGATGCCCGCCTATTGGATTGCACGTTCACGCATAAACGACCCCGTCGCATACAAGCGATATACCGATCAGGTTCCCGCCATCATCGCAAAATTCGGCGGCAAGGTGCTGGCCCGCGGCGGAAAATACCAGATCATGGAAGGGCCGGAGAAATTTCAGCGTTTCGTGGTGATCGAGTTCCCGGATCTGGCCACCGGTGTTGCCTGCTTTACATCCGAGGAATACGACACGGCGGCCAAACATCGCCGAGAAAACGGGGCTGGCGAAGTTGAAACCGTCATCCTGGAAGCCGGTGAGTTCACCAAGTAGTTAAAGGACAGGAGCCCGCGATGAAAATCAAACGCGTCATGATGCACAGCCAAGGTGGACCGGAAGTCATGCAGTTGGAAGACGCCGAACTGGCGCTACCGGCCATAGGAGAGGTACAGGTCGAGCAAACGGCAATCGGACTGAATTTCATGGACGTCTATCAACGTTCAGGCACCTATAAAATGGCTCTTCCCAGCCCACTCGGTCTGGAAGCGGCAGGCCATGTGCTTGCCGTTGGAGCCGGCGTCACCGACTTCGAGATCGGCGATCGTGTGGCCTACGGACCGGTGTTGGGGGCCTACGCAACGCACCGCAATGTGCCGGCAGCACGGCTGGTCAAGATCCCCGACGGGGTGTCTGACGAGACTGCCGCTGCCGCTCTCATGAAGGGCACCACGGTTGAATATCTGCTGAACCGTACGCATAGGGTCAGCCCTGGTGAGGACGTGCTTTTCTGGGCGGCATCCGGCGGCGTAGGACAGTTGGCAGGCCAGTGGGGCGCGCACATGGGAGCGCGTATGATTGGCGTGACTTCCGGCGCGGAGAACTGTGCGGCAATTCTCAAACTCGGCTACTCCGACGCCATTGACCGCAAGTCCGAGGATGTTGCAGCGCGCGTTTTGGAATTGACCGGCGGCAAGGGCGTTTCAGTGGTCTATGACAGCATCGGCGCAGCCAGTTTTGATGCCTCGATCGGCAGCCTTGCCACCTACGGACTGTTCGTGTCCTTCGGCGCCACCACCGGCGAGGCACCTCCGGTCCCGCCCAGCCTTTTGCAGCACAAGGGATCGCTCTTTTTTACCCGGCCGACCCTGGCCGACTACATCAAGAAGCGCGAAGATCTGGTCCACGCGGCGAACGAGGTTTTCCGGCTGGTGCAGGAAGGTGTCCTCAGCGTCAACATCAATCAACGCATGCCCCTGAGCGACATCGTCGAGGCGCACCGGATGCTGGAGGCAGGGTCAACGACCGGCTCGACCATTCTGGTTCCGTAAAGCTTCACCAGTGGCACGCGTTCCAGAACTCCCGGTGCTCGTTTGTGGCGCAGCGGTGACATGTGGCGGGGCGGTCATCGCCCTGACCACGCCGGATCAGATCGTGGCGCGCGTGGCCGTGGTCGGCGCGCTGGCGATCCTCAGCTTTGCCACGCGCCTGCTGCCCGAGGCAGTGACCGCGTTGTTGTGTTTTCTGGCATTCCTTGCCCTGGATGCAGCACCTGCAAACGTGATCTTCTCCGGTTTTTCAAGCGGCGGTTTCTGGCTGCTGTTCTCCGGCCTGATCATCGGGACGGCGATCACCAGGTCGGGACTTGGGCAGCAGGTTGCGTTGCGGATATTCAACCGAACCGGCACCTGCTACTGGCGCGCCATACTGATGCTGTCGCTGAGCGGCATAGGGCTTGGTCTGCTGGTGCCCTCCACAATCCCAAGGGTGATCGTGCTGATGCCGGTGGCGGTATCACTGGCCGCGACCATGGGGTTTGGAACAGGATCTCGCGGACAGATCGGCCTTGCCATTACCGCAGCTGCCAGCACGCTGCTGCCCACCTACGCGATCCTCACGGCAAACCTGCCGACAATCGTGCAGTACAGCGCGCTTGAAACACTCTACGGCATCGAACCGTCCTACGGCGCGTATCTGCTTGCCCAATTCCCCGTCAACCTGCTGCGGTTTGCCTTGTTGCTGGCTGTGCTGCTGCCCTTCGCCAAGACCCGCCAGATCGATCCCGAAGCCGCGCTGGCCCCTGTCGAGCCGATGACGCAGCGCCAGAAACGCCTGCTGGGACTTCTGGTTATCGCCATCCTGTTCTGGGCGACGGATGCCCTGCACGGCATTTCACCGGCATGGATTGCATTGACTGTTGCCACGATCCTGCTTTGGCCGGGTTCAGGGCTTCTGGAAAAAGATGCCATGCGGACCAGCGTTGATTTCTCTCCAGCCCTGTTTCTGGCCGGTATCTTTGCCGTCAGCGCGGTGGCCGCGCATGTCGGGCTGAGCACGCTGGTGGCCGACGGTCTGATCCCGTATCTGGAACTGGAACATGGAGCCACGCTTCATAATCTTTATGCCATTACCGGCATTTCCGTGCTGATCTCGCATTTGACCACTGCTCCCGCAGCCCCCCTGGTGCTCGCCCCGCTCGCCGGAGCGATGGCAGACGCCTCCGGGTGGCCGATAACTACCGTGTCCATGGCCCAGATCATCGGCATCTCGACGCCGCTGCTGCCCTTTCAGGCCCCACCCCTGATTGCCGCAATGGCGTTGGCTCCGATCCCGGCCGCGGCGCTGACACGGGTGTGTGTGGCGCTTGCTCTTGGTGTGGCACTGTTTGGACTGCCACTGACATGGCTCTGGTGGCAGGCGATCGGCTTGTTCTAATGCACAGTCGCTAGTGTCGCTTATCCGATTGGATCTGATATGCTGTGGCATCAGGCTCCGGTGCCGATCTGCCGGCTCATCTCGAAAGCCAGAGAGAACCGGTTTTCCGGATGGATCGAATGGGTGACAAGGTAGACTTCACCATCTGCGCCACGGTAACGCCTGAGGATAATCAGTGCAGGATCATCTGCCTTACATTGCAGTGGCTCGACCAGTTCCGGCTCGACCCGCCCGACAAAGATTTCAACATCGGCCTTGGCGGCCCGGTGGCCGTGACGGGTCTCTATCTGGGTCAGCAGCGGCGCACCATCAGGGTTGGGCAAATCCAGCACATCGGCAAAGCGTGGCAGGATATAGGCATTCACCCATGAGATCGCCGCGTTCGTGTCACGTGCCAAGCGCATCGATTTGAGATGGACCCACTGGCTGCCGGTGGGGATTTTCAGCAGATGGGCGAGATCTGATCCCACGATGATCGGCTCGATACTCAACTGGCGGCGGATGGTTTCACCCGGGTAACGCAGCAGTTCTTCGAACGTCGTCATGCGGTGGGTGATCGTCTCACGGCTTTTGGTGCGGGTGACGACCGTGCCGAAGCCGGAGCGGGATTCAATAAATCCAGCCGACCGCAATCCCGCAAGAGCTTGCCTTACGGTAAAGCGGCTGGCGGAGAGCTCCTTGCAGAGCACCTGCTCAGGCGGAAGCAAACCGCCGAGAGGATAAGTGCCGTCCTCAATGCCGGCGCGCAGCTTCGCCTGGATCTCGATATGGCGTGCCTTGCGCTTTGCAGTCGGCTCTGGGGACATGTTCATTTCCGTTAACTGGTGACAGGTGTCCGCTCTATTGCCAGCAGCACAGCAGAATTGTCCAGGTCGCCTTCACCATTTGCGATGCTGGCCGCAAGAAGCTCCCTATATCTTTGCGTCATGGGCAAACCCTGCCCTGCCGCGATGGCCTGCTTGTAGATCAGGTCAGCATCCTTGGCGCATTGCGTGACACGACCCAACGGCGAAAATTCCCGCGAAACCATCTTTGGACCCTTGGAGGCCATGACTTTCGACGACGCGGCGGATTGGAGCGCGAGTTGAAGAAAATTCTCCGGATCCAGCCCGATCGCCTTGGCGAACACAACACCTTCTGCGACGGCTGCGCGCGACAGCCCCAGTATCAGATTGATCGCCAGTTTGGCGCGATTGCCATTACCCATGTCACCGACATGGAAGTACGCGCGCGACAGCATTTCGAAGACCGGTGACAGCTCGTCTGCGGTAGCCTTGTTCCCGGCAACAAGCAGAATGGCATCGCCTGCGGCCAGATCAGCGCTTGTTCCCGAAATCGGAGCCTCGATCAGTTCATAGCCATTTTCCTTCCCTGCGACCGCTATTCCCTGCATCAGGGATGGATCGCAAGTCGAGAGGGATATAATCACTTTCCCGTTGCCATGAGGCGCGCCAGAAACCAGGGCTTCGAGCTGATCGGTACTAAATACCGCAGACATAATGCAATCTGCGCCCCAGACAGACTCCGCAGCCATCGGCTTGCCGCCCATGGCCTCCAACCGGGCCATACAGACCGGGTCCGGATCAAATCCGCGTACCGCCACTCCCGCCTTGATCAGATGACCGGCGATAGCGTTGCCGATCAAACCCAATCCGAACAAACCGACCGATTCAGGTAATTGCTTGGTGCTCATTTTTCGACCCTCAATTGATTGATCAACTCTTCGTAAAGCGGGAACAGATGTGAGAAATCAGTGCTTCCATGACCCGAGGCCAGAGCCTGGGCCAAAACCGTGCGGGTCATCTTGCCATAGGGAATTCGCGCATCCAGCGAGGCCGCAAAATCCTCGGCCAGCCCCAGATCCTTCTCAAGATTGCCGATATGCGAGCGTGCCATCATGCTGCCGCTCAAAATATCACGCGGGAACCGAACCTCGGTGACGTAGCTGCGGGCATTCCCTGCGTTGAGCACCTCAACAGCCCTATCAAGATCAAGCCCGGCGCGTTCCGCCAGTCGAAGACCTTCGCACGTGGCCAGAAAACTGCTGTGCAGGATCATGTTGTGGACCAGTTTCATCGCATGGCCGGAGCCACCCGGGCCGAGATGAAACCTGCGGCTCGAAATGACATCAAGTGGGGCGCTGCAGGATGCGACGACCCCATCTTCACCACCAACCATCAGCGTCAAGGTCCCCGCATCGGCGCCGGCAGCGCCGCCGGTCATTGCGGCATCGACATAGGCAAAACCGCGAGCGGCCAGATCGGCAGCCAGTGCCCGGCTACGGACAGGGTCCGATGTCGTCAGATCGATGATCACCTGGCCTTGCCGGCCGGTAAAACCGGCCAAAATCGTTTCGATCTGAGCGCATGAGGGAACGACAAACAGGATGACGCGTGCTTCTTCCAGAATTTGCGCGATCCCGGCCTCCATCACCCGATCAGAAAATTCCGCGGCTGCGAAGGCCTCTGTATGGCTGTCAAAGGCTGCGTAAAGCACCCCGGACCTATCCAGATTGCGGGCAATGCCGCGCCCCATATTCCCAAGGCCAACGACAGCGACTTCTTTGGCAGCCCTCCTATCTTCTGCTGGCATCGAAGCGTCCTTTTGGTCACCGTGTCAAAAAATCAGCGAGCTTTCATATCCTGCAACGCCGCCAGCGAAAAATTGGAGAGGGGCAAGGTGACCGGATCACCGGTATCGGCCGAGATATCTGCAGCGAGATAGCTCTCCATCACTATCCGGGCATGTTCGGGAGCTACCATGGGAGGCCGATCGAGCAGAACAGACTCAAGGAAATGAAGCGTTTCAGGTCCCATCTGCCCGGCAAACATATGATCCACCTGTTCACCCGGCATGGTCGACATCGGATATTGAGTGCCATCAGCCACAGTGTTGAGCCAGTTGTCGCGCGAGGTATCATCAAGGATCAACGCGCCTTCCGTACCGGTGATTTCGATCCAGGTCCCACAATAGTTGGGGTAACTGGGCGGCAGGTTCCAGCCACCTCCGACAACCACAAGGGTGCCGTCATCCATCGTCACCGTGCTCCACATGCAGTCATAGGAGCCATTGCGTTCCTTCATGTAGCCGTAGGCGCCCTGCGAATAGACCTTGACCGGCTTGGCCGGCGCGAGAAGCCAGAACACGAAATCGAGATCATGCGTAGATTCCATCGCCGCAGGTGACAGCTTGACCCGGTTTGCAATCTTCGAGCCCAGCGTACGCGACAGGTGTCGGCTAACCATGACATTGACGACTTTGCCGAGCTTGCCTTCTGCAACTGATTTCTTGGCATAGGCGATTTTCGGATTAAACCGCTGAGAATAGCCAATGGTAAATTTAACACCCTTGTCACGGGCAATGGCAATCAGCTCGTCAGCTTCCCAAAGTTCAAGCGCAATCGGTTTTTCGAGCAGAACGTTTTTACCCGCCTTCAGGCAATCCCGGGCTATGGGATAGTGGGTCCCTTCCGGCGTGGTCGATATGTAAACCACCGAGATAGCCGGATTATCGATGATGTCCTTGTAATCGAGCGTCGCTGTGGCGGGATTGGTCAACGCCTTCACTTCAGCCAGACGCTCGGGCTTGATTTCACAGATGTGGAGCTTGTCGACCAGCGCGGACATGGACAGCGTCACCGCGCGCATTCCGCCGCACCATCCGGTACCAATGACTGCTACTTCGACCTGCTTCACCTGGAGCATCCTTTTGAGTTTTGATCCGTGACAATTGTCCGGACTTTATATCTCAATTGTCAATCCATGTCAGCAGCATTGAGAAATTGCTCCTAATAAAAGTCCGGACTTTTACATTTTCAAGCTTGCCGTCATTGCAGCCAGGGTCGTCTCGAGATGCTTCAGCATTGCAGCATGGGCTTCAGCGCCCGAGCGTTTTTCCAAGGCATCGACGATATGCTCGTGCTCATCAAAGGAATGATACTCCGGGCTGGGTCCGGGCTGGGGCGTATCGAGCCGGCGCCAGACAACCAACAAACGCACGCCATTGATAATCTTGTGAACCTCATGCAACAGCGAATTCCCCGAAGCCTCGGCAATGTTGTTGTGGAACTCCAGGTCCAGCTCCTCATAGTTGCTCCAGCGGGTCGCACGGCGCATGGATGCCGAGAGGTTGCGCAGACCGCGGATCTGTTGCGGCGTGGCATGCATCGCCGCCAATCGCGCCAATTCCGGCTCCAGTGCTATGCGCGCTATCATGGCCTCGTGAGGCCCTGTTCGTTCCGCGAGGTTGGCAATGCTGACCGAGGCAGCCGGGGCCTTTCGCTGTCCAGGCAATTTCACCAGAAAGGTTCCTCGCCCGACCTGGCGCTGCAACACTTCTTCAGCCTCGAGAACCAGGAGCCCCTTGCGCAGCTCGGCGCGGCTGAAACCAAGCATTGCGCAAAGGTCCCGCTCCGGAGGCAGTCGCCCGCCTATTCCAAGCCCTGAAGAAATCAACCAGGCCCGCAACCGTGTATGTGCTGTCGCGCTCATTGGTGTACCAATGAGCGCGAAAATCGACAATAAAGAACCACCTCAGACAAATAACGCGTGCAGAGAAAAAAACGATTTTTCATGATGTCTTTCATGTGTATAGGATCGTCTTGATTCAACTCATTCCATAGTTGATGTAATTGGTCAACCATATAGCAACAGGAATTCACAATGTTCGTTCCTGCCTGCTGCACAGACGAATGGGGGCACCGCCCGCCAGACTTGATCCTAGGACGACATGTGCGGAACGGTTTCACCGGTTTCCGTAAATGTTCGGGTGACATCGCGGGCACCATATATCCAGAGAATAACCAGACGGCCGGCTCCGGTGTTCCTGATCGCCATAGCGCTTCCTTCCTGGAAATATCCGCCGGTCGTGCTGGATATGGCGACCAGGGTTGCTGCCTATGGCAAGGGCAAAGTCACGGCGCAGCGCGGTGAAATGATCCCCGAAGGGTGGATGGTTGACAAGAACGGTGCGCCGCTGACAGACCCGACGCGCGTTTCCGAAGGATTTCTGCTGCCTATCGGCGGAGCTAAAGGCTACGGTCTGGCGCTGGTTATCGGCATTCTGGCAGGCACACTCAATGGCGCCTACGGGCGCAGTATTGTTGACTTCAACGCCGATACCACAACAGTCACAAACACCGGCCACATGAACATTGCGCTGGATATAAAGGCGTTTACGGATCCTGAGACATTCAAGGCCGAAGTCGATACGATCTGGGAGCAGATGAAATCCTCGCCCCGCATGCCCGGAGTGGACGAAATACGCCTGCCAGGAAAGCGGCTGCACAGCGTGACGGGCGAGCGCACGGCCTCGGGCATTCCGCTTTCCGAGCCGCT
Organism: Hoeflea sp.; assembly: GCA_051251555.1. Lineage (GTDB taxonomy): Bacteria > Pseudomonadota > Alphaproteobacteria > Rhizobiales > Rhizobiaceae > Hoeflea. The sequence goes on from JBPOEW010000008.1 coordinate 41,257, forward strand.
GCGGGCGCAGTTGGCAGGGCTGGCCGACGAACTTGGGGTCACCCCCTTTGAAAGGCTCATACCGGTATCAATCTCAATGCCGTTGAATAAACCGGGCGGCGTACCACACGCCGCCCGGCCGTATCGTGGATAGTCTTTTGGTTATTGCGCGGTCAGAGTCTTGACCAGGTCCTGATAGGCAACGGACTGGTCTTCACGAAGTTTCTGATAGTCTGCACTGCCCATCATATCGATGGATTCATCGATCTTGACCATCAGGTTCTGGAAAGTCTTGTCGTCTGCAAGAGCCATGAACGCGGTCTGAAGCTTCTCAACAACTTCCGGCGGGGTGCCAGCTGGAGCCAATACAACGCGGTGCATGAAGCCGATGTCACCCTTGATGCCGACTTCTTCGAAGGTCGGGACACTGTCGTAAATCGGCTCTTTGCCAGCCGAGGCCAAGACCCGGATCTTGCCGGCCTTGAGCAGTTCGGCAATAGCCGACGGAAAGGCCATGGTCATGTCGGAATCACCTGAAAGCAGAGCCTGCATAGCAGGGCCACCACCCTGATAAGGGATCATGTTCATGGTGAAATCGTGCTGTTTCATGATCTGGGCTGCCGGCACGAAAAATGCGCCCCAGTTGCCCGAATGGCCGAGACGAAGCTTGCCAGGCTCGGCCTTTGCAGCATCTACAAATTCCTGAAAGGTCTGGTAGGGGCTGTCAGCACGGACGATAATGGATGCCGGCGCATAGTTGATCCGCGCAACCGGGACAAAGTCCTTCAGAGGTTCGTAAGGCAGGGTTTCAACATATTGCTGCAACATATCGATGTAGTTGTGCGTAAACAGCAGCGTATAGCCATCTGCCGGCGCATTTGCGACTTCCTGCGTGCCCTTCTGCCCACCTGCTCCAGGTGTCAGACGAACGATCATTGCCTGGCCAATATAGCTGGGAACGATCGAGGTGATAATTCTGGCGTTCAGGTCGTGCGAACCACCAGCACCTAGCGGGATAACCATCGTAATCGGCTTTTCAGGGTACTCAGCCTGCGCAGGCCCGAACGTTGCGGCCAGCGCCACGCCCGTAACGGCAAGGGCCGCCATGGAATTCTTAATGAATGTCTTCAACATTGTTCTCTCTCCCTAGGTTGCATCAAATCTTCCAGATTGTGCGCGGTCGATGCGGATCCACGCACGGTATTCATGACATCTTCACTTTCCTCAGCCGCTTCCAAAGCAGGTAGCTGATCACCGGCGTGGCAATGAGCAGACCGAGAGCTCCGTGACGTTCTGTGAGGAAAAAGCTGAAGGGGTTGTCATTCGCCAGGGCGACTGTCTGGCCAAAGGCGTATTCCATCGGCTCTCCGAGAATGAACCCCATGACCATTGGCATCACCTCGAACCGGGCGATCTTGGCCACGATCCCGAAAATCCCGAAGCCGACCAGCATCAGCAGGTCCACCGAGTCCGAACGGAAGACATAGGCGCCTGCAAAAGCGAACATGATCACCAGTGGAATCAGGATTGATGTCTTGATCGTGACCAGTCTCGAGAAGAACGGAATCGAGAGATATCCGATCACCAGGAACAGCAGGTTGCAGAAGACCATGGCGATAAGAATGGCAAAGACCGTTGCGCCTTGCTCCTCAAATAGCTGTGGGCCGGGACGCAGCCCCTGCGCAACGAACGCACCAAGCAAGATCGCGGTCACATTGTCGCCGGGAATGCCCAGCGTCAGCAGCGGCACCATCGTCGGACCATTGACCGCATTGTTGGCGGCCTCCGCTGCGGCAACGCCTTCCAGCTCGCCCTCGCCGAAAGTCTCAGGGTGCGAGGAAGCATGCTTGGCGGCCGAATACCCCATCATCGCGGCAACTACCTGGCCGAGACCCGGAACGATGCCGATGCCGGTGCCGATGACAGTGGATCGGCAAATGGTGCGAAAGCAGCGGGCAAACTCGGTTCGCGAAAGCCGTTCTCCCATCAGGGCCGAGAGCTGCTTGGCTTTCTCATTGCGCATCACAACACTCGCCACCTCGGGAATGGCAAACACACCAATCAACATGGGCAGCAGGGGGATGCCGGATTTGAGGTCGAAAAGGCCAAATGTAAAGCGCTCGACACCACCCAACGGGTCTGTTCCAATCTGGGAGAGCCATAGCCCCACCAGCATCATGACCAGACTTTTCAAAGGACTTCCACCCGACGTCACGGCAATGATCGCGAGGCTCATCAACAGCACTGCGAAAAGTTCCGGCGGACCGAATTGCATGACCAGAAAGGCAATCGGGAAGATCATCAGGATTGTGAATATGTCGCTGGTGGTATCGCCGAAGACAGAGGAAAACAGGGCCATATCCAGAGCCTTGCGCGACTTTCCTTGCTGGGTCAGCTTGTATCCATCTGCGGTGGTGGCGACGGCTGCACCGGTGCCGGGCATCGAGATCAGGATCGCCGGAATGCTGCCGCCAAAAATCCCCCCCTTGTAGATACCCAGAAGGAACGGGATACCGACCACGGGATCGAGAAAGAAAGAGATTGGCAGAAGGATCGCCATGGCCATCAGGGTTGTGAACCCCGGCAGTGCACCGACGACCATGCCCCCAAACAATCCGAGGCTCATCAATGCAAAAGTGTCGAGGCGCATCGCCATCGCAAAGCCCTGGGCAAACTGGTCAAGCATTGGGGCATCCTATTTTGAGAAACGAGTGCGTCATTTTTGCTACCCCAACACTCGGGAGTAGAGGAGCTCGATGGCATTGAGTTCCGGGAGCGACACGGCCAGCAAGCGCGTCGCTGCGAGATAAATCAGCACCGGACTGAGTACAGACAGCAGGGCGATTTGAATCGGAGACCTGTTGCCCATCTGCAAACACAAAAGAACAATGGCGAGAGCCGAGGAAAACAGAAATCCGATCGGCTCCATGGTCAGTGCATAAAGGATCATGATCCCGAAAAACACGATCCCACGCTGCCATTCACTTCGTGTCGGGGCTGTTCCCCGTTCCTGCCCGGGCGCACCGCGCAGGGAGACCAGGAACAGGGCGCAAAACAAGGCTATGCCTGTGAACGTTATCCCCGGAAAGAGGCCGGGCATGATCGCGGTCAAAGCCCTGCCCATGAGAAGTTTCGGCGGCGCCACCAGGTATCCCATAAAGATGATACCAAGCAGCGAGCCGACCAACAGGATCGTGGCTACTACCACTTCGGGTGTTACACGCATGGCCTTGCTCTTCATGCTGCACCTGTTCCAATGCTGTGAAACACTACAGACGTCATGATGACACCTGCGCTAGATCGTTTTCAAACAGCGCAATCAACTCGGCGCTGAAGCGCCCGCGCGTTGTCTCGACTTCATGCCGCGCCGCATCGGCCAGCGAGGCACGCTCTTCTTCGGACAACTCAATCAGAGTGACGCCTTCTTCCCGCATGGCCTTTGCGCAGATGTCGTCGTCTTCCTCGGCGAAACGCCGCTGGGCGATTGTCGCCTCCGCCACAGCTTGCGAGACGGCGGCCTGGATATTGGCAGGCCAGCTTTCGACAGCCCTGCGATTGAACAGCACAAGCGCCACGCCCAGAAGGTGACCAGTCAACGTGACCACCCTGTGGGTATCGTGCAGACGGAAATTATAGATGTTGGTCAACGGGTTTTCCTGTGCATCGACCTTGCCGGTGACGACAGCATCCGGCAAATCCCGTACGTCAATTGCCATCGGCTCGAAGCCGAGCGCACGGAACACACGCCGGTGGTCTTCGCTTGCCAAGGTCCGCAGCTTGAGACCTGTACAGTCGGCAGGGCTGCGTATTGCGGTGGAAACCGTCGAAATATGGCGCAAGCCATTGTCCCAGTAGCCCAGCACATTGTAGCCGGTCTTGGCCTCGACCTCCTTGGCCAGCCGACGTCCCAGCGCCCCGTCAAGCACACCGTAGGCGCGGCGGCGGTCCGGCACGGCAAAATGCTGATCGAACAGCGCCAGTTCCGGAACACGTTCCGCCAGATAGCTCGACGAGAAGTAGCACCCGTCAAGCTCGCCACTTTCAGTCATGGACAGAAGGTCCGAAGCCTTGCGCCCATCCTCGACAATGTTCTGAATGAACTCGACCTCGACCGCATCACCGGCGATGCGCTTGAGCGCGTCGCAAAACACACGCGCTCCCCGAGTGTGCACCGAGTTATTGCCCTGATAACCGCCGAATTTGATCTTCACGGCCATCAGATCAGCTCCCGCATCAGTTCATCCGCCCCAACGGGAAGATCAACCGGCTGGCCGCGTCTTGCCGACAGATCCATTGCCATGGTCAGCAGCAGGTTTCGATGGCCATCGGCGGCCGTCGCATGCGGGGTGTGCTGGCCATTGTATAGGCGCTGGAACCAGGAGTTGGTTTCCTCGCGCATCGGACCCCAGAGTTGGCCGGCATGCATGTCACCGGGAGGATAGCTGGTGAGGAATTCAACGTGCCGTGGCGGAGCTGAATAGCCCTCGGGAGCGTAGCCTGCGCCCTGTGCAACATTTGTTGCCATGACCAGATCCCGGTGCGTGTCTTCGACGTCAATCACGCCTTCAGACCCGACAATGCCGATTTCTATACCATAGACAGCGCCAGGCCAGACTTCAGGCAGGGACCAGGAGATATTCATCGAAAAGATCGTTCCGTCATCCATCGTGAAGATGCCGAAAGTCGAATCCTTTGTGCCCCATTTGCCAAGCACCTTGTCGGTCGATTTGGCATAGACGCTGACCGGGGTCTTGCCTTCCATCAGCCACATCGACATGTCGAGACTGTGGGTTCCTGACACCACCATCGGCGTGAGAGTGGCGCGTTGCTGCGTGCGTTGCAGCGTAGCAAGCGGTACCATGCGGTTCATGAAAGCGCGCGTCACCACCGTATGAACGTCGCCGATCTGGCCGGTGACTAGCCGTTCCTTGATGGTGAGGAACCGGCGGCGGAAGCGATTGGTGTAACCGACCACTGCATCAATCTTGTTCGCCTTGATCGCCTCGAAAATCTTGGCGGATTGACGTGCATCGGTCGCCAGAGGCTTTTCGATGAACAGATCGTGCCCCCGTTCGATCGCCAGCATGGTGGGCTCAAAATGAAAATTTTCATCCGTGGCGATAATCGTGGCGGTCACCTCGGGGCGAGCCAGCAGCTCACGGTAATCAGTGGTGAAGTAATCCGCGTCGATATCGGATTCGAGCTGGCGACCCAGATCGGATTTGAGATCGCACAGACCGATCCAGCCGACGCCGGGATAGGCCCGCGCGATTTCCGCCCTGATCCGTCCGATCGTGCCGCATCCAACAATGGCCAGTCCGATTTCCTTGCGTTCCATCTTTGGCACAAGCAGTCCTTTCTTATTGTTTGGCGGAGACGCTGGATGTGCCAGCGGCTCCCCTGACGCCACGCACGACGCCCTCGATCACGACGAACATGACGAAGAGCATCAGGATGGTGCCTATCCACTGGGACAGCACAAAGCCGATGTTCTTGTCCTCGAAAACCAAAAGCGAACGGCGCAGATTTTCATCCGCCAGAGGGGCAAGGATGACCCCCAGCACGACTGGCGCCACCGGAAAGCGAAACACCGTGAATATCCAGCCAGCCAATCCTGCGGCGAACATCACCCACACATCAAACATCGACAATTTTGCCGAATAGGCTCCGATCACGCAGACCGGAATGATCAAGGGCATCAAGATCCCGCGCGGCAGGCTGAACAGCTTCACGCAGGGGCCAATCAGCGCAAAAGCCGCCAGATACATCATGAAATTCGCGATGATGAGCGCGCCGTAGATGAAGTAGATCAGGCCCGGCTGATCGATCTCGATCGTCGGTCCGACATTGACGTTCTTCAAGGTCAACGCGGCCAGCAGCGCGGCAGCTGCGGCATTGCCGGGGATACCCAACGCCAGTGTCGGGAGCATCGAGCCGCCGATATTTGCATTGTTGGCCGTCTCGGCACAGGCAATCGCCTCATAGCTGCCCTTGCCCCATTTCGCCCGTTCCTCGGGCTTTGCACGGCGACGGCCGATGTCGTAGGCGAGGAACGACGCGACATTGGCGCCGGCGCCGGGAATAGCCCCGATCAGAGTGCCAATGATCCCGGACCGAACTGCCGCCGGGGCAGAGCGTTTCAACACGTCAAAACGCGGCATCAGGCGACCGACGGCTCCGGGAATGGTGGGCGTATCATTGGATGGCAAGGTCCGCAGGATTTCGGCCAGGCCAAACAGGCCGATCAGAATGGGAACGTAGGAAATCCCGTCATAAAGCGACCAGCTTCCAAAGGTGAAACGGGGAACTGCATGGATCTCGTCAAGACCGACCAGCGCCACGAGCATCCCCAGCCAGCCGGCGATCCAGCCCTTGAGCGGCATTGCCCCGGATGCCATTGACCCCGAAACCATGATCCCGATCACCGCGAGCCAGAACATCTCCCAAGAGCGGAAATTCAGCGCGAAGGTAAGAAGTAGCGGGATGAAGGAGATCAACAGGATAATGCCGATACCGCCACCAACGAAAGAGGCTGCGATGGCCATGCCAAGCGCTTGCCCGCCCTCCCCGCGCTGGGCCAGTTGATGCCCCTCGATCATGGTGGGCACTGCATCCGGCGTGCCGGGAATGTTGATCAGCACAGCCGAGATGGAGCCGCCGAACACGCTGCCGGTATATACCCCCAACATGAAGCAGATCGCCAGGTCCTGCGACATGCCAGCAGAAAGCCCTATGAGAAGTCCCATTGCCATAGTGGTCGACAGGCCAGGCAATGCGCCCCAGATTATTCCGAGGCAAACTCCGGCCAGCGTGATGGCCAGAAGCGTCGGGGACATGAGTTGCGTGAACGCGTCAAGCATGGGTCAAAACCCTCCCGGCAAGGGGATAGAGAATACTTTTTGAAAAACCAGCGAAAGGGTCAGGGTCCAGCTTGCCGAGATCAGCACAGTGATCCAAAGCGGCCCGCGCCAGGACATGTGTATTATGGCAGCAAGAGCAATGGTCGTGACTGGTTCGAAAGCGCTGAGAACAAACGGCGCGCCCAAGACGGAAAAGAAGACCTGGAATGCCAGGAACTGCAGCGCCGCGATATAGATCGCGATTGTGCCAGCCAGAAGGGCGGCGCGTTTGTCGTCCGCGCCCGACCGCGCCTCGGCCGGATCGCCGACCATTCCAGCGCGGCGCCGGTTCCACGCCGAGACGCCCAGGAGGATTGCCATCACACCAAGAGAAGCACCAGTCAACAGGGGCAGAAGACCCGGTGCCGTGGTCCAGTCTCCTGGCACCGGCAAAGCGATCGACGCGCCGATTACAACCATCGACAGAACCAGCAGGAACCCCGCAGCAAAAAGATCCAGACCTGGCGAAGCAAACCCGGCACCGGCCTCTTCACCTTCGAATTCGATTTTCCTAGCGTCGGTATTGCTCATCGTAGGCCTTCCCTATCTGAACGGACAGGACACATTTGTCCTGGGCGCCAACCGTGAAAGGTTGGCGCCCGGTGCCTCGGGGGGAAAGTCAGTTGATCTGCGCTGGCTTGTAGCCTTCCGGCGGCCACCAGGTATCGAAGTCTTCCGGTTTCGGCAGACCGAGCTCCGCCGCGGTTTTTACCTCGGCGCCGATCTGGTCCTTGTTGCGATTGAAGATGTCGACCGTCACGGTTTCCATCAGCGCACCTTCGCGGTCGGCCTCTTCGCCCACCTTGACCTCATGCTGGTAGAACTTCGCCGCCATCATCTCCTTGAAACCGTCCGAATTCGCCCCTGCTCGGAAAGCATCTGCCAATTCCTGCAGAATCTCAGGTGGCAAATCACGACGCACCATGAAGTTGTAAGTCGCTCCGACCGGCAAGATCTTGCGGCTCTCCGGAATGATCTTCGCGATGGTCGGAAGGACTGTGCCATCGTCAAGCGTGATATCCTCGGAGCTGGTCTGGCAGAGGTTGCGAAGTTCGCCTGCACGGATCAGATCGATGTGCTCATGAACTCCACCGCCGGCAATGTCGGTTTCGCCCTGAAGTCCGGCCAGTGTAGCGGGCTTGCCGCCCTTGTAAGGCACGTATTTCAGTTCAATCCCCGCCAGATTGGCGACAATCAATGCCAGTTCGTGCCACACACCACCGGTGCCGGAAGTCGAGATCGAAACGGATCCCGGATTTGCCTTCGCGGCATCAATGACATCCTGCATTGTCTGGAATGGGGAATCCTTGCGCACCGACCAGCTTGCCAGCGCATTGCCGGCCTTCATCGGCACCCAGTCCTCCCAGGGCACAAAATCCGCGTGCCCGAGAACCCGGACAAAGCGATTGTAGTTGGCCCCACCCAACAGCGTATATCCGTCAGGCGGAGAGCCCGAGACAAATTGCGTGGCGACACCGCCCACCGCACCTGGCTTGTTGAGCACGTTGATGGTCCAACCCTTTGCCGCGGCCATCTCTTCGGCCAGCTTGCGCATGACCACGTCGGTACCGCCGCCGGCCGAATACATGACGACAAGGTTGATGGGCCGCGATGGATAGGCGGCTTGTGCAAAGGCGCTGCCCGGTATCGTGATCTGCAAGGCCGCCATACCGACGGTTGACGCAGATGCAGCCAAAAAGCCACGCCGACTCACTTCAGTTTTGTCTTTCGTTCCCATGTTTTTTTCCTCCCATTTGATTTCACCGGCCTCCCCGGCGTCGTTCAGCGCCCCACACGGACACTCTCAAGAGCCTTTCAATCGGTCGCATCCTCACTCGCGCCGCGATACTTGTTCTTGCTCAGGAATTCGGTGACTTCTGGCTCGATTTCGGTCTCCATCAATGCATTCCAGCGGTTGTTGAAGCCGAACAAGGCAATGACGGCGCCGATTTCGACGATTTGCTCTTCATTGAAATGCCGTCGCAGCTCGGTCATATCCTCAGGCGAAGCATAGGACGGGCACTGGCCGCCAGACAGCGCGACCCGCAGAGCGGCACGCTCGGCATCTGAGAAAAGCTCCGACGTCTCAAACGACCAGATCTCGTCCAACTTGTTTTGCGGCACCCCGTTATCGGCACCATTCTTGAATGTGTGCGCCGAACAATATGAGCAGCCGTTGGACAGGCTGGTGACATGCGCCACCATCCAGCGCAGCGGTGCATCAACCGTGCCGTCCGGGTTCCGAACCACGGCACGGATCAGCCCTAGGACAGCCTTGGCTATTTCAGGTCGACGCGACAGCGTCAGCATGGAGTTGGCTGTAAATCCGGTCGCAGAGGCCAGCCATGCGATATCGCCTTTGGCTTCCTGCGCTTCCTCGATCGTCAGTGGTGCGATATGGGGCATTTGCCTGTCTCAGATCCCTGTGTCAGAGGCATTGGTAAACCAATCCTGCGTAACTATTTTGCCGTAGACCATTAAATACCGAAACCGCAGAAATACAAACAAAAACATTGCGAATTCGGAATTTTATTTAACTTTTCGCATGCATATCCATTTAATTGGTCAACCATTGCTGTTGTTTACATCCGATCGTCCAAGTTCGCGAAATGGCGACGGCAGATTTCGCAGGAGTCGCGAATTTCAGCCGTCAGACGCTCGGCGAAAAGACGTACGGCTGCGGACTGGGCCTGGGTCGCGGGCTCGATCATCAGGTAATCGACGGTCATCAACGGGCGCATGATCGGATAGAGGTGTATCTCCGGATCATCCATGTCGGGAAGGCAAAGACAGCCGGGCAAGATCGAGCTCCAGTCACCCTGGCGCACAATCCCCAGCGTCGTCATCATCGAATCCATCTCGAGAATTCTGTGAACAGCCTCGGGCACATTGCGAAGCCGCTGATCTATCTTGGCGCGGCGGGCATTGCCCGGACCTGGCAGAACCAGCCGCAATGGCGGAATCGCCGAAAGGTCGACGTTCCCAGATACGCTTTCAACGGGCCTGTGGCAGACCAGAAGCTCAAGATCGGTGTCAAGAAAGGTGCACCGCAGCCCCTTGGGAATATCGCCGTCCGGCACGATTGCGAAATCCAGTTCGCCCATAAGAACCATGCGGGTCAGGAGCGCGCTGTAGCCTTCCGTCACTTTCACGTCGACGTGCGGATTATCGTCCGAAAACCTTGCCAAGACCGGAGACAGAATGGCGCGGGCAAATGTCGGCATGATACCAACGCGAACCTCGCCGGTCAGATCGCCCGATTGTGCAGTGACATCCGCTTCCAGCAATCCGACTTCGCGCAGAATTCGCACGGCCCGACGGTAAATCTGATCCCCGACTGTCGTGGGCGAGACCCCGGTCGAGATCCTGTCGAACAGGACGACACCCAGATGATCCTCCAGGTCGCGCACCTGTACGCTGACCCCGGACTGCGTCGCGTGCACTTTTCTTGCGGCGGCAGAGATCGAGCCTTCCTCGTAGACCGCAACAAAAAAGCGCAGGTTCTGAAGCTTTATATGGCTCATTTAAGAGCACTCCCCATTCCGCCCAGATCCAACTCGCTGATGCGCAGCGCTGCCCAGATCAGAGCCGGCAGGCAACAAAAGGTCAGAACCGTCGACAACACCACGCCGCCAGCGACCTGTTGTGGATTCTGCTGATATCGCTCGGCAAAAACGTAGGTGACGATCGCTGTTGGCATTGTCGCGAGTAGAAAGACACTCCCTGCGACGATACCGCTGAGATCCAGAAGATAAATCACAGCTACAGCCGAAATCAGGCCGATGACCAGACGCCCCACGGCCATCGCCAATGCGGGGCGAAAGTCCGTGACTTGAAGCGAGGCGAGGCTCGACCCGAGAAGTATCAACATTGCCGGAATCATCATGTTTCCCAGCATTTCGGTTGTCGTCAGGATCAGTTGCGGCACCGGCAAATCCAGAAATGTCACGATGAGAACCAGGATCACCGAATAAATCAGCGGTTGCTGCGCAAGGCTCTTCAGCCGGATCGAGCCCGCGGTGATCGACAGACCCACCGAATGCTGAAACAGCGCGACCACGAAGAAATATGAAATCCCGAGCCGCATCCCCTCGTCCCCGAAGGCAAGAGCGACCAGAGGCAAACCCATATTGCCTGAATTGGGAAGCATAAGCCCGGGAAGAAAACTGCGCAGCGAACCGCCGAACACCCATATGGCCAACAATGCCAGCAGACCGGCGATCGCCAGGCACACAAGTGCTGCTGTCGCCATCGTTCCGATGGTCAGCGGGTTCACATGCAATGAGGTCAGCGTATTGAATATCAATGCAGGAGTCGCCACCAGAATGACAATTGTGCTCAGCGTTTGGGAGTGCAATCCCAATGACGATCTGCCAAGGAAATACCCGATCAAAGTGATGATTACGATCGGTCCAAGGATGTTGAAGACCTCAGAAAGGATCATCTGGGCTCCTGCTTAAAGGTCTCTTGAAGGGAGCCTCCTGCGCGTTGCAACTGGGCAAGTCGGTCTGACAACTCCTGCACGCGCGCAGCGTTAGTGGCCGCCGGTTTGCCGTCTTCATTGAAAAGATTGTTTTCGAAGCCGATGCGGGCATTCCCGCCAGCGCGGACCGCCTCGACAAGGCAGGCAGTTTCCTGTTGTCCAAAGGCGCATACAGTAAATCCGGCCTGCCCCAGAGCGCCCGTGCGTTCAGCCAGATAAGCCGCCAGGTCTTCGGGCATACTGTCCCGCGCGCCGCTGTATTTGCCCAGAACGAAGATGACTTCGAGGTCGTCGACCGGAACCACGTTGCGCGCCACGAGCTCGCGCAGCCGCCGCACCTCTTCGGGTGTATAGAGGATGTGCTGGACATTGATCCCGGCGTCATGGGCCCAATGATAAAATTCGCGCGACGTCGCTTCATCCTCGCCGGCAGTGATTTCACGCATTGCAATCGAAACGTGGACCGGGCGCAACTCACGCACCAACGCACGCTGCTCTGAAGGGGTATACCGGCCCACCGCTTCGGTCGTAATCTGCACCACCATTGCCGGAACGGCTTTCTCCAGTTCCGCCAGAAGCTCACGGTAGAGCCCCGCATCCAGCGTGTGAAGACCGTCGGCATCACGCACATGGGCGTGGATAGCCCCGGCGCCTGCGGTAAAACACGCCCGCGCCTCGTCCACGATCTGCGGAATCGTGACTGGCAAGGCCGGATGGTCAGCCGGGCCGCGTCGCGCACCGGTGGGCGCCACCATGATCTGTGGAAGTCTCGCTCTTGCCATTGTCTCCCCCGGGCGTTTAAGCCAAATTCAGTTCGTCTGGATTTCCTCACCGTTCAGCGTCCAATGTTCGGTAACGCGGGTCCCTGATTCCTGCAGCATTTTGGACACGGCGCAGTGATGCCGCAACTTCTCGACCACCTGAAGCGCGCCGTCGCGCGGTCCTTCGTAACCGGCAACGATATGAAGCGTGACTTCCGGGAAAGGGACGTCGATCGGGTTGATCAGCCTGGTGCCATGGCTGTCCATCTTGACCGTGATGTCGATATCCATCGAGGTGAACTCGATCCCGTTTGCATGCGCCAACTTGTTCGAGATGACATGGGTGCAGCCCAGAAGCCCCATGAAGACATACTCTACCGGCATCGGACCTTCGTCGGTTCCGCCACGCGGTATCGGCTCGTCGATAATCACACTTTTGCCCCGGGCTGTAGCCACGGATTGGGTAGAGCTGTTGTGGCCGCCAGTGACCTTGAAGGTCCAGATCGGCTTTTCTTTGACTGCTGTTGCCATGGCTTGTACCGCTTTGCTCAAGAGTGAAAATCAAGGAAGCTGCGGATCGCGTCATTGAACGCCTCCGGCTGCTCCATGTTGGATAGATGCGCTGCATTTGCCAGGACAGTTAGCGAAGCATTCGGGGACAGATCGGCCATCTCCCGCATGACAGCAGCCGGGGCCGCCATATCATGCTCACCAACGATGTAGAGCGTCGGACAGCTCAGTGAGGCAAGGCCGCCTTTCAGATCGAGTGCCTGAAGCGCCCGGGCAACACCCTCGTAGCCAGTCGGTGAAGTCGTCGAGATCATGTTGCGCACAATCCCGAGGGTCGAGGCATTTGCTGCATCTGCAAGATAAGCAGGCGTGAACCACCGCTCCAGCGTGGGCTCGACGATATTGGCGATACCGACATCGTGCAAGCGTGCGATGTTGGTATCCCATATGGCCTTGTAGGGCTCCGGTGCGTCGGCTCGCGCATCGCAACAAACGAGCCGGCCGACAAGATCCGGTGCGCGCATCGCCAGTGCCAGTCCGGTCATCCCGCCCAGCGAAATGCCCATGAAGTCAGCACGATTGATCCCAAGCGCCGCACAAAGCTGCACGACATCACCCGACAACTCCTCAAGCGTGTAAGGCGCTCGCCCGGGCGAGCTCTGCCCATGGCCGCGGGTGTCGTAGCGCAGGACGCGATAGGAATTTACCAGGACAACCATCTGCGGATCCCACACGCGCCGGTCGGTCGCCAGAGAATTTGAAAGGATCAACCATGGCGCATCCGCAGCCCCATCGATGCTGTACGAAATCGTCCTGCCATCATCGCAGTGCAGAACCCCCTCACCCGCCGCCAAGTTCATGCCTCCGCTCCGATCGCAGCCTGAAGCTTGGGCATCACTTTTTCCGCCATCAGAATCATCGACTGCCTGCCGAGATCGTAATCGGTCCAGTCATGGCCGGCATAGACAAGGTGCCGGAAAGGTCCGGTGGTTTCGCGGAATGCAAGGAGCTGGTCGGTAACACTCGATGGATCGCCGTGGATCACAAGCCGGTCCAGGACATAGTCCAGCGTTACGTCATCGTCCGGCATATTCTGGTCTTCCTTGAACAGGTTAAGCCGTCCGCCTGCTCTCATCTTGAGCAACAGGCTGTTGTAATACAAGACGTAGGGGCTGCCTGGATCACGCGCATATCTCCGCGCTGTCTCGGCGTCTTCGGCGACACAGATATTCTTGGCAACGCGCCAGTTGCCGTAATCTGCCGTCTGGCGGGCTTGCGCGCAGCCCTCGACATAGTTCGGCCAATGGGTCGCCACCCACTTTGGCAGCAGGAAGTTGGCCGAGATAGGCTCCCACCCTCGGGCGCCCATTGCGGTAATCCCCTTCGAGAAGGGCGCCACCACTGAACCTATGATTTTGGGATGCGGCGCCTGGTAGGGGCGCATGATCGCGCCCTGCCCGATCTCGGGCATCATCGTCCGCTCCGTCGAGACGTTGAAGAATTCACCCTCGAGGTTGTAAGGCGGTTCACTTGCCCAGATCTTCAGCACCATGTCGATACATTCGACGAACATGGCGTTGCGGTCTTTGTCGAGATTGCCGAAGGCTTCAGCGTCAGACATCAACCCGCCCGGCGAGATACCGAAGTTCAACCGGCCTTCCAGCATGTGGTCCAGCATCGCAACCTCAGCGGCGACGCGCGCCGGGTGCGAGTTCGGCATGTTCACGGTGCCGGTCCCCAGAATGATGTTCTTGGTCTCGTAGGCGAGGCTGGCCAGGAACGCGACGGTGGACGTGATGATCTCCGCCTGGTCTGTCGTGTGCTCGCCGCAATAGGCTTCGGCGAAGCCAAGCTTGTCAGCCAGGATGAAAGCCTCGCGGTCCTCCCTCAGGCTCTGTGAAATGTTCTTGCCCAGCGGGTGGATGGGCATCGTAAAGAATGACAGTTTCACGCGACAGCTCCTGATCCGATACTTGGAAGCCGGACTATCCTACACACCTCGCCAAAAGTTATAATGATGATTTCTTATATCTGCTATCGGTTTTGATGATAGGCAAGCCGAGACCAAGCCATCGAAAATTCCGAACGCTGACATAAGAAACCATAAGTTGTTGCGACGGCGATCACGCATTAGATTTGCGCCATGACATACGGAGAGAAAGGGAAATCAATGAACGTACATGCAAGATCGTTCGACGATACGCAGATTGATCCGCGCGCCTTACGTGATGTGATGGGGCATTTCGCTACCGGTGTCACAGTGGTGACGACAGTCGGTGACGACGGAGTGCCTGTGGGACTGACCGCGAACTCGTTCGCATCCGTATCGCTCGATCCACCACTTGTGGTCTGGAGCATCGGCTTGAATGCACCCAGCCTTGGCGCATTCCGGCAGCATCCATCGTTCGCTATCAATATCATGTGCGAAGAATCGAAAGAGCTGGCGCTGAACTTCGCGCGCCCTTCGGACAACAAGTTCGCCAACGTCTCATGGCAGCCAGGCTTCGGCGGCGTCCCCATACTTGACGACGCCGCAGTGGTGATCCAGTGCTCTACCGAGATGAGATTTCCGGGAGGTGATCACGAGATGTATCTTGGTCGTGTCATGGAATTTCACCGCACGGACAAGAAGCCGCTCTTGTTTCATAAAGGCGCCTTCACCAAGCTGGGAGCAAGCATTTGAAACAAACCAATGGCCCCTTCTCCGTCGCAATCGCAGGCTTTGGATGGTGGGGCAAGCACATGGCCACGCGCCTCGCTGACCATCGGCTGATACGCGTTGGCGGCGTGGTCGAACCGATGGAGGCCAATCACGCGGCAATAGCCGAGATGGGGCTGACGGTATGGACCGATCTATCGCAAGCTCTGGCAACAGACGCCGTCGATGCCGTCATTCTGACCACACCGAACCTGCTTCACGAAGAACAGGTGATCCAGTGCGCCCAGGCGGGCAAACATGTGTTCTGCGAAAAGCCGCTGGGCCTGACCGCTGCCAGTGCGCGCCGGTCTGTCGATGCCGTCAAGGCTGCCGGCGTCCAGCTTGGCATCGGCCATGAACGCCGGTTCGAACCGGCAATGATGGCGCTCAAGGCCGACATAGAGTCAGGTGCGCTTGGAACAATCATGCATACCGAAGCTGCGTTCAGCCATGACAAGCTGATTGGTGTACCCAAGAACGACTGGCGCACGCGGAAGGCCGTGTCGCCCGCTGCAGGAATGACCGCCATGGGCATTCATCTGACCGATCTTCTGATCTGGTTTTACGGTCCGGTCAAAACCGTTCAGGCGATGATCGCTGATCGGTCTCTTGGATGGGAAACCGGCGATGTCGTCACGGTGCAACTCGGCTTTGAGGCCGGAATGACTGCGACGCTCAGCGCGGTTCTCCACACCCCCCATTTTATTCGAATGCACAGCTTCGGGACCGAGAAATGGGTCCAGATCCTTAACGACAGCCACCCCGACACGCCGGGTGGCATTGTCCGGGTTCTGACCGCGCAAACCGGCCACCCTATGCAGCTCAAGGAACACCCCTGGGTTGACGCCGTCACCGAAAATCTCGAATCCTTCGCCGCCGCTGCGCGGGGCGAAAAGCCTTATCTCTTCACTGTGGGGGAGATGCTGCACAATATCGAAGTACTTGAGGCGATTACGCTTTCCGCAGAGAACCGGCGCACAGTCTCGCTTGATCAAGTCTGATATACATCAGTTGCAGTGATCCGACAGCGACACATATGAGAACCAGCGCGTCGAGAGACGTGGCGCCAATGGGCGCGGAAACATAGATCGCGCCCTGAAACAAGTCGCCAACGGTAGTGCCGCCTTAACAAATTCGGCTAATTTGCGTGCCGCTGAAACTTTGCAGGCAGCCTCACAATGCATGGATCCACGCTTAGCAAACTTGGCAACAACACGTAGCACGAATCATAGACGACATGCGATTTGAATGCCTCCGAATTTTCCAGACGCCTTCTGTTCTATGGATCGAGTATTTATTCACCTGCTGGGAGCACCTCCGACTCCTAATCCGTGCATCGGCGATTATGCAGCAACGCGGCACACATCCATTTCTCACGAAACATTAACGCATAAATCACGTGCAGTTGACGTCAGCCCGCTAGTCATTGGGACCTCATTGAACAACGGGGCGCCGGAAATGATCCGCGTCGTTGGAGGGAACCATGTTGCTGTCCAAAAGAATACTATTTGCTGCTCTGGCCATCTCATTGCCGGGTTTGAACGGTTGCCAAACAGTGATCCACAAATCGGCGAATATCGCAGGCGTCCAGACTCTGAGCATTGATGCAAAACAGCGAATGCTGCTTGTCACAAACAAAGGCGGTCGTCTTCACAATGAAACGGTGGCATGCGCTGAACCTAGTCCTGACGCACTTGCTGCACAAGCTGCCGCACTTTCGGCAAGCGGGGCCAAGCCGGAGGTTATCTCCGCAGCACTCAGTGCCTCGAGAAGCGAATCCGCGGCATCCATCGGCCTCAGAACCCAAACCATCCAAATCCTTCGGGACGGCTATTACCGGATCTGCGAAGCCTACATGAACGGGGCAATCAACTCAGCAGACTACAAAAAGGTGATCAGCCACGTCGATGGTGTCATTGCCGTCGTCATGGCCATCGATGCCCTTGGCGGGACAGTCTCGGCTCCCGCAATCGCTATCTCCGCAGGAAAATCGACTGCCGGCACCACCGGATCCGGGGTCAATGCGACTATCGAACCGGCGACACTTTCGATCGTCGATTTCTCACCGGAGCGCGGCAGCCTTTCCGACGCACAAGCCCAAGCGATCGAAAACGTCGTGCGGATGTACCTTTTGCACAAGCAAAAAGCCTTGAGACTTTAAATTGAGAAATTCGCAACGCAGGTTTCAATCAAGGATTACAGCAATGGCGAACAATGGCTCAAATTATACCACCCGTTTTCTTGTTGCAGGGCTGGGCATGACCGCGGTTACTCTGTTTGCTTCGTCCGCGCGATCATCGGATCTGACCATGCTTCGAAGTGTCGAAGCGGCTGCCTCCGGCATCCTTATCGGAAACCCGGATCCAATCGCGCGCGCCCGGAGCCGGGAAATCCTGAACGAAGCCGGTTTTGTCAATAGCCTGATGTCTTCAGAACCAAAAAGGCAAGCCGCAATCGGCAACATTGAAGCGCTTTCGACCTATTTCGATCCCCAAACGGCGCCATACGCCGATGTCATATTCGATCCTGCGGCCCGGAATACAGCACTGTTCCAGTCAGCAAAATTGAATGAAGAGCTTGACTACATGACGATGTTGGAATTTTCCGACGTCGCGGGTAATTGGCAAACCACAAGTCCCGGATCCCTGCGCACAGGCTGGAACGCCAGACTCTATCCCTATGCCATCAACGGTCAGCCTGTTGTGCGCTACGACAGGTCACTCAACGGGGAGAAGCTGATCGAATGGGGCCTCACCGGTGAAAGAGACTGGTGGGTACCAGATGCGATCACACTCGCTGGAGCCGAGCTCATGCAAAAATTCCGCATCCCGGATATCGGCGTCAGAATGACAGACGGTACCACAACTGGAGACATCGGCTCCACAATTCTTACCAACGTGGCAGGAAATAGCGACATACCGAATATGGTTTTAAGCGGAGCTATTACGACTAGCGAGCCAGACTGCACACGCTTACTTGGCGCCAGGAATTGTTTTCTTCCAGCTATGGCGATCCACAACAACAACGAGACCACCTGTTCGGGCACATTGATCGGGTCAGAATGGGTTTTGGCGGCTAGTCACTGTTTCTGCCGCATCGATCCCACCCATGTTACCATGGGCTCAAAAGTTCACGAGGATGGGGGTGTTGTCCTTTCCCCGGCCTTGTCCGTTGGATTTGCAGGAGTGGTGAAACACTACGATCCCGAATTTTGCATCCGGTACAACGGACGCGATCAAGAAAGTGCATTTACAGCTCCCGATATCGCGCTGGTAAAACTTGAAAGGCCGTTGCGGCATTCGTCGAAGCAGATATCGGCCGTGCTTGGCACACCAACTTTGCTGGAGCAGCTAGATATTGCCGAGATGGTCGGTTTCGGGGCAACCGAATACAATGACGGGGGCGGCAAAAAGCTTGTCGTGTCCGTAAAAATCGCCTCGAAAAACTGCGATAAACTTGCCGATGTTGCGCAATATGAGTGTCTGCTCGGAAAAGAGCTCGTGGCAGTCGACCCCCTGAAGAAAAAGGACTCCTGCAACGGCGACAGCGGCGGGGGTGTCTATGCCAGGCTTGACGACGGAAGCCTTGCCCTGCTCGCGGTCGTCTCCCGGGGAATCCAGAACAGGTGTGGCGTTGGTGGAATCTACGTCCTGACAACGACCAAGGAGATACGCTCCTGGCTCGCCGGCATTGTCCCTGATCTGCTTGTGGCGGACTCCGAAGTCACGCTTGCAGCAGACTTAAGCGCGCTCAACCCAACAGAAGAGAACTGAAACCAAGGGAAGACGTCATGAAAAATTTGCTCAAAATACATGCATCGATAACAACCTTATCCATCGCGGTTTCTGCGACCGTATCCTTCGCCCAGCCAGCCGAGACGGAGGGCGAACGTCAAGCCTCGCAAGCGCGATCAATCGAACGCATTCAACTCGACTACGTGTCAAAAACGGATGAGGCCGCATCGGCGAGATCACTAGCGCGCAGCCCGCGCATCATCAACGGACGCCCCATCGCCAATGATGCGAAAAACTGGGAATGGACAGTATCTATCCAGCGCCGCAACAACCACTGGTGTGGCGGCGCGTTCATTTCGCCCGGCTTTACCGCAAGTGGCAAAGGTGTCGTCTGGAGAGACGATGACAAGGAGCCGGTTTGGGTGGTGACTGCGGCTCACTGTATATCTGAACTCGAACTGAACCTGATCGGCCGTGGCGAACTTTCCGTCGTCTCCGGGGATGTTTCTCTCTCCAGGAAGGACCAATTTGGCAAGAACCGAGCGCTGGACAGCCAAAAGGTTATCGCAGCCTATGTGCATCCGGACTACGAACCCGACACCAATGCAAATGACATCGCGCTCCTGAAGCTGGAAAGACTGGAGAACCCCATAAGTGATCGTCGCCGTTCCATTGGGATCGCCCAAGACACACAACAATCATGGCTATATGCGCCCTACACCGCACTGAACGTGATGGGTTGGGGAAGGACTCTCGAAGGCGGATATTTGTCAGACACATTGCAGGAGGTTCGCGTCCCTTTCGTCGAACAGACTTACTGCGCTGGCAGCTACGCATCAGCCAGTTCCCGCGGCGTGTCGGCTGGCATGATCTGCGCCGGCTTCAGTTCGGGCGGCTATGACTCCTGTCAAGGCGATAGCGGCGGCCCGCTTGTGTATGTCCCGGCGCCTGGTGTGCCCTCTCCGACTCGCAGTTCCGTTTTGGCAGGCGTCGTCAGTTGGGGTGCAGGCTGCGCCCGCCCCAATCTTTTTGGTGTTTACAGCAGTGCACTCGCTTACCGAGGTTGGCTGGCCAGGACAGTCCGCCAACACGAAACACATGACACTAACAACTGAAGGGATAAGTCATGCTGAAAAGCTCGCTTCTGGCCATTGGCCTTCTCATTGCAACTCCCGCTTCTGCTGATTGGTTCGAGGGCAAACTGACACTGACGCCACCAGGATGCCAGAAGTTGCCGGGCTACGCCTGCAAATTGGCTGAAAAGATCAAATACCATTCGTCCGAGACCGGCCTGACATGGCAGGCCGACAAATGGCAGGACGGTAACGGTCAGTCGGGAACCACCGACGGCGCGTCAATACCCGTTTGGGCACAAAAAATCATCGGCAATCCCTACGACGAATCCTATCTGAAAGCCGCCATCATTCACGACCACTATTGCTATGAGGAAAATCACGTTCGATCCTGGCGGCAAACGCACCGGATGTTTTACACCGCGTTGACGCATTTGGGGCTTCCCAAGGCAAAGGCCAAGGTCATGTACTATGCCGTCTATCTCGCTGGTCCGAAATGGGTAGAGATTGTCGCCGGCGAGGATTGCGGCGAGAACTGCGTCAAGGATACTCCACATAGCGGGATACGATTTGACATCGACCGGTTTGATGACCAAGAGTTGCAGGCCCAAATTTCAGCAATGAACAAGCGATTTTCAGACGGTGATGAACTTTCGCTTGAAGAGCTCGAAGCTGCAGCTGAGAGTGCGGATTATGACGATTTCTTTTACAAGAATGGCGACACCTACGAGTCCAACGGGCCCGGCGACGTGGAGGTTCTTCCGCGAAGCTGAGCCCGCAACCGGGCCAAAAATTCAACGTCGTGCAATTTGTGAAAACCGAAAGAACGAATGGTTGCCGCGGGATGTTCGGGATCCGCTCTCAATCTTGAAAGCGAGAAACCGGTACAGTCAGACTAATCCGAATCCGGCTCAGTTTTCCGGGAATGGGTCCGTTAGGTCGTGCATAAAAGTCGCCACTCGGCGAGCGCTGAGGCGAGTTTAAGATTGAATACTGCCAAACGTATAGGGCCAGCGCTTGGTTAAAAGGGTTTAAGATCGATGCGTGAACGGAGACTTTTTTTTAGACTTCGCATTCGACGGAAACCTAGCATCGCCCGCTCCCGCCTTCGGAAGGGTGTCGCGAATACCTCGCAAGATTGTTCCTCCATCGGCCAGTATCCTTGCGGTCGCCGATGCCGATAACCATGAGCGCCATAGGAGCGGAGGCGATCCGTCACTAAAGCCTCGGCCGGACCGGACCTCCTCCACCAGAACTGCACGATCTCGTGGCTGATCTCGATGCCGCGTTCGTGCAGCAGGTCCTCGACGTTGCGCAGTTGCAGAGGGAACCGCGCATACACCATCACTGCTAGGCGGATGAACTCAGGCGAGGTCTTAAGATACCAGAAGGGGATCGCTGGATCATTCCGTAATTTTAGGCGACCGCCCTGCCTCACTCAAGAAATTTTCTCTGACAAAGCCGGTCAGTCTGTATTAATGTGACAAAGCCCTTCGAAAGCCGTTTGTATTTGCAAAAATAGAATCGTAACTGCACTATCCTTCAGTTCAGGTTGTGAACCATACGGGACAGTGGGGCATCGAATGAATATTGTGAGCGGTGATGACAATTCTCCCAGCTCGCCTGATCGAAATCTAAGGCTTGAAATCATCGGGGGGATATCACTTTATTTGGATGGTGTCCCTATACTGATGGGTAAGCGGAAAGCATTAGCCTTAGTCGCCTACATCTGCGCCGAACAACGCCGTTTTATCACAAGAGAATTTGCCGCAGAATTCCTCTGGAGCGATTTTGCAGAAGCCCAGGCAAGAGGTTCACTGAGGCAAGTCCTCTCAGAAATAAAGAGAGTATTGGGAACGACCGAGTTTTGGGAGGCCGATCGCACCTCAATCAAGCTGGATTTAAGCAGCGTATCCGTCGATTTGTTCGAGTTTCTTGAACAGCTTAAAAGTGGCAAATTACCCAACCGGCTGGAGTCTGACGGAAATTTCATTTCGCAACTCATTCGCGGCTACGAAGATATGGGTGAAGCCTTCGAGCAATGGGTGAGAAATTTCCGCGACTACATCGAAAAATGTGTAGTGACGTCCCTGTCTGAAATTTATCAAAATCCAAATATTGGAAACGCCGAGCGCCGACATTCAGCAGAGGCGGCTCTAGTTTTCGATCCTTTGAATGAAGATGCAGCACGATGGGCAATGCAGATTTTCGCACAGGCTGGAGACGTTGCTGCTGCGATCAAAATCTATGGTCGTTTGTATGAGAAGCTAGACTCGGAATTGGGCATGGACCCATCCGAGTTGACCCAAGAGTTAATGGTGAAGATAAAACTTGGTGAGTTGAAACCCGACCAGCCCAATGATTCAACGGCCGGATCCCCGCATATTCAATCCAGAAGTCAAGGTCTTCTCGTTGGCGGCATCAGAAAGCCAAGAATTGCGATCTGTCCGATACAGTGCTTGGGACCGCTTCAAGTTCCTGAGTATTTTACGTTTGGTACTCTGGATGAAATTGCCAGCCATTTGGCGACGATGAACGACATCAGCGTAATTTCGAGTAACTCCACCAGACGATTGTCTGAAACAAATAAACGTTTCCGGGCGGAGCTTGCCGATCTGCAGACTGATTATTTCATGAAAGGAACAGTTCGCCGATCTGAGGAACAACTGGTCATTTCGGTCCAGTTGGTGGATTTTCATACGGCGACGGTTGAGTGGGCGAAAGTTTATCATGCCACAAACGCTGATCTTTTTGATGTCCAAGGGGACATTGCAAGCAACATTGCCATCAAGCTGATCCCATCCCTGCATTCCGCCGAACTTCGGCGGACATCTCACTGTGCGCCCGATGATCTTCCGGCTTATCATCTCATGCTCCGGGCCAAGGATCTGGCTTTTGGTCTTACACGACATGAATTCGATCAGGCCGGCCACTTACTAAGGAGTGCGGTCGCAAAGGACCCTCAATTCTCGCAAATATTCTTCTCCCTCGCCGACTGGTACAGCATTCGTCTGGGACAAAGATGGTCAAGCCACATTGAAAATGATCGGAAGAGTCTCGAGGATGCTGCGCGGCGCGCAATCTACCTCGACCCTGAGAATGGACGTGCCCTGGCAATGCTGGGCCACAATCTTACCATTTACAAAAAACAATACAGCTTAGCCAGAGAGTTGCTGGACAAGGCGATTGCTCTTTATCCGAATGACGCAGAAACACTGATGTGGGGCGGACCGACACTCGCTTTTGCCGGTGAAAGTAAACGTGCGATTGCGCAGGCTGAGATCGCCAGATCGCTGTCACCTAATGACCCGTATCTTTTTCGCTATGACCACTTTCTGGGTATTGCATATTACTCGGATGGCGATTTTTCTTCGGCCGCCAGGCATGCTCTGGCTTCCCATGCTCAGAATCCGAATTACGTTTCGAAC
Organism: Hoeflea sp.; assembly: GCA_051251555.1. Classification (GTDB taxonomy): domain Bacteria; phylum Pseudomonadota; class Alphaproteobacteria; order Rhizobiales; family Rhizobiaceae; genus Hoeflea. The sequence continues at coordinate 64,822 of JBPOEW010000008.1, forward strand.
CTCCGACTGGCCGCGGCCTCGTTTGTCGCAGATGGCAAACGCGACGATGCCAAGCATTTCGCGCAACTCGCAATGGATGTGGACCCGCAGTTTCGGGTTTCGGAGTTTCAATGGTCAAACCCCTTCAGGAACGAGGCAGCCGGCAAGGAATTTGCGGCGCAGCTGCTGAAATCCGGCTTTCCACTCTGAGCAAAGCCGGATTCGAGCACTTTGGCTGTCTCGTTCACGAATATTTCACGGAGCCATAACGGGCTGGGTGCAGAGCTAGGTGTAACGAGCTGTAACAGGGGAAGAAAATGACCGGATTCAAGAATGGTGGACTGAATGGCGGCCTCAACGGAGGCCTGAACGGCGGACTCTCTTCTGGTCCCCTCGGAGGCAGGAGTTGGAGCGGAGGGAGTTCTTCATCCCTGGTGCCGTTCTCCCCTCCCCTGAAAACGGGAGATGATGCAACAGGCGAGTTGATGTTCTTTAACAATCCGGACTTGGAGTTCCCTAAGTCTGCCTGGTCACCAGCACTCAGGGCTCAGGTGATCGTTGGGGAGTTCGCCGCGAGTGATTGGCGGACAGATCTTACGACAACAGACTACAGAGAAAGATCTGCGGGATTTCATTCTCAAACGCCCGGCACTCCAACAGGACTGCGGGGGGAATTGCTGACCCTAATCAATTTTCGGAACAACATTCGCCAGGAGATGGCCAATGAGATTGCAGTTCAGGTAGATGGTTCTCAGTTGTACTGGTCGAATGCGTTTATGATCGGGATCGAAAATAAACCCAATTCCTCCATATTGGTCGCAGTCGCAATGGCCGTCGGGCAATTGGTAGGCATGCACTTCAAGGATTACTGGAAAAGGGCAAGACCGATACAATTCTGCCCGGCCTTGATGCCAATAATCCCGACACCTCCGCATCCCTCCTACCCGAGCGGGCACGCGCTCCAGGCATATTTGGTAAAGCACCTTTTGTCGGCCGCTGCCAGAGCGAGCGCGGGCGATGCCTTGCATGACTATTTTTCGAATTTTGCAGAGCGAATTGCCAACAATCGCGAAATCGCCGGCGTGCATTTTCCCACGGACAAACTGGAGAGTGCGGACTTGGCAGCCCAGGTTTGGGAACACCACCTGCGTGAGCTCCCCTCGGTTCAAGAACTCATTGCCAATGCATGGGGCGAGTGGGAGCACAACCTAGTCCCCGGAGACTTCAAAAATCCCGTTATGGCTGAAGGCCCCGAAAGCTTCGCTGATCAAATTGCGATAAAGCTCAGGGGGCTTTGAAGTAAAAAATTCAAGGATAGGGGCAAGACATGGTCGATGAACCAGAATTTGCAAATCAGATCACCGTCGGCGACTTCACTTTTTTTAATGGGGGCGCATTCCCATCAAATGCCGCGGCTTTTGAGAAGTCCATTTCACCGTTAGGCATCGGAAGCAGCGCCCGCCTTGCATGCGATTACAAAATCGAAACCAACGGTGTGAAGAACATTGATCTGCTGGATGGCGTGTTGGATAAGTGGAGCCCAAGCGACCAAAGAACAAGGGGAACTTGCACTGCTTTCGCAGTCGTTGCCTGCATGGAACTGCTGCACTTACGCAAGGGAAATAAAATCGATTTCTCTACACAGTTTCTCTATTGGAGCATGAGAGAAAAATTCCCTGAACCGAGCGTACCTTATTGGAAGCAGGGCGCGACCCGCGCGGGGCAGGCATTGAAAGTTGTTGAAGAGTTCGGTTGTTGCACAAAGGAAAGCCTCGACTATCCATTTGAATTGGATCCAGCCAATATTTCCGGTCCCCCTCCCGATGAAAAAGCCATCAAGGAGGCAACAAAATACAAAGCGCGAAAGATTGACTACTATTTTCGCGATCTTGATGGAAAAATACCGAACCTCGCTGACACCATCGTCAAGCATTTGGAATCCGGCCGGCCTGTAGCCGCAGGGTTACCTATGTATAGAATAAGGGATGTAGTCTATCCTGACGGTTTCACGAATAAGGTAACGCTTCGAACTGGCGTTGTTAAGGGACCGCCTTCGGTGTGCGACCTGGATCCATATATGGCAGCGGAGATGGTTTCCGCACATCAGGTTTGCGTCGTCGGTTTTCAGCTTGATAGCAATGCTCCCGGTGGTGGCTGGTTCATTTTCAAGAACAGTTGGGGTTATGCATTCGCCACCAGTCCGAAAGCCGAATTTGACACGGCATCCAATGCCAATCTCCCCTTCGTGCCTGGCACGGGTTATGGCGCCATTTCGGCAGGATATCTCAACGAGTACTGCTGGGAATATCTCTGTATCGACTTGGTTTCACTCCCCCAGGATCACCGGCGTTTGAGGCGATAGCCGTTCGCTTTTTGCGAACAGGATCGCATAGGTCCAACTTTTGCGGACACCTCCGGCCTCGCTTTCCGCCGTTCGGCCTTGGCAAGCGGCATTGTTCTGTTTCTTGAGTGCTTTTGTTTCGGTTCCTGGACCATCTCGATGCCATCGATGGTCCCCTGCCGTTCTTGGGTTCCGGTTTTACAAACTAGTGCCCTATTTGATCACGCTTAAGCCGGTCGGAGAGACTTTCGCGACGGCATTGTCATGGCAGATCCCAAGCCGTCTGCCTTGGTCAACCTTTTCGTCGAAAGCCCCGTCCCGAGAGGGTGACCTCACGATACCCTTCTTACAAGCATAAGACGAGTTGCGACGGCTTCCCGACCTCTGGAGCAGGGAAGGAAGGCGTCAACACATCCATGGACTGTTCAACCCCAGACAAGCGGTTCGGCAGGAATCATAAGTTCACGCTCAGATAACACCCGTATCACAGCCAGATCACAGCCCGGATGCAAAGCTCCACTGCCAGCAACCAGAAACCAATTCTATTCAGTGGAGGCAGTAATGACAGATGATCTGAAACCGGTGCCGAACGGTGAAGTGCGGCTGATGATGGCCAAGCGCATTCGTGACGAAGCGACTAGTTTGGCCACCCGGCGTGTGCCTGCCGTCAAACAACTCAGCAATGGTGATGCCAGCGCGGCGTTGAAGGGCGCGGACAGTGTCTCTGTCGCCGCTCACGGCACGTTCACCAAAGGGCTGAAGCACGACATGTATGGACGTGTCGTTCGTCAAGATCTCCGTACGCTGGTTAGCGCGATCAATCAGGATGGCAACGGCACAGAATACGCGTCTTCCCCGTTCCCTGGAACCTACAAGGGCGCCTTGGCCGGCAAACCAGCTGCTTTCGATGTGCCGCTATACGACGGAACTTATAAACGACCAGAAGGTGGCGATGGAAAGGCTCGTTCTTGGGAAAGCCCTATCGCAGGACACACTTTTGATCTGGAAGGCCCTGATGCGGACCAGACCGCCATGCCACCGGCGCCCAAGCTCGGGTCCAGCGAGCTGACCGGAGAAATTGCTGAAGTTTACGGAGCGGCGTTGATCCGCGACGTGCCGTTCACGAGTTGGGACACTGACGCGAAGGTTGCCGAGGTTGTTGACTACCTCAACGCGCTGCCTTTCTTTGCTTCAGAAAACGGCCTCGATGCAGATGCAAAGAAGCGCCGAGCCGCTCGATTTGGTGACGGAGATAGAACTGTAACTATTGGAAACCTGTTCCGAGGCTCGACGAAAGGTGCGCAAACCGGTCCTTACATTTCGCAGTTTATGCTGGTCGGAAATTCAGAAAAGGCAAGTGCTGATCCTGGCTATTCAAACCAGACAAAGACCGGGTCATCTCTCGATGCGCTGACCCGGTCCACCAGCCATGTCCCGCCCGAAATGCGTTCCAACCCTGGAATGCCTGCTTGCGAGGACGAAGGTTTCATCCGCTATGGTACCCAAGCAATCACCCAGAAGCTTCGGCCTCACCAGGAAAAAATTGACCACATGACCGAGTGGCAAACCTGGCTGGACGTTCAGAATGGCGCGAACCGCAAGGACAAATTCGATTTCTATCTGACCGATAGCAGGGAGCCGGTCGGCGATGCCCAATCACGCTTCATCGCGACTCCGCGTGATCTTGCGACATATGTGCACTTCGACCAGCTGTATCAGGCATATCTGAATGCCTGTTTGTTGATATTGGGAAAAGGCATGACGTCGGATGCCGGATTGCCGGAAGGCATGGGACACCCGACACGCGACGGGTTTGCTACGTTCGGTGGACCTCACATTCTGACACTCGTCAACGAAGTCGCAACTCGTGCACTCAAGGCCGTTCGCCGGCAAAAATACAACGTTCATCTGCGTTCCCGCCCGGAAGCGGTCGCGGCTGCTATCGGCCTCGCTTGGTCAAACAACGCTGCAGACAAGAACAAGCTTGGCCCGCAAAAAGCGCTGCTGGACGGCATGGTCGCACCACTTAGTGATGCGGGTCTGCTTGACGCGATTGCCGCACACAACTACGAAGTCAACTTGTTCTGGAAAAACAATAACTGGCCAGTTGAATATGGCCCCCTCGAAAATTCAGAACGCAACGCCCTTCTGCCTATGGCCTTCCCTGAAGGCTCCCCGATGCACCCGGCCTATGGTGCCGGTCACGCGACTGTAGCAGGTGCCTGCGTGACGATCCTGAAAGCATTCTTCGAGATGTACGAAATCGGAGAGAAGCGGAATACTTTCTCGATCTACGACATCGTCACGATGCAGGGCGGCTATCCTGCACAAAAGTTTCCGGATGATTTATTCGGAAATGAGCGCCTGCTCGTCGGTGAGCGTGAGGATCAGTTCGAACACGCCTATGTGCCTGATCCGGTAAAGAGCCATACGGAACTGCACAAACATACCGTGCTGGGCGGCGGACTGACCATACAGGGCGAATTGGACAAACTGGCAGCCAACATCGCCATTGGCCGCAACTTCGCCGGAGTGCATTTTTACACCGACTATTATGAGTCTCTGCGAGCGGGTGAGCGGATCGCGGTGGGTATTCTGCAGGAACAAATGCTCACCTATCGCGAACCCGTTTCGATGCGCTTCACCTCCTTTGACGATGACTATGTGATGATCGTCGGTACGGGTGGCAGCAATGACCAGGACGACGCGGTGGTCCTCGTTTGGGACAAGGACAAGCGCGGCGGAACAGAAGCCGACTTTCAGAAATGGTGGACTAGGCATCAACCATGATCGCTTGAGCTTGCCAAAGGCCCGCGCAATTTCTCCCAGCGCGGGCCGTTTCTTTCAACTTACCAGAGTGCCTTTCCGTGTACTGCCCCATTTCAGTCGTTCACCGAAGAATTCTAAAGTGTCCGTAGCGCCGGATCGCACAACGAGCGGTACAGAACACCGAGGAGTATCCGGGGCCAAAAAATTGCTCTCCACTGAAGGACTCGCTCCTCCTCATCTTTGGACCATAAGGTTCTATGGCTCGCCGCATGAAGGAGAATGTCAACGGGACGTTGCCGCTGATCAAGGCTGAAGAGCTCAGAAGACCAAACCCGAGGGCGTCTATGGAGCCCGAGGCAACTCATCGTCACCCTGCCTGTCTCAACAAATTTCTTCGTTATAATCCTAGCTCAACTTCACCGGCGCAAGGTTCGCGTCATTTTCATGCTTTGATAAATTCTCCCACGATCTTCATTGCGCTTGATATTCCTAACAACGAAAATTTCGCAATCTGCGTTTCGCCCGACAATTCCTGGAATTCGAACGAAACGTTGAGGCCCTTGATCATTCCCTTAAGAACAGAACCGGTCATGCTGAATGGCACAATACAGCCGCTATCGTCGCAGGATCGATAGGACAGCGTGCCAATGGAATGACTGTCAACACGCATCAAAACACCTTTTGTCAGGTGCAAATTCAACGGTGTTCGTATCACGGCAATCGGCGGAGCAGCCATATTGCCAATTATAATTCTCAAACTATACGGATGTTTTGTCTCTTCAGGCTTACTCAACAACAACGTCGTGAGTTCACATCGACGGATATCCAGCTTGGCTTGATAGTCACATTTCAAGAACCAATCCTTAGACCGGTGGTAGAGAACGCGATCACCTTGATTTTCCAGCCGTGCCGATTGGGTCAATAATGTCGGGTCAACAGTCTGGGCCACAGAAGTCTGAAGCAGGGCAGAAAATATTAGTAGAGCTGCCAACAGCCTCGTGCTGCCAATCTCACGCAATGGCTTGGAGCAAGCGATCACATCATTTGCCGGAAATCAGGCGTTTGCTCGCGGCAGAAAGACCATCAAAAGACAACAGAACATTGATTTTCCGGCCAGAACGATCCGCGAATTCAAGCGTTCCCTTATCGACCGCAGAGAATTTGGCCAGGTTATCCTTGTTTATTTCAGCCCGCGCCAAACATATCGATTGATAACAGGTCACATATTCAGCCTCAATGCTCTGCTTGAGACCTTCAGTGCCTAAGCGGACCGGTGAACTCAGCAGCGTACCCTGAGGCACCTGAAATGCAGCGACAATCTTGTCTGTTGCTGCGGGATCAATTCCAAACGCGATCTGCGCAATCACATTTCCCTCAGCATCCTGCAATACCTGGCTGGTCTCGCAGACCATTTTACCGGCGCTTTCTGTATTTGCGGTTTTCGCAGCCGCTCCTTCCGCCGCTTCGGTCGCCACCACCGGATCTTGCTCAGGGGGGCTCGGCAACTGGGTACAGCGGTAGATCCAGTTACCATAGGTCTCGGTGGTTACGGAGGGTTGTTGGCCAAAGGCCTGTGCCGCACCCAAAAATGTAAATGCGCCGATGACCGCCAGCAGAACTCGCTTGCTTTGCATTGCATGCTCCCAATGATTTGCCACGTCAGACGTTGCCCTGGCGCAGAGATAAACTCGATTGTTTCTAACAGCAGATCAGATTGCAGTCTTCGGAATTAAATGAAATCTTAACATAGGGTTAACCCGGCGCGATCAAGAGCGGCACATCTGCATTGCTTCTGCCGCAGGGTCAAACCTGTACTGGTCTAGCGAACAGCAACCGGGCGGTCCCTCCCTGCTTCGGCGTCTCGATCGAGCTGCATTTTTTCCATGGAAACAGGCGCGAGCGATCAAGAGCACCGGTCTGGCCAAAGGATTGGGTGCTTGGAGCGTCGCTCTAAAACCTGGCTGTGACCGCAAAATTGTATTTCGGCCCGGCCAGCGCCACATCAAAGCCGGTTGTGTCGCGCAATGGAAAGCTGACGGTGAAGTTGGCGGAAAGGTTTTCAGCAATGTTGGTGTTCAAGCCAAAGCCGGCGCTGGTAATAACATCCTCATTTCTGACTGCACGTCCTGATGAGCGAAACGGCACGGCCAGTCCGGCGTCGAAAAACACAAACGGGTTGACCGTCACTGTATCAATGGTTCTCAGTTCGCCATCATTGCCCAGGAGACCGGACCGGATATTTCCGATATCAAAGCTCCAGGGATTTGCGCTGCTTAGCTCAAGACTGATGTTGGCGCCGGTGTCTCCCGACAAGAGTCCCTCGGGGTACCCGCGCACTGTCGAAACACCACCGACGGAATGCAGAACGCTGCTCGGATTGTTGCGCGAAATTGCGTATTTGCCGTTCATGCGAAAACGAACCGCAAGTCGGTTGTCGACCACACCCGCCATATCCAGTCCGCCTTGAATATACTGAAATGGGCCATCCGTGGATGTTGCCGTCTGTGATGACGCATCGCCGAATGTCACCTGAAGATTGATGGCTGTTGTCAGATTTGGAGTCCGCCACAACCAATTGGTAAACAACGACGCTTCGCCGATTTTCGAATCGGTCAGCTCTACTCCGGAAATTTGCGTGGCCAGCCGTTCGAGGTCTCCGGATACGCCAAACCAGGCAATCCGGTCCGGCTCCACGATCACCGGATACTGATAGGAAAAGTAGACCGATGCACTCTGGCTTTCGAGATCAATTGAGGCCAGTTGCCCGTTGACTACGCGTGATTCACTGTAGACGCTGCCCGTGGAGATGCGTGCGCCCTTGAGCCCGACCGGAAACGAATAATTGATCCCGGCCTTGCGCGCCCCCTCAGACGCACTCCCATTGACGCTCACTATGTCGCGGCGCCCGGTCAGGTTGGTGTGCTGGAAAGACCCCGAGACCCGCTCTTCACCGGTCTCGTGCGGCCCATGATTGTCTATCGTAACGGCTGTCGTGGATTCCCGGGGCTTGTCACCTTTGAGAACCATGTCGACAACGTTCGGGGAGTCCGTAGGTTCAAATTGCGCTGTCAGATTGATGTTGTTAAGTGTCGAGAAAACAAACAGGTTTTGCGCCAATTGCTCAAACTCCGGATACTGACCCGGCACTGCGCCAATTCGCCTTTTGATGTAGGCAGGCGTTGTACGGCCAACATCGCTGACACGAATAGCACCTATAACCGGCTCGATGAGGCTGACGTGGATCACGCCGCTTGCCGACGTTTGCGGGCGCAGAACCGCACTGGCGGTCAACGCACCATGGACAGAATATATCTCGTTGATGATTGCAGGGACAGCGCTCAGAACCTGCAGATTGATGGGACGTCCTGCAAGTTGCTTGTTGAATTCGGATAAAATCCCGGACTGAAGATAATGCGACTGATCGAATGTCAACGACGTGAGAAGAAAGCTTGGGTTCGCCGGCTGCGGTTGCTCTTCTTGCGCAGAACCATCCGAAGCGTTGTCGTCCCCAGGTGGCGTAATGGCCGCAACCGGATTGGCGGATCTGACGATGTTCAATCGTTCGCGGATGAAGCTTGCGATGTCGGATATCTCGCCTAATCTGGTGCGGACGATCTTCTGCGTTGTCGCCGGATTATTGATCTGCGATCTGTCCAGGGATGTGTGTCGCGATACACGCTCAACCGTACTCTGGGCGAAAGCGGTCGTTGCGACCAGCGAGCAAATGACAACGCTCAAACACACAGCAATAGTTCTGGACATTGATGTCGCCAATCTGTGCGGAAATGGCAAACGAATCAGTCGCTTACTCCTGGAAGCCAGAGGTAAGTGAATTGAATTAACAATTGATTAACCATGTTTTTGCTGATTGGGGCGTGCTCAACCCGCCCACAATTATGGGGCTTGGTCTCCGCCAAAATGCGGACGGACACACGCAACAACGAGAGGTTTCAGAAATGCTAATCGCCTGAATGGCCCGGGCAGGAATCCGGGCAATCAGACGCTGAAGGTCTACCGCAGACACGGCTTGCCGGAAAACAACGAATCTTGAAGATGAGATCGCCATCAGGTGTGCGGGAGCAATCAATTACTGCCGTGCAAACGCGGGTTCGGCTCAATAGCTGAGAAAGACCTGCTCGAAACCCTATTTCGCGATCAGCGAGATCTCCTGATTTCCGCTCGCATCACCAGTGATCTGGAGGGTGGCTGCCTCACCGAGGCTCTCCTTGACATAGGCTCTGAACTTTTCGGTGTTTATGAAATCTTCCAGTTCGATCTGGCCCGTCGACGAGGCGGGCAGGCGAACGATGAAATCACCGATTACAGCGCCACCGGCATCAAGAACCGCGATCTTGAATGAGCGGCCTGCGACCATGTTTGTGTTGTTTCTGTCCGAGACGATCTCGGAAGCGGTTATCGAGAAATTACCTGTGGCGCTGGTGAGCAGCAATGCCTGACGGTGGTGCAGAATATGGGGCTCATAGTCCAGTTCGAATTCGTTGCGCAATGAGAACGTCACAGAACCATTGTCATCTGTGATCGCCTGGATATCGGCAACATCCGAGAGACCGGTATAGGTCTTCTTGTTGGTCACATACAGATCCGTGCCCGCCTGGCGGAACCAGACATTTTCGGAAATGGTGGCGTTTGACAGCGTCAGCTCTGGCCCGCTGGTTGCGATGTCGCCGGTTACAACACGCAATTCCTTGATGTTCAGCGCTCCCGCGGTCTTCACCCGGACGTCGATGCGCTCAGCCAAGTTGCCGCCCGGTCCACTGAGAATCAATGACAAACCATTCTCAGGGCTCGGATCGGTCAGGCCCAGATCGATTATGTTGGCGCGGAGTTCAAACGACCCGCCAATCGTTGCGTCTACGATTTTGACTGCACCCATTGCTTCAATTCTCACATCCTCTGGCGAGCGAATGATGCGCTGGCCATAGAGCGGCTGATTGACCAGGGCCAAAACAGGATTATCGAGGATATTGATGACTGTATCGCCGCCCATCCGCGCGATTGTCAGGTTGTTGATGTCCTTCAGATTGATATCGTTGCCGGCACCCATGTTTTGGACAGAACCGCTGGCGCCATTGAGACTGAGCGAGATATCGCCCTTGTCAGCGAGAATATTCTCGATCCTGACGTCGCCGGAGGTCTCGCGGTAGGAGATGTTCTTGTCCGCGACGAGCGTGAGGCCTGCACCGCTCTTGGTGTCGGCCGTAAATGGCTTCGATGCGCCTGCACCAATGGAAGCGCCGATGCTCACTAGCGCGATTTGAGAAGCATCCAATTTCGCCTTGTCGGCCAGGACACTACCGCGTGCTGCCAGCACAATGCGGCTGGCTGCGGGATCAACGGCATTTTCGCTGCTGACATTGCCCACATGGAGATTGCCGTCAGCAAAGACGTCTACCAGACCTGCCTGGCTTGAAACCGTCTCGAGGCGCAAATCTCCGGCATTGTTGATGTGAAGATCACCCGTCAGAACATTTGCATTGAGCCGACGAATGTCGGTCTCCAGCCCCCCCGGACCCGGAATTGGCATCGAACCGGCAGTGAGATTGACAACCGCAAGGTCAGACGCCTTGGCTATGAGATCGCGATCTGCATCGCCGCTGTCGGTCAAGGCTCCGCCCACGTTCAACGCGATTGCTTCGCCCGCAGCCTTGTCAGAGCGCAATGACGCCAGGGCGAAATCGCCTGTCGTGTTGACCGCCAGATGACCGGCACCCGAGTTTACCGATGTTCCATCGGCTTGCACAAAATGCCCCAAGCCACTGAAGCCGACATCGATGCGCACGTCCCCGCCACTTGACCCAATGTTGCCATTGCTCGTCAGGTCCTGTCCGACATCAATCATCACGTTACCGCCACCCGAGAGAAGGTTGGCGTGGATATTCAGATCGCGACCGACGTCAATCGTCATCTCACCGCCACTGGAGCCAATGTCGCCATTGCTGGTCAGGTCTCGTCCGACGTCAATCATCAGATCGCCACCGCCCGAAAGAATGGTGGCGTTGGTTTTCAGATCGTGACCTACTTCAAGCTTCATATCACCGCCATGGGAGCCAATGGAGGCATTGCTTGTCAGGTTCTGGTTGGCGTCAATCAGGATCCTGCCGCCTTGCGTGGAGATCCCAGGCAATCCTGCAAGCAATGTCACATTCGTTGCCGGAGCCTTCAGGTCAAGCATAGCGCCCGCGCCGGACAGGTCGATGAATTCAATACCCGCCGATGGCCCACGTAGGATTAGTTTTGTGTCTCCAACGGTTCCGACACCAGCAGTTTTGATATCGAGAAGACTGGCGGTAATTTCAACGGGCGCACCACTCCCGATCCCGCCAGCGACATCAATTGAAACGTCGGCGGCCTGGATTTCACCTGAGCGGATGTCACCGCCGATCTGGTCAAGCCTAATCAGATCACTGGCAGCCAGAAGACCGAAGGTCAGATCATTGCCGGCGCCGAGATAAATATCGCGGATCAGATCTGCCGCCGAACTACCGAATGTGGCGTTGTCCGCTTCCTGGATCCGGAAGACCGCACCCGGTCCGCTTGCCGCCAGGTTTGCAGTGTTGACGTCGATGTTCAGTCTATTTTCGACACCCGCCGTGCTGACAGCGCCTACGCCACCGGCTTTCAGCTCAAGTGTATCGGCTTGAATGGCCAAGGTGCCGGTTTCATCATCGGTGACGAGGCCGGGCACTGTGATCCTGGCTGTGCCAGCGCTCAGGCCTGCTTCGCCGTTCTTGGGCGCAAATCCAAGCGAACCGTTTTGCAGGCTGAGCTCGGCGGTCCCGGTTCCAACATCAAGGCGCTCGACGCTCAGATCGCTCTCGCTTTCGACAAAGGCGTTTTTGGCGCCAAGGCGAAGCATCCCGGTTCCTGGATCCTGAAGCAATTCCAATGCGTTGCCGGCTGTGCCGATATCCGTTGCCGCGTTCAGTTGGAAACTGACGCCGCGCAGATTTGCCTTGGTGTCGGCAAAGCCGTCAAAGATGCCGCCAAAACGCGATGTCAGTTCAACATGATTGGCAGCGTTGATACGCCCGGTATTCAGATCACCGTTGGACGCCAGGAAAATGTCTGTTCCAGCGCGGGCTGTCACACGCTTGGCGGTGTTCACCGTGAGCGCACGGGTGCTGATGCCGATCGAACCTCTGGCTGCTTCGAGCAGAATTGTGCCCAGAGCATTGACTGTGCCGTTGGTGTCTGGCGCGACATCGAGGATATTGCCTGACGTTGTAACCCGGACGTCACCATCTGCGTTAAGACGTGCAAGTTTAAGATCCAATTCGGAGCCGAGGAAAATATCGCCGTTGGTGCCGACATATTTCCCCGATGTCATTGTGACTGCACCAGCAGCGGTAACATCAAGATCATCTGCGCGACGAATATAGAGGATGTCGCCAACGCGGCGCACATCGCCCTCTTCTGCGGTCAGGAGAGCCAGGTAGGCTTCCTGCACCCGCGCATCGGCCTGTGCCTGGGTCTCGCCAGCGCGACGTGTGCTGTCAAACAGTTTCGCACCAGCCCCAATCTCCAGATCAGATTTGAAGGTGCCAACTCCGCCTGAGCGAACAACGGTAATTGTCCCGGCGGCCTTGATGTTGGGCTCTTCAATCGCTGTCGTCGTATCAGTCCGGTTCGCATCCAAGCTGTTTGGAATGCCATATTGCAGCTGGTTCAGCTGCCATTCGGCGCGAGAATCGACCAGCTCCGTGCCACGCAATGTGTAGGAATAGCTGTCGTCATGGGCAGCCTGGGCATTCCAGATATCGTAGAGGCCCTGCATTTCGGTAATATGGGCATCGATCCGGCTGTCGATCTGGGCTTCGTTCAAGCCTTGCGTCACAAGCGCTGCACGCTCTGCTGTCGTGTAGAAATTGGCTCGTTCCTGGGTGGTCAAGGCAAATATTTGCGGGGCTGGGCTGCTACGGCGTTTGTTCCAGTATTCGGCATATTGTGCATTGCGCACACTGACCAGACGGGCAGCCACATTGCCACTGCCATCATCAAGAAGACCAAGATCTTTCCAACTCTGGGTCAATTCGGCAACTGTGCGCGTGTCAGCCGTTTCGCGAATATTGGCGTCAAGCACCTGCCCGGCAGCAACATCAATCAACACATCACCGGTACGGCTTTCAATCAAATCAACTTTGAGATTCCCGGACGTCTGCTTAAGCCTAATATCGTTGGCAGCACTTGCGTTAAAGCGCGCATCAACGCCCTGACCTGTTGCAATCCGCAATGGTTCAATTGAGCCATTGATCGCGCCGTCTTCAGAGATCAGGCTGACATTGATGCCCTTGACCTGTGCCGGTTCGCCGCCGACACCTGTGATGTCGCCTGCGGCGTGAATGGAAACATTGCCGAATGTCTTGTTGGCTTGCTGGCCCAGATCACCGGTGTAGTGAACCTTGGCAATATTCAGATTGCCATCAACGTTTGCTGTACTGGCAAACTGGCGGATATTGATGTTGTCGCGCGCTGTCGCGCTCAATGTTGCGCCGTCCGTCATCGCAACATTGAACGAGCCGGTGCCTTCTCCCGATATGGAACCCAAAGCCGAAATCGTTGCGGAGCCTGAACCGACAGTCACCATGCCCGATGTCGTCAAGACGCTGGCCTGGGCCGAAATATTCGTCTGTCCGGAATTGATCACGGACTCGCCGAACAGCACCCGGCCTTTCCCGGTGGAGGTGATGTTGACGCCCGGCGCCGTTCCGCCAACAAATCTGGTCTCAATGGGTTTGTCGGCCTCAAACTGATGATCGAGAATCTGAGACGCTGTCCTGGTTCCGGTGAAGACAACATCCCTGTACTGCAGGCCACCGAGGGTGCCACCTAAGAGGACTTCGGTCTCCAAGCCACCTTCAGTTCTTGTGTAACCCGCATCTGTCAAGAGTACCTTGATAGTGGTTGGATTGGCTCCCCCCGTTTGCCTGTCGCGTGTTGACAGCCCAAAGCCATTCGAGAACGCCTGATACTCTTCGGGATTGACGCCACTTTTCACGACAACTTTGCCGGTCGAAACAAAAGGCGTGACGGTGTATTTAGCCCTGTTCGAGAGGATTTTATCAGTCGACACGGCCCCCCCAAACGACCCATCATACTCCCTGACCACATAGGTGGCGTCCAGTGTCACTGTTCTTTTGGTTTGATAGACATAATGGCGGTCAGCAGTCGGATTGTAGGCATAGATGTTTGAGGCGGCAGTATCGATCGCCGCGCCACCATTGGTCGCATCATTGTTGGTGATCCTGGTCACGCCGTTTTCATATCGGTAGACCGTCTTCAAAAACTCCCCACGTGGCGCGTCTGCGGTAATGTTGACCGTCGGTTTGCTGGTGTCGGTAATGGTGATCATACCGGCAACGCCATCCGGGCCCGCACCGGTGGAAATCGCGTCAAACTGCAAATCGAAATCGGATGCGTTGTTCACGGCGACCTGGCCAAAGCCATCGAACACCGTGAGTTGTCCGTTACCAGTGCTGATAATATCGCCAAACAGCGTGATACGGCCGGGACGGGTCAGCATCGGGTCGGCGACCAACCGCTTTTGATCATGATCAAAAAACACGATGGCATTGCCCGAAACACCGGAAATATTCGTGAAAGCGGGATTGGTGGAATAGATCACTTCGCGGCCGGTGCTCGGCACGATGCTGGTGGCAAAATAGCTATCCAGCACGCTTTGCGTCAGGCTGTTGGAGATATCGACATCATAGAGCCCGCTGCCGGAGGAAATCTTGCCACTGATATTGATATATTCAGACGCGATATAGACATCTTGTCCCACCTCAATACCTTTGCCGGTATTCGGGCGCGCCCCCAAAGCTTCAAGATCGACATCACTGAAGTAGTTCCGGTTCAGAAGCCTTACGTTGTCTATTTTCAGGCTACCGTCAGGATTATAGACAAGATTACCGGCACTATCATACATATAGAGATCAAAGACACTTGCTGCACCCAGCGTAATGGGCACCAAAACGCCGACAGCATTCAGCTTGAGGGGCACTGAAGCGGCGGCTCGATCCAAATTTTCCTGATCAACGATGTCGGCGTAACTCAATTCCGGATAGCCAAGTTTGCTATCAACACCAGGCTGATAGGTCTGGATAAAGCTGCCATTTGGCGCGATTGCGGTAAATGACAGGGCTCTTATTGTTCCGCGGGAATCGATTGTTCCACGCTCGGTGCGCAAACTCACGCCACCGCGTGAATTGTCGATCTCGCCATTGAGAATGATGTCCGGGCCATAATCCGAGGTGCCCGAGAAGCTGCTGTTGATAACGAGTTCAGAGCCGCCGCCGCTAGGTGTTGCAGCAACCGTAAAGCCTGCCCCAACATTGGCCCCGCTCAATGCGTTGATGTTGCCAGCACTGGTTACGCCGACATTGTTGATGCTGATGCGGCCGCCCTCCTTGCTGCCGAAAATAATATCGCCGATGTTGAGAGTCTGATTGGCGGCAACTTCGATCTTGACCAGCGCATCACCATTGGCTTGCAGCCTGCCGCTCGTTCCACCGGTAACATTGACCGCGCTGATGATGATGTCGCCTTCATCAACACGGATATGATCGATGTCCAGATAGGTCGATGTGGGCGGCGGGCTGGCTACCTTCAAAGCATCAAGCCGAGTGCCTCGGAAATCGAACTCGGATTCAGCTGCGGCGAGTTCCGCATCGCGCGCGCCACCAGCATTGGTAGCTTTGATGATGGCAATATCACGCTTGAGCTGATCAACCCGGGCCTGCGCTTCGGCGAGGATTGAAACGCTGTCGCGACGCGTGAACGAAATGCCTTGATTTGTTGCAACCGTGTTCGGATTAGTGCCTTGACCAGTCACGTTGCCCAGAGCGTCGATGAGGAGATATTTTTTCGAGCGGTTGCCAGCCAGCACAGTGCCGTCAATGTTCAGGTTGCTGGTTGAATTGTCAGCCGATACGCCATGGCGTAATTCCAGCGAAAGGTCGACATCAAAAAACAGATCGAGAATGCCGCCGAACAGCTCATTGAAAATCTCTTTCCAGAGGTCTTTGCCGACACCGATTGCGCTGAGTGAATTGCTGGCCTTGTTGGCGTACAGCGATATATCCTTGGCGGACTGAACGATTGCGCCCTGCTGGATGTCAATCCGACGAGTTGCGTTGACCGTGGAATTGGCAACCGGATCTGAGCCGATCGGGATGAATGTGCGGTTATACAGGCGCGTATCTGTCGCCACACTGATCGCGGCATCGCCAGACGGTGAATTGCCAACGCTGATGGATACGCCTTCCACACCCTCAACATCGGCACCGGACTTCAACGTGATGGTGTCTATGGATGTGAATGTGGCGTTGCTGCCGGCATTGGCCGAACCCGATAAGCCGTAGGTCGTGGTGCTGGTGTTGGCACTGATGTCGGCGTCGCTGCGATTGTAGAGCCTGACAGTGCCGTTAGAGAACAGTTTGGCATTGCCGATTTCGACTGAGTTGTTTTGCGTCGCGTTGAATGTGGTGGTCGAGTTGGCAATGGCGATGGCGCCGCCTGAATCAAGCGACGTGGCTAGGCGACCGTAAATCTTGTTTTCAATTCCGAGATCAAGCGTGCCGGGATTGGATGCACTGCCAAATTGCTCGAGCGCCACCCCGTCTTTGATGTTGATGCTTGTTGTGTTGATGATCGTGGTCGTAGCATCGGCTGCCGCGCCATCAAACGCACCGCCGGAATGCGATAGGACATTGTTGCCGACGCTGACCTGCTGAACATCATTTTTTGCCTTGATGTAAACATAGCCGGCCGCCATTTGGGCATTGTTGCCAATGATGACCTGGCTTGTGCCAGCTGTGTCGTTGCCGGCGCGTCCACCGGAATAACCAATAAGAGATGCATTGACGTTGTTGACCTTGGCCGTGTGGGAAACGTCGAGAGCTGAATCAATCGTCATTCTACCGGAGAGCGCGGTTGTTTTGTTCGCTGCGAGTGAATCCAGCAAGACAACGCCTGTTTGGCTCCTTGCGCGTGTGCTCGCTTCACCCGAGCGGAATGACCCCGCGGCACCGCCGCCGGAAGTGACATCGGCTGATTGGGTCTTATTGGCTGTTCCACCAAGGGAAAGCGTGCCAGCGGCTTGCAGGTTTGCACCACCGCTAACTGTGGTTTGAGCGACCGTGTTTCCGCCTTGCTGGCCCGCGAAAGCATCCGTGGCCCCTCCGGCGACAAGACCAAATGAGACACCGGTTGCATTGGCGCGTGCTGTTGTGATGGCGTTCGCGCCGATGACAACATTGCTCGGTCGCGATTTGACCGCTGCATCGCCAATCATCGTGTTGACCAGATAATCATTCAACGCCTCTGCGCTCGCCCCTCCCACTCCGGCAACGCCGCCTGCAACCGAAAATGCACCCGCTCCAATGGTTGATGTGGCGTTTGCTTCAATGGCAACAGCGCCATTGGCGATGAGACTTGCACCATCGCCAATCTGGGTGGTGACATTTGTGTTGGAGATCGCCGTCGCCCAGGAAAGACCTACGGTGACCGCGCCGACGACGACTTGCGTCGTGTCAGCATTTACGGTGCTGATTGAGCTCGATTTGACGTTAAGTGCGCTGCTGGTATTAACGCGCGAGCCGGCTGCAATGCCCGCAACCGTTGTCGAGCCATTTTTTGCAATGATGTCCGCGGCAGATGCGCCAATGGTGCCGCCAGCAACCGCATATCCGGTCGCATCAATATCAGCTTCGTCTTTCGCCACTACGCTTACACCGGCGGCATTGACGGAAGTCGCGCCGAGATGGGCCTGCACATTGGTTCCGTTTTCGGAGCGGGCGACAACCGCACCGACGCCGATATATCCAACGGCCACGGCAGCTTGTTCGGTCGTGAGTGTGGAGTCCGTGGTAGCCTGGACGATAACGTCGCCGGTCGCTGTGATATTTGATGCCCCACCAAGCTGTGCATTCACTTGCGCCGTGTTTTTGGCAGTGATCACAACGCCCGATGCACCCTGGCCGAACGATGCTGATACAGCCAGACCTTCCGCATCGATTGTCGAAACGTCCTTGGCGATTACACTGATCTTGTCGGCAGCCGTGACATCGGTTCCATTCATGCCGGCAAACAGGATCGCGTTGTTGTGGGCGAAGGCGACAGATGCACCGGCGGACACTGCTCCCCCCAGTGAAACAGATATCAAGTGGGCGTTGTTGGATCCGATGTTCTGGCTGGAGAAATTGATGTCACCAGCTGAGTTGATGCTCCCGCCGATTGCGCTTGCTGTTACCCTGGCTGTGAGGATGTTCTCGGAGACCGCGGCGTTGAAACTTGCCTTGCCGCCAAGTGCGCCTGCGCCACCGATGGTGTTCATATCGGCATCCGAATAGGCATCAAAGCTGACGCTTGAGCCCGTCAGATTTGAGTTGAGGCTCGACGCTTCGGTCGTACCGCCAATCCTGTTGATTGAAACGGATGCTCCGACCGCTGCGGCTCCTGCTGCCGCTCCGCCGGCGGTGATCGCATCGAAATCGGTATCGTTTTTCGCATCAAACGTAATCGCGCCTTTTGCAACTAGCGAAGCACCGGCCAGTTTGGCCAGAACCAGGCCATCAAGCCTATTGACGGCAACCGAACCTGCAAATGCGCCGGTGCCTGCAAATCCTGCGCTGGCGCCGATCGTGTTCACATCACTGGTCAGTGATGCATCCACATCAATTGTTCGCGCGGTGGCTGGTCCGTCATCGACATCAAGCGCAAGTTTGGAGATCTCCGCAACGGCATCACTGCTGAGCAGATTGACGGAAACGGCGCCGGCAATACCTGCCGTGCCGCCGGCGCCGACGGCGCCGGCAAGGGCTTCGATTGTGCCTGATTGTGTGGCTGCAAGCACAACATTGCCGCCAACGACGGTTAGCGTATTCGCAACAGGGGCGGTCGCCAGACCAACGATCCCCGCATAAGACGATCCGTTGAGTATGTTGACCGTGGCCGATCCTGCACCGCCAACGGTACCGCCAGCTCCAAGCGCTCCGGCAAGGGTACTGATCGTGGCTTCATTTTTGGCGTTGACGGTCAGCCCGGACGCGGCCACCGCACCGGTTGTCGTAAACCGAACAGCGCCATTTGCGGCAACAATGGCGTTGGTGCTTCCGTGAAGGCTGTTGAGCGAAAGAGCCGCACCAATGCCTGCGGTCGAAGCGCCTGCGACCGAACCAGTCAAGGATTTGATTATGGATGTGTCGGTGGCTGTTACCGCGACGCTCTTTGCCGTGATTTCAGGGTCAACAGAAGCATTCCAATTGGCGGTCAGAACGGCGCTGGTCTTCTCAATGCCGCTGCTTAGATCGGCGCCTTCCTTGTTCTCCGAAGTCGCCAGAGCGATAACGGCGTCTCGCTGTTCATCCCCGTAGTCGCCATCGGCGATATCGCTGTCGCCACCGGTTGCGCTGCCGATCTGGGTGTAGGCTACACTGGCTGAGAGCGCGCTGCCAGAAGAGGCACCGCCCGCCACGGCAAGGGTTTTGACTGTGGCGCTGTTGTCAGCATCGATGACAAAATCGCCAGCGGTATTGATTTTGCCGGTGACAAGTACATCAGCAAGCGTCTGATCATGGATGAAATTGACAGCAACTGCACCGCCGAACGAACCCGAACCCGAACCGCTGATGCCGCCTGCCAGGGATTCAATCTTGCTGGCCTTTTTGGCAAGCACCGAAATATCACCGCTGCGAGCCGAGATGGTACCTCCCGTGAGATAGGAACGATAGCTATTGCCAATATCATTGAACGTGACAGCGCCATTGCCGGTAAACGAACTGCCAATCGTAGCGCTGGCGGCAATTGCACGAATGCGCGCCTCGGCTTTCGTCAGGATCTCGACCGAGCTTGCATCAAGAACGGAATTTTCCGCACCGGCACGTTGGGTGATGGCCAGCGTATTGTAGGCGACACTTCCGCCCAATGCGGATCCGCTGCTCGAAGTGATAGCGCCACTAACCGCATTGTCATGACTTATGTCGGTGCTGGTTATCACGACCTTGGATGCACCTGTCGTGATCAAAGATGCGTTTTTGACATCTGCGGCGACGGTGCCCTTGATCGTGTTGACCGTGGTCGAGCCGGTTGCAGCACTTCCGGCTGAAACAGACCCACCGATTGCCACGAGATGAATATCGGAATCCTGATCGGCAGTTATCCGAATGTCACCGCCCGAGCTAACAGTGGTGTCTTTGACAAAGGCCAGCGTATCGTAGCCATCGGCGACAAAGGTTGATGCTGCACCAGCCAGCGAGCCTGACGTGCTCGAGCTTACAGCTGGCGTGACCGTAACGGCTGTCGTGTTGTTCTTGGCAGATACAGTAAGGCCACCGGCACCAATGGCCATCTTGCCCTTGGCGTGGATTCCGGCAATTGCCTCAACCTTCTTGAACTGCTGGACGCCGACGCTCGCCGCACCACTGTAGCCTCCGGTTGCTCGCCCACCGGCCACAGATACAGCCAGCGCATAACCTGTGTTTTCGGATTTGATGTTCACAGCATCAGCCGTGATATAGGTCGTTGAAGCATTGCCAAGCGTTGCCGCCATCAAATCGCGGTTCCCGATTAGGGCCTGCGTTGAGCGTTCAATCACGCTGTCAGCATTGGCAATGCCAACACCAGCTCCGCTTCCAAAGCCGATACCGCTGGCGACCGTCCAAAGAGTAAGATCGTCCTTGGCTTCAACGGTGAGGCTACCCGTGGCTATTTTGGTGGTTTCGCCAATTTGGGCGATGGTTTCATTTTCGATCACAGCAATGTTTATCGCGCCGTTGACAGCTGTCGATGTCGCTTTGCCGAATGAGGTGGCGGAACTCAGATTGGTCCCGTCATTTTTGGCTCTGACCGTAATGTGGGAGCCGCTAAGATCAGCACCATTCTCCACCAACGCCTTGACCGTGGAATGGCGAATTACAGTGTTGCTGGATCCGCCGACTCCGTTCCCTGCTCCGGCACCCAAGACGAAGGTGGTCGGATCCGGCAAGTTCGCGATATTGACCGACTGCTGATAATTGTAAGCTGTAACCTTTACCTCACCAAACGCTGACAGTTTTGCCCCGGAGCGAACTACCGCAGTTACTTCGTTGTTCATGTCAAACAGGTGGCCGTTCAACGCGATGCCTATACCGGCCGCCTCGCTGGTGGCGCCGGATTCGACTGTGAACACATTCAAAGGGTTAAAGGGAAATTTCGGTATATGTAGATTTGCAACAGCTTTCGATCCGCTGACCAGCTCCGAATCAGCGCTAGCATCACCATCAATGCCCTTGAAGAAATCTTCTAACTCTTTTCCTACATCAATCTCGCCGAAATTGAATGCCAAGGTTTTTGCGCTTGCATTAACATTGATGTCGCCGAAATGCGTTGTTGCCAGTTCGGCATTCGGGCCAATTTCCGCAACTGTTTTACCGGTAAAATTGCTGAATGCCGCGCCCAGGACAATTGCATCGCTGGCGGCAAGATCTGAGCCAATATTGCTAGCTGCCCGGATTCGAATGGGCTGTCCCTGAGCCAAAACGCCGCCTGTGCCTCGATCGACACCATGCAATTGCATAGCATCGACACTGATCCTTCCCCTAGCCGTCAGCTTTGGCGTACCGGCTGCGGCGAACGGCGTTGTCAGCCCCGTACCAAGTGCCTGATACGTTGTGCCAACCCGAGCAAATGTGTTGTCATTTTCGTCACTAACGACAATGGACACCGCAACCGCCTTGCCACCGGAAAGGCTTCCAGACAGATCCTTGTTGAACAGCGTGCTGCCGATTTCCGTCAATATGCTGTTGCCAGCTGCACGCGCCTTTGTAACGGCTCCTATTTTTGCCAGCTTATTGTCCAGGAGCCCGCCGACACTCGATGTTGCAGCGTATTGGTCGTAAGTCGTGCTGGCCTTGATTTCGATATTACCTTTGGCCTCGAGTTCCCCGCCAATGACGACTTCAGTCAGGTTATCGCCATTGGTGTAGATGAAAGACGCCTCGACCTGACCGCCAACCCCGGTATGAATCTTGTTCGTCAAAGCGAGGTTTTTCGTCGTTTCAGCCCAGACTTTGATATTCTGGTCGGCGATGAGCTTGGACGCAGGATCTATCAGTACCTGGTTTTCAAGGTCCCGATCCGAGATGGTGACCGCAATGGTTGGAGCAACATCCACCGCAAGCAGTCTGGATTCGAGGCGTTGATATTCCTGCGCCGCGCTGTGTACATCGATATCCTGTTTCGAGGTGATATCAGATGACGCAATATTGATAGCTGAATGGGTCTTGGAGATCCCCATATTGAAGCCCAGGACGATGTATGTATTCGATGTGTCTTCAACATCAGTGATGGCTTTGCTGTCGATATTGGTCGACAGGCTTGCATCAAGGCTCGAGCCGGTAATGTTAATGTCCGAGCGCGCCTCAATAGTGAAATAGTCTATAAACAAATCCGCCAAGTTGGGGAAATCAGGCAAACTGGGGAATTCCGGCAATTGCGGAAAGTCCGGGACAGTTCCGCTGCCGCCAAGTCCGCCACCAATGCCCGAGCCGACAGCCGGATCACGCCGCGCATCGAGATTGGTTGCGTAAGCTTCCGAGAGCAGGTTGATCGCACCGGCTTTGATGGTGGCGTTGGTAAGTGTAATCGAAGTCTTACCGAAATCGCTGGTGCCGATGCCGAAGCCTTGTACTTCATTGCTTTTGGCTTCCAGCAACACCGTGCCGCCTGCATGGCTGGATGTGCCTTGCGCATAAATTTTCGCGCCGTCTTCAAGCTTGATATCCGGTGCGAACAACGTCACCGAGCCAGACTTGCCTTGCGAAACCCCGTTGGCAAAATCGGTGCTGCCTGCGGCCAGATCACGGGTCGAGATAACCACACCGGTGCCGAGTGTGATGCTTGTGCCAAATTTGTCGAGAACGACCTTGCCGTTGACATCGCGCCTTATGGCAGCGGTGGCGGATTGTGCTATCCCGTCTGTGAGATTAGCGCCGTCAACGACAATGTTTTTACCGACGGCCATTGTGAGATTGCCGCCATCGGTGTTGATGGTAACGCCACCAGACACAGTGAGAGTTTTATCGGCCACATAAATCAGATTGGCGCCAGCTGAATTCTGATTTGTAGATATTGTGAGATTTTCCGGATCAATGAAGATTGTTCCGGCAGCACCGCTTTGTGAGGAGGCTGACAACGTGCCTGACAGGTTTACATCATGGCTCGCCGAAAATTCGATATAACCGCCTGTTCCGGCTTTGGTACTGGCATCAATCAGCGCACCATTTGACAAAGTCGCGTCTTGCTTGCCGAAAACAAGCGCGGTGCCTGCATTCCCTGTTCCAACGCCGGACACATCAATAAGGGCCTGCTGCTCCAATGTGAGATTTCGGCTGGCATAAAGGTAGACCTCGCCGCCGGAAACGGTCTGCGTCGCCGGGGTTGGGCTTGCCTGTGACCGCTTGGCGCTGATTTTGCCTCTTACATTAATATCCCTGCCCGCAAAAAGAGTTACGACGCCATTGCTGCTGACAGACAGCCCCGTTGCGGCCTGCACCTTTGCGGATTTCTTGCCGGCGGAATCTGGCTTGTCTACCGCATAGCTCATGCTCCCGAAACGGGAATGGATGACGCCATCGACCTTGATATCGCGCCCGGCGCGGATCGCCACGGCTTCCGCGTCAATCCTGCCGTGAACACTGATATCCGCGATCGAATTGAGCGTTTCATCGCCGATGGCAAGCGTATCAAGCGCGGCTGTATTGACGCTGCCATTGGGCTGGAAAAATCTGTCGGTAAATTCCTGGGAAGGCGTCGTCAGCGTCAGCCGTCCTGCATTGACGACGCCGTCTTTGCTTATGACAATACCATTGGTATTGGCGATGACTGAATTTCCGCCAATCCGACCATCCTGATAGGCATTGAGAATGCCGGAAATATTGCTGGCCTCGCCTCCGGTCACGATATTGATCAGCGAGTGTGTGCCGGATGGCTGTACCAGATTGACAGTATTGCCGGCATCAACGCCAAAACGCCTGAAGGCATTGATCGCATTGCCGCCCGAGATTGTCGTCGTTGTCACAGCCGTCGTCGTGGCATCAACCGCGTTCAGGTGGGTATCAGTTCGACCATCGAGAATGATCTGCTGGGCGTTTGCATCGAGCCAGGTAAACGCGGTTAGCGCGCTGGTGGCCAGTAGCGTCAGATATCGGCTTCGCAACATGATGATACAACATCCCCCTGCGCCCAACCTTCCAAATTTTCAAATAAATTCAGAGAGATGAGCCCTCCCTCATGGAAAGGTTAACATACAGTAAACGAGGGGTGTGTATAGTGAACTGTCGGGATTAGGCGTTTGTTAGTTAATCGGGAGACCCGGCTCCCGTACCGGTATGGCCTTGCCCCAGACCTCCCAAATTGGAGATGGCCCGGCAGGCGGAAGCTGAGCCTTCATTTCGTCCGCATCATTTCCGCCGATTGACACGTAAACAAGTTATCGATATCAATGTTATCGATAACATACAAACTCAAGAACCCTCTGGGAGGAGAGCTGTGAGATTCTTCAATACGCTATGGCGTTTTATAGACATCTTGATGGCGCTGACACTCGTGATGATGATTGCGTTGGTCTTCGCCAATGTTGTGTTGCGTTACGGATTTCAGTCGGGTCTCCGACCATCCGTTGAGCTGTCCCGACTTGGTCTCGTCTGGCTCGTCATGCTCGGTGCAGCAGTGGTGTTGCGCAGGAACGAACATCTGGCTGTTGCAGAATTCAGTGAAGCCTTGTTTCCCCGCGCGGTCCCGATCCTTCGCCGCTTGTCGTATGCGATCATCCTGTTTTCAGTGCTGATGCTGTTCTGGGGCGCTTTCAATCAAATGAATGCCAACTGGAACAATATATCACAGCTCACCGGCCTGCCATCAGCACTTTTCTATCTCGCCGGAGTTGTCTCATCCATAGCCATGGCGGTCATTGCACTGGTGCGCATTTTCAACCCTGATGCGCTGGGCGTTTCCAAGGATGAGGTTCATCCCCTATGACATTGGCTCTGTTCCTGGGCGTACTTCTAGGGTCTATTCTGCTTGGACTGCCGGTCGCGTTCGCGCTGCTTTTGGCCGCAATTGCGCTGATGCTGCAGATGGACCTGTTCAGTGCTGACATTCTGGCTCAAGCACTGATCAATGGCGTTGACAGCTTCCCCTTGCTAGCAATCCCATTCTTTCTTGTCGCCGGCGAAGTGATGTCGAAGGGTGGACTCTCTCAGAGGATTGTCCGGATGGCGATGGCTCTGATGGGGCACAGAAAGGGTGGACTCGGTTACGTCGCAATCCTCACAGCCATTCTGCTTGCCGGGCTTTCAGGCTCTGCAGTGGCCGACGCCGCCGCTCTGGTTTCGATCCTCTACCCGATGATGCGTAAAGCAGGCTATCCGGAAGGTCGATCTGTCGGATTGCTCGCCGCCGGCGGCATCATCGCACCGGTGATTCCGCCATCACTACCGCTGATACTGGTCGGAGTGGCAGGCAACATCTCGATCAAGAACCTGTTTTTGGGCGGTATCGTTCCGGGTCTTATTATGGGCACAGCCTTGATGATGGTCTGGGCGTTCTTGATGCGAACCGAGAATGTGGAGGCGTTTCCAAAAGCTGATACCGCAGAGCGCCTGGCTGCATTGCGCGACGGCATCTGGGCGCTTTTTCTTCCTATCATCATTATTGGGGGTATCCGTTTTGGGATCTTCACTCCCACAGAGGCCGCCGTCGTAGCTGCTGTTTATGCCCTTTTTGTCACCACCTTCATCTATCGCGAGATGACGGTCAAACTCCTGTACGAAATCCTGGTGAATGCCGGGCGCTCGACAGCCATGGTTATGTTTCTCGTCGGATGCGCAATGGTCGCCGCCTGGTTGATTACTGTCGCGCAATTGCCGCAACAACTAGCAACGCTCCTCGGACCGCTGGTTGAAAATCCACGCCTTCTTATGGCAGCCATCATGATCCTCACGCTGCTGGTGGGAATGGTGATGGACCTTTCACCAACCATCCTGATCCTCGTGCCGCTATTGATGCCCGTCATCAAACTCGCCGGAATTGATCCCGTGTATTTTGGACTGATGTTTGTCATCAACTGCTCGATCGGGCTGATCACGCCACCGGTCGGTACGGTGCTGAACGTAGTTTGCGGGGTGGGACGCGTGCCGATGTCAGCAGCGGTTCGTGGCAGTTGGCCGTTCATTGTTGCCTATTTGGTGCTCCTGGTACTCTTTGTCGTTTTCCCGGACATCATCATCAAGCCGATGAAGCTTTTCATTGGTTAAACTTGGAGGAGACTACGCATGAAACACATACTCAAGGCTGCATTCATCGGATCAGTCATCGCGCTTTCGGCAACCACCGCTTCCGTGGCCGAGGTCACCCTTAAATTCGCACATGCGGCGCCGGAGAGCGATCTTCAGCAGAATCTAGCAGTGTTTTTTCAGGAGCAGATTGCCGAACGTACAGGCGGCGAAGTGAAGGTGCAGATTTTCCCGCAAGGACAGCTTGGCAATGATGCGGCGATGATTGATGGCGCCCGCTCGGGTATTGTCGACATCACGATGGTCGGCCTGAACAACTTCTCAGGTTTGATGCCGGAATCAGCCGCCTTTACGCTGCCATTCATGTTCCCGACTCGCGAGACCGCCTACAAGGTTCTCGATGGCGATGTCGGCAGGAGTGTGCTCAGCCAGTTTGAACAACATGGATTGAAAGGATTGGGCTTCCCCGAAAACGGGTACCGCAACATGACCAACAATCGCGGCCCAATCAGAACACCGGCGGATGTGGAGGGGCTGCAAATGCGCGTAAACAATTCAAAGGCTCTCAACGACATGTTTTTGGCCTTGGGTGCGAACCCGCAGCAAATACCGGTTGCGGAGCTTTACACAGCGTTGGAAACGGGTGTCGTGGATAGCCAGGACCACCCGATTGGCGTCACACTGTCGTTTAAATTCTATGAAGTGCAGAAATACCTCAGCATGACCAATCACTCCTATTCACCTCTGGCTGTGGCAATGAATCTTGATCGGTTCAACAGCTTGACCCCGGAGCAACAGACAATCGTGCTTGATGTAGCGGCTGAAGCCGTGAAAATGCAGCGCGAACTTTCAATTGCCAAGGAAGACGAAATGATTGCGTCGCTGGAAGCTGAAGGTATGGAAGTGAACCGCGATGTCGACGGGCCCGCATTCCAGGAAAAAGTCAAACCAGTATGGGAAGCGTTCGTCGCCGAAAACGGCGATGCACTGGTCAAGGCGATCGAAGCGGCTTCCGCCAACTGACGTGAACTGACCGAGCCGGGAGCACTTCCCGGGTATGGAAAAAGCCCGATCTGCTGCAGATCGGGCTTTTTCATTACGTCACAATTGACCCATAAGACAATTATTGTGAAAGCGAAGCCGGGTCACCCGAAACTCAGCTGGACCTTCATCGCCTGCGAGCGGTCGCCAGCCAGCTCAAATGCCGCCACCGCATCGTCAAGCTGCATCGTGTGGGATATGAGCGGCTCAACATTGATCTGCCCCGCCTGCATCAACCTAACTGACGTGGCAAACTCTTCATGGAACCGGAAAGACCCACGCAAGTCTATTTCCTTGGCGGTCATAGCCTGGACCGGCAAGGTCATGTCGCCGCCAAGACCAAGCTGTATGATAACCGAGCGTGGCCGCATCGCCGGAATGGCGCCGGTCAGTGCCGGTGCGGCGCCTGAGCATTCATAAAGCACATCGAAGCTGCCTTTGCCGGTCGCATACGCGTTGAGGGCATCCGGATCCGTGCCGGTATTGATGACACGATCAGCGTCGACTTTTGTTGCATAGGCCAGCGCCGCATCCGACAAATCCGTGACGACAATTTCAACGGCGCCCGCCGCCCGCGCGGCAAGAACACACAGGCTGCCTATGGGCCCCGAACCGGTGATCAGCACGCGTTTTCCCAGCAACTCGCCCGCACGCCGTGTTGCGTGCAGGCAAACTGAAAGCGGTTCCGCCATCGCCGCTTGCCCAGCCGTCAGTCCATCAGCCTTCACGCACTGGCTTTCCATTGCCACCAGCTGTTCGCGAAACGCTCCCTGAATGTGCGGAAAGGGCATTGCGGATCCATAAAACCGCATGTTCTCGCAATGATTGTGCTGGCCCTGAGCGCAATAGCTGCAATGGCCACACGGCCTCGACGGTGACACCGCGACAAGATCGCCGATCGCAAAGCTGCTGACACCATCACCCAATGCGGTGATATGTCCCGATACCTCATGTCCCAGGATCATCGGTTGCTTCAGCCGCACGGCGCCAAATCCGCCATGGTTGTAGTAGTGTAGATCCGAGCCGCAGATTCCGCCGCTGGCAAGTTTGATCGCGACCTCTCCCGGTCCCGGCTGTTCCGCAAGACAATCCTCGATGCGCAGATCCTTGGCTTGATGAATAACAATTGCGCGCATGACAAATCCTCAAAGGACGGGGGTCAAAAGGTCGGCACCGGAGAAATGTGCAATCAGATTGTCGCGCACAAGTTGCCCCATTGCTTTCCGGGTTTCAAACGTCCCGGACGCATGGTGCGGTTGCAGCAACACATTGTCGAGCGCCAGGAACCGCGGATTGAGCTCTGGCTCACCCTCGAAAACATCAAGTGCGGCGGACCCCAGACGTCCCTGCTCCAATGCATCCAGAAGCGCGTTCTCATCAATATTTGCGGCACGGGAGATGTTTATGATCATGCAGTCGGGTCCGGCTGCCTCGATCACCTCACTGCCAACGATGTGCCGCGTTTCTGCTGAAGCCGCCAATGTCACGAACAGGAAATCAGCGTGCCGCGCCAAATCCACCGGATCGCTAATGAAGGTCCAGTCCGGTGCATAGTCCTTCGCTGACACGTCGCAATAGGCAATATCCATGTCAAAGCCAGCAAGCCGCTTGGCCACCTCGAAACCGATACGGCCGAGGCCGAGAACGCCGGCCTTCCGGCCAAAAACGCGATTTTTCAAAGGGTAAAGCCCTTTGTCTGCCCAAGAGCCGTCCCGGACCCATTTCTCGGCGCCTATCATGCCGCGTGACTGCACCATCATCATCGCCACACCCAGATCGGCGACATCCTTGGTCAGGACATCCGGCGTGTTGGTCACACGAATGCCGCGTTCACGACAGGCTGCCAGATCCACCGCATCATAGCCAACGCCATAGACACTGATGACTTCCAGCTTCGGCAGCGCCCCGATCAAGGCACGGTCGGCTCCCAGCTCGCCACGTGTGGCTATTCCACGCACTTTCGGCGCAACGGTGGCAAGGAGGTCAGCCTTATTATTGGCTTCGAAATAACGGTGCATCTTGAAGGTGGCATCGAGTGGCGCCTGATCCCATTCAGGATAAGGGCCTATCTGCAAAATCTCGACGTCGGGGGAAGAAACAGGCATCACAAACTCCGGAAACAATGTTGACTATGTTATCGATACCATATAGATCTGGTCTTGAAATGTCGACAACAATAATCGAGGAATTTGTCATGGCGGATCTCGGCCTGTTTGACCTGAGCGGGCGCACTGCGCTCATCACCGGCTCCTCACAGGGCATCGGCTACGCGCTTGCCGCCGGACTCGCCAGGGCAGGAACCAATCTGGTGCTGAACGGGCGCGACAAGGCCAAACTGGCCGATGCCGCAGCCCGGCTGGCAGATACCGGCGCGTCCATCCATCAACTCGCGTTCGACGTGACCGACCACGCCGCGGCCCGCGCCGCAGTCGACGGTTTCGAGGCTTCGGTGGGCGCCATCGACATTTGCGTCAACAATGCCGGCATGCAGCATCGCGCGCCGCTCGAGGATTTTCCAGCTGATGCGTTCGAGCTCCTCATGCGCACCAATGTCAGTTCAGTGTTTAATGTCGGACAGGCAGTGGCGCGCCACATGATCGGACGCAAGCGCGGCAAGATCATCAACATCGCCTCCGTGCAGACCGCACTGGCGCGCCCCTCGATCGCCCCCTACACCGCCACCAAGGGCGCCGTCGCCAACCTGACCAAGGGCATGGCGACCGACTGGGCCAAGCATGGTCTGCAGTGCAATGCCATTGCGCCGGGATATTTCGACACCCCGCTCAATGCCGCCCTTGTCGCCGACCCGGAGTTTAGCTCCTGGCTGGAAAAACGAACCCCGGCAGGCCGCTGGGGCCAGGTCGGTGAACTTGTCGGAGCTTGCGTATTCCTGGCGTCAGACGCTGCTTCTTTCATCAACGGCCACACCCTCTATGTCGATGGCGGCATCACCGCTTCGCTCTGACATGGCCCGCTGCATAATTGTCATGGGGGTTGCAGGGTGCGGCAAGACAAGCGTTGGTGAAGGCTTGTCACGACTCACCGCAGTACGTTTCATCGATGGAGATGCCCTGCACCCGAAAGCCAATGTTGATAAAATGTCGGCCGGAAATCCATTGATGGATCAGGATCGCTGGCCATGGATTGAGGCCATCGGACGAGAATTTGCTGCAAGTTCGGAGCCGCTGATCATCGGCTGCTCTGCACTCAAACGCAGCTATCGTGACAAGATCCGGCATCATGCCGGCGCGGTGGTGAGTTTCATCCACCTTACCGGACGAAGAGAGGTCCTCGACAGGCGCATGCGCGAACGCAAGACCCACTTCATGCCCGTGACATTGCTCGACAGCCAGCTTGCGACGTTGGAGCCGCCCGGTAGCGATGAGGAGTCTATTTCCATCGACATAGACCAGCCGATTGACGACATCATCGCCCAGGCGGCACGCTATCTTGGAGGACAACATATTGACTGAAAACATCGCCCTGATCGGGGCCGGCGCGATGGGTGGCGCAATCGGCATTCGCCTGTTGGAGACCGGAAACCGGCTCGCGGTCTTTGACCTTGACGCAGAGAAAGTCGCTGAACTCGTTGCCAAGGGCGCCACTGCCGCAGGCTCCGCAGCCGAGGCCGCCGCCCAGTCCGACTATGTTATCACCAGCCTGAATTCGCCTGCGATCGTCCAGCGCGCTGTCTTTGGAAAAGCTGGTGTGGCAGATGGCGCAAAGCCCGGCACCATCATCATTGACATGTCCTCGATTGATCCGGTGGCGACGCGGCAATTGAGCCAAGACGCCAAGGCCCGGGGGCTGCGTTGGGTGGATTCACCGCTGTCCGGTGGAGCACCAAAAGCGCTGGTCGGCGAGCTGACCTTGATGGCTGGCGGTGATGCCGCTGATGTCGAACAGGCGCACAAAGTGCTGCGCCACGTTGCCAGCAATTACACGCATATGGGTCCGAGCGGTGCCGGGCAAACCACAAAGCTGATCAATCAGGTCTTATGCGGCCTTGGTTTTCTGGCTGTGGCGGAAGCCACCCAGCTGGCGCTGGATGCCGGTGTTGATGCCGCAAAAATCCCGCAAGCGCTGAAAGGCGGCCGCGCCGACAGCGCCATCTTGCAGGAATACATGCCACGTTTCGTCACCAAGGATTACCGTCGAACCGGCCGGATCGACAACATGGTCAAGGACCTGAACGGCGCCCTCGATCTCGCTCGAGCCAGCCACACCTCCATGCCGCTGACTGCACTGTGTGCCGAAATCCACCGGATGCTGACAGCCGCAGGCATTGGCGGCGAAGACCAGGCCGCGGTGATGGAATATTTCAAGGGACCCAACAAGGAACAGTTCAAATGATCACCCGCTACGCCCTTTTCGAAGGCTCGGTGAAAGCCGGTAAGCTTGACATCTTCCGCTCCGCGGTGATCAACCGTCTGGTTCCGCTTTGGAAACAATTCGCAGGTGCACAGGAAGTGCGCGTCATGTTTGGCGAGGAACGCGATGAAGGCGCGCCTGAATTTCCGTTGATCCTTGCCATCAGCTATCCGGACCGGGCCGCCATGAACGAGGCGTTGCAAAGCCCTGCCCGTGCCCAGTCGCGTGAAGTCACCGGTGAGATCGTCTCTGAATGCTTTGATGGTCGCATCCACCATCATGTCACGTTGGCCAATTTCTTTCCTGTCTGAACCGATGCCCAATGAGCAAATCCTGAGTACCGCGGCCCGGACTTTCGGTGTCCCATCGCAGCAAAAGCGGATGTTGTTATCGATATCAGTTGTTGATACGATTCGAATTTGGAGGGATGAGGGAAGAGTTAGTCAGGGTATCTTCGCCTTCCCCTTATCAAGAACAAATCCTGTTCATGTCCAGACAGAAGCCGGGAACTAACACAAGCATGAAATCAGCAAGGAAAACGCCCACTATGGCTGATATCGCCCGCGAAGCAGGCGTATCTCCAATGACCGTGTCGCGGGCGTTCAAGTCAGACGCCTACGTCAATGACGAGACCCGCAAGGCCATATTACTTGCCGCGGACCGCCTTGGGTATGTGATGGACAGCATGGCGTCGGGGCTGTCTTCTCGGAAAACAGGGTTTGTCGCTGTCACCATCCCCTCGATCAACAATGCCAAT
Source organism: Hoeflea sp. (assembly GCA_051251555.1). GTDB lineage: Bacteria > Pseudomonadota > Alphaproteobacteria > Rhizobiales > Rhizobiaceae > Hoeflea. Next base: position 97,370 of record JBPOEW010000008.1, read on the forward strand.
TTCGCAGATACGGTGCGGGGTCTGACAGAAGGCTTGCTGGAGAACGGTCTGCAAGTGCTGCTCGGCTATACCAATTACCATCTGGAGGAAGAGGAACGGCTGGTTCGCCAATTGCTGACCCGGCGGCCCGAAGCAATTGTTGTCACTGGTGGCAAGCACACCGACAAATGCCGCGCCATGCTGGAAAACGCCGGCATACCGGTGATTGAAACCTGGGATATCCCGGCAGATCCGATAGATTCCGTGGTGGGTTTTTCCAATGCAGACATTTCCGCCATGATTGTTCGGCATCTGGTTGCCACCGGCCGCACGAAGATTGCTTTCCTCGGCGGCGACACCAGCCGGGACACACGCGGATTTGACCGCAGACGTGGCTTTGTGCGGGCAATGGAAGAACTGGAACTGGACGCGACCCGTCTCGCAGAGGCCGGCCCGCCGCCGATTTCCATGAGAGAAGGGGCCGAAGCCCTCACCCGGCTGATGTTGAAGTGGCCCGACACCGAAGCCGTGATGTGCGTGTCGGATCTGGCCGCATTTGGCGCCCTAACCGAGTGCCAGCGCCGCGGCATCGACGTGCCTGGCAAATTGGCCATCGCCGGCTTTGGTGCCTATGAAATCTCCGATATTTGCGTTCCGCCGATCACCAGCATTGACCCGCATTGCTACCAGATCGGCGTTTTGTCGGCCCACCGGATCATCGGCCTGCTAACGGATGACCCAGACAGGAAAACCGCCAGCCAAACTGTTCTGGAGCCCGACCTCCTTATCCGCGCATCAACCTTTTCTGAAGTCCAATCCTGACCGGGACTTCGTTTGCGGTCGTTGACGTTAAAAATGGAGCCTCGCCATTGATATGTTTGTTCAAGGCATGAATCATCGCTTGGCGGATGCATCTGCATTCTCCATTTTCTCCAATTTGTGGCGGATAGTTTTTCGAGGTTTTGGCTACTCGGGAACTGAGTGGACAATACCAGAACGTGGCCGATCATCGCAACCGGGGCCAACGATCTGCATCTAGCTGGAACCCATCATCCAACACTTCCACCTGATAGGTTCTTCCATTCCATTCGCGGACCAGATGGGTGCCAAGGGTGCAGTACCGTTTGCAAGTGAGGCGGCAGGCTCCCGGCATTGCCGACCGGCTTTTGGTCCTGCTTCAATGCCATTTTGTGAGCCTTTCGAACGCCACTGAATGGGCTTCCATGGGCCTTCACCTGAGCCACATAGCCAGCGCTCTCCGCATGAACTGCACCGAGACGTATCTGATTGATTGCCCGCTCATTGTCCGTCGCCACTCATCGAAGCAGACTTCCCGGCTCACGGAATCGCAGTGGTTCATCGGCTGCTTCCCAAGCGAGGACAGTCAGTACCCAACCCCACCGGCTCCCGGGTAAAAAGGATTACTTAAGGATACGTATCATCTCTGCATAGCCGCGCGATATCGCGTGCTGGAGCGGAGTGACGCCATCGCGGTCGGGAATGGATTTGTCGGCACCGGCATCTACAAGTATTTGAACCGTTTTGATGTGATCAGCCCCGCCGTTCCCCAGAACCACCGCCTCTATCAACGCCGTCCATCCGAGATTGTTGACGTGATCAAGCGGTGCGCCTCCTGCAACAAGCAGTGCCACGACTTCATGATGTCCAAGGTGGGCTGCGGCAATCAGTGCCGTGCCATCGTAGACGCTGGTAATCAGGTCTGCGTCATTGCCAAGTGCCATAGCCAGAGACACCATGTCGGGATCGTTCGCGACAGCCGCAATTGTCAGCACGTCATAGACGCGGTTTTCCAGTGCATTCATGTCTGCGCCGCCTTTGGCAAGAGCGCTCACCGCATCGTCATGCGAGGCGAATGCTGCAACATGCGCAGGGGTCCGGCCAACTTGGTCGCGCGCGTTGAGGTCTGCTCCTGATGTGATGAGGCGGTTGATTTCCTCTACCTGTCCCTTGTGGGCGGCAAGATGCAAGCCGGTATAGTTTGCGATGTCGGACGCTGATGGCGCAGTCTGTGCATGGGCCAAACCGGATAGCACCAGGGAACTGGTAACGATAAGAGTGCGAAGCATGGGATTCCCTTTCAAAAAATAATGGCCCGTCCTTTGCAGGGCGGGCCACGTCTGCTTTATTCCGCTGCGATGGCATCAAGGCCGGCGCGCGCGCATGTCTAGTCAATTGCACCGGATGGCGCGCCACCAACACCGATGCCACCGACCAATGCGCCGCCGAATTTGATCGGCAAACCACCGGCCTGGATAACCAGACGGCTGTCCATGTCGCGCAGACCGCCATTTTCGGGCGTTGAGCCAATGAAGTTGGCCAGGCCGGTCGTGTCCCGTCCAAGGCTTGCAGAGGTGAAAGCCTTGCCCGTGCTGGAGCCTATGGTGTGCGGACCCGCATTGTCGGCAGCCAGGATCACTTTGGTCACGCCGCTGCGCGCGACGATTGCGACACTGACGTTATGGCCTTCGGCGGTGCAGGCCGCGACGGCGGCTTGTGCAGCCTGTGTGGCCATATCGAGCGGCAGGTAGGGAGCTGTTGGCAATTCTTGCGCCAATGCGGCGACAGGGAAAAACAGTGCGACTGCAAGTGTAGCTGTGCGGATCATCAGATGTTTCCTTATGGTTGACTGATGTCCTTTGTTTAAGCCAACCCGGTTGGCTCCGATATTCGTAGCCTCCGCATGGATGTCCGTAGTTTTACTGACCCGTCTGCGCTTCAAGCCAATAGCGCGTAAGTTCTGCCGCTGAGGAGGTGCCCGCTTTGGTGGCAATTGCCGCGCGGTGGCTTTCAACCGTGCGGGGCGACAGGCCCAGAACATCGGCGATTTGCTTTGTGGTAAGGCCCTTGGCGATCATCCCCAGCACTTCACGCTCACGCGCCGAGAGGATACTGACCAGGGCAACGGCTTCCGCGCGCTCGGCCGAGTCCCGTTGATGGGCTTCAAGCGCCGCGTGCCCTTTCTGGATCGCGTCGATCAGGTCTTGCTCATCGACAGGCTTGCTCAGAAAATCGATGGCACCGTTGCGAAACGCTCGCCTGCATGCCTCGATATCACCGTGCCCGCTGATCACAACCGTGGGCCAGAATACGCCTTGCTCGCTCAGCTTCTCCTGCAGTTTCAGGCCGGAGATCGCGGGCATCCTGATATCAAGGATGAGGCATCCCGGCGTCATCTTGTCCGCCTGATTCAGGAAAATTTCGGGCGACGCGAAACTCCTCACAGTCAAGCCGACCGTCTCAAGCAGGAGGGTGAGCGCCTTGCGAACGGCTTCATCGTCATCAACCAGATAGACATGGTTGCTCATGATGTCTCCTGCGGTCTCGAAAGGGGTAACGACACTCGAAAAGTAGTCTCATCTGCTTCTGGCCGAAGTGCGATATCACCGCCCATCTCCTCGATGAGCCGCTGGCACAGTGCGAGCCCAAGTCCGGTTCCGTCCTGTTTGCCTGTGACAAAAGGTTCGAAAATGCGTGCCCTGATAGTCTCGTCCACGCCTGGACCGTTGTCACTGACCTCCAATATCGCCATCGGGCCAGCGATATCGGTTCGGATCGTGACACGCGCACCGTCCGAGGCATCAAGCCCGTTGCGCACCAGATTAAAGACGACCTGCTCCAGCTCAACTGGGTCAGCATCCACAAGAACCGGTGCGGCAGACAGCGTCAAACTGATTGAGGCTCCAGCGGTTTTCACCTCCAGCGCAAGAAGCCGCGCAACGCTTCGTGCCGCTTCATTCAGGGAACAGGCATTGGAGGTTGCGCGGTTTGGCTTGCTCCACCGTCTGAGCCGGTCGAGAATGTCGGCAGCGCGTTGTGCCTGCATAACAGTATCATCGAGAACACTGCGCAAACGCTCGATCTCCCCACGCCGCGCCAAATGACGCCCCGCCTGTGCTTGGCTCAGAATGGCCGTCAAAGGTTGCGCCAGCTCATGTGCCATGCCGCTGGCCATCTCACCCATTGCATTGACGCGTGACGCATGGGCCAGTCGTGTTTCCTGTGCGCTGAGGTCGGCGCGGGCCTCGGCGTGCCTGGTGCGGGCGCGTTGCCTCAGGCCAAGCATCGTCAATGCAAAAAGAGCTGTCACCAACATCGCAACCGCAATCGATTTTCCGGGAGGCAAGAGATCAAGAAACGCTATTGTGATCGAGGTTTCCAAGAGCAACGGCTGGGATGCACTCCCCAGCGGTTTTGAAAACCTGGCCTGATCAGAGCCAAGTTGACCCGCAAGCGTATGTCCATTCGGTGTGAGCAGCCGAAGCGACACAGAGGGACGATCCCAGAACGGTTCATCGGTTGCGATTAGCGCGGCGGCATCAATTTCCAGCGCCAGAGCGTGCCGTGCTGCGTCCGTGTTGGGGCTGCGTTTTACCAGCAGATAGTGATCCGGCGTCGCTGACATTTGCTCAATCTGCAAAGCGCCAGTTGAGCGGCGAGCCATTTGGCGAACAAGTGCCGCGTCCTCCGCGCCGAGGCCGGGGGGTATCTGAATACCCGGCACGGCGGGATCAAACGGGATCGCATACACAGATGCAATACGCGGATAGAACCGCATTATTGTTGCGGCCACATCCAGCAGCAAATCCTGCCGCTCGGCACCACCTGCCACCAAGATTGCTGAGAGAGAAGTCAGATGTGCATCATGCTGATCTGCGCGCTGGGACGCCAAGCGGTGCAAAACCGCGCTTTTGACAGTGAGTTCGCGCACCAGGCTTTGCCGCTCGTACAACGCCAATGATCCGAGCGCCAATGCAACCACAAGGGCCCATAGCAACAGGTATCGCCAAATGAAATTGCCGTTCGGGTTCGAGAATGTCATCTGCCTTCATCGCAGCTGAAACATAAATCGCCAATCCGTATTTCTACGGCCCCGTTGGAGTGAGCCCGAGGATGTGCGACGCAGGCTTGCTCCACCACTCCGTCAGAATGCAGCCACCTATGGCCGCTCCGGGCCGAAAGTGACGCCGCGCCTTTTGAAGTCGAATGTCTGCTGCCCCCGCTTCGTTCCAACAAGCTGCCTGACAGGCTACGGCCCCATTTAAGGTGTTCAACAAAGACGGAGAAAAAGGCGCCATATACAAAGATCGCACAACGAGCGCTACGGAACTCAAACCGACGAATTCTCTAATTGGGTGGAGGAGAGCTGAGCCTCAGATCAATTGTTAAACACAACACGCAGGAAATTGAACACCTTGCTATAAAAGCCATTCCACCGGCATCCAACCGATGACCGTTAAAGCCAGACGTTTGAAGAGTGTTGTTCCGGGTTCGTTATGCGTTTCGGTTTCGCCAGATGAACCAATCCAGACTGGTTGACGGTTTCGCATCTCTACGCGCCATGCAAGGTCGCCCAGCCCCTCGTCGAAAGCGCGATGCAAAGCTTCGGCCATACTCGTACTTTCGATTAGTAAGCCCATTTCCGTATTCAGTGTCACCGAGCGGGGATCAAAATTGAACGACCCCACAAAAACGCGGGCCCCGTCGACGGCGAATGTCTTGGCGTGGAGATGGGATCCCGACGATCCAAAGCGCCCCAGAAAATCATGTGACAAAGGACCTCCGGCTTGTGCGCGCATTTCAAACAAGCCCACACCTGCGCGCAACAGAGCCTCGCGGTGTTTGGTATACCCGGTATGGACGGGCAGCGCATCTGTCGCCTCAAGCGAGTTCGTAAGAATTCGAACAGATACGCCGCTGTTTATCAGTGCGGTAAAGGCTCTTACACCCTCAGCGCCGGGAACGAAGTAAGGCGTCACACCATCAAAACGGGACTTGATTGGTCCAACAGCGTCAAGCAGTCTGGTTACAAACATATCTGAGCGCGGGACTGCTTCAAACCCAATGACAGGATCATCACTGACCAGAACGACGTCGGTCCACTCCAATGTCAGTTCGCCCCGCGCAAGGGATACGATAATGTCTGACGTTTCCAGCACCGCGCGGTACTCTCCGAAATCTGGTTCCCTTTCGAACGCATCCAACGCTGATGTAAACCGGCCGCCGGCACGATTTCCACCTAGAATCTGCGCAAGTGGAAACACAGGTTCTGAATTCCAGTACCGGTCGAAATCCGCCGATATCTGCGGAACGATGGCGCCAACCGCCAGAACATCCAGGTCAATCTGTAGCGGATTCAGTCCTGTCCCGAAGTATTCGTCACCCACGTTACGGCCGCCCAGAATGCTTGCACGGCCATCAACGGTAAAGGCCTTGTTGTGCATGCGATGGTTTAGCCTGAAAAAATCAAACGCAAAAGACAGCCTTTTGAACCAGCGCAGGGTGAACGGATTATAGAGGCGAACCTCAATATTAGGATGGGCATCCAACGCCGCCAGCACGTGGTCAAGACCATCAATACCATTGTCATCCAGCAATAATCGCACCCGCACACCACGATCTGCGGCACGACGCAGTGCTTTCAATAACAGATGCCCGGTCATATCAGCTCGCCAGATATAGTATTGAACGTCGATGGAGGAAACGGCTGCATTGGCAAGCAGGATACGCGCGGCAAAAGCCTCTCGGCCATCTTGAATGGGCGCGATACCCGTCAGCCCTTCATGATCCTCGCCACTTTGGGTCAACGCCACAGCCAATGCACCGTGTTCGGCCGGCGGCAGTACGGTGGTAGCTTCGCGGTCCGTTTTGGAGGGAGCCGGAAATACCAGCCGGGCAACGAAGATCACAACAGCCAGAAAGCCGATTGAGAGAAGTGTAAATGACAAAATGGTCAGAAGCATCTTAACCAACTTTCTCCTCCGCCGGTGTTAGATGAAACCGCACGCGGATAGGCCGGTGGTCCGATGCGATCCGCGCATGAGGGTCACCCAGTACCGCACTGTCTAAAAGCGCGATGTCGCGGGTCATCGCGACTTTGTCCAATTTCAGCAATGGACGACCGGCAGGAAAGGTCGGACCGGGGCTATGGGTGCGCAACCAGTCGGGCAATGTTTCAAACCCCTTGCGTTCACGCCATTCATTGAAATCCCCTGCGATGATGGTCGGCCGCTTGCCCATCTCGGCAAGCCGGTCGGTGATATACGTGATTTGTTTGCGGCGATTGCTTCGAAGGAGGCCAAGATGCACACCGACGATCCGAACCGGGTGATTTTTGACGATTATGTCGACAATGACGGCGCCACGCGGCTCCAAGGCTGGCAAGTCGATGCGCCGGATATTTTCCACCACTATTCCCGGGCGCTTGAGAATGGCTATACCGTGCCAGCCTAATCCGACCGCGTCCGGCGTAAGGTCAATCACCTCAAACGGCCCGATCCACCCGTCGGGTGCTGGAAGTGCGGCCAAACGCGGTTGACGTCGGAAGTCGGCTTCCTGCAACACCACGATGTCGGCATTGAGGGCCGATATCACTTCGATGGTGCGCAGCGGTCGCCGCCTGAAATCGCGACCAAGGCCGGCGCGAATATTCCAGCTGGCCAGTGTGAGTTCAGCCAAAAACCACCTCCGCCCAAATGTTTGAAAAACACCCTGCTATGCCATAACTGTTCGCTCAGACAGTCATACCGATTGTGCAAAATGCTCAAGCCGGCATCAAGAACATAGTTAAAACGATCATGCTTTCAATCATTGATTAAGGCCGACGCGATGCAGGCGGAAATGACTGAGGACTTCCATAAAATATCCACGGTATTGCCATTTGCGCAAAACCTGCGGGAGGCCGGTTCAGAGCGGGAACAACCAAACCCGGAATTCGTTGAGTTTTCAACAAAACGACCTCAACATAACATCGTAGAACTGCTATATGTTGATCAATGAATGGAGGTTCACATGTTAAGACATTTCGTATTGGGTTTGGGTGCCGTTGGAGTGGTGCTATTGGCGCTTGCCGGAACTGGCGTGGCGGAAGAGCTGAAGGTCGGGATCACGTCGGAGATGCAGAGCGTGACAGTGGAGACAGCCGACGGGCCGATGGAGATACGCCGCATCCAGGATCAGAACCACGAAATCACTGGTGAGTTCGCGAAAACTTCCCGCGCGTGCCCGCCGTTTTGCATCCAGCCGTTTACCCCGGCGGAGGGCGTGACGACGATCGGAGAAGTTGAACTGATCGAAATGCTCAAGGACCCGGCTGCGCTCGTCGTCGACAGCCGCACGGTTGACTGGTTCCAGGGCGGAACAATTCCCGGTGCCATAAGCCTGCCCTACACGGAGGTTGGCGACCGGCTCAACCGGCTAGGGTGTGAGCCCGATTTCGATGGCTGGAACTGCACCGAAGCCAAGCGTGTGGCTTTGTTCTGCAACGGTCTGTGGTGCGGCCAGTCGCCGACCGCCATTCGCGCAATGATCGCGGCAGGCTACCCGGCGGAACGCATCTTCTACTATCGCGGCGGAATGCAGAGCTGGCGCGTTCTCGGCCTCACCGTAACTGGTGAGAGCGGCTAACGCTAAAATCCGGTAACCACCGCCTGAGTTGGAGGTCCGAGACACTTCTCTTCAACCGGTAGGGTGAAACGTCAGGTCTTGGTAACCGGACTGAACCGATCCACATAAGCAGGCGTCTCGGTATGCATTCCTGTTTGCTGGAAAAGCGTCTGAAGATCTGCCCATTTGATCTGCGGTAAATACGATCACGCGCCGTGCACCGGCGGCATTCATCAACCGATGAGCTCAGCAGGATCTTTCCTTTAACCCTGCCAATGAGCAGTTTGGTGAGTTCCGCCCGGTCATGGGTCGACACCACGATCAGATCTGCCTTTTCCGATTCCGCTGCCATCAGTATCTCGTGATGAGTCACCGCCACCTGGTTGCGGACTTTCGGTGCCACATTGCCCAGCTTCGGCGTTACCACAAACTCAGCCAGAGCCTGTAACGCCTCTTTTTCTTCACCCGCCCACCCACTCGCAAATAGGTTGCCAATCCACCATGGCACAGCAGTCTTGCCATGAAGTCCGGCAGGCGGCCGGCCGGGATCGGAGGCACATCTTGCGGCGTCACGGTCAGCAGTTGGTCCCTCAAAGAGATGCCAACCGTCGCCCCTTCACCCAGATGAGGAGCGTCGGACTGACATAACAGCAATGCGTTGTTAGGTGCATTGGGTCTGAAGGTCCGCGAGACGCTTTTGGCGATTACCGCTCTTACACGGGCCGCCTGCAAAACCTCGGCTATAACAGTTCGTACAATCATGTCTCAGCCTTCGCCCGGGAGTGGAAGGCAGACTTGCAGAGGGAATTTCAGCGACAGGGTCGCTGAACCTTCACGATGCCAAATCAACAAGAGAGACAAACAGGAACTTGACCGCAACACCAGACACGAAACATAACTGAGATGCGGGTCGGATCTCGGTGGAAATACCGGTTCACTTCTCAATGGAAATCAACAAAGGATGGACCGGAAGCTCTTGTGGTCAGTGTTTATAGCGAAATCTTGCCGGCCGCCAAGGCACTATGGGACTTTCATTGTGTCTATGACGAGTTGCATCAAGCCGATGCAATCATTGGGTTGGGGTCATATGATCTGCGTGTCGCAGAGCGATGCGCAGAATTGTATCGCGCGGGTTTTGCATCGCGCGTGGTTTTCACGGGAGCATCGGGAAACTGGACACAAGGGTTGTACAACGTGTCCGAGGCAGCTGCATTTGCCAGGCACGCCGTAGAGCATGGCCTGCCGAGCGACGCTATCACTCTGGAAGAGACGGCCACGAATATTGGCGAAAACATCGTTCTCGCTTCAGCCATTGTTCCCGACGCGAGGTCCGTCATCATCGTCACCAAACCGCAGACCCAATTGAGATGTAGAGCGACGACAGACAAGAAATGGCCAGAGCCCTATTCGATGATCACAGCGCCCTTGACTCATTTCGAGCAGCAGCCGACCGCTCTGCATAATGAAAGAGGGTTGTTTTGTGAGATGGTTGGGGATCTGGAGCGGCTCATGACGTACCCCGCTCTGGGGTTTCAAAATAAAGTGGATGTTCCGGACGCCGTGCTTTGTGCATTTGCTGCACTCAAAGCTGCGGGTTTCACAGACCACCTTCCTGGTAAAAGCTGAGCATTGTGCTAAACCGCTCTGGAAACTGACACCCCCTAAAATTCTTTTGGGTCCGGATATCGTTGAATTGTCGCGGCGAAACCGGCATCCCGCGTTTGGTCAGCATTGGTATACCGTCGTTTTCATGCCGGATCCAGGCGCCGGTTTGACCAGTCCCGGCAGATTACGTGCTGTACGGACTACCGGATGCGAAGCCCATCACTGTCGAATTTGAACATCCGCTCGGGATCAAGATGCAGAGACTGGATCGTGTCGATTTCGTATTCGTGTTCGCCGAAGAGCCGGACTGAAATCAGGCCTGCATTTTCGCAACTGACAAAAACGTTAGTGTCGCTGCCTAGATGCTCGACATGCGAAATGGTTCCGGTGAGCTGCCCACCAGACGGGACCAGGGTGATGTGTTCGGGGCGTATGCCTATAGACGCCGCGTCGCTGGTGTTAAGAACATTTCCGTCAATGAAGTTCATCTGCGGTGAACCTATGAAGCCCGCGACAAAACGGTTGGCGGGGTTGTTGTACAACTCCATCGGTGTACCCACCTGCTCGACCACTCCGCCATTGAGGACAACAATCCGGTCCGCGAGCGTCATGGCTTCAACCTGGTCATGGGTCACATAGACCATGGTGGCGTTGAGCTTGCGGTGAAGAGCGGCGATTTCCAACCTCGTGTTGACCCGGAGGGCCGCATCAAGGTTGGAGAGCGGCTCATCGAACAGAAAAAGCTTGGGCTTGCGTACTATTGCGCGACCGATCGCGACGCGCTGGCGCTGGCCCCCGGACAGTTCCGCTGGCCGTCGTTCCAAATAATCATCCAGCGAAAGCATGCGCGACGCAAACGCCACACGCTCGACGATATCGGCCTTGGGGCGTTTGGCCTGTTTGAGACCAAGGCTCATGTTATCGCGCACCGTGAGGTGCGGATAGAGTGCGTAGGTTTGGAAGACCATGGCAATGCCGCGATCGTTGGGCGGGCGGGCATTGACCACCTCGCCATCGATTTCCACCGTGCCGGACGAAGCATCCTCCAGGCCCGCAATGATCCGCAGCAACGTCGATTTTCCGCACCCAGAAGGCCCAACGAAAATCACGAACTCCCCGTCCTCGACATCCAGATCGACACCCTTGATCACCTTGATGGAACCAAAGGATTTGTGGACATTTTTAAGTTTCAGCGTTCCCAATTTCCCGTTCCCAAGTCCCTAGAGTTCGATGATGCGGCCGCTTCGGATACTTTCATCAGCAGCGAGGCAGATGGCCAGCGACATGATGGCGTCGCTCATATGACGGGTCAGATCGATATTTTCGACAATCGCGCGCCGCATGAATGCCTGTTCGGCGTCGCAGAGTTCCTGGTGCCCGGGCTCGCCCGGAAACTCAATGTCCCGGTCGCTTCCACTTGTGCGGTGAATTCGTAGCGCGCCAACTTTGGTGTGGCCTTCCACACTGTCGGAATCCGGATGCATTCCGGACAGGATCGATATCGCGCCGTTTGGAGAGATGACATCTTTCACAAAGTGGGCAACTTCGGACATCATCGGGCCCCACCCAGCTTCATACCAGCCGACGGATCCATCCGCGAACACCACCTGGAACTGCCCATAGTTGTACATGTCCTCGGCAATCTCATCGGACAGGCGCAAACCCATTCCGTGCACTTTGACCGGTTTGGCGTCGGTGATCTGGCACATCACGTCGACATAATGCACGCCGCAATCGACAATCGGCGGCGTGGTTTGCATCAGCGCCTTGTGGGTCTTCCATGTCTCGCCGGTGGATTGCTGGTTGAGGTTCATGCGGAACACATAAGGCCCCCCAAGGTTCCGCGCTTCGGCCACCAACAGTTGCCATGAGGGGTGGTGCCGCAGGATGTATCCGATCACCAGTTTGCGATCGAGCCGTTCGGCGCAGTCAACCACCCGCCGGGCGTCGGCGACGGTCGTAGCCAGGGGTTTTTCGACGAAGACATGGGCTCCGGCTTCCATCGCCATGCAGGCATAGTCGGCGTGACTGTCCGAATAGGTGGCAATCACCACCACATCGGGGCGGGTTTCGGCCAGCGCCGTCTCCAGATCGGCGAACAGGGGGTAGGATTTCAGCCCATCTGAAAGCTCGACCGGTGACCGGTTGACCAGTCCGACGATCTGGGCCCCGTCCATGCCATGCCATGCCAGCGCATGGCTTTGCCCCATATTGCCGAGGCCTGCGACCAATATCTTCATTTCACTGCTCCGGCGGTGATCCCGCGGATCAGTTGCCGCGAGAAAATCAAATACAGGACCAGAACTGGAAGGATCGCCAGCGACAGAGCCGACAGTACCGCGTTCCAGTCAGTCACGAACTGGCCAATAAAAACCTGCGCGCCGAGCGTGACGGTCTTTGTCTCCTCCGACGAGGCAAGTATCAGCGGAAACCACAGGTCGTTCCAGATCGGGATCATCGTGAAAACCCCGACGGTGGCCATCGCCGGGCGGACCAGCGGCAGGACGAGACGAAAAAAGATCCGGTACTCGCTCAACCCGTCAATCCGACCGGCGCTCTTCAAATCGTCGGAGACACCGCGCATGAATTCAGACAGGATGAAGACCGCCAACGGAAGTCCCTGCGCCGTGTAGACCAGAATGAGCGCCGTCAGGGTGTTGACCAGGCCGGTGGCCACCATCAGCTGCAAGATGGCTACGGTGGCGAGACGGATCGGGATCATGATGCCCAGCGCCAGATATAATCCCATCATGGTGTTGCCGCGGAACCGGTATTCGGAAAGCGCGAAAGCCGCCATCGCACCAAACAACAGCACAAGGGTCAGCGACACCACAGTTACAATCATGCTGTTCTGAAAATACAGCAGGAAATCGCCCTGCTTAATGACAGTTTCATAGCCAATGAGGCTGAAGCTGGTCTCATCGGGCAATTGCAAGGGCGCCCGGAATATGGCCTTCCGAGTTTTGAACGAATTGATGACGATTACGAAAACCGGAAACAGCGCGATAATCGTGTAAGCCCCGAGAATGGCGTGGGCAGCGATCGATCCGCCGAGAGAGTGCCTTCTGCCAGACATGGCCATGAGCGCGCCCCTAAAACTGGTAGCGGCGAAGCCGCGTCTGGATGCCGAACAGGTAGATCGAAACCCCAACAAGGATGATCAGGAACATCGCCGAAGCGATGGTTGACCCCATGTTCGGGTCGCCGAGCTGAAGCTGGAAACCGAAGAAAGTGCGATACAAGAACGTTCCAAGCACATCGGTCGCAAAATTTGGCCCGGCGAGCGCCCCCTGAGCGCTGTAGATCAGATCAAACGCATTGAAATTGCCAACAAAGGTCAGGACCGAAATGATACCGATCGAAGGCAGGATCAATGGCAGCTTGATCTTCCAGAACTGCGCATATCCGCCGAGGCCGTCACATTCCGCGGCCTCCAAAATCTCGTCGGGTATGGAGAGGAGTGCCGCGTAGATCAGCATCATCGGGATCCCGACAAACTGCCACACCGATATCAGCGCCAGTGTGGTCAGGGCATATTCCTCCTTGCCAAGCCAGGGCGCGAACAGGCTCTTGAGGCCGGCAGCATCGAGAATACCCGGGGCTATGCCCCAGATTGGACTGAGGATCAGCTTCCAGGCAAAGCCGACGATGACGAATGACAGGATCGTCGGAATGAAGATCGCGGTGCGGTAGAACGCCGACATTCGCAGGCGCGGACTGCTGAGCAAAGCCGCCAGCAAAATGCCGATCGGGTTTTGGACCAGCATGTGAACGATGAAGAACCAGGTGTTGTTTTTCAGCGCGTTCCAGAAACTCTCGGACCACCGGACGTCACCGAAAAGTGTCCGGAAGTTTTCGAGCCCGACAAAAATCAGCTCCCGATCGACGGTTGTGAACAGCGCGAGTTGCAAAGTGCCGAACAGAGGAAGAATCATGATCGCGGTGTAGATCGCGACAGCAGGAGCGAGAAACACTGCGATATGCCATCTGACCGGCCGTTTGTATGTGACCTGATCCATGGTCCCTCCCCGCGACAAATTTTGCTTGCGATTTTCAACCCTAACGGATTTCATCAAGCTGGTGAAATTTCAGGTCCTTTGAAACAGCAGAGTTCCGCTGTCCCCACGGCACCATCCCAACGCGGCACCCCTTGATGAAACGGGCCGGCTTATGCACCGGCCCGTCGTCTGAAATCAATTATTTCTGCGGATCGTACCAGGAAGCCAGACCTTCCTGTAGTCGGTCGGCCGCAGCTTCTGGTGTCTCTGTTCCCCTGATCACGTTGGCGCTGGCATTCCAGGTCTCGTTCTCGAGATTGGGCGTCCCGCGCGAGAGGATCTGGTAGGTCGAACGGATTGTCGACTTGCACTTATCGCGCCAGGATACGAACTCCTGGGCCAGAGGGTCTTCCATCGCGATCTGCGCCGAGTTCAGCGAGAAGAAACCCGGCAGCGAATTGGCATAAAGCGTCGCGAACTCAGTCGATCCAACCCATTCCAGGAAGGTCTTGGCTGCTTCCGCATTTGGCGACTTCGCATTCATGCCAATAGCGATGTCCGTATGGTCGGAAATGTAGCACTCGTCGCCGGCATTGGCGACCGGTGGCGCGAAGGCCCCCATCTCGAAATCAGCCTGCGTGTTGAAGCCGGAGATTTCCCAGGATCCGGCCGGATAGACCGCCGCCCGGCCCAGCGTGAAAATGTTCTGGCTGTCGGGATAGGTCTGGGCTTCGAAGCCGTCACCGAGATAGTCTTTCCATTTCGCCAGCTGACGGAACGGTGCGACCCATTGCTCGTCGGTGAGTTTCTGCTCTCCCTTGATCAATGCCAGACGACCGTCCTCACCCTTCCAGTAGTTCGGGCCGATATTGTTGTAGCCCATGGTTGCGGCTTCCCACTGGTCGTTGGCGCCCATAGCCATCGGGATGTAGGTGCCATCTTCCTTGATCTTGTCGAGTGCAGCAAAGAACTCCGCCTCGGTTGCAGGCGCCTCAATGCCCAGCGAGGCAAACGCATCCTTGTTGTAGATGAAGCCATGGATCACCGAAGCCATCGGGACGCAGAAAGTGGCTGATCCGTCATCGCTCTGCCAGGCGGACTTGGCGACATCGGAAAAATTCTTCATCGCGTCGAGGCCTGAAAGATCGGCAAGCTGACCTTTTTCATAGAGCGCCAAGGATGCGTCGAAGGGACGACAGGTGATCAGGTCACCGGCAGAGCCCGCGTCAAGCTTGGAGTTCAGAACCGCATTGTATTCCGCCGGTGCGGAGGGTGTGAACTGAACCTTGATGCCTGGATGGGCTGCCTCGAATGCGGGTATGATCTTGTCCTGCCAGATCGACAGGTCATCGTTTCGCCAGCTCTCGATGGTCAGCGTCACGTCCTGCGCCTGTGCGAGGCTTGCACCCAGCATCGAAGTGCTCAGCAAGGCCAATAAAATTGCACTTTTCTTCATGGTCTTCTCCCAGTTAGCGCCCTCGGGCGTCTTTATGATCTCACGTTCGGGGTTGCGTCTATTTCCGCCAGCGCCCTTCTCAGGTTCCCTGAATACTTCTCCAGCAACTCATCGGCATGTGCAATGGAGGGAATTCCGCCCGCCAGCAGGATCGCATGCTTGACCGAACCACCTGTCGATCCCAAAAGCCGCCGCGAAGCTGCATCATCACAGCCGCCTATTTCCGAAACAATCCGGCAGGCCCGCTGGCGCAGCTTTTCATTGTCGGCGCGCAGATTGACCATGCGTCCATCGTAGATATGCCCCAGATGAATGGCCATCAGGGTCGACATCATGTTCAGTGCGGCCTTTTGCGCGGTCGCAGCCCCTAGTCTGGTAGAACCGCCGACGATTTCGGGGGGCGTGGACAGCAGTATCGCGACATCCGCGGACTTTAGAAGTGGTGCGTCTGGATTGTTGGCAATCGCGATCGTTTTGGCTCCAGACCGGCTTGCCTGAACCAACGCTGCGACGGTGTAGGGTGTACTGCCACTGGCCGAGACGGCGATGAGGCAGTCGTTGGGTCCGATTCCGGCGGACTGCACATCGCTGAGACCCTGCAAGCTATCATCCTCGGTCCCGCCGAGCATGTCCGACAGGCTCGCCAGGCCACCTGCCAATAAAATCTTTACGCGGTCGCTAGGAAGACCAAAGGTGCCCGGAAGCTCCAATCCGTCAGCCATGGCCATGAGCGCGGAGCTGCCCGCTGCGGCATAGGCTATTTTACCGCCGCCGCGAACTATTCCGGTCAACATTGCGGCCGCATCGGCTATGGATGTACGCGAGCGATCCAACGACAGTAGCGCCTCAACCTGACTCTGCAGAATGACCGACAAGATCGCCTCGGGCTCCCGAGCGTCCAGTCCGACAGATTTGCGGTCAATGGTTTCCGTACTTAACATCGAGATTCAGCTCCTCCCTCCAAAAACAGTACCATTGTAATACCATTTGTCTACAGCATGATTTATTTTTATCACCCACGCCAAGCATCCAGGAGCAATGAGAGCGAGTATTTGTGTTATTTTTCAAATGCTTGATAATTTAGTACAAACTTGAAAATAAATTGCTTGGTTAATGGTATTATATTGGTATCATGTGGCCATGAAGGATCTTGGGTGTTTGATTTTTGGCATTGATGGCGGCGGAACCGGCTGCCGCGCAGTCGTATGCGATCAGCGCGGCGTCCGCCTCGGCATGGGCGGCGCCGGCCCGGCCAACATCATGACTGGCCTGGATCTGGCTCGCAACAACATCATTGAGGCGTGCTCACAGGCTCTCGCCGACGCGGGCCTGCCCAAAAGCAGGCTGGATGGCGCAAATGCCTTTCTCGGTGTTGCAGGCGCAAACATCGGGACTTACGCCGAACAGATTGTAAATGGATTGCCGTTCGCTAACTGCATTGTCGGATCTGACGCAGTGGCGGCGCTGCAAGGCGCTATCGGCGATAGCGATGGTGTGGTCGCGATCATCGGCACCGGCTCGGTTTTCATCTCACGTTCTTCGGGGAAAATCCGGACAGTTGGCGGTTGGGGCTTCATGGTCGGAGATCTGGGAAGCGGCGCCCGGCTCGGCCGGTCGCTGCTGCAGGAGGCATTGCTGGTCTATGATGGCGTGCACCAGCGATCGCCCTTGACCAATCATGTGCTCGAGCATTTTCGAAACAACCCGCAAACCATTGTCGAGTACGCGCACGCGGCACGGCCGGGCGAGTTTGGAACTTTTGCGCCCTTAATTCTGGAATTTGCTGAAAAAAAGGACCCAACCGCACGCGTTTTTCTTGATGAAGCCATCCAGGATGTCGAGGAAACACTCGACGCCATTCTGGTCGGAGAAAACCAGCGGCTCTGCCTGCTTGGCGGGCTCGGCAAACGCTATGCACCAATGCTGGCAGACACCTATCAGGCGCGTTTGGTTGCTGCTTCCGGCTCAGCGGTAGATGGCGCCGTTGATTTGGCAATCAAGCGGTTTGTTTCACCTCACGGGGGACCTTCGAGATGACCGGCCACGTCGAGAAAACGCTGCAACGGGAAACGTGGGCCCGCAAGGGGCGCGGGCCGCTTTACCTGCAACTGCGGGATCATATTGCCGAAGTCATCCGATCCGGGCAGTTGTTGCCGGGAGATGCCCTCCCCTCCGAGCGCGATCTCGCTGAATTCAGCGGCATGTCGCGCATCACGGTCCGCAAGGCAGTTCAGGACCTTGCGCGCGAAGGACTGGTTGTCCAGCGGCAGGGCTCGGGAACGTCGGTATCCCCGTCTCTCAACCGGGTGGAGCAATCCCTGACCCGTCTGACGTCCTTCAGCGAGGACATGGCGTTGCGCGGCAAGAAGGTTCGGTCCCAGTGGCTGGACAGGGGTTTGTTCACGCCGACGGTGAATGAAACGGTTGCGCTGGGACTGAAACCGCACAGTTTGGTGGCCCGGATTTCGCGCTTGAGAATTGCGGACGACAGACCGCTGGCGATCGAGCGGGCCGCGATGTCTCCGGATTATCTGCCTGATCCGGAAAAAATCGGACACTCGCTTTATGCGCATCTCGACAGCCGAGGCTTCAAACCAGTCAGGGCGATTCAGAGAATAACCGCCATCAATCTCGCCGCCGAGGATGCCGAATTGCTGGAGATGGAACCGGGATACGCCGGTCTGAGCATCGAGCGCATCTCCTATCTGGACACAGGCCAAGTGGTCGAGTTCACTCAATCCAAATACCGTGGCGATGCCTATGAGTTCGTGGCGGAGCTTGAAATACCGAAGGCGGCAAAATGACGGAAAACATGAGCACCGATCCAACCCAAATGAGATTGGAAATCGAAGAAATACCCGCCGCGCTTGAACGGCTGACGGCAGGCGCCCCGCATCAGATGAAACATGCCGCGGAAAGAATCCGGCGGATGGACCTCTGCCTTGTCACCACCATCGCTCGGGGTTCATCCGATCACGCGGCCGCCTATCTCAAATATGCTTTCGAGGTCTACGCCGGCATCCCGGTGGCTTCGCTGGGGCCGTCGGTTTCCTCGGTTTATGGCACGACCTTGCGCCTGGAAAATTCAGTCAGCCTGGCCATTTCCCAATCCGGCCAGAGCCCTGACATCGTCAAAACCGCACAGATGAGCAAGACTGGTGGCGCCCTTGCGATAGCGCTTACCAATGATGTCTGCTCTCCACTTGCATCGGCATGTGACCACGCATTTGACATCGCTGCGGGGCCAGAGAAAAGCGTTGCGGCCACCAAAACCTTCGTCAATTCCGTGGCGACCGGGTTGTTACTTTTGGCCCACTGGAAGCAGGATGAAGATCTGCTCGACGCAATGCGGCGGTTGCCGGAACAGTGCGAGCGGGCGATCGGCTGCCGCTGGGACAGTTTGATGACACGAATGCTGGAGCGGGATTCGCTCTATGTGCTTGGGCGTGGCCCCTCACTGGCGATTGCCGGTGAAGTGGCGCTCAAATTCAAGGAAACCTGTCAGATCCACGCCGAAGCCTACAGCGCTGCAGAAGTGATGCATGGGCCTGTATCCATTGTCGGCAAAGGCTTTCCTGTGCTGGTGCTCGCTGGCCGGGACGCTTCGCAAAATGCCGTTGCCGGTGCCGTACAGAAACTGGCTATCAGCCGGCCGGATATTTTCGCGACTGGCGAACCGATACCGGGAACGACCACTCTTTCATCAACGAAAACAGGTCACCCTGTGACCGATCCGCTGCTGGCCATCGTCAGTTTCTACGCTTTTATCGAAGAACTCGCCCGCCGACGCGGCAAAAACCCGGATATCCCTCCCAACCTGCGAAAGGTTACGGAAACAGTATGACATCGACAGACATCATCACCGGTTGCACGATTTTCGACGGCGAAACGTTCTTCGACGACTGCGCACTGGTGATCAAAGCGGGACATGTCGTCGAAATTGCGCCCATCGCATCTATTCAAGACACATCGCGTGTATGTACGCTAGACGGTGGCCTGATCGCGCCCGGTTTCGTCGACCTGCAGGTCAATGGCGGCGGCGGCGCGCTGTTCAATGAAAATCCGGGAGTCGACGCGATCCGGACCATCTGCGATGCCCATGGTCATTTCGGCACGACATCCGTGCTGACGACACTGATCACTGACACGCCCGCGACAGTGCAGAAAGCCATCAACGCGGCAGTTCAAGCTCAAGACTTGCAGATCCCCGGCTTCATGGGACTGCACCTGGAAGGTCCGCATCTCGCCGCCAAACGAAAGGGCGCGCATGATCCCGGTCTGATCCGGGCCATGAGCGATCAGGATCTGGATCTTCTGCTTGAGGCAAAGACACGATTGACCCATCTGATGATCACGGTAGCGCCCGAAGCTGTCTCCTTGAAACAGATCTCGGCCCTGGCGGACGCCGGGGCAATCGTCAGTCTCGGACATTCGGATGCCGGTTACGACGAAGTCGGAAGAGCAGTCGAGGCCGGCGCCCGATGCGTGACCCATTTGTTCAACGCCATGAGTCCGCTGACCCACCGGAAGCCCGGTATGGTCGGTGCGGCACTGCAAAACGGAAACCTCCATGCCGGGCTGATAGCGGACGGCTTTCATGTGGACCCCGTTGCGATCAGAATTGCCCTGTCCGCCAAACTCAACCCGGGCCGAATATTCCTTGTCACCGACTCGATGTCGACCATAGGCACCAATCTCCAGTCGTTTACATTGGGCGGGCGTACAATCCACCGCACGGGCGGCCGGTTGGTGCTAGCGGATGGGACGTTGGCCGGTGCTGATCTGGATATGGCGTCGGCGGTCCGGTTCATGCTCACCATCGAAGGTGTTGACAGGAAGGAAGCGTTGAACATGGCTTCTCTGTATCCCGCGATATGCATGGGCAGTGAGGAGACGCTTGGTCATCTGCGGCCCGGCGCGCAGGCGAATTTTGTTCAACTGGACGATGGTTTTGCCATCAAGAGCGTCTGGCGAAAAGGGATCAAGCATGGGCCATTTTCTGCAGCCTAGGCTGCAAATTGTCGACACGATCAGTTCGCCGGGTTCTGCGACAAAGCCAAATGAAGACCGGCTGGGCCACAGCGACCAGGTCGCCTTCGTGATTGACGGTGCCACGGGTCTTGGCGATCAGCCGGTCACGACAGGCCATGGAAGCGACGCAAGTTGGCTGGCTGAATTTTCTTCGGAATTCCTTTTGACCCATTTGCGTGACGACAGACTGACGACAGAGGTGATTGCAAAGCTGATCTCGGCGGCGCGCGACCGGTTTCTTGATTTCTGCGGAGGCGCCAGCATTCCCAGATATGCCTGGCCGACGGCCAGTTTCGCAATGATCCGGCTGAACGGGGACAGGCTTGAGTTTGCCGGGCTGGGCGACTGCAAGGCGCTGCTTCTAAAGCTTGACGGAAACGTGGAGGTGCATTCCGCTCTGGGCGACTATCATACGTCCGAGGCTGAGGAAGCCTCGCGCCACTTGGGCCGGCTCGGCAGGTTCCGCCAGGGCGACCTGCTCGGCGACCCAGAGACCATGGCCAGTCTGCGGGCCGCGCGCGAACGGCAGAACACGCCCGAGAGCGGAATCTGGACTCTTGGATTGGTGGACGACGCTGCGCGGAACATTTGTTCCACCACCCTTAAGGCTTCTGACTACACCGCCGCATTGCTGTGCTCCGACGGTTTTGCAAGTCTGGTCGACATCTACCAGGTTTATACAGCCGAGAGATTTGTCCAAGCAGCTTCGGCGATTGGCTTGACCCATTTGTGCGAAGAAATCAGGGAAATCGAGTGTGAAGTTGATCCCGACGGCGCCAGGTACCCGCGTTTTAAACAAAGCGACGATGCCTCCGCTCTTTTCACCAAAATAGTGACCTGACGTCCAGGGCTATCAACGGCACTGTGATCCACTGGAATGTCGATTTTTCGTCAGTTCCGGGCTGGAAGACATCACAATCAAAGCGATCGCCGAGATTTCCGGTGTGTCCAGTGGGCAGAAAGTCTCCCACTTCCGGATGGCCATCACGACCGGCCTTCGCCAAGCCGACAGCCCGATGAAAATGACACCTGTGGCTCAGCAATGAATGCTCGGACACTCCCTTGAGTGAGCGGGGCGATGGCAGGATCGATTGAAGTCATCGCGCCGTTTGCAGATCCGCACGAAATTGCATGATCTCAGCCGCCTCAGGATCGCCAGTTGCCATCGCCTATCCCCAATCCAGAAGATCGAGAATGCGTCCGGCGTCGGGTGCATCTTCGAGGCTCCAGAGCATGTCAAAGACCTGATGTGAGCGATCCACCGAGAGCAAGCCGGCTGCACAATCGATGAACTTTGCCTCAAGTTCGGCGTCAGACAAGGGATTATGCGGGCTGCCGCGATAGGCCTCGTCGGCCCAGCGCTCAAATGACCGGCCATCATGCGTCAGAACCTCGATTCTTGAGCGAATCCGGTCCCAACCCATATCCTCGATCGATTGGTCAAATGCGGTTTCCACCCGGTTCTGCATGTCCTGACAGGCATCCGACAGCACGAACGCATCTGAGAACTCAGCCTTGCCCGCGCGCCCTTCGAGGATGATGGCCGAAAGCAGGAACGCAAACGAGAATTTTCCTTCTAGCTCGGTGCGCGCAATGCGGAAGCGAATAGGCCCCAAAACATTGCTGCCCGCTTTGAGGGTGACGGCCTTGATATCGGCGGCCTCAAGGTCATTGTCCTGCATCAGGAACAGCATTGCGTCCATGCTCGGGTGGGTGAGCACGCCCGACGGGTATGGTTTGATGCTCACGCCGGGGCTTTCCATGGTGTGAGGCACACCGAATCGGTCGCGCACCAGGGCGGGATCGCCGCCTGGCCCGGCGATCGCCAGGTAGCCCCAGCGGCCATCGAGCGCTTCCGGATTGGCCGACATGCCGAACCGCGCGAGAAGCGCAGCAGTGACCCCGTTCTCGGCAGCACGGCCCACATGCATCGGTTTGGTCATCGTGCCGAAACCGGCACGGATGCCCGACGCCATGGATGCCGCCAGTCCCAATGCGCGGGCTGTTGCTTCTTCATCCAGACCCAGCATATGTGCCGCAGCCGCCGCTGCGGCAAAGGTTCCGATCGTACCGGAAGTGTGGAAGCCGCGCATGTAATGGTCGGGATTGATCGCTTCCGCAATCTTGCAGCCCACTTCAAAACCAGCGGTGAAACTGGCGATGAACTTCTTGCCGTCAACCGGTGCACCCTGTTCCTGGGCAACCAGATCGGACAATGTGAGTGCGGCGACCAGCGCCGGCATGGTCGGATGCATCAACAGCCCGTAGGGCCGTCCCGGACCTTCGGCAAGCTGGGTGTCATCCCAGTCCATAGCGTGACCAGCGGTGCCGCCCCAAAGCGCTGCCAGGTGGGCAGGTACCCGCACGGCCGATTTGCCCATCAGGCGCGCTTGCGAGGCGCCACCGAGACTTGTGATGTAATCGCCTATAGGCTTCATGCCGGCCTGTTCGGTTCCCGCCAGAGCCACAGCCAGACCATCGAGAATGCATCTGCGAGCGAGACGCAGGGTTTCCGCATTCAGGTGGTCATAGTTATGATTGGCAACAAAGCGGCTCGCCGCAGCCGTCAACCCGGTGAGCGATGCCCACGGATCACCTGCAGGCGCGGTGGTATCATTGGTCATGTCAGTCGGCCTTCTCTTGATTTCGGATACTCGCTTGCACGGCAAATTCGCGGCGAATGGCTTCGGTATTGCCATTCAGCGCCGGAATCGCCCCGATGGATCGATTCTCGCCAAGCCGGATTGCTGGGACCGCAGGCATGTTCAGGGCTCAGGTTTCGGTGATTGAGCGCATGACCTTTATCAACTCGGACTTCAGCTCAAATCCGATGCCAGGCGCATCAGGCAAACCGACACGGCCGTTCTCCACTTTGATTCCATCGGCAAATCCGCCAAAGGGTTTGAACACCTCCGGATAGGATTCATTGCCGCCAAGCTTCAGTCCGGCGGCGATGTTCAAGGACAGCTGGTGGCCGCCATGCGGGATGCAATTTCGGCTTGAAAAGCCCTCCGCCCTGATCGCTTCGAGTGTACGCATGTATTCGACGAGGCCGTAGCTCAGCGCGCAATCAAATTGAAGCCAGTCCCGGTCGGGGCGCATGCCACCGTGGCGGACAAGGTTGCGGGCATCCTGATGGGAGAACAGGTTTTCGCCGGTTGCCATGGAGCCGGGGTAGATTTTCGCAAGCTCTGCCTGCAACTGATAGTCCAGTGGATCGCCCGCCTCTTCATACCAGAACAGATCATATTTTTTCATCGCTTCGGCATAGGCGACAGCAGTCTCCAGATCGAATCGGCCATTGGCATCAACAGCCAGATGCTGGCCGCTACCCACCACTTGGAGAACAGACTCGATCCGTCGCATGTCCTCGTCGAGCGGCGCACCGCCAATCTTCATCTTGACGACCGAATAGCCCATGTCGAGATAGCGCCGCATTTCGGCCTGGAGCTGGCTGTCATCCTTGCCTGGATAATAGTAACCGCCCGCCGCATAGACGAAGACACTGTCATCCGGTTTGCCGTCACCATAGGTGCCGGCAAGATGCTGGTACAGCGGAACGCCCGCGATCTTTGACACCGCATCCCAAATCGCCATGTCGACAACGCCCACGGCAACCGAGCGTTCGCCATGCCCGCCGGGCTTTTCATTTGACATCATGACCGACCAGATCTTGTGCGGGTCGAGATTGTCGCCTGCATCATTGATCAACTCGTCCGGATCCACTTCACGAAGGCGCGGCAGAAAGCGCTCGTTCAAGAGCCCGCTTGCCGCATACCGGCCATTGGAATTGAAACCATACCCAACCACGGGTTTGCCGTCGCTGATCACGTCGGTGACGACCGCAACCACACTGACCGTCATTTTTGAAAAGTCGATATAGGCGTTGCGGATGGGCGAAGCGATCGAGGCGACAGCCTCCCTGATATCAAGGATTTTCATTGGGTTTTCCCTTGTTGGATGACCTTCCGGCGAACCGGAGAAGCAGCGGTGGAACGATCATGTTGGTCAGGAAGGAACGGACAAACTGGAAACCGGCAACCAGCGCCGAGGCAACACCGAGCGCCTTGGCCGATGCAATCATTTCGCCCAAGCCACCCGGAGCAACGCCCAGCATAAGCACGGCCAGGTCCGTTCCGGTCAGTGTGTTGAGAACAGGCGCAACAACCAGCACCATGAAAGCAATCAACGCCAGTCCGCAGACTATTCCGGCCAAGGCCGCCCGTGGCATGCGCGCGAAATCCTCTCGCTTGAGCCGCGCACCGAGCGAAAAACCGATCAGGATCTGTGCCGCGATCAGAAATGGTTCCGGCATTTGCGCCACACGAAATCCAGCAAGCACAATGGCGATGCCAATCACCATTGGCATGATGATGTAGGGATTGAGCAGACCCAGCCGATCAGAGACAAACGCAAATGTGAGGCCAAGGCCAAGGCATGCCAAAAGCGCAGATATGCTGCCGTCATTGTCGATGAGGGCAGCGGGTGAAGACCCGGAAACACCCAGAAAGAAAGGTACGCAGACCACAACGAGGATAACCCGAAGGGTATGCACAACAGTTACAATTTCAGTCCGCGCATTGACCTGCTTGGCAAGCGTAGCCATTTCCGCCATTCCGGCTGGAAGCGAAGACAGCAGCGCAGTCGTCCTGTCGGTGCCGGCAACCCAGGCCAATGGCCAAGCCAACAGCAAACCGAATACATTGGCTGCAATTGCTGCGCCGACCATCGCCGGCAGCAGGTCGCCCATTGTTTCCAGAAGCGCGGGCGTGAGAACACCCGCGGTGGCTGTGCCGACAATCAATTGACCGGCCCGGCGCAGATTACGCGTCTTGCCGGTTATTCCGACGGTATTGCCAAAAAGCGCAGCGCCAGCCATAGCGCCCAGAATCCAGCCGAGCGGCACACCAAGCCAGGTGAACCCCGCTCCGCACAGGGCAGAGCACCCCAAGCCGAGCGCATTCGACAGAAACGGGCTTTTGATCATCCCAGATACGCGCCGCCATTCACGTGCATTGTCTCTCCGGTGATGTACCGGCTGACCGGACTGCAAAGGAAAGCCACGGCTTCGGCGACATCTTCCGCAGTTCCGCGGTGCCCGACAAGATTGGTGCGTGTGTCATGATGCTTTGGCGTATGGGCTGCGGCGCCCACGCGCGCCGTCTGGATGAGACCCGGCGACACGCAATTGATGGTGATCCCCAGGGATGACAGCTCATGCGCCATCGCTTTGGTCAGACCGACCAGCCCCGCCTTGGCGGTGATCACATGGGCACGTTCAGCTGCCCCCGTGTGGCCGGTCAATCCGCCGATATTGACAACGGACGCCATGTCGCTGGACTTGAGGTGCGGAAGCGCCGCCTGCGAAACCAGAAACACCGCATCAAGCGCAATGCCCATCACACTGCGCCAGTTCTCGTATGTAAGCTTCTCAAAAGGGACCTCGGGGCGGATAGCGGCATTGTTGATGACCATATCCAACTGGCCAAACGCTGCGGCTGCATCCGCCACCACGGATCTGGCGGTATCCGGGTCCGACAGGTCCCCGCTCAGAACAACCGCCTCGCTGCCTGCCTCGCGGACTGCTGCGGCGGTCTCCTCGCCTGCCGCACGGTCCTGCCCGACATGGACGACAATCCGTGCTCCCCTCTTGGCAAGCGTCACGGAGATGGCCCGCCCTATGTTGCGCGAGGCTCCGGTGACCAGTGCCACGCGTCCCGAAAGGTCCTGATTGATATCTTGTGTCATGCCTGTCCCAATTCCTTGATGAGTGCGCTGCTGCCTTCGCCCGCGGCGATGCGGTCGCACAGGGCGAGCACCGCGTCCGGGTTTTCATGGCCGCCAAAGCGCATATTGGCACGGAACTTATCGTCGATTTCCTGCCGGCTCAGGGGTTCGGTTGCACCACCGCGCATATGTCCGCGTTCCATCTCCTCGACAGAGCCATCCTCGTACTCAATCCGGACATGGCCGGTGAAGGCTGCCGGATAGGGATTTCCGGGGTCGACCTCGAACCCGACTTTTCCCGCAATCGCCAGCAATTCTGCGTCGGAGACTGCCTCATCGGTAAAATCTCCCAACTCGGCATGACCACGAACCAGTCCGAGTGCCACGCCGTAAGGCACCGAAAATTTCGCTGCGTAAGCAGTTGGGGGCTTCTGCTTGAGATCCAGCGGCTCCCAAAGCCGATGGACAATGCCTTCTGCTGTCTTGCAGACAATGCGCCGGATGTTTTCCGTGCTTACCGAACGCGCCTTCAGCGCCATGGCACAGTCGATATAGGGCTGAACCATGGTGCCACAGGGATAGGGTTTGAAGGTAATTGAATCCATTACCCAACCGCTACCAAGATCGGCGAACAGGTTCTCGGTCAAGGGCGTGATCGGGTGGGCGAATGTGGTGAAAGCACCATGAGTGCCTTCAAAAACATGGCGAGGGCCTTTGAAGCCTCCCTTTGCCATGCCATAGGCACGAAGTGCCGATTGCGCCGCCCAGCCCGGGTGCATGCGCTTGGTCCAACTGCCGTCTCCCAGATATTCGATGATCCCGGACGCCATGCTGCCGACTATGCCGAGCGCATTGGCAGTGGTCTTTTTGTCAGCCTCGCACGCTGCGCAAATTCCGACCGTAGCGGCAAATGCCCCAAGGACCGCTGTCGGGTGAAACCCTGCTTTGTGAACAGCCTTTGGCAGCGTCAGTGCAAGACGGCACAGGACTTCAATACCGACCGCAATTCCGAGCATGACCCGATCATTCTTGAGGCCGTACATCTGACCGGCTGCAACAAGCGCAGGCACGAGAACGACGCCTGAATGAACCGGTCCGCCTTCGAATGTATCGTCAAAATCCTCGCCATGGGCCGCCGTGCCGTTGATCAGCGCTGCACTTGAGGCCGACACACGCGCCTTGTGACCTATGATGATCTGGTCGCCCGGCTCGGATGCCGCCTTGACCGCCACCACATAATCGGTGTCGCGGGCGGCGAAACACAGACCGACGATATCGACCAGGATATTACGCCTGGTGGCGGACGTCGCCGTCGACACATCGCCTGGAGAAATCGTCGTGGTCCACTCTGCCAAGCGTTCAGATACACTTTGCGAGCCTTGAGCTGCAGCTATGTTGGCACTCATTCCGATCCCTCTGAATACTGGCCTGACGGTCGATTCCGCAGGGCATCGAGCAGGCGTTTGCCAACCGACCCGGCAACAAACAGAAAGGCAACGACAAGAAGCGCCAGCGACACTTTATCGGTAAAAAAGATAGACAGATCATCGCCCGACAGAACCAGCGACCGGCGGAAGCTGCTTTCGACAAGATATCCGAGCACCAGACCGAGAACCGCAGGCAGAAATGGAATGCGCAGCATGCGCATGAAAAAGCCCACCGTACCCGCAACCAGCATGATTGCCAGGTCAAACAGCGACGTATGGATCGAGAAAATGCCTGACAGGATGAGCGCGAAAATGAAAGCGCTCAGATAGGGCCGCGGTCGATTGACCAGCCAGATGCATACGGGCAGCATCATGATACCGATCACGAACAGGCTCAGAGCTGCAACAAAGAGCCCCGCGTAAAGACCGTAGACCACATCGGCCGACCGCGTGAACAGCATCGGACCAGGAACCAGTCCGTGGATGAGGAAGCCTCCGAGCAGGATGGCCGTCGAGTTGGAACCCGGAATTCCGAAAGAAAGAAGCGGCACAAGTGCTGTTTCAGCCACTGCATTGTTGGCGGTTTCCGGCGCTGCAATGCCTTCGGGCGAGCCTTTGCCGAATTCGTCCTTGTGGCGCGACCAGCGCCGCGCTTCATTGTAGGACATGAAGGACGCAATGGTGCCCCCTGCACCGGGCATCACCCCTTCAAAGGTACCGATCACTGCCCCGATTGACTGGGGCAGCGCCAAACGCCTGGCAAGCTTGAGGCCGGGAAATTCCATGCGCGGACGCGAATGCACCTTGCTGCCTTCGCTGCGATCGGATGCCTGAACGAGAAGTTCGCTCATGGCGAACATGCCAACCATGATCAGAACCGGCGCAATTCCGGTCAGAAGATCTGAGCTGCCGAAGGTAAAGCGGTTCGAGCCGGTAACAGGGTCGGTGCCGATGGTGGCAATCATCAAACCCAGAAGTGCTGCAACAAAACCCTTGAGCAGGGATTCGCCCGACAGGGTGGCGATCACGCTCAACCCCAATACACCAAGCGCAAAATACGCAGGCGGGGTAAAGGCAAGCGCCACCGAGGCAAGCGGCTTGGACAGCAACATCAGCATCATCAGGCCGAAAAGACTGCCCAGAACGCCAGAATACAGCGAAATGCCGAGCGCCAACCCCGCCTTGCCCTGCTTGTTCATCTCGTAGCCGTCGATGACGGTGGCGGCGGCGGCATTGGTTCCGGGCGTCCGAATGAGGATCGCCGGAATTGATCCGCCATACTCAGCTCCGACATAGGTTGAAGCCAGCAGCACAATCGCACCGGTCGGGTCCATCGTGTAGGTAAAGGGAAGCAGCAGCGCCATGGTGATGGAGGGCGAAATTCCGGGCATCGCACCACCGAGAATCCCCCACGCGACCCCTGCCGCGGCGGCTAGAAAGACGTACGGGTCAGCCAGTTGGATTGCGACTTGGTAGAGGATATCCATTGCTTCGATCCAATGAGCCGGAGGGTTGGCTTAAACTACAGAATGCCTAGCAGGCCCTTGGGCATGGAAACGCCCAGAACAAGAACGAATGCCACCCACAAAAAGGCGGCGCCGCCAATGCCCATGGCTGCGATGTGAAGTCCAGGTTTTGCGCCCTGATAGAGAGCCACTGCGATCAAAAGCAATGCAATCGCCAGCGGATAGCCGAGTGTGCCGACCCCGATGACGTAGCCAACTCCAATCAGCAGCAACCCGGCCGCCCAGAGGATCCGGCGACCCTGGCCTTTCCACTCAAGCTTGAGATCGGGCGCAACGCCTGACCTGATCTGTTTGAAGATTGCGCCGGCTGCTATCATCAGGCCAAGCACCAGCATCATCCAGCCATAAGTTCTCGGCAGGCCTCCCGGCCCGACCAGATCATCCAGCGCGCTGGTGCGCAGCTCATAAGCGAACAGCAGATATACAGCGGCAATCAATACCGCCGCCAAACCGCCGACAAAATCGCGACTGAACATGGTGTCTCCTGTGTATCCGAGTGGCATCACATCTGGTGGCCGGAACACGACGACCCGTCCCGCACATTGGCGGTCAAAGTCAATATATTCGAACTGCGCAGTTGAGGTCTCAAAGCGGAGCCGCGCATATTGGACGCGGCTCCGGGTCCGTGGGGTGCCGATTACTTGATCACACCTGTTTTGCGCAGGAATGAAGCGGTTTCGTTGGCAAAATTGTCGATGAACGGGCCGTATTCCGCGTGTGACATGTAGTTGGCCCTGAGGTTGTTGGCCTCGTAGGTCTTCTTGTAGTCCGGTGAAGCCAGAACTGCCTGCGCTGCTTTTTCCCAAGCAGCAATGACGTCTGCCGACAGGCCCTTGGGGCCGGCAATGCCGCGGAATTTCCGCACCACCACACCATAACCGAGCTCTTCGACAGTTGGCAGGTCCGGATAGTTGTCGAGACGTGCGTTGGAGAAAGTTGCAAGCAAGCGGATTTCGCCAGCTTCGAGCTGGGACTGGATTTCCTGAACCTCGCCCACGCCGATCTGGAGTGTCCCGTTGAGGACGTTGATCATCAGGTCGCCGCCGCCTTCGTGCGTGACGATGCCTGCCTCCACACCGGTCGCTGCCTTGAGCTGTTCGAGCGCCTGACGCTCAAGCGAGGCCGGGTTTGCGGCACCCCAGCGACCGCGGCTTTCGGCGGACGCCTTGATGACATCCTCGAGGGTTTGATACTCGCTGCCTGCAGCAGTGTAGATCACTTCCGGGTCGATGAAGAAATTCACCAGCGGCTCGAGATCGGTATATTTGTACTCGGGCTCCGACAACAGTGAGGTGTAGATGAAGGTCGGCGTGGTTGCATAAAAGCGCGAGCCGTCAGCCGGGGATTGGGCGAGATCGGCCATGGCCTTGGCACCGGAGCCGCCGCGCACATTTTCCACGACCACGTTCACACCGAGTTCGGGTGCGAGATATTTCGACATTTCGCGCAGGAACACATCACTGCCACCACCTGGGCTGGAGTGTGTGACCAATGTGACAGTGTCCACCGGATAATCCGCGGCAGCTGCGGGGAAAACCGACAGTGCCGTGGCAGCCAATGTGGCCGCAAAAAAGTGTCTGGAAAGCATTGGTATTTCCTCCCGAAATTTCCAAAACTGAATGGTCAGGACAGAAACGCCTGACCATTTGATCTTGACTGCCGTTTTGCCGATTGTCAACAATTCAGAGGTTTTTGATGCCTCAAACAATCAATGTGTCTCGGAAGGCATCTTCGTTCAACGTCAGGCCGAGGCCCGGACGGTCGGGTATGTCGAGCCAGCCATTGACCGGCTGTGGGGCGTCGAGAAACAGTGTCTCTCCGACAGCGACCATGCCCAGGTGCCACTCCGCGATCCAGCCGTTCATCATGCCTGCCAGAAGGTGCATGTTGAACAACGGCCAACCGCCCCCATTTGCAATCGGCATGTTGTAGGTCTGGGCAAGATGGGCAATTTTCCGCGCCTCGGTGAAGCCACCGCAATAGGTCACGTTCGGTTGCAGGATATCGACTGATTGATGCTCGATGAACTCCCTGTGGCGCCAGCGGTGGCCTTCCATCTGCCCCGCCGCAATGGGGATCTTCGTGGAACGGCGCAGGTCGCCGAGCGCGCGGGCATCGTTTTGGGTGAGCGGCTCCTCGAACCAGGTGATGCGACAATCCTCAATCTCGCGGCAGAGATACTTGGCTTCAACTGGATTGAAGAGGTAGTTTGCGTCAATCATGATGTTGATGTCCGGACCGACGGCGTCACGAATTGCCTTGATTCGCCGCACATCTTCGCGCCACCCGCCCTCGTCGACAGCCACAACCGACTTGAGCGCGGTAAATCCGTTGGCGACGTGGAGACGGGCCGCGTCTGCCAGCTGATCAATGTCATATTGCGGAAACCCGAAGGTCACATAGGCCGGAATTCTGTCCCGTGCATTGCCCAGCATGGCGGCGATGCTGCGGCCCGACTGCTTGCCGGCGATGTCCCAAAGCGCAATGTCAAGGCACGACAACGCCATCGATATAGTTCCCGACATGGCGCGCGGATTGAGCTTCTGCCAGATGCGCTGGTGGATCTTTTCGACATCGCGGACATCCATTCCCCTGACCGCTGGCAGGATGTGCTCGTGCAGTGCGGTGATCACTGCTCGCGCAAGGAAATGGCCAGTCAGCCCGAAACCGATCGTCCCGTCTTCCGTTTCCACCTGGCAGAAGACAAAGTTCGTCTGCTCGGCTCTTCCGTACCCCTCAACCCGGCCTTCCAGCAGTGGAATGGTTATGGAAAATCCATGCAGGCTGGCGCGAATATCCTTGATTTTCATAGTCGGTCTCCCTCAAACATTACCCGTATGGGGCAATTTTACCGCTGTGCAATTGTCTATCAGTCTTTTGTATTGTAGACAATTTACAATATGGAGGACCCCTCATGTCTACAATTGCCATGCCGCCCCTGAAGACCTCGTCAAGCTTGATGGAAGGGTTTCGCCGGGAGACGATAAATACCCGAGGCGCGGAAATTCAGGTTGCGATCGCCGGAGAAGGTCCGCCGCTTCTTCTCATCCATGGCAATCCGCTCACCCTTGTAAGCTGGCACAAGATTGCCCCTTCGCTGGCGCAAGGCTTCACTGTCATAGCCATGGATCTTAGAGGATATGGCGACAGCTCCAAGCCGGACGGTACACCTGATCATTCCGCCTACACGTTCCGCGCCATGGGTGAAGATGCGTTCGACGTCATGGACCATTTCGGTTTCGAGAAATTCGCGGTCGCGGGTCATGACCGGGGGGCGCGTGTAGCTTTTCGCATGGCGCTCGATCAGCCACAGCGTGTCACACATCTCGCAGCTCTTGATATTGTACCAACCCACACCGTACTCACCAATGTGACAATGGGGTGGGGTCTTGAAAGCTACCACTGGTTTTTCATGGCACAGAAGGCTCCGTTTCCGGAGCGGCTGATCGGCGCGGATCTCGACTACTACATCCACTACAAACTCAACAAGAAAGGTGTCGGGCTCGAAATATTCACGCCCGAAGCCATGGCCGAATATGTCCGGTGCACCACCCATGACCAGATTCATGCCGTCTGCGAGGATTACCGGGCAACGGTGACACTCGACCTCGAAATGGACAAGGCGGAGTTCGGCAAGCGCAGAATCCAGTGTCCGGTGCTGGTGCTGTGGGGCTCCAACAGCCATTGCGGGCGCCACTTCAAACCGGTGGAGGCCTGGAGCGAGTGGGCGGACAACCTTCAGGGTTTTGCAATCCCGACAGGGCACTACCCGGCTGAGCATCGCCCGGATCTCGTGTATCCGGCGTTCTGGTCGTTCTTCCGCGACGAAACGGTTCGCGTGCAAGAGGGCATCGAAGAATGAAATCAATTCCTGTTCAACAAGCCCGCGCGCTGGTTCATGGCGGCAACGAGATCGCATTCCTTGATATTCGGGAAGCCGGGCAGTTTGTCGAAGGGCATCCGTTGTTCGCAATTCCATTGCCCTACAGCATGCTCGAACACCGGATTGGCGTACTG
This sequence comes from Hoeflea sp., assembly GCA_051251555.1. Lineage (GTDB taxonomy): Bacteria > Pseudomonadota > Alphaproteobacteria > Rhizobiales > Rhizobiaceae > Hoeflea. Next base: position 130,539 of record JBPOEW010000008.1, read on the forward strand.
GTGCCGCGGCTGACATGTCCCATTCTTTTGATCGATAATGGCGATGGAGTTGCCCTGCGGGCGCTTCAGCGGCTTGCGGAAATGGGGTATGCAGATATCCTCCATACCGACGGAGGCATGTCGGCCTGGGTGAAGGCAGGCTTTCCGGTCTACAAGGGCGTCAATGTTCCGTCCAAGACGCTGGGCGAAATGGCGGAACATATCTGGCATCCGAAAATGGTCACGGCGGACGATCTCGCCGAAGCGATCAAGAGTAGTCCTGCCCCTGCCTTTTTTGATGCGCGACCGGCTTCCGAGTACGCAAAGATGCGCGTACCGGGCGCATTTTGCCTGCCCAATGGAGAACTGGCCCATCGCATGTCCGCAATTGGCGACCCAACCCAGATTGTCGTCACCTGCGCCGGCCGGACACGAGGAATCACCGGTGTGATCGGGCTGATGCTGGCTGGATTGGATGGCACTGTTGCGGCTCTGGAAAACGGCACACAGGGCTGGGCCCTGTCTGGTCGTGATCTCGAACGGAACAACCAGCCCAGCCCGTTTCCGGAGCTTGATGCTTCCGGACTTGCCGCTTCACGCCAGCGGGCAGACACGCTGATCGAAAGATTCTCGCTTCAAGTGGCAAATTGCGATGAGATCGGGCGGATGATGGCAGACCCTGATCGAACCACTTATGTATTTGATGTCCGCTCCCCGAAAGAAGCGATAGATGACCCCATTGCCGTTGCCGAGCATGCGGCTTCAGGACAATTGGTACAGGCAACAGATCAATGGGTCGGCGTCCGCAATTCCCGGCTCATTGTTTGTTGTGACACGGGTCTGCGTTCCGCGCTTGCTGCCTTCTGGCTCTGCCAATTGGGATACGACGTGCACATTGTCCGCATCACCGACAAGGTGCGCCATATGGCGGCGCGCCCCACAGTCGACGCGGCTCCGACCGGGCGCATCAATTCGATAAGCGCGTCTGATCTGCTCACCATGACCGATGCAACCGTTCTGGACATGCGGCCCTCAACTGCTTTCCGCGCGGCCCATGTCACTGGCGCCATCTGGACGACCAGACCGGGTCTTTCGAACGAACTCGCGCGGATTGGCACGGGGACGATCGCTATTCTCGCTGACACAGAAGACAGAGCTGAGACATTTGCGCGCGATGCCGCCGGACTTGGAGTCAGAGACATCCTCATTGTTGACGGTGGACACGATGCGCTGGCAAAGTCCGGGGCTCAGCTGACGCTGGACTCCCAATATCCGGATCCATCTGAAGCCATCGATTTCCCTTGGTTCGTGCATGACCGGCATGACGGGAACCTGGAATCCTCGCGGCGCTACCTTGCCTGGGAAACCGGATTGATCGCACAGCTTGATGCAGTCGAAAAAGCGGCGTTCAGACTTTTCGAAAAGACTTGAAGGACGCGATTCAAGACCGACCGGTGACCAAGCCAGGAACACCGTCGTACTAATCGGACGGTTCTCTAGGACTCCGCTGCGTCCATGCCTGTAAGGGCTTTTTTACGCCGGTGCTTTGTGACCGCGGTCAACGTGACCGAGGAAACCATCACTAGCAGGATGAAGATGGCTCCTGGGCGTTCGAGCAGATAGCCGATATCGCCGCGGCTGATCTGCCAGGTCCGGATGATGTTCTGTTCAAGCAGGCTGCCGAGCAGCAGACCGACCACGGTGGCTGCCACCGGATAGTCATAGCGCACCATTGCCCAGCCGAGGATTGCGAAGATGAACAGCGTAATCGGGCCGGCGAGCGATCCCAGAATTGCATAGGAACCGAAAGTCGAAACCACCAGCACGCTAGGTATCAGAAACCGCAGCGGCACCCGCACAATGGAAGCGGCCAGATAGACAAACACCAACCCGACAAACAGCAATATGATGGCTTGAGCGAAGTTCGAAAAGATGATCGCATAGACTATATCTCGGTTCTGCGCGATAAATTGCGGCCCGCCGATGATGTTGTGCATGGCGAATGCAGCGAGCAGGATAGCCGTTGCACCACCGCCGGGAATTCCAAGTGCCAGCATGGTCGCCATGGCGCCACCCTCGGAGGAGGAATTGGCGGATTCAGCAGCAATAACCCCCTTCGGATTACCCGATCCGAAAGTATCCCCATCCGGCGCATTGCGTTTCGTTTCTGAATAGGAAATCAGATTGGATATAGAGGAGCCGACACCGGGAATTGCCCCGACAATGACACCGATGGTCGCGCCGCGGAATATAATTGCCGGATATTGCAGAGTCAGCTTCACGCCATCGATGATCTTGGCAAAGCTGATTTTGCGGTCGTCTTCGTTCTCGATCAGGTAGGTCGTGTTGATCAGGTTGAGGAGTTGGCTTGCCGCCAACAGGCCCATCATCGCAGGGATTGCGGGAACGCCGTCAAGCAGCCAGGGTACCCCCATCGTGCCGCGAATAAATCCGGCAGTATTCATGCCCACAGTCCCGAGCAATACCCCAAACAGGCCGGCCAGCAGGCCACGCCAGACCGATGCTCCCGACAATGAGCCCAGCAGCAACAATCCCCACACCGCGATCGCAAACATTTCCAGCGGACCGAGTTTCAGCACGATGATCGAGACCGGCACGATCAGAAACAACAGCAACACATAGGATGACAAAGTGCCGATAACGGACGAAGCCAGTGCCACACCCAGCGCCTGATTGTGTCGGCCAGACCGGGCCATGGGATATCCGTCAAAAGTGGTCGCGACCGCCGATGACGTGCCGGGAATGTTCATGAGGATAGCCGGAACTGAACCGCCAAAGCCGGCACCAGTATAAATCGAGGTCAGAAACACGATGGCGGGCAGGAAATCCATATAGAGCGTGATTGGAAGAAAGATCGCCATCGCCATGGTGATGGAAATGCCCGGCATCGCGCCGAACACGAGACCAATTACGAGACCGGGAAACAGCCAAAGCCATGCACTCCAGGAAGATGTGAGTATGCCGTAAGCACCATCAAGGGCTGTAAAATCAAGCATCCTGCTTCCTCAAAGAACTGTGAGCGGGAACGGATACGGCACAAGCGCCTGATATCCGTAAACGACCAGCACGGTAAAAATGACGGAATAGACGCCGATCACCCAGAGTTTCTTCTCACCACAGAGATACAGGCCCACGGCAACGAAGACGAAGGTCGCGATGTCAAACCCGATGGTTTCGAGTGAGAAGACAAATATGCCGAAAGCTCCTGCCAGCAGTGCCACACGCCCGACATTGAGCATTTCATTTCTTCGTTGAGCTGCATCAGGCAGGTCTTCCACGGCGGTTTTTCGGAAGACCTGTGGCAAAACCAGCGCCACAAGGATGAGCCCGAGAATTGCGGCGGGCTGCACCAGCAGCAAATTGTTTGTCTTCAGGGAAGTTCCACGCGCATCCAGCCAATAAGCGAGGATGACGGCTGCGATCACACATAAAAGCAGCAAATGCCCCCATATGACCACGCGACGTTGGCTTGATTCACCCATTCGAAATCTCCTGCGAAGACGGCTGGTGCACAAAGCCGGACTTTCACAAGAAAGCCCGGCATTGGTGGCGATTTATGCGGTATCAGGTACCCTTGAGCAAATCGATGTGCTGCGTCATCACCTTCGCAGTGGCGGCAAGCGCCTTGTTGCTGGCCTCGGGGCCAACCCAATCCGTGGCCAGGTCCTGCGCTTCCAGGCTGGCAATGGCTGCTTCATCCTTGCTGGCACTTTCAATTGCGGCAAGAACCGTCTGGTAACGGTCGGGATGTTTTTCAACGAAGGACGCATGCACGCCCCAACCACGCTGGGAGCCCGCTACATACTGAGCGTCCGCACCATTCAGCTCGGTCACATTTGGTGACGTCCAGCCGTCTCGGCCCGCATCATCAAATACCAGCAAAGGGCGAACCTTTTCGGCAAGCGGGATGAAGCCTTGGCCACCGACCATGCCGATATCCACGACACCACCAGCTGTGGCGTTACGGGTTGGTCCACCGCCATCATAGGTCACAAGACGAAGGCCCGAGCGGTCAATGCCATTGGCGTCTGCAAACAGCATCATGTTGACCAGATCCGCGGAAGCGGGCTGGATACCGATCGACAATGCACCCGCATCAGCTTTGAGGCGTGTGACCACATCCTCAACACTCTTGATGTCCGAATCAGCGCTGGTCGCCATCAGCGTATAATCACGCGATGGAAGGTTGATCATGTGGAAATCTTCGAGTTTGAAAGGCGCATCCTGAGTCAGGATGTTCAGCGGCAGATAGGGAGCTGCTGAAGTGCAGAGGATAGTATAGCCATCATCGGGCTGCTGCATAAAATAGCTGTGCCCAAGAAGCGCGCCGCCGCCGCCGCGGTTGACGATTGTCAGCGGCTGCCCGATTTTTTCCTGCAGGAACGGGGCGAATGCGCGGGCGAGGCGGTCATTGTATCCCCCAGTGTTGAATGGGACGACAACAGAGATCGGCCGCTCCGGATAGGCGCCCTGGGCGCGCAGAATGGCGGGCGCGGCAAACGATGCAGCAACTCCGCCCGACGCGATTTTAAGTATCGTACGGCGTGTAAGTGTCTTGCTCATGAATTCCTCCACTGCGGGGCTTGATACGATATTTCCCCTGCGGCGCTACGCGTCGCTGTCTCTCCCCGACTGTGTGCAGGGTATGATTGGGAATCCAAATTGTCAACAATTTTGAGAAGTACAACGCCATTTCTTCATCTTGGTGAAATAATGAAAATTGAATAACGAAACCACTACACTGCCGTACGCCAATTTTAAAACATAAATTACAATAAGTTAGAATAATTTTTAGGTCTTCGTGGAAAGATCTGAGGCGCGAATGCGGCCTTAAAGTTGTTGACAATAATCAAATAAGGACGTTCAAAAGGCGGGCACCTTGAGAGGGGCATGCATATCGAGCCTGGACGCTCATTCACATCTTCGTCCAGCCAATGAGATTAACGGAGAGACGTCAGATGAGCAGTTCAGCAGCAGGCAAGGTAGTTGGTACGAACGCGCCCCAGGACCTGGGTTTAAGCCAAGAAGTTGCGAACTTTGTTGTCGATACTGCCTTCAGCGATTTGCCTTCGATTGTGATCGAGAATGGCAAGAAATCCATCCTCGACGGCCTTGGCCTGGCACTGTCAGGTTCGGTCGCGCAGTCAGGCGAATATGTCCGCGCCCACCTTGCCGACATCGGAAATCCGCAAGGTGCTGCAACCGTTGTCGGATCCTCACATATGATGCCCCCACGCTTTGCGGCCTTTGCCAACGGGGTCGGTATTCACGCTGACGATTATGACGATACTCAGCTGGCCGTTGCGCGGGACCGTGTCTATGGCCTTCTGACCCACCCCACCGCACCAGCATTGCCCGCAGCGCTTGCGCTTGGCGAAGTCCGTAAGAGCAGTGGCGCGGATGTGATGCTGGCCTATCACCTCGGTGTCGAAGTCGAATGCAAAATTGCCGAGGCGATCAATCCCAGGCATTACCAGACCGGCTTCCACGCGACAGCGACCTGCGGCACATTTGCCGCCGCTTCAGCTGCAGGACGCCTGATGGGCCTGAACAGTGAACAAATGGTCCGCGCATTGTCACTCGCCGGCAGCCAATCGGCAGGCTTGCGAGAAAATTTCGGCACCATGACCAAGCCTTTCCATGCGGGACGTTCCTCAGAAAGCGGTGTTGTTGCCGCGCAGTTTGCGTCTTACGGCTGGACTGCAACTGATAAAATTCTGGAGGCGCCGCGCGGGTTCTTCTCGGCTGCGGGCGGTGGTTACGATGCGGAAGCCATCCATGGAAAACTCGGTGCGCCGTGGACCTTTGATTCCCCGGGAGTGTCGATCAAGCCACATCCCTCCGGGTCGTTGACCCATCCCGGCATGACCGAAATGCTGCGGTTGATCAAGGCCCATGACATCAAGCCGGAGACTGTTGACTCTGTTCGGGTTGGCACCAACTCCAACATGCCAAATGCGCTGATCCATCATCGCCCGACCAATGAATTGCAGGCCAAGTTCTCCATGGAGTTCTGCATGGCGATACTGCTCATCGAACGGCGCGCAGGTCTGCCCGAATTCCTCGATGAGACCGTGCTCAGACCCGATGTGAAGAACATGATCGAGAAGGTTGATTTCTGCATCGATGAGCGAGCCGAAGCTGCGGGCTACCACCTGATGACAACTTACATCGACATCACTCTCAAGGATGGAACCACGATCAGCGGAATGGCCGACTTTGGCAAGGGCAGCCCTGCCAACCCGATGTCTTATCAGGAGGTGGCTGACAAATTCCTGGAGAACGCGGCTTTCGCAAACTGGGACATGGGCAAGGCAAAAACCGTTATCGACATGGTCGCCGATTTTGAAAACCTGAAATCAATTGACACTCTGATGTCGCTGCTGAAAGCCGGTTGAGCGCAAGGACCCTGTGCAGATGTCAACGCATCCGGAGCACGACGGCAACAAGGGCAGGATTTTATCAGGCATTGCGCCACGCAACCTGGCGCGTCTTTGCCTGACATATGTCTTTGCGAGCTCCGCAGGCTATCTGGCGACACATATCGGAATGCCGTTGCCCTGGATGCTTGGCCCCTTCTTTTTCCTGGCTGCGGCATCTGTTCTTGGCTACGTATCGCCGATAATTCCGATGGGGCGAGAGCTGGGACAGGTGGCTATCGGGCTTGCTGTCGGAATGCGATTTACCCCTGCCGTCCTTCTCGCCACAGCCACACTTGTCCCGCATATGCTGGTCTCAACTGTATACGTGATAGCATACACGTTTGTGGCTGCATTGCTGATCAAGCCGCTGGCCAGGATTGACAGCGTCTCGGCGTTTTTCGCAACTGCGGCAGGTGGCGTGGCTGACATGGCATCCGTCTCCCGCGAGTATGGCGGAGATCCTGGTTCGGTAGCCATCGTTCATGCAATGCGGGTAGCTCTTGTCGTGGGGGTTGTTCCCTTTCTCGTGTTCTTTTTGGGCGAACATGGAACGGCTCCGGCGGGGGCAGACGCCGGAGCGACGAATTATCTGTCGCTGATCATCGCCCTTGGGCTCGCCTATCTGGTCGCGGTCGCACTCAAGCCGACGCCATTGCCAAACCCTTGGCTAGTCGGGCCGATCCTCACCGGTATGGTGCTGGGCGTGAGCGAGATCCTTGTCGTCCGGGTCCCGGCATCCCTGATCATCGTCGCACAGATCATGTTGGGAACATGGCTAGGCAGCCAGTTCAAGCGTGCGCTTCTGGTGCGCCTGCCACGTGTGACGATATCTGCGATGGTGGTGGCCAGTTTCATGATCTTTTGCGCAGCGATAGGTGCTTTCGTCCTCTCCTACTTCGGAGACCTGCCCTATGCGACAAGCTTTCTCGCTCTCGCTCCGGCCGCCGTCACTGAGATGGTTCTCACCGCCAAGGTCATGAACCTTGACGCCGAAATCGTGACCGCATTCCACGTGATGCGAATTGCCGTGGTCTCATCGACCGTTCTTCTGGTTTTCAAACTCTACATGCGCATGAAAGGATCTGAAATTGGATCTGGGATACAGTGACCGCCGCGTCCTCATAGTCGGGGGCAGTTATGGAATCGGCAAGGCTTCTGCCAAATTGATGGCCAAGGAAGGCGCGCATGTCATGCTTGCCTCACGAAGCAGTGACAATCTCTTGGCCGCTATTGACGACATCCCGGATTTTTCGGGTGACAAGCCGACCCGCGTGACCTGTGATGTCACCCAGGACGGTTCGGGCAAGACCCTCGCCGATGCAGTGGATCAACAGTGGAACGGCGCACTTGACGTCCTGGTGACAGCCGTTGGCGGCAGCATTCGCTCTGCTTTCACAGACCTCACCGACGAAGACTGGATTGGAAATTACACATTCAACATCCTGTCGACCGTGCGCGCCATCCGGGCCCTGCTTCCCGCCCTTGAAAAAGGCAACAAACCGGCGATCGTCACACTGGGTGCTGCGGCATCGAAGATGCCTTATCAGCACCAGATCGTCTCGAATGTGCACAAGGCCGGCATTTTGGGACTGACCAAAACACTCGCCGCCGAACTGGCTGATCGCAATATTCGAATCAACTGTGTGGCGCCGGGCAGAACTCTGACACCGCTGTGGACCACCCGGGCCGACAAAATGGCCGTGGAACAAGGCAGAACCCAGGCAGAGATCCTTGAGGATTTCTCCAAAGATATCCCGCTAGGTCGCTTCGGAACTCCCGAGGAAGTGGCTGCCATGGTCGTTTGGCTTGCATGTCCGCTTGCAAGTTATGTGACCGGGCAGGCGGTTAACGTTGATGGCGGCATTGCCCGCGGATTGCTTTAAGAAAGGAATACCCATGTCGAGCCATACACACATAGAGACCAATGCCGAGGTTCCTGACGTGACCAGACAGTTGGTTGACTGGATTGTCGACATCAAGGGGAATGATATTTCACCGGAAGTCCGCAAGGAAGGCCTTCGCACTTTCGTCAACTGGATCGGGTGCGCTGTCGGCGGCGCCCGTCATGAAACGGTTGATCGTGCGCTTGCAGCAGTCTCGCCATTTTCGGGCAAGGCTACATCGACGGTTCTAGGTCGTCCCGAGCGGCTGGATGCACTTCATGCCGCACTCCTGAACGGCATTACGTCCCATGTGCTTGACTTTGACGACACGCATCTCAAGACCATTATCCATCCTGCGGGCCCGGTCGCGTCAGCCTTGCTGGCGCTTGCTGAACTTCGTCCCATGTCGGGCGAGGATTTTCTGACGGCGCTCATCGTCGGCATCGAAGTCGAGTGCCGAATAGGCAATGCGGTCTACCCCAATCATTATGATCGCGGCTGGCATATCACCGGAACCGCCGGTGTCTTCGGTGCGGCAGCGGCCACCGGCAAGGCGATCGGTCTTTCCAAACAGCAAATGCGTTGGGCCTTCGGACTTGCGGCAACCCAGTCTTCGGGCCTGCGCGAAATGTTCGGAACCATGACCAAGAGTTTCCACCCTGGCCGCGCCGCACAAAACGGATTGACCTCAGCGCTGCTCGCCGAAGCCAATTTCGACAGTTCTGAACGAGCTATCGAAGCTCCGCGCGGATTTGCCAATGTAACCTCGACGAAGCAGGACTATTCCGAAATTCTCGACGAACTCGGCACGCGTTGGGAATCCGCGCTCAACAGCTACAAGCCTTACGCTTGTGGCATCGTGATCCACCCGACCATCGATGGTTGCCAGCAGATCCGCGCCGAAATCGGTGACCGGGTCAACGCCATCAAGTCGGTCCATCTGACCACCCATCCGCTTGTTCTGGAACTCACCGGAAAGAAAACCCCACGCACCGGCCTTGAAGGAAAATTCAGCGTCTACCATTCCGCCGCAGCAGCATTGCTCAAAGGTGACGGCGCCCCAACAGCCTTCACCGACGACATAGTGAACCAGCCGGAAATAATGGCACTGCGCGACCGGATTTCCGCGACTGCAGATCCGGAATGCCACGAAGCGTCGGTGACCATCGATGTGACTTTCAAGGACGGCTCCACCCTGAGCAAACACATTGAACGGGCCCTGGGCTCGAAGGATGTACCGTTGACCGACGAACAGGTTGATACGAAATTCATCACTCAGTCTGCCTTGGTCATTGGTGAAGAAGCCGCACGCGAACTTTTGGCGAGTGCCTGGAATCTTGAATCGCTTTCTAATGTTGCGGACGTCGCCCGTGTCTCGGCCGGTCACACAATCGACCAGGCAAAGGCAGTCTGATCATGCAAACAGCAGCAACCAAAGACCATCTCAAGATCGGCATTCTCGAAGGCGACGACATCGGTCACGAAGTCGTCCCGGCGTCGGTTCGGATCGCCAAGGCCGCCGCTGCCGTCACGGGTTTGAAAATTAAATGGGTGGATGTTCCCATCGGTCGCCGTGCGCTTGATCAACTTGGACACACAATGCCCGAGGGGACGCTGGAAACATTGGGTGGACTGGATGGCTGGATCCTCGGACCCATCGGCCACCGTGAGTATCCCAAGGTTCCAGAAGCGATCAATCCGCATCCAATCCTGCGCAAGCGCTTTGACCTGTTCGCAAATGTGCGCCCTACCCGTTCATTCCCTGACATCGGCTGTCTGCACGAAGACATCGACATGGTCATCGTCCGGGAAAACAACGAAGGCTTTCAGCCGGACAGAAACGTTGTCATGGGATCTGGCGAATTCCGTCCCACCCATGATGTGACGATTTCCGTGCGTGTGATCACCGTTGAAGGATCTTCAAAAGTGGCACGGGCCGCATTCGAAATTGCCCGCGCACGCAAAAAGCGGCTTACCCTAGTGCACAAGAATACGGTCTTCAAGCTTGGCTGCGGCATGTTTGTCGACAGCTGTTATGAGGTCGCAAAGGACTTTCCCGACGTGATCGTTGACGAAGTCATTGTCGACACCATGGCCATGCGGCTGGTGCGCGATCCGCAAAGCTTCGATACCATCGTTACCACCAACATGTTTGGCGACATCCTGACTGACGAAGCGGCCGGACTTGTCGGGGGCCTTGGGATGGCTCCCGGTCTTTGCATAGGACGCGGATCGATTGCCATGGCCCAGGCAACGCACGGCTCCGCACCAGACATTGCGGGCAAGAACATTGCCAATCCCTTTGCCATGATTGAATCTACCCGCATGTTGTTTGACTGGCTTGGGCGGCGTCACGGACTGGAGTCTGCCGTTCAGGCATCCGACCTGATGAAGAAGGGAATCGATGCCGCGTTGTCCAACCCTTCCACCCGAACGCCTGATATTCGTGGAACCGCGAGCCAGTCGCAGATGATCGACGGCATACTCGCCGGTATGGATATGTCGAATGCGTAGACACAGGATTGCAGCCATTGGCGGCGACGGAATTGGTCCAGAGGTGATTTCTGCGGGTCTCGAGGTGCTTGCGGCGCTGTCCGAAAAGCTTGGCGATTTTCAGATCGACGCACAGGGTTATGACTGGGGCTCGGAGCTTTACCGCAGCACTGGTCAGATGATGCCTGTCGACGGCGTTGAGACACTGCGCAGGTTTGACGCCATCTTCTTTGGTGCAGTCGGCGCCCCTGACATTGCTGACCACATCACGCTCTGGGAATTGCGCCTCGCCATCTGCCAAGGCCTCGGTCAATACGCCAATGTCCGGCCGACAAAGCTACTTCCCGGAATGCGCGGGCCGTTGCTTCCCGAACTTGGCTCACAGATTGACTGGGTCATCGTGCGGGAAAATTCCGAAGGTGAATATGCCGGCGTCGGTGGCCGGGCGCATGCGGCATTAGCGCTTGAACTGGCCATGGATGTTTCAGTCTTCACCCGCGCAGGCATCGAACGGATTGCCCGTTTTGCCTGCGATCTGGCTATGAAGCGGCCGCGCAAGCGCTTGACCGTCGTGACAAAATCCAATGCGCAACGCCATGGAATGGTGCTGTGGGATCAGGTTTGCCGTGAGGTTCTGGCGGACTATCCAGAGCTTGACTCCGACTGGATGCTGGTTGACGCAATGGCGGCCAAAATGGTCACCACTCCTGGGAAATATGACACAATCCTGGCGACCAATTTGCATGCCGATGTCCTGTCTGACCTAGCCTCCGCGCTCACCGGCAGCCTGGGAAACGGCGCAACCGCAAATCTCAATCCACCGGGCGATGCGCCGTCGATGTTCGAACCGATCCACGGTTCGGCTTTCGATATCACCGGCAAGGGCATCTCCAATCCGATCGGCGCATTCTGGACCGCCAGCATGATGCTCGATCATCTTGGAGAGACTGCAGCATCCGCCGTGCTGATGGAGGCAATCGGTTCCGTTTGCCAGTCCGGACCCTACACTCCTGATATGGGCGGCCAGGCGAACACAGCTGCAGTTACGCACGCAGTTATAGAGGCAATCACGGAAATTGTACGGGGCAAGACATAATGCTTTATCGACTACTGTAAATTGTCTACATACCGCGCATGGAGAGATCGATGGAAAACAGTACATCAAGTCAAACAGCGCAAAATGATTTGCAGGTCTTGCGTACGTCATCCCTGACGGGCGCGCTTGAGCGCGAGCTTGAGCATCTTATTCTAACCGGGGAACTCAAGCCAGGCGAGCGCCTGAACGAAATCCAGTTGTCAGCCCGGTTTGGCACCAGCCGCGGCCCCCTGCGGGAAGCCACACGCAGCCTGCAGGCAAAGGGGTTGGTGGACGCAATCCGCAACCGTGGTGTGTTCGTTCGTTCGATATCCCCCAAAGAAGCGCTCGAGATTTACGACATCCGCGCAGCACTGTTCGGACTAGCCGGACGTTTGCTGACTGATCTGGTGACAGACGCGATGCTAGCTCGTCTGAACGAATACCTGGTGGAAATGGACGAGATAGCGCAGGAGCGTGATTTTGACCGCTACTATCCCCTCAATCTGGAGTTTCATGATTTCCTGATCAGATCGACCAACAACAGCATGCTCGCCCGGGAATACCAAAGCCTGGTCAACAAACTGCATTTGTGTCGCGCGCGTGGACTGGTTCAGGCCGGCGGATTGGCTGTTTCCAACCACGAGCACAGGGAAATGGTCGACGCTCTGGCTTCAGGCAACCGAGAGCGCGCCCAAGAGGCTTTCTTTCGCCATGTTGAACGATCCAAACAACGGTTCACAACGACACTAGGCAAATAACATGACATCGAGAACAACGGTTCAAGACGCATTTGATCTGCGCCCTGAAAAGCGGGCAGTAAAGAAAGCTACGTTCTGATTTCCGGTTATGTCCGGAAAAGAGGAAATCACAAGATGCAAATGAGACGAACCATGGCCCGGTTTCAAATCTCGTGGACCACTTCGTGTGATTTGCTCCTCAATCTTGACATGCATCGAATTATGCCAAGCTTTAAATTCGGGCAATTAAATCGCGGATGGCCTGCTGACGCGTTGTTCCGCGAGCCTTAAAGGCATCTTCCGGAGTGTGAGCGAGGCGGTCTACCTGAAATGCGAAGTTGATAGAATTTGCAGCAGCGCGGAAAAAGCGGCTTACACGGTTCTGGTTGGAACTGGTCAAAGTACAACTCCTTCAAGGTGTGGTACTAATAGCCTGATATTGCATCGTAAATAATTACCAAATGAGGAGAGCAGCCATGCGTCCCGGGCATGGCTTTTTTTGACTGCTTCTTCGCAAAATCGATTGTTGATCTGAAGTATTAGGTGCTTGAGGCTAGCTATTGGGGAAAGGGGATTGCTCCCGTCAGCAACAATTCTTGGTTTCTCGTGCCAGATTCACAGAGACACGAAACTAAGCTGCACACGACAAGTCATGTGATAATTGATGCCGCCTTGCGCGTCTATTTCGGTCATAGTTGCAGGTCTTGAACCTAGGCAGTCATAACGGAAACAGAATACACATCTCCACTGCAAGGCAGATGATCTCGGGTGGAGTTTTGATTTATAGAAAGGGGCTCGCTGGGTTTTTCCGCCGCGCTAAGCGGGCTGCCCTGGCCCGCTTCAGAGCAGTTCAGACAGTGCAGTCTTGGGTGCTTTCCAAGGGTACAGGCCCGCGACCCTTGCCCTGAGCTGCGTAAGTCCCAGTACGGTATCGATAATGGGAGTGGGGGTCTGCGTGATCCGGCCCAGTTCCTGAACCGACCGAACCAGGGCATCGATTTCCATCGGGCGGCCTGCGTCCAAATCCTGCAACATCGAGGTTCTATGCGCGCCAACAGCGGCTCCGCCATCGATTCGCCGGTCAACGTCGACGGGAAATTTGACACCCAGCTTTTCCGCGATGGTCTGGGCTTCGAGCATCATGTTGCGTGCGATCTCGCGGGTCCCCGCATCCGTGCATAACACATCAAGAGTGGCATAAGTCAGCGCTGAGATTGGGTTGAAAGACAGATTTCCCCAGAGCTTCGTCCAGATTTCGTCGCGAAGCTTGGGACGGACCGGCGCCTTCAGTCCCGCTTCGGTGAGTGCTTTTGACAGTGCAAGTGCGCGTTCGGACTTGGATCCATCCGGCTCGCCAAGCGAAAAGCGGTTTCCCTCGATGTGCTTTACAACACCTGGTTCGCTGACTTCTGCAGCCGGATAAACCACACAGCCCAGAACATTGTCGGGACCAAAGCCATCCCATTGCACACAACCCGGATCGACGCTTTCCAATCGTGTGCCTTCCAGCGGTCCACCGACTTTGTGGAAATACCACCAGGGAACACCGTTGACGCCGCTGACAATCGTGGTGTTCTCGCCAATAAGTGGCTTCATCCTGCCCACGACTGCCGGAACAGAATGCGCCTTCAGGGTCACGATCACATAATCTTGTGGCCCAAGATCCGCAGGGTTGTCGCTGACAGTGACGGCAACAGTGGTTGTGCCGCTTTCCTCGATCAGTGTAAGCCCTTTGTCGCGCATGGCGGTCAGATGAGGGCCGCGGGCGACGAGGCTGACATCGGCCCCTGCCTGAGCCAGTTTAGCTCCCATATAACCGCCGATTGCGCCGGCGCCGAACACACAGATCTTCATGCGGTTTTTCCTAGTCTCTGATCATCAGGCGGAGGTAACCAGGCCAAGTTTTTGAGCGAGGCCGATGCGCTGCATCTTGCCGGTCGCACCCTTGGGGATTTCATCCAGAATAACAACTTTGCGCGGAACCTTGAAATCGGCCATTCGTTTTGCGGCAAAATCACGGATCTCGCGCTCAGTTGCCTCTATGCCTTCTCTCAGCACAACGGCTGCAGCCACTTCCTCGCCCAGTTTGGGATGCGGCAGGGCGAAGGTGACAACTTGCGCGATTGCGGGATGATCCATCAACACGCCATCGACCTCCAGCGGGCTTATTTTCTCCCCTCCACGATTGATGATTTCCTTGAGGCGGCCAGTCAGCCGCAAGTATCCGGCATCGTCAAGCACACCGCGATCGCCGGTTCTGAACCAGCGGTGGCCGTCCGCCATGAAGAAACTGGACCGGTTGGCTTCCTCATTGTTTTCATAGCCCAAGGTCACATTCGGGCCGGAAATCACCACCTCACCCGCATCCTCGACGAGCGTATCTTCAAGCTCTGCGGCGATTCTGACCAGGGGGCCGGCGGCGATGCCGACAGATCCTGGTTTTTGCACACGCGGCGGCAGCGGATTGCAGGTCATCTGATGGGCTGCTTCCGTCATCCCGTAGGCCTCGATCACTGGCGCGCTGAATGTGGCTACGAGTTCCGCCATCACTTGAGCGGGAAGCGAAGCTGATGAAGACCGCAGGAAACGCAAAGGTACGTCTTTGATCACATCTTCGTTGCGCGATGCACGGGTTAGTAGAGCCTGGTGCATGGTCGGTACAGCCGTGTACCAGGTTGGACGGGCCTCCTTCATCCAGCCGAAGAATCGTAGTGCGTCAAAACCCGGAGCGCACCAGATCGAGGCACCCGCAGAGAGCGATGCGGTGACGGCAGCAATCAATCCGTGAATGTGAAAGAGCGGCATAACATTCATGCAACGATCGTCCGGTGTGAGCTGCAATGTCTCCTTGATGTGCTCAGCCGACGCTGTGACATTGGATTGCAGCAGCGGAACGATTTTTGGACGAGATGTAGTGCCCGATGTGTGAAGGATCAGCGCAATATCATCGACGGTTGGTTCCCCGACGACGTCGGTGTTAAGCGAAAATTCACCGTCCAGTTCCAAGCTGAAATGGCCTGCCGGTGAGGATGCGTCAATCTTCAATCTGAGAACGGATATGCCATTCGCCCTGGCTGCTGCAACCGCCGGCCCTTCGTCGCCCTCCATGACAACCAGCGCTTTAGCCTTTAGATCATCCAGATAAAATGCATACTCCTCTTCGCGATAGGCCGGATTCAACGGCGCTGTCACTGCCGCTTGGGCGATCGTGATAAATGCGGTCGCCATCTCCGGGCCGTTTGGCAGAACAATGGCGACGCGGTCCTTTGCGTCGATACCAATGCCGTTCAGCGAACGGCCGACGTTGGTGGCCAACTCGCGCAACCCGCCATAGGTGAGCCATTCGCGATCAGGCGCCCCGATCGCCAAGAGATCTGCGCCATGATTTGCCATGAGTGCTTTTATGGTACCGCTCATCGTGCTCTTTCTTGCTTTGCCCGGCTGGTCCGGAGATTCCGATCCGGATTTCGGCGCGGTCGTTTGAAGGTTCGGCTTCTAGCGTGAGGCTGCGTAATAGGACACGCGGCGCTCCAGATAAGCCAGGAACTCAGACAGTGTGAACGCGACAGCGAACAACACGATTAACACCGCCCAGAAGTGTTTCATCATGAAATTGTTGGAGTAGAGCTCAAACAATGCGCCGAACCCGACAATCGAAATCAGCAACTGACCAATGATGACGCCCTTGACCGCACGGATCACGCCGATGCGCACGCCGCCCAGGATCTCGGGCAGCGCCGCCCAAAAGTAGATCTTGAAGAATGCATCCATAGGCGTCGCGCCGAAGCTTCTTGCCATATCGACCAGCGACCGGTTGATCTGCTTCACACCGGCACGCGAATTCAGGATGATGATCCAGATCGCAAACAGGGTTGTTGTGATGATGATGGACTTCATTCCGAAGCCGAACAGAACCATCAAAACCGGAACCAGAGCGGTGAGTGGTGCACTCAGAAAGATGTTCACCCAAGGCAGGATCATTTCATCGAGCAGCCGGCTTTTGCCAATTAGAATGCCAACGGGAATGCCTATGATGACAGCGAAGAATACCCCGGCAAAAAAAGCGTAAGCGGTTTCATACATCGCCTTCAGGAAAGCCGGCGTTCCGATCACGTCAATCAACGTGATGAAAACATCTGACAGGGGAGGAATGAAGAATGTCCACCCCGTCCGTCCGACAATTTCCCACAGCAGCGCCCACAGCAGCAGCGAAGACATTCCCGGAAGTCTGTATCCGTATACCGTCATGTCAGCCTACTCCACATAGTTGCGCAATGACGCCCAGATTTCATCCACGATATCGAGGTACTCCGGTGAGCGGCGAATGTTCTCAATACCGGTGCCACGGAAACTTGTGGGACGAATGATTTCGGAAACGCGGCTTGGCCGCGGCAACAGGATGGCGATCTGGTCGGACACATAGACCGCTTCTTCAATTGAGTGGGTCACGAAAATAAAGGTCTTGTTTTCGTTGCGCACCAACTCGAGCATGTCTTCCTGAAACTTGCGGCGGTTTTGCTCGTCAACCGCTGAAAACGGCTCGTCGAGCAGCAGCACCTGCGCGTCCACCGAAAGTGCTCGGGCCAATCCAACACGCTGGCGCATGCCTCCGGAGAGCTCATGAGGATAGGCTTTTTCAAACCCCGTCAGCCCAACATTCTTGATGTATTTTTCCGCGATTGCCTCTCGTTCGGATTTTGCGACACCGCGCAATTCAAGCCCGAATGCAACGTTGCGAATGACACTGGCCCAAGGAAGCAGTGCAAAATCCTGGAACACGAATGCGCGATCCGGTCCGGGACTGGTGATGATATTGCCCTCGATTTCGACTTCGCCCGAATCCGGCTTTAGCAGTCCGGCAATGATCTTGAGCAAGGTGGTCTTGCCGCAGCCCGATGGCCCCAGCAACGACGTCAGTTGGCCGCGCGGAAACTCAAGAGACAGGTTTTTCAGCGCCTCTACTTTACCATAGTTCTTGGAGACGTTGCGAACTGAAACCGCGCTATCGCCATTGAGAGGAACCGCCTTTGTGAAAGCATCATTAGTCTGTGACATAACCACGATTGTTCCCTTCAAACAGATAGTTTTCAGTGCGCTCAAGCAAATTCAGAAAGAGAACGGCCAGCACGATGATGGAAAATATTGCCGCGTACATCGAGGGGTAGTCGGCAATCGAACGACTGTAGGTGATGATATCGCCAACACCGGTCGGGGTGATCTTCAATTCGGACAGGATGGCGCCGATAAAGCCGGCGGATATACCAAGCCTGAGACCCGAAAAAATCACCGGAGATGCAGCGGGTATGATGATCTTGAGGATGATGTCGCGGTCGGTGGCCATAAAGGATTTGCCCATGTCCTTGATCGAAGCGGGCGTATTTCGCACTGCACTGGCCGTGTTGAGCACAATCACCGGCATCGCCATGATGCACACGACGAACACTTTGGATGTCAGCCCGATGCCATAGGCCATGACCAGAATGGGGATCAGTGCCGCCAAAGGCGCGGCCTGCATGACCACGAATATCGGTGAGAACAGCCATTCGAAACGGCTGCTCAATCCAACCCAAAGTCCGATGGTAATGCCGAAAAACGCCGAGATCGCGACCCCGATGACCAATGGTTTCAGCGTTTCTGCGTAGGCAGTGAATATCGACCCGTCGAAGGTCATGACGACCAGGGCGCGCATGGATTCAAGAAATGTCGGAAAGGCGTAGCTGACCGGGACTCGACCTGCGATTTCCCATGCGCCGAACACGATAACAGCGGACAACAGCTTTAACAGAAGAGAACGATTCATTGCCTTGGATCACCCCAAGCTTGAGAAAATTGCCACCCGTCCCGCTGAAGGACGGGTGGCTTTCTATTGTGTGCTTTACTTCTTCATCGCTGCATCAAGCGGCGCGAGGTACCAGAAGTCCTCGATGTTCAAGGTCGAGGGATCGCCATCAAGCTGTCCGGCCTTGGAGTACCACTCCATGTCGGCCTGCGCGGCTTTGCGTCCGCCGCCATTGGGATCGTAGAGACCACCGGCGACCGCGTCGGTGTAAAAGCCATCCAGTTCGGCCAGAAGCTCTTTCGGCAGTTGGCCTATCGGACCATCAGGATTGGTCTCTTTGGATATGATGGTCGGATCTTTCTGCATATCCTGCCAGACGCCGACCAGCGCCTTCACCAGAATATTGACCTGCTCCTCGTTTTCCTTGATCCAATCGAGGTTGGCGAAAAGCGCTTCATCGCTGGAATCGACTTCAAACATTGGCAGAACGTTGAACTTGTCAGGAAACTGCTTCACGACCTTGTTCTTGTTTGAAAGGTCGATGATTGTCGCATCGGTCTGTCCCGAAACAAGTGCCACGACCCGGTTGGACGATCCGGGAACATAGGATCTGTCTCCGAATTTGATGCCGATCTTGTCTTCGATCACGTTGGCAATTGAATCCGTACCGCCACCGCGCGAGTGCAGCAGAATCGGCTGACCATCCAGATCCTTCAAGTCAGAATATTTTTTGGATGTGACCGGAAAGAACTTCAGCTTTGAAAGCTGGAAGATAATGCGGATCGGCGCCTTCGAGCGCTGCATTGCCGAATAGGGCGTGCCGAAACCGATGTTCATCTGACCGCTCAGCACCGCCTGAATAGCCAGTTCCTCGTCCGAGAACGCTGTCCACTCATAGTCCAGACCATTGGCTTTTGCGCGGTCAAGCGCGACGAAGAATGCCGCCAACTCGTCTGATGGCGTCTCCGCCAAGGCAATCTTGAGCGTCGCGGCGTGCGCGCCAGACAACATCAGGCCAACGGCCATCGGCACTGCGACCGCCAATCCTGCTATTTTTTTGAGTATCTGTTTCATCTGCTCTCCTCCCAAAGTGCAGGGGCACATGCCCCTCCCGTAAAACGTTTCTATGTCATCAAACTCCAAACAATCGATCTATTCAACATATTTTTGTCGTTATGTTGTTTTTGTCGATTTATTTTTCATTCACTGTATTTTGTCTATTTTAAGTACCGGACCTATACGTAAAGAAGTCGATCCAATGCGACTTAATCACAACCTCCGCCCTTCATACTTCACCGAAAAGCCGCTCAGCCACTGACCGTAAATGCTTGCGCATTGCCTCATGGGCGCCAGCCGGATCCCGGTTGGTGATCGACAGCACGATCTCCTCGTGTTCCCCGAAGCTTCCATGATCCACAGACGGTCTGGTTGAGTGCCGCTCGACAGCGCCCCAAGCAACGGCGCGCCGAACCATGTTAAGTTGATCGAATACCGAAAGCAGCAGCAGATTATCGCTCGCCTCAGCAACCTCACGATGAAACACGTCATCCTCGGTTTCGTACTGCTTCCAACTTGTCGCCGCGCGCATGCGCTGTATCGTGGCATTCAGCCGGGCGATCACATCACCGGACGCATTGATTGCCGCCTCACGCGCAATCGCAGGTTCGATTGCCAGCCGCGCCCGCATCATCCGAAACGGAGTCAACTGCCTTCCCAGCTCGACTGGTGACTGCGTCATCTTGTCGAGATCGTCGGCGGTGGCAGCAACAAAAGTGCCCTTTCCAACATGACGCCAGATGGTGCCTTCGCGCTCCAGGGCGTCAAGCGCCTTGCGCAACGTGTTGCGTGTCACACCCAGTTCAGCAGTCAACGCCCGCTCGGCCGGCAGCCTTTCACCGGGTTTCAACCCACTTGAGATGATGTAGTCACGCAAACCAGTGACCGCCTCGCCTGCCGTCTGAAAACCGTCTCTGTTAAGCATTCAAATCTCCAAATTGGTTGATCAATAATTCAACCAATCCATCACAGACTACAAATTGGTTCACAAACTGCAACACATTTATTCACATTGGTTGAGATTGATTTTCACTGAACTCTGCAATATGTCGATACCACAACGCATTTCAGCTGGGAGACTTCAATGCCTGATTACGTAATTTCCGCTCCGAAAACTCCAACGATTCCCGTACAGGGTGGCGGGGAGTTTCCTGTAAGGCGCGTTTATTGTATCGGCCGCAATTATGCCGCCCACTCCATCGAGATGGGGGACGACCCGGACCGGGATCCTCCGTTCTTTTTCCAAAAAAATCCGGACAACCTTGATAGTTCAGGCAATTTTCCTTACCCGGACAAAACATCTGATGTGCATTACGAGATTGAAATGGCCGTCGCGCTGAAGTCCGGCGGGACCAATATTCCGGTCGCTGAGGCGCTCGATCACGTTTATGGCTATGCACCTTGCCTGGACATGACGCGCCGTGACCTTCAAAACGAAGCCAAAAACAAAGGCCGCCCATGGGAGATTGGGAAAGCCTTCGAACGCTCAGGACCAATTGGACCATTACAAACCGTTTCCCAGGTCGGGCATCCCGACAATGGACGTGTGGAGCTTAAGGTCAATGGCGAGGTTAAGCAGGAAGGCGATCTCAATCAGATGATCTGGAAAGTCCCGGAGATGATTTCTTATCTCTCCGACTACTTCGAACTTCAGCCAGGCGATGTAATCATGTCGGGCACACCAGCCGGCGTCGGACCGATCGTCAAAGGCGATGTCATGGTGGTCAATATTGCAGGGCTTGAATCTCTCAGCATCACGGTGGTGTGATATCCCAGCCTAGCAGGCAGATGGCTCGCTAGCGAAACTGAGAGTGATACCAGCATCTCCTACCTACATGGGATATGCATTATTTCAACATACGATAGCCCGCGTATCCGTCTGGATGCGCGGGCTATAGCATTTCGCCCCGAACCTGAAGCCATCTGTGCTGAAGGAAAGCAGTAAAAACATGTCTATCGCTTGCCGGTGACGATGGCTGCCACGCCGCCCTGCGTGCGGGCACGGGCTCAGCAAGTGCCTCTAATTCATCGTCGGTCAGAATATCATGCCTCTTATTGCCTGCCTTGAGCTGCCTCCGCGAAAGCGGACTATTTGAAGCTGGAATTTTCCAGTTATTATCACTGGAGTTGTTGCTGAGATCTGCCGCAAAACAGGTATTGGCCAGGCGACATTTTACGGTTGGCGTAAGAAGTATGTCGGCCTGATGCCAACTGAGATGAAGAGCCTCCGCCAGCTTGAAGAGAAGAACGATCGGTACAAGATGATTGTCACCGACCTGTCTTGGGACAAAGACGCGCTGCAGGATCCAGTCAGAAAAGCTCTGAAGTCTGCTCGCCGCTGTGAGCTTCTCGATAAGATTCGGGAGGTCTTGGCCCTCGAACGGATATGCCGCATTGTCGGATATCCAGAAGACGATCAGAGTCGATAACGGCAGCGATTTGGTCAGCCGTAGTTCGGATTTGTGGGCCTACACCAATGACGTAGTCTCGACTTTTCGCGCCCGGGAAAGCCTATTAACAATGCGTGTATAGAGTCCTTCAACTGCAGGTTCCGCAGCGAATGTCTGAACGCCCACTGGTTCATGAGCCTTGACGATGCGCGCGAAAAACTGGAAGCTTGGCCCCTCTCGGCGGCGCTTCGCTTGCCTGCCGGGTAGTGGTAGAGACTACAACACGGTTCGAGCCCGCAGTGCCCTCGGAAAAACCCTCCGATTTCACTGCTAAACCGCTCCGGAGGTGCTTTGGCACCCTGAGCAATATTCCCGGAAAATTTTCCAGCCGGGTGGTCCAAAATCGGTGTGCATTTCAGTCAACGTGGCGCGGCATAATGGACAGCTATCTTGCAATTTTATAGACATGTCCTCATCCCTTTGACAGGACCGAGCACTGCAACAACGGCATTTTCGCTGCATTTGATCCCCATCATACCCCGATGCCGGCCGGTCCGGCGCGTCTGCAACTGAACCCGGAGCAGCTATGACCGACGACACACCTCTGAGCCTGCGCGTACCTGAACCCGGCTGCCGCCCCGGCGATGTGCCGGATTTCTCGGATTTCGTGGTTCCGAAGGCAGGGGCCACACGTCGCCCCGACATCGATGCAGCGCCCGAGGACATGCGCGACATGGCCTTTTCCATCGTCCGTGTGCTCAATCGCCATGGCGAAGCGGTCGGTCCGTGGGCCGGCAAGCTGACGCCGGACGATTTGCGCGACGGCCTGCGCCACATGATGACGCTGCGGGTATTTGACGAGCGCATGACGATTGCACAGCGCCAGGGCAAAACCAGCTTCTACATGCAGCATCTGGGCGAGGAGGCTGTTTCCTGCGCCTTCCGAATGGCGCTGGAAGAGGGAGACATGAACTTCCCGACCTACCGCCAGGCCGGGCTTCTGATCGCCGGCGGCTATCCGCTCACCGACATGATGAACCAAATCTATTCCAACTCGGAGGACCCGCTGAAGGGCCGGCAGCTGCCGATCATGTATTCGGCCCGCGACTATGGCTTCTTCACCATCTCGGGCAATCTCGGTACACAATATATCCAGGCGGTCGGCTGGGCCATGGCCTCGGCGATTGCCGGTGACACCCGCATTGCCGCCGGCTGGATCGGCGACGGCGCCACCGCCGAGGGCGACTTTCACTCGGCCATGGTCTTCGCTTCCACCTACAATGCGCCGGTAATCCTCAATATCGTCAACAACCAGTGGGCCATTTCCACCTTCCAGGGCATGGCTCGCGGTGCGGCCGTCACCTTCGCAGAACGGGGCCACGGTTTCGGCATTCCGGCGATCCGGGTTGATGGCAACGACTATCTCGCCGTCCACGCGGTGGCCAGCTGGGCCGCCGAACGCGCCCGCGCCGGCCACGGTCCGACGCTGATCGAGCATGTCACCTATCGCGCCGGCGGCCACTCCACGTCCGACGACCCCGCAGCCTACCGCTCCAAGAACGAATCCGCCGCCTGGCCGTTGGGCGATCCGATCGAACGATTGAAGACACATCTCATCGCGCTGGGTGAATGGTCGGACGAGCGCCACACCCAGGCCACCGCCGAGATCTCCGACAGCATTCGCTCAGCCCAGCGCGAGGCCGAAGCCAACGGCACCCTGATCGATGGCGGCCACCCCTCGCCGCGCAGCATGTTTGACGATGTCTATGCAGAGATGCCGCAGCATCTCATCCGGCAACGCCAGGAAGGGGGCTACTGAGATGGCGCGCATGACCATGATCGAAGCCATCCGAAACGCACATGACCTGGCCATGGGCGCCGACGACAAGGTTGTCGTCTTCGGCGAGGATGTAGGCTATTTCGGGGGCGTCTTCCGCTGCACGGCCGGATTGCAGAAGAAATACGGCGCCAGCCGCTGCTTTGACGCACCGATCAACGAAAGCGGCATTGTCGGCGCCGCCATCGGCATGACCGCCTATGGCCTGAAGCCCGTGGTCGAGATCCAGTTCGCCGATTATGTCTATCCCGCCTATGACCAGATCGTCTCGGAAGCCGCGCGCATGCGCCACCGCTCCGCCGGACAGTTCACTTGCCCTATGGTGATCCGCATGCCGACAGGCGGCGGCATCTTCGGCGGCCAGACCCACAGCCAGAGCCCCGAAGCGCTGTTCACCCATGTCTCCGGCCTCAAAGTGGTGGTGCCGTCCAACCCGCGCGACGCCAAGGGCCTGCTGCTCGCGGCCATCGAGGATCCCGATCCGGTGATTTTCCTCGAACCCAAGCGGCTCTACAACGGCCCGTTCAACGGCCATCACGACCAGCCGGTGGCGCCGTGGAAGAGCCATCCGCTGGGCGAAGTTGACGAGGGCTATTTCACCGTGCCGCTGGGCAAGGCCGAGATCCGCCGCGAGGGTTCCGCCGTCACCATCCTCGCCTATGGCACCATGGTCTATGTCGCCGAGGCCGCCGTCGAAGAGACAGGCATCGACGCCGAGATCATCGATCTGCGCACACTGCTGCCGCTCGACATCGACACCATCACCACCTCAGTCAAGAAGACCGGCCGCTGTGTCATCATCCATGAAGCGACCAAGACCTCCGGCTTTGGCGCCGAATTGAGCGCCCAGGTGCAGGAGGCCTGCTTCTACCATCTCGAAGCGCCCATAACCCGCGTCGCCGGCTGGGACACGCCCTACCCTCACGCCCAGGAATGGGCCTATTTCCCCGGACCCGAACGGCTGAAACGGGCATTGCTAGCGGTCATGGAGGGCTGAACATGGGCATTCACACCATCAACCTGCCGGATGTCGGCGAAGGTATTGCCGAAGCCGAACTGACCGAGTGGAGCGTCAAGATCGGCGATCATGTCAACGAGGACGACGTCCTCGGCACGGTGATGACCGACAAGGCCGCCGTCGAGGTGCCGTCCGCCGTCTCCGGCAAGGTGGTCTGGCTCTGCGGCGAGCCCGGCGACACCATTGCCATCGGCGCCAAATTCGCCGAGCTTGAAGTAGAGGGAGTAGGCAACGCCAGGCCGGGCAGCGAAGCCAAGCCAGCGGCCAAAGCTCCCGAAGCTGCCGCCGAACCGCAGCAGGAGAAACCCGTTGCAGACAAGCCGGTGGAGACTGCCCCGGCCAAGCCCGCCAAGGCCGAGCCGGTCAAACCGGCTCCGGTGAAATCCGCATCAGTCAGCTCCGGCGGCAACGGCGGCGGCGAACGGCGCGCCCCGATTGCCCCGGGCGACAAGCCGCTGGCCGCCCCCTCGGTGCGCCAGCATGCCCGCGACGCCGGCATCGATTTGCGCCGCGTTGCAGGCTCCGGCCCCGGTGGCCGCATCTTGCACGAGGACATTGACGCCTTTGCCGACGATGGGTCTGGCACCGCACGGCCCAAGGCACGCAAAACCGGTAGCCGCGAGATCAAGGTCATCGGGATGCGGCGCAAGATCGCCGAGAAGATGGCCCAGTCCTGGTCACGAATCCCGCACATCACTATCGTCGAGGAAATCGACGTTTCCGCTCTCGAGGATCTGCGCGCCGCACTCAACACGGTGCATGCTGCCAGGCGCGGCAAGCTGACGCTCTTGCCCTTCGTCATGCGCGCAATCGTCACGGCCGTGCGCGAGCAGCCGGCGCTCAACGCCCGCTATGACGACGATGCGGGCGTGATCGAGCAGTTCGACGGCGTGCATATCGGCATCGCCACCCAAACACCTGCCGGGCTGACCGTGCCGGTGGTGCGCCACGCCGAGAGCCGCTCGCTGTGGGAAAGTGCCACAGAGATGGTCCGCCTCGCAGAAGCCGCCCGCGACGGCAAGGCCAGCCGCGACGAACTGTCCGGTTCCACCATCTCGATCACCTCGCTCGGACCGCTGGGCGCCATAGCCACCACGCCAATCATCAATCATCCGGAAGTCTCCATTGTCGGCATCAACAAGATGGCGGTCAGGCCAATGTGGGACGGTCAGCAGTTCCAGCCGCGCAAGATGATGAATATCTCCTGCTCATTTGATCACCGGGTCATAGACGGCTGGGACGCTGCGGTGTTCGTGCAAAAGCTGAAGAGCCTGATCGAAACCCCCGCTTTGCTGTTTATCGAGGACTGAGCCATGACCGACCTCACCTGCAAACTGCTCATCATCGGCGGCGGTCCCGGCGGCTATGTCTGCGGCATCCGTGCCGGTCAGCTCGGCATCGACACCGTTGTCGTCGAACAGGCCAGAGCCGGCGGGACCTGCCTCAATGTCGGCTGTATTCCGTCCAAGGCGCTGATCCATGCCGCCGACGAGTTCCACAAGCTCAGTCATTATGACGGCCGCTCGGCGCTCGGCATCACTGCCGCCAGCTCGGCCATCGATCTTGCCCGCACCATCTCCTGGAAAGACGGCATAGTCGCCCGCCTTACCGGCGGCGTCGAGGGCCTGCTGAAGAAGGCTGGCACACGTCTGATCATGGGTCAGGCCGAATTCCTCGACGGCAAGACCGTTCAGGTGACCACCGACGCGGCGGCGCTGCGCATCGTGGCTGAAAACGTGGTCATCGCCACGGGCTCGGAAGCTGTCGAGCTGCCTTTCCTGCCCTTTGGCGGCAATGTGATCAGCTCCACAGAGGCGCTGGCGCTCGACGCCGTGCCCGAACGGCTGGTGGTCGTCGGTGGCGGCTATATCGGGCTGGAAATCGGCACCGCCTTCGCCAAGCTCGGCGCGGCCGTCACCATTGTCGAAGCCACGTCGAAGATCCTGCCGCAATATGATTCAGCGCTGACCCGGCCGGTGATGGCCTCGCTCGAAGCGCTCGGCATCAAGCTATTGCTCGACACCAAGGCCAGGTCCGAATCCGACGCCGGCCTGATTGTCGAGACCGCCGACGGCGAGAGCATAGATCTGCCAGCCGACAAAATCCTCGTCACCGTCGGCCGCCGACCGCGCTCGCAGGGCGCAGGCATTCCCGGCCTCAGCCTCGACATGGACGGCCACTTCATCCGCATTGACGAGACATGCCGTACATCGATGCGTGGCGTCTTCGCCATCGGCGACGTGACCGGCGAACCGATGCTGGCCCACCGCGCCATGGCCCAGGGCGAGATGGTGGCCGAGATCCTGTCCGGCAAAAAACGCGTCTGGGACAAGACCTGCATTCCCGCCGTCTGCTTCACCGATCCGGAAATCGTCACCTGCGGCCTGTCGCCCGAGGAGGCGAAAACCGCTGGCATCGAGACCACCAGCGGGCAGTTCCCCTTCACCGCCAATGGCCGCGCCATGAGCATGGAAGCCGAGAGCGGCTTCGTCCGCGTTGTTGCCCGCAAGGACAATGGCCGCATCCTCGGCCTGCAGGGCGCCGGAACAGGCATTTCAGAACTCGCAAGCGCCTTCGCCATCGCCATCGAGATGGGTGCCCGGCTCGACGACATCGCCGCCATCATTCACGCCCACCCGACACTCGGCGAAGCGCTGCACGAGGCCTGCCTCAAGGCGCTGGGACATTCACTGCATATCTGAAATCAACGCAATCTAAGGCGTCCACGAATCCAGGGGCTGTTCAGGGCTACCCGCAGCGGAGAAAAGAGAGGACCCTAAAGAACAGTTATTTCACGTGCTTTCACGCCATTTCTGCATCCATCCAAGGCTCTGGTCTGTTGAACCATAGGGCTTGTACTCAGCCCCCGCCGGGGCGTCATAGCCAAGCCCGGCGATCACGCCGAAGAGATGTGCATAGTTGATTTCGCCGTGATCAGGCGCCCCGCGATCAGGTACAGATGCAAATTGGATATGACCGATGTGCGGCAACAACTTCTCGATGCGATGGGTCAAATCACCTTCCATCAATTGAACATGGTAGCAATCAAACATCAGTTTGAGGTTCGTCAAGCCGACCGCATTGATGACACCGATCGCTTGATCCGTGGTCGTCAGAAAATAGCCCGGGGCATCATATTTGTTTAGCGGCTCGATCAGGATTGTTATGCCATGTGGCGCCGCCTTTTGGCAGGCGTAGCGTAAATTCTTGGCAAAGCTCGCCTGCGCCTGCTTACCTGCAGAAAACCCCGCCATGACATGGATATTCGCCGCGCCGATGGCTATCGCATAGTCTATTGCCTCGTCGATCGCGGCTCGGGCTTCGGCCTCGCGCCCGGGGATGGCAGACAGGCCGTTGTCGCCTGCCGTCACATCACCGCGTCGTGTGTTCAACCCGAGCATCTTGAAGCTCGTTTCTACCAGGGCTTTCGATACTTCTGCGGCAGCGACATCATAGGGCCAATGGCACTCGACCGCGTCAAAGCCGGCGGCCTTGGCGGCACGAATTGCATCAGGCAGCAGGAGGTCAGTCCAGAGGAATCCCAGGTTTGCCGAGAACTTCATGCGGCCCACTCCACGTCAAACCTGGTCACCATGGCCCGCCCGTCGCTGGCGGACAAGGCACGTGGGGACAATTCGCGCGCCATCATCGCCAGCCGCGCAGTGTCTTCCAGCTCTTCAACGGCATTGCACGCCGCCTTGATTTGATTGTCTGCAACAACCGGGCCATCATTGGAGTGCAAAAGAACCACCGCGCCGGCCGTCAAGCGGGTGTCATAGAACGCGGCATGTGGCTGCATTTCCGTGGTCGGCGGGTCGCCCTCAACCAGTTGCTCGCCTGGATCAAAACGACTTAACCCTACAGGATCCCGGCTGCCGAAGCTGGTGCCGGTGGGGCTGACCAGCAGCCCGCCGCCTTGGGTGCGCGCCGCGATGTTGCCCGTCAATCCTCGGTCGAACACGGACTTTGCAAGCATGCATATTTGTTCGCGCAGGTGGGTCTCAGGGGGCATGGGCATCCAATAATTCCTGTGAGTCCGTAAAGAAGGCGTCCGCCCCGAAGTTACCAGATTTCAACGTCATGAAATGCGCCCCGATTTCGGAGCAGCCGGCTGGAAGATGTCCCGTTTAGCCCGGCGACTTCCCTGCCCGGCTGACAAACAGCAAGCGGCGCCGCAGCGGCATTAATTCGAATATGTACCACATGATCAAGGTGGGCCATCGAGACAGGGGATTTATTTAGAATGTGGCACCAATAACAAAGCCGATACGCTACAGCTGCAGGCATTGATGCAGTGCGCCAAAGCCTCGCATGAACTTGCCGGCAATCCACAGCTGAACGAGTTGTGTTTGACTGGAATCGTTGTAGCATCGTCCCGCAATGCACTCGAAGCGAAAGTTGTCACTTTGACGATAGCCAAACCGCCGTTCGACGACGGCTTTCTGCTCAGATCAGATCCTTCCGATCCGCGGCTTTCCACAGAGGTCACCGGCGTGGATCATCTCGGCGCAGAAGTGACCACACGGGTGGTCACAGAGAAACCGTTGACACTTTACCTCAACCGGCAGGAAATCGTCACCATGATGACGATCGGGGATCATCCGGATCTGATGGCGGTCGGCTATCTGTTGAACCAGAACATGCTGCATGCCGATGATGAAATCACGGCGATCGACTACGACGATGATCTTGAAGTGGTCGTGGTTCGCACCGAGCGCGAGACCGACTACGAGGCCAAGCTACAGAAGAAGGTGCGCACGTCTGGCTGTGCGCAAGGCACTGTGTTTGGCGATGTGATGGAGAATTTCTCCGACATTGAGCTGGCGGCGGATGCACGCCTGAAGACCTCCTGGCTCTACACCCTGACCCACAAGATCAACACCGCTCCGAGCCTCTATCTGGAAGCCGGCGCCATCCATGGTTGCGTTTTGTGCCAGGGCGATGTTCCGCTGGTCTATATGGAGGATGTCGGCCGGCACAATGCGGTCGACAAGATTGCTGGCTGGATGTTCATGAACAAGGTCGCACCCGACGACAAGATCTTCTACACCACCGGCCGGCTGACCTCGGAAATGGTGATCAAGACTGTGATGATGGGCATTCCCATTCTGGTGTCGCGATCGGGCTTCACCGCCTGGGGTGTGGAGCTGGCACAAACGGCCGGATTGACGCTGATCGGCCGGGCGCGCGGCAAGCGGTTTCTGGCTCTGGCCGGACTGGAACGGATCGAATTTGATGGCGACCCTACCGAGGCTGCCAACGAGTCGTCGCGGCATCGCCGCAAGGGCGCTGCAGAGGACAATGCATGAGCGGGTCAATCGCAGGGGTGGTGCTGGCGGGCGGTCTTTCGCGACGGATGGGCGGCGGCGAAAAGGGCCTGCAGCTGCTTGCCGGGCAATCCATGATCTCGCGGGTGATCGGACGGATTGCTCCGCAGGTCGATGCGCTGGCAATCAACGCCAATGCTGATCCTGAACCCTATCTCGAATTTGGGCTGCCGATTCTGCCCGACACGATCAGCGGCCATGTTGGCCCGCTCGCCGGTGTGCTGACCGGACTGGAATGGGCAACAGGGCTGCCGGGTGTCACCCACATCGTCAGTGCAGCGACCGACACGCCATTTCTGCCGCTTGATCTGGTTTCCAAATTCTCGGCACACGCGGCACCGGAGCGCATTGTGATCGCCCGCTCCGATGGCAACCGGCATCCGGTTTTCGGGCTCTGGCCGGTGGCGTTGCGTCAGGATCTGGCTGAGTGGCTGGCTACCAGCGAAACCATGAAGGTGCTCGCCTGGGTCCAGCGGCACGATTTCACCTTCTGCGATTTCGAAGCCGACGGAGAAGCTGCTCCGGATCCGTTTTTCAACGCCAACACACCGGAAGAACTGGCCGAGGCCGGACGTATTCTCGCCGGGGCGGATGCATGAACCAGCGTGTTTTCGGCGTTGCCGGATGGAAGAACTCGGGCAAGACAACATTGACCTGTAAACTGGTCGAGGAATTCACCCGTCGCGGATTTCGCGTTGCCGCTGTCAAGCACGCGCATCATGGGTTCGATGTCGACCATGAAGGCACCGACAGCCACCGCCATCGCAAGGCCGGTGCCGGTGAAGTGGCCATTGTCTCGGGCCGCCGCTGGGTGATCATGCACGAACTTGGCGACGCGAAGGAACCATCGCTTGACGACATCCTGGCAAAACTCTCGCCTTGCGACCTGGTGCTGATCGAAGGTTATAAGCGCGAAAACCACCCGAAAATCGAGGCACGCCGGGCGGCCGCGCCGGATCGGGCGCCGTTGTCTGATATCGACGCCAGCATCCGCGCCATCGCCGCAGACCACGCGATTGGCGATGAGAAGATACCGGTTTTCTCACTGGACGACATCAGTGGCATCGCCGATATGATTGCTCTTGAAACCGGACTGGGGGAGACAGCCGCATGACCCGGCGCAAGCTTTTGAACGACTGCTTCCTCACCGACAAGGAAAGGCTCAGCCACGTAGAGTGTCTGGAAATCCTGACCTGTCGGTTGTCGGCTGTCACTGGCACCGAGGAACTGCCGCTTGTCGAGACTTCCGGGCGCTGGCTTGCCGCAGATATCATCGCGCCGCGCAACGTTCCACTGCACGACAATTCAGCTGTCGACGGCTACGCCTTTGCGGCCCCTGCAACCGGCACGATGCCGATTGTCGTGCGCATCGCCGCCGGTGACCTGTCCACCCACCGGCTTGAGCCGGGCGAGGCGGCGCGCATCTTCACCGGTGCTCCCATGCCGCAAGGTGCTGATACGGTGGCCATGCAGGAGGACTGCACGGTCGATGGTGATCAGGTTGCCGTTCCGCTTGATCTCAAGCGTGGTGCCAATGCCCGTCGCGCGGGGGAAGATGTGGCCGCCAATACACCGGTGCTGCACACCGCTTCCCGTCTTCGCCCCCAGGACATGGCGGCGCTGGCCTCGTTCGGTCTGCCGGGGATAACGGTTCGCAAACCCGTTCGGATTGCGATCCTGTCGAACGGCGACGAGTTGCTTGAGCCCGGGGCTGAGATCAGCCAGGGCCAGGTCTACGATTCAAATCGCGCGATGCTTCAGGCCCTGGCGGAAACCCTACCCTGCGAGATCACCGACCTCGGCATCCTGCCTGACAACGCCGAGCTGATCGAGGCCACTCTCGCCGATGTCGCCAAAACCCATGACGTGATCCTGACCAGTGGCGGTGCGTCGCGAGGTGACGAGGATCACATCATCAACGCGATCGATACCCTTGGCACGCGCCACCTCTGGCAGATTGCGGTCAAACCCGGCAGACCGATGAGTTTCGGCCAGATTGGCGACTGCATCTTCCTGGGCCTGCCGGGCAATCCGGTCGCAGCCTTCGTGTGCTTCCTGCTCTATGTGCGTCCGGCACTGACAGTGCTCGGTGGCGGCAGCTATCAGGAGCCCATACGATATCCAGTGCCCGCAGGGTTTGACGTGCCCACAAAGAAACCCGGCCGTCGTGAATTCTGGCGCGGGTGGCTTGAGCCGGGCCCCGACGGGCGACCCGTCGCGCATAAATTCACACGCGACGGATCGGGGCTGATATCCGGGCTGAGGCAGGCAACCGGCCTGATCGAGATCACCGAGGACGTGACGTCCGTGGCACGCGGCGAGCTGGTGTCATTCCTGCCCTTCAGCGGGTTTGGGATCGACAGCTGATCGGTTTCAAGAGCCGTTCATCTTTAAATGGAATCGTTTGAGCGCCGGGATTTTGTGATCTGGCAAGGAGCGTGCGGCGACGCGGTGCGCGACGAAGTCCAGAGTGCGAGAGAACAAGCTCAAACAATGGCTCGCGGACCGACACTGCAATCGCGGGAGCAACGCAACTGCCTCGCTTGAATGTCTTTTTCACGCTAGCGTCGTCAAAATCCTTGCACGATACACGGCATCGTGACTGCGGTGTTTTCCGAGCTGGCGAGAAGAATCCAATCCATCAAACTGCTTCCATTTAAAGAGGAACGGCTCTAGCGTTCGGGAAGAACAACTGCTTGCCGTCCAACTTGAAGTCCGCGATCAGCTCCTGCCCATGCGCCGAGGTCAGCCAGTCTATGAACTGCTTACCCAGGTCCGCCTTGACACTTGGGCATTTCTCCGGGTTTACCAGAATGATGCCGTACTGGTTGAACAGCACCGGATCGCCCTCGACAGTGATCTGGTAATCGCCCTTGTTGCGGAAGCTGATCCACGTGGCGCGATCGGAGATCGTGTATGCGCCCATGCCGACACTTGCGTTCAGTGTCGCCCCCATGCCGGACCCGGTCGCACGGTACCAATCACCCGAGGCTGCCTTGGTGTCGATCCCGGCCTTGTCCCAGAGTTTCAGTTCCGCCTGGTTGGTGCCGGACTCATCGCCGCGCGACGCAAACAGCGCTTTCTTCTCCGCGATGGTCTTGAAGGATGCAACGACATCTTTACCACCGGCAATCGCAGCCGGATCAGCGGCCGGGCCGACGATAACGAAATCGTTGTACATGAGGTCCGAACGGACCGTGCCAAACCCGTCAGAAACAAATTTCTCTTCGGCGGCCTTGGCGTGAACCAGCAGCACGTCCGCATCGCAGTTCTGCGCGTTCTTGATGGCCTGCCCGGTGCCAACGGCCACGACTTTGACCGTAACGCCGGTCTCGTTCTTGTAGATCGGCAGAATGTAATCGTAAAAACCGGAATTTTGCGTCGAGGTGGTCGACTGGACAAGGATCGACGGATCCTCAGCGGAAGCGTTTGACGCAATGATGGAGAGCAATGCGGCTCCGAACAAAGTGGTTCTGATCATACTATTTTCCTCGGTAATCGGCTTTGGTTCTTATTCAGAGCACTATTCGACCTGCCAGATAGGCATTGGCTGCCTCAGATGTCGGATTCGTGAAAAACGCTGTTGCCTGGCTATGTTCGGCCAGTTGTCCGTGATGCAGAAACGCCACGTCATCGGCCAGGCGGCGCGCCTGTCCCACGTCATGGGTGACAAAAATTACCTTCGTTTGTTCAGCACTCGCTGTAAGGACGATCTGCTCGATCATCTGCACGGACGCAGGGTCGAGACTGGCGGTCGGCTCATCAAGCAGCAGAACTTTTGGCCGTGTCGCAAGCGCCCGCGCCAGGGCGAGCCGCTGCTGTTCACCGCCGGACAAAAGCCGCGCGGGTTGCTCAGACTGGCTGGCAAGCCCCACTCGCGTCAACAATTCATCGCATCGCACCTGACGTTGTGCCCTGGTTCCGGCGCGGTAGCGCAGAACAAAATCGATGTTGGCAGCCACAGAACGGCGCAGCAGTACCGGCTTCTGGAACACCATTGCCTGGGTTGACCGGGTCGCGTCACCACGCGCCACCTCGCCCCAGCTTATCCAGCCGCTCGTCGGCGGAATAAGACCGTGAACAAGACGGAGGAACAGGCTCTTTCCCGCGCCGTTGGGACCCATCACGACTGTTACAGACCGCGGATCGAGTGAGAGTTTCTCGATATTGACCAGGCCTTTACCGGCCACCTGCAGCACCAGCTTCTCGACCCTTAGAGCGCCCGGCATCAGACGATCCCGCGGCGTTGGCGGGCCCACATTGGAGGGCTTTTGCGGCATCAGCGGCGCCGGGTCAGGCATAGGCCTGCCTTTCGGCGATCGCCCTGAGAGCGCCCGCGCCGAGGTTGACCGAAACCGCTATGCTCATCAGGATGATCCCAAGCGCCAAAGCCATTCCAAGGTCGCCCTTGGAGGTTTCGAGCGCGATGGCCGTGGTCATGACACGGGTCAAATGATCAATATTGCCACCCACAATCATGACTGCTCCAACCTCGGCCACCGCCCGGCCAAAACCGGCCAGCGCCACCGTGACAAGGCCGTAACGCCCGTCGACGATCAACGCAATCACGGCACGTCCACGCGAGATCCCGAGAGATCGAAATTGCTCTTCATATTCGGCTTGCAACGCTTCGAGAACCTGCCGTGACAACGCCGCGACGATGGGCGCAATCAACACAGTCTGGGCAATGATCATCGCCGTCGGACTGTAGAGCAGCCCGAACGAGCCCATCGGGCCGGCGCGCGATAGCGCCAGGTAGACCAGCAAACCGATCACAACCGGAGGGAACCCCATCATGGAATTGACCAGGGCAATGACGATGCCGCGGCCGAAGAACTTTCTCACCACCAGAAGCGCTCCGATGGGAAACCCGATAAGACAGGACAGAAGCAGCGCCGTCAGACTGACGCGCATCGACAGCCCGACGATCTCGAACAGGTCGGCATCGCCTGAAGCGATCAACCCGAATGCCAACCCGAATGCACCTGCGAAATCCTGCATGGCCTAACCGTGGCCTCCCGCCAGCATTCGTTCTTCGGTCAGCCGGTCCCAGATCCGTCCGGCAATATCGCGGTAGATTTGCGCCTGAACACTGTCGGGATCGGAAACGACGATGGGATTGCCGCTGTCGGATTTCTCGCGGATCTCGATCACCAACGGCACCTCGCCAAGGAACGGCGCTCCGATCCGCTCGGCTTCCGCACGCGCCCCGCCACGACCGAATATCGCATGCTGGCCATCGCAATCGGGACAGGTGAAATAGCTCATGTTTTCGACAATGCCGAGAATCGGCACATCGACCTTGCGGAACATGTTGAGCCCCTTGCGGGCATCGATAAGCGCCAGGTCCTGCGGCGTCGAGACGATCACCGCGCCGTCCAGCGGCACATTCTGTGACATGGTCAGTTGCGCGTCACCTGTGCCCGGCGGCATGTCGATAATCAGCACATCAAGCTCACCCCATGCCACTTCGCGCAACATCTGGGTCAAGGCCTGCATGATCATCGGCCCGCGCCAGACCGTGGCTGTATCCTCATCAACCATAAACCCCATCGACATCACCTTGAGGCCGTGGCCTTCAAGCGGAATCAGGATGCGGTCGCCGCCACTCTGCGGGCGGCCTGAAATATTGAGCAGCCGCGGCAGCGACGGACCGTAAATGTCCGCGTCGAGTATCCCCACCTTCAGACCACGGGCCTGAAGGCCAAGCGCAATATTGACCGAGGTGGTGGACTTGCCGACGCCGCCCTTGCCCGAAGCAACAGCAATGATGGCCCCGACCCCGGGCACCGGAGCCTTGGTTCCGGGCGCCTGTTGCTGCGGTGGCGCTCGTTTCTGCATGGGTGGAGGAACGGCTGAGGCTTGTTCAATCGACGGCGCCGAACGCACCGGCGCAGGCTGCTCTTTGTAATCTGCAGTTAGCGCGACCAGCGCCTTGCCGACACCGGGCACGGCCAGTGCGGCTTTTTCTGCTGCAGCTCGCAATGGCTCCAGCTGGGCGGCGCGTTGGGCCGGTACGGTGATCGAGAAGGTGACCTGATCACCGCTGACGACAATATCCGAGACCAGTCCCAGATCGACGATATTGCCGGTCAGGTCAGGCCCCTTGACCCGTTTGAGTTGTTCCAGAATCTGGTCCATGGCGATTGTCACTGCGCACCCCATAGTCGATACTGGCTCCGCGTTGTTGCAGTCTTTATCACAGTCCTGGTCTCAGACTTGGTCTCCGATTTGGGCATGGCGCTTCGACAGGTATTAAGCGATGGAGAGGGCCCGCGATGGACAGCAGCGAAACGGAAAAATTTGTCAGGCTTGCCGATCGGTTCGTCCGCACCGCCAACACGGCAAACGCTAAAATCCCCGCAACCGAAATCCACATGGCGTTCCTGTATGGCGCGGCGCGCTACAATGCCTTTGTCGCCAAGAATGTGATCGACGTGGCCGACCACGAGGCCTTCGTTACCGAGATGGCCGCCGCCTACACGGAAATGCTGCGCAATCATCTGGCTGACCCCAACGTCTGACATGCGTCTCATCCGTTCAGCCGCTGTCTGATCGAGACCCGCTTTTGTTGCAGCGGTTCCGGGTCGGGATCTGCGACATCATCCGTTTGCGCTGTTGCGTCAGTTGGTTCAGCGGTGCCTGCCAGCTCAGTATCTTCACCTGAGGAAGCGGCGCCATCGATCATAGCTTCGCCATCGACTTGTGCTTGCTCTTCTTCGTCTTGCTCACCATCGGAATCATCGGCCGAATCCAAAACGGCGGGTGGCTCATCCCGCGTCAACCGTCCCGTTGCCTGTTGCAGGATTTTCTCTGCCTCGGTGAGAAACCCACGGCCCACATCCCATGACGATTTGTAGACCATATGCAACGGATTGTTGTAGTCCTCGTCGTAGTCATTCAAGCCATCCAGATTGGCCAGGACCGGGTTGGAATTGAAAAATTTCTTCAGGGCTTGCTTGCGCAACAGGTCTGGCACGCCGCGTTTCATGAAAATCGAGAAATCGAATCCGTATTCGACCTTCGCCAGATCGACGGCTTCCGCCGCGAGGCGATTGACCTCCGCTTCGCTGCGTTCGGCCTCAAGTTGTTCTTCGTCAACCTCGACCGCGTCGACCGCCACCATTTCAGCGTCCGGATCCACATCCGGATTAGACAATTGCGCCTGTTTGCGCTTTGACCAACGGCTCAGAAATCCTTCTTTGTCTTCAACCATCGAGATCTCCCCGGTCTGAGCGCTTGCGACTAAGAAAAATCGGCTGTTTGCCAAATTTCTGCTCTTCAAGATCCAGCTTGTCGCGCCGCCGTTTCAGGAACGGCGTTTCGACATGATAGGCGTCAAGAAACTCGAGGATTGCCTCGGAAATCTCGGGCGGCATCGGCAGGCGTTCGATGATATCTTCGCTGCCGACCTCGTAGTCCTGGGCGGCGTGTGGAGAAGCCGTCACACTCTGTACGTACCATTCAAGAGGGTGCTCGTTTTCACTGTCGCGCCGCAGCACGACATAGAGCGCCGGATTCCCGCTGTCGAAATTCTCGACATAGGCTTCGGTATCGGCGGCATAGCAAGTGAGATCCACCCGCCCCATGTAATAGCGTGTCATGCGGTCATCGCTGACCAGGATATCGCCTGCATTGAGATCGGTCGGCGCCAGCATCACGCCGACGGGCATCCAATAGTCATTTGCCCAACGCGAAACCGACTGCCGCTTCTCCGCAATCACGCCCAGCATTATAGTCAGTTCCCGCGACACGCCAATAAGTCCCTCCCCGGTCCTGAGGCAATCACGGTTGTCTCTTCCCGTTGAAAGTATAAGGTGTTTGCAGACGACAACAAGGGTGCCCCGATGGTTTTAGACGCGACCAAGCTATTTGTATGCAGCTGCGAAAAAACCATGGCTGTCGATCCCGCCAAACTGGGGGCAGCCTATGGCGAAGTGTCGAGCCACAACCAGCTGTGCCGCAGTGAAATGGGTGTACTCGAGACCGCGTTAGCCACCGAATCGCCCATCTGCATTGCCTGTACCCAGGAACGGCCGCTGTTTGAGGAAATTGCCGCAGAGGCGGGACACCAGGCCGTGTCTTTCGTCAATGTTCGGGAGATGGCCGGGTGGAGCGCTGACGATGCGTCGAAGACACCGAAAATCGAGGCGCTGCTGACCGCAGCCCGGCAGCATGCTGTTCCAGCAAGGTTGCGTGCGATCGAGAGTGACGGGCTTTGCCTGGTGATCGGGTCCGGGCAATCGGCCTTTGATGCTGCACAGCGCCTGAACCGGACCCTGTCCGTGACTCTGTTGTTGACTGCGAGCGATAATCTGGTGCTGCCGTCCGAATTGCAGTTTCCGGTTTTCAGCGGACGCGTAGCCTCGGCCGCCGGCTCCCTGGGTGACTTTCAGCTGGTTGTTGATGGTTATGCTTCGATGTTGCCCTCCTCTCGGGCAAAGCCGGAATTCGCAATGCGGCGTGATGGGGCCAAAACCTCGTGCAGCGTCATTTTCGACATGTCGGGCGAGACTGCGCTGTTTACCCGCGCGCATGGCCGGGACGGCTATTTCCGGGCCGACCCCGGCAATCCGGTGGCGGTGCTTGAAGCGGTTATAGAGGCATCGAACTACGTTGGCAGCTTCGAGAAGCCGATCTATGTCAGCTATGACGCTTCGATCTGCGCCCACGAGCGGTCGAGGAAGACCGGCTGCACCAAATGCATTGACCAATGCCCGGCTGGCGCGATCACTGGCGAGGGCGATATCATCGTTGTTGATGCCGGCATTTGCGGCGGCTGTGGCAACTGCGCGGCACATTGCCCCACCGGAGCTGTGGCCTACACCTACCCGACCCGTACTGATCAGATCTCACGTCTTCAGACGCTGGCCCGGACATTTCTTGCGGCCGGCGGCCAGGCACCGGTTCTGCTGTTGCATGATGCAGGACACGGGACCCCGTTGATCGGCGCGATGGCGCGATTCGGCCGCGGCCTTCCGGCCAGGGTCATTCCACTTGAAATGCATGCGACCAGCGGTGTCGGCCATGATGTGATGGCTGCAGCGCTGGCTGCCGGATTTAGGCAGATTGTCGTGCTGGGTGATCCCCACAAGACCGAAGAATTCGGCGCGGTCGCCGCCGAAAGCCAATTGATGGAAACCCTTCTCACAGGCTTTGGCCACAAGGGCGGACGGATCGTGACCTTGCTCGAATCCGATCCTGATCAGGTCGAAGCCGCGCTTTATGCCCTGCCCGAGCTTCCGGAACTCACACGCTCTGCACCCTCACCACTGGGGGGAAAGCGTGAGGTCACGCGCGCGGCACTGGGTGTGCTGGCCGAAGCCGGCAAACCCGGCTCAAGCATTGTGGCATTGTCCGGTAGCGCGCCCTACGGAACCGTTCTGGTAAATACCGATGCCTGCACGCTGTGTATGGCCTGTGTTTCTTCCTGTCCTGTTGATGCGCTACGGGATACGCCCGACACGCCGCAATTGCGCTTTGTCGAGGCGGCCTGTGTTCAATGCGGCATTTGCGAATCCACATGCCCGGAATCAGCGATAAGCCTTGAGCCACGCTACAATTTGTCTCCAGCCATCATGCAGCCGATAACTTTGCATGAGGACGAGCCGGCTTGTTGCACCTCCTGCGGCAAGGCGTTCGCTGCAGGAGGCATGCTGCGCGCGGTGGAAAAGCGTCTTCAGGGTAACTGGATGTTTGACACTGACGAACGCCGGGCACTGATCCATATGTGCGAGGAATGTCGACTCGAGACGCTGTCGCGCGACGGTGCTGACCCCTTCGCCATCGCCCATCAGCGCCGCACCCGAACCACCGACGATTATCTGGAAGCTGGCCGCCGAGGGCTTACGGTCGACGATTTTCTCAATGATAAATAAAGGCGCGTAAGACTTAGAGACGTTCATCTTTAAATGGAATTGTTTGAGCGCAGGGATTTCGTAATCTGGCAAGGAGCGTGCGGCGACGCGGTGCGAGCACCGTTAGCCGTGCGCGACGAAGTCCAGAGTGCGAAAATACAAGCGCATACGATTGTCTGGTGGGCTTACACTGCAATCGCGGATGCACCGCAACTGCCTTGCTTGGATGTCTTTTCCGCACCAACGTCGTCAAAATCCTCGCACCATGCGCGGCATCGTGACTGCAGTATCTTCCTAGCTGCGCAAGTCATCCATTCCATCAAACTGCTTCCATTTAAAAATGAACGGCTCTAGTTCAATGGCGAATCAAAGCCTCTTGCGGGAATGACGGGACAGGCGCATAGCTTGATTTCATCATGTCGTACGGAGGATATCATGCGCCTGTTTTCAGCAACTACGATTCTTGGTTGTCTTCTCGCAACGTCCGCTCTGGCTGACACAACCGGTGGCGTCGTTGTCGCCTATGACCGTGTCGATCATGTTCTCGTTCTGGACGACAAAACTGTGTGGGACCTGGCTCCCGCTGGTGACCTCGTTCCCGAAGGGCTGAGCGCTGGCAATCGCATCACCATCGAGTATAATTCCGC
This sequence comes from Hoeflea sp., assembly GCA_051251555.1. GTDB lineage: Bacteria > Pseudomonadota > Alphaproteobacteria > Rhizobiales > Rhizobiaceae > Hoeflea. The sequence continues at coordinate 171,063 of JBPOEW010000008.1, forward strand.
AGGCGACAGCGGCGTTGGAAAGATCACGGCGATTTCGGTCGACGCGAAGTAATTTCACACATCTCCGATAGCAAGTGCACGCGGTCGGGAACGTTGTCCCGCCCGGTTGCGACACTGTACTGATTTTGAATATTCAGTCGATGGAATATCAGATCGCTACTGAAGCACCGGGTTCAGTGGCAGATTGATCAACAGATTTTGCGGCTTCATGCGAATGCGGTCACTGGCATCGACGGCCAGGCCGAGAAAAGCCGGCTTCCTACGCATTTTGTCCAACACGCGGTCGTAGTCTAGAAACTCCATCCGGAACAATGCAACAATGCTTCCCTGCCCTTGCTGGGGCAGATACTCGCCCTCATAAAGTGCGTTCATGATGCGGGTTGCTTCGGCATCAAGGCCGACATGCCAGGACCAGCGCTGATCCTTGACAGACTGCAGCGGCTGCACCCGCACCCGCATATCGAGGAAATGCCTGATCCAGCGTTCGATCAGCCGGGCAAAGGCATCCTGACCCGGCTCGGCAAAGCGGAAATCGAGAGCCAGATCAAAATGGTCGGCGCGAGCCCAGTAGTCCTCTGCGCCCTCGCCATTGAGGATTTCGAGATCAACTTCGGTTTGGCGGGGATCGCTGAGAGCCAGAAGCGCCGTTTGCTGGGCGCGGGTTTCCACCACCTCTGCATCGGCCAGCATCATCCGCTCGTTCGATGTTGTCGCGGTCTGCTCGCGGAAGAACAGCTCCGCTGCCCGCGCAACCATGGCATCGGTTTCGCCCATCAAAATGTTGCCCATGATCAGATGTGCCATCTGGCTGATAAACACCGGCGGGATCAGCGGTGCGCCGGGCGTAAACAGCGATATATAGGCGGCCTCGATCGATCCCTTGGCGACCAGATGATCGCGGAAGCGCAGGACCAGGGCGTAATTGTCAGTTGCATCCGGATCAGCGATTGTGGCAAGTTCATCGGCGTTAATCGGCGCAAACGGATCGTTCATCAGCCGTTCGAACAGTGCGTGCTCGACGGCGCAACTTTCCTCGACCGGATGTATTTCAGGGCGCGTGTAATAGGCGCGCAGGAAATCACCACTGACGGCAAGCCAGCCATTGTCCAGCCTGTGCGTGAGATGTTGTCCGGCGGATTTCCAGATCACGCCCTTCGCCTTGTCTTGTGTCGGTTTCACCCGGCTATCCCCAATCCTTCGGCAATCGACAGGCCGCGGACTCCGTCCGCGCTCTCCAGTAGCAAACCACCATCTTCATCTATGCCAACCATCCTGCCTTCATGGGTGACCGGCCCGAGTGCGACCACCAGCTTGTCCACCGGTTGCATGCGGCCAAGAAAATCCGCATGCGCAGCGCCAAGGCCGTCATGCTCCCAGGCATCAACCCAGGACAGAAAATGCCGCGCCACAGCCTCGACAACCTGGGTCCGGTCCAAGTCGCCGCATCCCTCTTCAAAGAGGGCCGTGGCGTGCCGGGCAAGACCGGGCGCTTCCAGAATATCCGCCGGCAGGCTCATCGCAATCGAAAAGCCCAGCACCATGAAGCCGGGCGTATCACCCAACCCCACGCCTTCCGGTACATGCAGCATGACCTCGCCTACCTCGCCGCCATTGGCAAGCAGCGTGGAAGGCCATCGATACATGAAAGCAAGATTGGGAGGCCCAATCGCACCAAGGGCATCGCCGATGGCGACCATCAACAATGGCGCCATCTGGACTGCCGCAGAGAGGGAGCACACGGGCTCAAGCACGATCGCCGCGCGGGCATGTGTTTCTGCCTTCGACCAGCACAAATCACCCGCCGCAAGATCACCCGCCCGCGCAGCCTGAATTGCAACCTCAAACGGATCTTCCAATGCAGGCACCGCGTGGCCGCTCAGTAGCGGCGGAAATTCGGGATCGGGGAGCATGTTGGTGGTCAGGGCAGCTCGACTTCGCCGGTGACGACATGCTGCATGTCGGTGCCCTCGGCGGTCAGCACCATCTTCAGCTTCAGCGGTCCGGTACCTGCAGTACCGGACCGTACCAGTTCTTCAATCTGCTGCTGCGATGTGACACCGACCTGCTTGAGAAATTTCCGCATCGACAGGTTAAAGGTTTCGTCGCTCATTTCGTCACTTTCATTTTACGGCCTGGTTCAGTACAGGCGGACATTGTCAGTCGAATAAGCCTGTGCCGATGGCGTTTCCCAAAGTGGCTTGAGACCAAACCGGGCCCCGGCGACAATCAGCAGCAGAACTGCGATGCTGAGAAGAAATGCTTTCATGTTCGATCCGTTCCCATCAACCATTCAGCCGGAGCCGCAACCGCTCCGTCGTCTGTTTTTTTCGCCATGACTTCCTCGACCCACAGGGAGTGGTGTTCCCGCGCCCAGTTCAAATCAACGTCGCCGGATCCCATGGCGTCATAGGCGCCCTGCATCCCAATGGTACCGATATAGATATGAGCAAGGATCAGGCAAATCATCACGACCGAGATGATGCCATGCCAGGCACTGTTGAATTGTTGTTCTTGAATGGCGCTGTAGGGCGGCTCCGGCAATCCCAGAATAGCTGGCACATCGATGCCGATATTGCCGAGAAGCGCGAATGTGCCCGAAAACAGATGATGCTCAAACGGAAACAGCAAAGCCCAACCCGAGACAGAGAGCGAAAGCCCGAGCAACATGACGCCCCAGAAGATGATTTTCTGGCCCGCGTTGAATTTCTTCGCCGGTGGATGGCTTGATTTGCTCAGCAGTCCGCCGCCTTTCGCAAGCCAGTTCAAATCGGTCCGGTCCGGTATGTTGTGAACAATCCAGAGTACGAAGGAGAGAGCCAATCCGACCATGAAGGCGAATGCGGTGTAATTGTGTGTTGCCTTGAGAAAGCCGGACATTGGCCCGAACAGGTCCTTGCCGATTACCGGAAGCAGCAGCGATCGGCCGAAGGTGAAGTTCAGTCCGCTGATTCCAAGCGTGATGAACGACAATGCCATCAGCCAGTGGCTCATACGCTCCAGAGTGGAAAAACGCTTGATCCGGATGCCGGACATGCCGTGCTCGACCTTGATGCGGCCGCGAATTGCAAAGAACAGTGCCAGCAGGACGATCGTGGCGAGCATTGCATAGCCCAGATAGTCATTCGTCGGGCCATTTCTGTAGAGCCGCCAGTCCTCGCCCGGCGACTGGATCATCTGCCCGGCGGACTTGTCAGGGATCGGGACGCTACCGGTTTCGCCAAGACGTATATCATGCCAGATCTCGGCATCCGACTGAGTGCCCTGCACGCCACCCTGCAAGGGCGGTCCAGGAGGTGCAATGGCTGTCGTCGCATTTTCAGGCGGACGGACCGAACTCTGCGCATGGGCCTGAAGTGGCAGCCATTGCCCGAGAAGAACGAGTGTGGCGAAGACGATCACGGGTATGAGATACCACATAGAAGTGCGGCGCATCGTCAGACTGGTCATGCGTAAACTCCCGGTGTCCGGACTGAACTGGAAAGGACCGGCAGACGGATATCCGTCTGCCGGTCGGGATGGTATCGAGCGAAGCCGATCAACCGCCCTTCTGCTCGTATGCCGTACCCCAGCCCCATGCACCGGCGCCGAAGCCGCGGGCAACGATGCGTTCGCGATAGATCTGCGAAACCGTGTCACCGTCTCCGGCCAGCAGCGCCTTGGTCGAGCACATCTCGGCACAGAGCGGCAGTTTGCCTTCGGCAATACGGTTGCGTCCGTATTTCTGGAACTCGGCAGCAGACATGTCTTCCTCCGGGCCACCGGCGCAGAAGGTACATTTGTCCATCTTGCCACGAGAGCCAAAATTGGAGGCCTGCGGATATTGCGGCGCGCCGAACGGGCAAGCATAGAAGCAATAACCACAGCCGATGCACAGATCCTTGTCGTGCAACACGATGCCGTCTGCCGTCTGGTAGAAACAATCAACCGGGCAAACCGCCATACACGGCGCATCCGAGCAGTGCATGCAGGCCACCGAAATCGATCGCTCGCCCGGCTTGCCGTCATTGATGGTGACGACACGACGCCGGTTGACGCCCCATGGCACCTCGTTCTCGTTCTTGCAGGCGGTGACACAGGCGTTGCACTCGATACAGCGCTCGGCGTCGCAGAGGAATTTCATTCTAGCCATTTATATATCCTCCCTATGCCCGCTCGATGCGGCAAAGCGTTGATTTTGTTTCCTGCATTTGCGTCACCATGTCGTAGCCATAGGTTTGCGCGGTGTTGGACGCTTCCCCAAGAACGATCGGATCAGCGCCTTCGGGATATTTGTCCCTCTGGTCAACGCCCTGGAACTGCCCGCCAAAATGGAAGGGACAGAAGACAACACCCCTGCCCACCCGTTCGGTGACCATGGCCATTATCTTGATCTTTGCACCGGAGGGGCTGTGCAGCCAGACTGTACCTCGATCCCTGACCGCCAGGTTGTTGGCATCGAACGGGTTGATCTCGACGAACATATCCTGCTGCAACTCGGCCAGCCACGGATTGGAACGGGATTCGTCACCGCCCCCTTCATACTCAACCAGACGCCCCGACGTCATGACCATCGGAAAGTCCTTGGTATAGTCAACGTCCTGGATCGATTTGAAGGCCGTCGGCAAACGCCAGAAAGTCTTGTCTTCGATCGTCGGATAGTCGGCCACAAGTTCACGATTGGGCGCATAAAGCGGTTCACGATGCAGCGGCACCGGATCCGGGAAGGTCCAGACCACGGCGCGCGCCTTGGCGTTGCCGTAAGGTGCACACCCATGCTTGATCGCAACACGCTGGATGCCCCCGGAAAGGTCGATTTTCCAGTTCACGCCCCCAATCTTGTCGTCATAATCGGAAGGAATATCGCCTTGATCAGATGTCTCTCCGACCTCCTCTTCGCTCGGCCGCTTCTCGAGTATGCCAGCGACATACTCGATCATCTTCCGCTCGTAGGGGGTCAAATCGCTGTCCCAGCCAAGACCCTTGAGCATGGCCATAGTGAATTCGGGATAACCGTCCTCGATCTCGGAGCCAACCGGCCAGCTGCTTTCCGCCAGCAGATTGTCCCCATTGCGTTCGACGCCGAAACGGGCGCGGAATCCCATTCCGCCCTTAGCCACCGGGGTCGAGACATCATAAAGGACCGCCGACCCAGGATGCTTCATCTCCGGCGTGCCCCAGCAAGGCCAGGGCATCCCATAAAATTCTCCATCATGCGGCCCGCCGACACCACGCAAGCTGGTCTTGTCGAAGGTGTACTGGTGCTCCATGTGCGATTTCATACGCTCGGGCGATTGCCCGGTCATGCCGATGGTCCACATACCGCGGTTCCACTCACGAGTGATGTCCTCGACCAGAGGCTCCTCGCCATTGACCTCGATATTGCGGAACAACCTTTCCTCGAAACCGAATTTCTTGGCGAACTTGTACATGATTGTGTGGTCAGGCAGCGATTCAAACAGCGGATCAATCAAGGTTTCGCGCCACTGAATGGACCGGTTTGACGCCGTCACCGAGCCGTAGGTTTCGTATTGGGTCGAGGCCGGCAGCAGGTATACACCATCCTTGCGGTCTTGAAGCACTGCGGTCATCGTCGGATAAGGATCGACAACGACCAGCAAGTCCAGCATTCCCATCGCCTTCTGCATTTCAGGCAGCCGGGTTTGCGAGTTCGGTGCATGCCCCCAGAACACCATGACCTTGGTGTTGTCGGGCTGTTCAATGTTTTCCTTGGCTTCCAAAACACCGTCGATCCAGCGCGACACCGGAATTCCGGTCTCGTACATCATCGCCTTGTCCTTGCCGTCCTTGCCTTTCATGGTGGCAAAGCGGCCTTTGAGCCAATCGAGGTCTTCACCCCAGACGCGCGCCCAGTGGGCATAGGCACCTGCCGACAGGCCATAATACCCGGGCAATGTATCAGCCAGCACACCGAGATCGGTTGCGCCCTGGACGTTGTCGTGACCACGGAAAATGTTGGCGCCGCCGCCAGGCTTGCCAATGTTGCCAAGCGCAAGCTGCAGGATCGAATAGGCGCGGGTGTTGGACGAGCCGTTCGAGTGCTGGGTGCCGCCCATGCACCAAATGAGCGTGCCCGGGCGGTTTTCAGCCAGGGTGCGGGCTACCCGCTCGAGCTGCGATCCGGGAACACCGGTCACCCGCTCGACTTCCGCCGGATTCCATTTCTTCACCTCGTCACGGATCTGGTCCATGCCCCAGACACGAGACTGGATATATTCCTTGTCTTCCCAACCATTTTCAAAAATATGGTAGAGAATGCCCCAGATCAGCGCAACGTCGCTGCCGGGCCGGAACCGCACGTATTCATCGGCATGGGCCGCTGTGCGGGTAAAGCGCGGATCGCAAACGATCATCGGCGCATTGTTTTCTTCCTTGGTCTTGAGAAGATGCAACAGCGACACTGGATGCGCTTCCGCCGGGTTTGATCCGATCAGAATCATTGAGCGCGAATTGTGGATGTCGTTGTAAGAATTGGTCATCGCGCCATAGCCCCAGGTGTTTGCAACACCGGAAACTGTGGTGGAATGGCAAATACGGGCCTGGTGGTCGACGTTGTTCGTCCCCCAGTAGGCCGCGAACTTGCGGAACAGATAGGCCTGCTCATTGGAATGCTTGGCCGAGCCGAGCCAGTAGACCGAATCCGGCCCGGAGGTTTCACGCACCTCGAGCATTTTGTCGCCGATCTCGTTGATGGCCTCGTCCCAGGAGACGCGCTGCCATTTGCCGCCGACCAGCTTCATCGGATACTTCAAGCGGCGGTCGCCATGGGCATGCTCGCGGACGGAAGCGCCCTTGGCGCAATGGGCGCCCAGGTTGAACGGTGAATCATAGCCCGGCGCCTGACGTGTCCAGACACCGTTTTCGACCTCGGCAATCACCGTGCAACCGACCGAACAATGCGTACAGACCGATTTTCTGATTTCGACTTTTCCGGTGCCTGCGGCTGTCTGAGCTTCGGCTCGCTTGACCATTCCGCCCGAAAGCGTGGAAATGGCCGCAGCCCCACCAATGGTGAGACCCGAACGTTTGAGGAATGTCCGGCGATCGATCGCGGTCACTCCGAGCTCTGCTACCGTCGAGGACAGCCGGGGGCCTCGCGCAACCCCATTTGTCTTCTTCCTGAGCATATTATCCTCCGTTGGGTAAATTCCGTCGCCATGACGGCCAGCAAAGATTCGCCTCCGAACCGTGTGCTGGCATAGTAAGCCTTAGAACCGTGTGCTGGCGTAGTAGGCCTTGATGTGATCCGTCTCTCTGTATCCAGCATCACCCTGGGATTCGGCAGTCTCGACTGCCTGGCTTTCGCCGCCTGCGACCAGAGCCGCCCCGCTGGCAATTGTTCCCAGCCCGGCGAACTTCAGAAAACCGCGACGGTCGGTCGTGGCGTCTTCGGTCTTTGCCTTCATTTTCGTCTCCACTTCTCGACGCCTTGAACCTTCTACAGCAGCCTGGCCGGGCGTCTTGTCCGGACTGCGTTATGCGCTTGCGTAACTTTTCACCGCAAAAGCGGCCTACATCTCGAAGGCGCCCTGTTCGATCGCCATGAACAGGCATCCGATGCGGCCAACCGGTTTGAAAAACCGGGCCGATGAACAAGCCTCGAGATCCTTGAAAAAATGCGGTGTCCAACTGCCGACATGGCTGTCGAAGAAGGTCTTCTGCACAGACAAAGGCTGCGCGGCACCGAAGCTGCCATCAATCAACCCGGCCATCATTTCCATCAACGCGGCAGCATGATCTTCGGGATCCGTGACGTCATCACTGCGGGCAATGTTGAGGGGACGCATGTCGTTGCGCAAACGGGCCAACGGTTTTTCGTGCATGAAACCGGTCAGATAATAGGAGCCGAACGGTGTAAAAACACCGCGCCCCAAGCCAATGAACAGGACATTGTATTCATCCCGGACGTCAGCCAGACTCATCGCGCTTGCTGCTTTAGCCAAACCGGCAATAGCCTGTCCAAGTTCGGACTCATCACCGGTCATCTGCTTCAGAATGGAAATGAGAGACGCATCAGGCGGCTCACGCAGAAGCCGCGCCAAAAGCCTGTAGACATTGACCCGTGATTGATCAGTTTCGTCAACTGGGTCCGTCGAACGAGCTTGTTGATTCAGCACATGCTTTCTCCCTCATGCGAAGAGATCATTTTTCAGTGTGCAAAGCAATGCAATTCGATATTGCCATGCAATATCTGACCCCTACTGCGACGAATAAGCGCCAAAGAGTAGCGGCTCAAGTCCGCTGAGCCCACAAGCCAGTCCGTACAGCCGAAGCGGTCCTGCCCGCCGAATCCGAGGCAAGATGCCCAGTTCGGCAGACTGAATTGAGCCCGCCGACCAACCTCGAGTCCCAGAACGCAACGCTGTGGATAAGAGGATGCGGGCTCATTACCGCCTAACGCAAGGCTGCTTCGATGTTTCCGCCATCCACAGTGATGACGTGGGCCGTGGTCCGCTCTGATCTGGCCAGCGCCATGAAGGCATCGGCGACATGGTGCGCTTCGACCTCGGCCTTGAGCAGGTTGCCCGCCATGTAGTCGGATGGGGAAACGCCTCTCGACTCGGCACGTGATTTGATGAAGTCATCGGTCAACAGGCCGGAGCGGATGCGGTCGGCGTTGACGCCATTGACCCGGACTCCGGCCCCGCCAAGCTCAAGCGCCAGTTGCCTGACCAGGAAGAACGTTGCGGCCTTGGGAAGCCCGTAGGCACCAAAGCCCTTGCCGGGATTGACCGCCTGCTTGGACACATTGAACAGCATCTGCCCGCCATGGTCCTGTGCTGCAAACACCCGTGCCGCTGCCCGAGCCATGGCCAGATGCGAAAAGAAGTTGAGCTCGAAACTCGAGCGCAGCGTCTCCTCGTCAAGGTCGAGAAGCATGCCCTGAATGGCAGCCCCCGCATTGGAGACGAGCACGTCGAGCCCGCCAAAGCGTTGGACGATTTCTGCCACCGCCTTGTCTGCGGCCCCCCTCTCGGTCAGGTCGACGACCACAGCAAGGCAGTTCGACCCAATCGAGACAGCGGCAGCCTTGCAGGCCTCGGGGTTGAAATCAATTAAAGCGACTGCTGCGCCCTCACGCGCAAACGCCTTCGCTGTGGCGAGGCCAATGGCACCGGCGCCGCCGGTGACTGCGACAACCTGCCCGGTGAAGGGCTTGGCCGCAGCCTTGGCCAGCTTGGCCTGTTCAAGCGACCAGTATTCCATGTCGAACAGATCATCCGGGTCAATGGGATGGAACCCGCCGGCAGCTTCACCAAGCGTCATTACCTCGACGGTCTGCTCGGCGATATCAGCGGCAGCAGAGGCGGCAGAGGCATCCTTGCCGATGCCGATTATGCCGAGACCTTCTACCCAGACTACGCAAGGATGCGGCTCAAGCATGGTCTTGCCGCCGCCTACGCGCTTGAGCTGGGCGTCGAACATGGCCCGATAGGCTTGGGCAAACTCCTCTACCTTGGCTTCGATACCGGCGCGTCCGCTGGCGAGATCATCCTTGCCGAGAACCAGCATGCGGCCTTTGGTGCGGATGACATGATCAGGTGAAGCGACCCCGCGTTGCGACAGCTCTTGCAAGTCGGTGCGGCTCAGAAAGGCATCGATCACTTCTCCAACCCTGACATCCATCACCACAGGCCGCGGCGCTGCACCATGATGCTCACCGCGCAGACGCCCGATCGCGCCGCGCAGGACCGGCAGGACCGAAGCTGCGAGATCCGCAGCGGGCAGCGAGCGGTTCCGGTTCACGGTGAGATCAAACTTGCGGCCATTCTTCTGTGCCGCCAACCACTCCTCGACCCTGTTGGTGTGCTCAATGACCTTGTCGTAGCTTTCACGCGCGGTGGCGCCGAAGGTGAAATGGCCGTGTTTGAGCAGGATCAGCCCTTCGCAATCAGGGTTTGCGTCAAACACCTCGGCTGCCTTCTTCGCCAAAGCAAAACCGGGCATGATGTAGGGCACAACCGCCAACCGGTCACCGAATATCTCGCGGATCGCAGCTTCGGCATCAGGCAGGTTTGCCAGCGCCAGAAACGCGGTCGCATGGGTGTGATCGACAAAAGTGTGCGGCAGGAAAGCGTGTAGCAGAGTTTCAACCGACGGGTTGGGCGCCGTGGAATCGAGCAGGTTGGACCGCTGCATGTTGACCATGTCCTCATCGGACAGGGCATCGAGCTTGCGCATCTCGAGCAGAGGCGCGAGCCTAACGCCGGGCAGGCCGGGGGCCTCAAGCGTATCAAGATCCCAACCGCTTCCCTTGACGTGCAGCACCTGCTGCATGTCACCAAACAGGTCCTTGCGCTGGGTCTTGACCGAAGTGTTGCCACCGCCATGCATGACGAGGTCCGGGTCGGAGCCGATAATGCGGGATGAGTAGACCCTCAAAGCCAGCGTTTGGTCCGCAGGATCAGAGCCAGCAGCTTCAACCCGCGCCTGGGCTTCCTTGTCATTCCATCTGTTTTGCCGCATTACCGTCTCCTGCCCATGTGAACCTGCTGCATTTGACAAAAGTCATTGTCTGTTGTCAAATGTATATATTGATGATGGATTGAAATGCCGCAGAACTCGACCAGGCGCTCTACCAGACAAATCAGCGGCGAGGATATCGTCGTCGAAACCGCTTGGCTTTATTATCACGACGGACTCAATCAAAGCGAGATTGCCAACAAGCTGCTGGTGTCGCGAGCGACCGTGGTGAATTACCTGCAGGAAGCGCGGGAACGCGGCTATATCCACACCAAACTATCGCCTGAAGCCTTCAACACCCACCGTGCGGCACTCGATCTGCGCGATCGCTTCGGCCTCAAGGCTGCCTATATCCTGCCCGATGGGACTGGCGGACAGGACGACCATGCAAGCCGGATCATCCGTGGGGCGGCGGACTGGCTGCCCAGCCTACTTGAGCCGGGCGACCGGCTCGGCGTTGCCTGGGGCAAGACCATCTACGATGTTGCCGAGCGTCTTGAGCAGACCACCATTCCCGATCTTACCGTGCTGCAACTGGTTGGTTCGATGGCTACACCTTACGGGTTCTCAGCCGATGTCTGCTCGTCCAACGTGGCGCGAAAATTCTCCGCAAAGTGTATCAATCTGCATGTGCCGGCGATCCTGAGCACTGCCGAAATCGCTGCCACGCTGCGCGGGGAATCCCTGATAGCCAAGCAGCTCGACGCGATCAGCGACTGCAACAAAACGCTGTTTGCCGTGGGCTCGTGCAATCCCGACAGCCATGTCGCTTCAAGCGGCGTCGCAACGCAGCAGGAGCTGGAAGACTATATCGCCCATGGAGCGGTCGGGGTGATGTGCGGGCGCTTCATCGATGCCAAAGGCGACCCGGTCAGCGGTCCTCTGGATGACCGCATGATGGGCATCGAACTCGAAGAGTTGCGTCATCGCGACATGGGAATTCTGGTCTCCATAGGAGAAGAACGCGTGCCCGCAGCGGTTGCCGCCATCCGGGGTGGATATGCCACCCATGTGGTCACGAACCAGAGTTGCGCAGCGGCCATGATGGACCTCGCCTGAGACGTTCACCGCTCAGGCGAGTAACACTCAAGCCGCGTTGCGACGCTCAGGAAACAGACCCAACAGACCTTCGCGGGTGGCTTCGGCGACACCGCGCTCGGTGATCAGGCCGGTGACCAGCCGTGCCGGTGTCACATCAAAGGCCGGGTTACCGCCAGGGGTTCCGTCCGGCGAAATCTGCACCGAGGTGACGCTTCCGTCCTCAAGACGACCGAAAACGTGGGTGACCTCCCGGTCATCTCGCTCTTCGATCGGGATCTCACGGACACCATCATCGACGGTCCAGTCAATCGTGCTCGACGGCAACGCCACATAGAACGGCACATCATTGTCATGCGCGGCAAGCGCCTTGAGGTAAGTGCCTATCTTGTTGCAGACGTCACCTGAAGCCGTTGTCCGGTCGGTACCGACGATAACCAGATCGACCTCCCCATGCTGCATCAGATGACCGCCGGCATTGTCGACGATGAGATGATGCGGGATGCCGTGGCTGTTCATTTCCCAGCTGGTCAGCTGAGCCCCCTGGTTGCGCGGCCGGGTTTCGTCGACCCAGACATGGATGGGAATTCCGGCGGTTGCCGCGTGATACATCGGAGAGGTGGCCGTCCCCCAATCCACTGTCGCCAGCCAGCCGGCATTGCAGTGGGTGAGAATGTTGACGGCTTCGCCAGGCTTTTTGGTGGCCGCGATCTTCTTGATGATCTCAAGGCCATGCACGCCGATCATCCGGTTGGTCTCGACATCAGCATCGCAGATGTCTTGAGCCTTTCGGAAGGCCACTTTGGCACGTTCGCTTTCGGCGAGGCCACCAAGCGCCTGGCGCATTTCATCCAGCGCCCAGCGCAGATTGACCGCCGTCGGCCGGGTCTCGTGCAACCGCTCCCATGCAGTGTCGAGCGCCGCATCGGAGGCATCTCGCTGCATTTCGATGGCGACGCCGTAGGCGGCAGTGGCACCGATCAACGGCGCGCCGCGCACCCACATGTCGCGGATCGCGGTGGCGAATTCATCAAGCGTGTCGAGTTCGACCACCCGGAATTCGTGCGGCAACCAGCGCTGGTCAATGATCCTGACCTTTGCTTTTTCGCCGTCAAACCAGATCGACCGGTAATCTGTATCGCCAACCTTCATCCTTATGCTCCTGTTTCAGCGCGCTGCGCTGCAGCCAGTACGGCATCCATGCCGGTCAGGCGATTTCTGTTGATGACCAGGAATTGCCCCAGCTTCAGGCATTTGGCTTCGCAGCGCGCCTTGAGATCCTCGTCCTCGATGCTATCGAGTTCAGCGACATGTGCCAGTCCGAGAATCCGGCGGTGCATTTCAATACCGGCGAAGCCGACAAGATCACGGAATACCTCTCCCAGCAGCTGCTCGGCAGCACTTTCAGACGCAAAATGATGCCCCTGATCTTCGTAGAGCGCCTTCGGGTAGAGGATGCCGGTCCGTTCGGTGCGCCAGAGCCGCAAGAACTCTTCCCGGAAGACAGACCAGGTCTCCGCGATGACGGAGAGAATCCAGTCCTGAAAGTCACGGCACTCGTCGGCATCGGGGATATGGGCCGGCATGGCGTGGTAGGCCATCAAATAATTGCCTATCAGCATGCCTATGTCGAAGCCGAAAGGCCCGTAATAGGCAAATTCCGGATCGATGATCCGCGACTGGTTATCGGTCACCATGATCGAGCCAGCATGAAGATCGCCGTGGCACATGGTTTCGCCGCGGGAGGTGAACGCCCGCTTCATGTGCTGGACTTCCACCTTGAGCGCGATGTCGTTGCGCAGCTCGGCAACAATGCCGTCAAGCTGCGGCGTGGTGTGCCGGTTCATTTCCGCGTCGTAATAAGGATCGTTGAAGACCAGCGATTCGGTAATGTCGCAAAGCTCGACATTGCCCGCGAACAGCGCAACGTCGGCTTTCTTGTCTGCAGCCGTCATTGACAAATCCGACCCGCGAAAAGCCGTGCGCGCAGTAAACAATCCCAAGGTCTTGCCCAGTCCCGCAACCTTGCGACCTTCCATGGTCTGCTGGCGCAGAATAATATGTGGCTGCAGGCGCTCCATGATGATCAGCGCCTGGCTTTCATCAAAGTGCAGGATTTCTGGCACGCTGCCCGGATCCCGTGCTTCCTGGCGGGTCAACGCATGATATTCGAAGAAAGCCCTTTTGAGCGGCAGCGGCCAGCTGTCACCGACCAGACGCACATAGGGAAGCGCCTGCTTGACAATGACGCTGCCGGCGTCGCCTTCCACAATAAAGACCAGATTGAGATTGCCGTCACCGACTTCACGAACCGTCCATGCATCGATATTGCCGCCGACGGCCTGCTTCATAACGTCAAGATCACCCAGGCGCTGACCCAGGCTTTCCGGCGATAAAGGTCTGTAGTTGCTGCTCAAAACTATCCTCCCAATTGACAGTCCAGGCTGTTTGTCGACCAAGCCTAGTGTCGGTATCAATCATTTGTCAATACGCATTGACTTTTGTCATCACTGCTGTTTTCATCATAGCGGGAGGACAGCATGAACGGAACTCTTTGCGATCTGCGGGGCGTGGATAAGTCGTTCGGGGACAATCGCGTCCTCAAGCAGCTCAACCTGTCGCTGCCCGCGGGATCCGTCACTGTCCTGATGGGCGCGAATGGCGCGGGCAAGTCCACTCTGGTCAAAATTCTCAGCGGTGTGCATTCGCTGGATGCCGGTTCCATCCGCCTGCTGGGCAAGGAATTCCGGCCCTCAACTCCGTCCGAAGCGATCCGCGCCGGCGTGGTGACTGTCCACCAGAACATCAATGATGGCGTGATCCCTGATCTCGATGTCGCCTCAAACCTGCTGATCGACCGGCTTGCCGAACCGGGCTATGGCTTCTTCCTCAAGCGTAAGCAAAACTATGCCGAAGCGGAACGCATTGCCAGTCAGATGGGTTTGTCACTCAATGTCCGGCAATCCGTCGCCGAACTCGGCGTCGCCGACCGGCAGCTGATCGCTATCGCTCGCGCCATGGCACATGACCCGCAATTGCTGATCCTTGACGAGCCGACATCATCGCTGTCGGCCTTCGAGGCGGAACGGTTGTTTCTGCTGATCGAGCGACTATCCGCCAAGGGTGTCGCCGTTCTCTACATTTCTCACCGCATGTCCGACATCCGCCGTATCGCGGACCGGATCGTATCGATGCGCGACGGTGAAATCTCCGGCGTTTATGAGGGCGATGCCCTCGACTACGAGGGCGCAGTCAACGCGATGCTCGGCCACCGGATGACCGATGTCGACATCGCCATCCCTGCTCCGGGCAAGCGCGTGCTTGAGATCAGCGATCTGCGGCTGCTTCCCGACAGCGCAGCATTCGACTTTGATCTGTGCGAAAATGAAATTGTCGCAGTGACCGGCCTGCTCGGCAGCGGCAAGAGCGCTTTCGCACAAAGTCTGTTCGGGCTCGGGCGCCCGGCAAGCGGGAGAATCCGGATCGATGGCAAAGACCATGCGCCGGCAAGTCCGCAAGCCGCCATCAAGAGTGGGGTGTTCATGTCTTCAAAAGACCGCGCCAACAATGCGGTGGTTGCCGATTTCGACATCACCCGCAACATCACCCTGCCCTTCCTGGCGCGCTACTCAAACCTGTCTTTCATCAAGCGTTCGGATGAGCGGAAGACTGCCAACGAGATGATCGAGGCGTTGTCGATTGTCTGCCAGGGCGAGACCGATTCCATCGGTACGCTTTCGGGCGGCAACCAGCAGAAAGTTATGCTGGCGCGCTGGCTGGCCGAGGAATGCCGGTTGCTGCTGCTTGACGAACCCTTCCAGGGCGTCGATATCCGCGCCCGCCGCGACATTGGCCGCAAGATCCGCGAAACCGCGAAAAACCGTGCGACGCTGGTCTTCGTCTCCGAACTCGACGAGGCACTTGAAGTGGCCGACCGCATCATCGTCATGACCGAGCATTCGGTCTCGGCCGAATTCAGAAACGAGAACGTGGATCTCAACGAGATCCTGACCGCAGTAACCGGGGCCATGCCGGCAGATAACGGCAGCGCCGGAAGGACAGCACACGCATGAGCATGGACCAGACAAACACTTCCGGCAGCGCCACTCCAGGAGCAGGCAAACCACAGCCACGGTCAGCAGGCCTGATCGACGTTGCAATCCGTTATGGCTTTTTGGCGCTGCTGCTTGGCTTGGTGATCTTCTTTTCAGTGTTTGCCAACGGCTTTGCCGGCCCGCGCAGTGCCGTCTTCATTTTCCAGTCGGTGGCCATTACCGGCATTCTGGCGCTCGGCGTCACCTGCACGCTGGTGGTCGGCGGGTTCGATCTGTCGATCGGCTCGGTCGCCACCTCGTCGATGATGCTGGCAGCCTACATGATGGTGGTGCTGGAACAATCCGCCTTCGTTGCAATTGTTGCCTGCCTCGTCATGGGCGCAGTTATCGGCCTGATCAATGGGTTGTTGATCGTCAAGACCAAGGTTCCTGACTTGCTGGCAACGCTCGGTATGATGTTTCTGCTGGTTGGCCTGCAACGCATTCCCACCGAAGGCCGCTCGATCGCCATGGGTATGACGCTGCCCGACGGTACCACCGCCGAAGGCACTTTTTCACCGCTGTTCCTGCAGCTTGGTCGTCACCGGTTTGATTTCATGCTGGAAAACCTGCTCCCGGCCCCGGTCATCTTCCTTATTGCGATTGGCATTCTGGTCTGGATTTTCCTTGAACTCACCCGCCACGGCCGGCTGATGTATGCCATCGGCTCCAATGAGCGGGCTGCGAGCCTGACCGGAACCAACGTCAACAAATACAAGATCATGGCTTACATGATCTCCGGTGTTCTGGCCTCGATAGCCGGCATGCTGCTTGCTGCACGGCTGGGGCGTGGAGACATTGCTTCGGGTACCAATCTGCTGCTTGATGCCGTTGCCGCCTCGCTGATCGGCTTTGCGGTTCTCGGTGCTGCCAAACCAAATGCCTTCGGTACTTCCATGGGCGCTCTTTTCGTCGGCATCCTGTTGCAGGGCCTGACGATGATGAACGCACCTTATTACACCCAGGATTTCATCAAGGGCCTGGTGCTGGTCATTGCCCTTGTCTTCACCTTTTCGCTGTCGGCAAGAAAAGCCGGCGGCCACTAAGCAAGACCAATACTTTAACGGAGGAAAACAGCATGAAAATCATACGCAGAAAAGCACTTGCCCTGTTCGCAGGCCTTGCGGCCGCGGCCGTCACCCTTCCCACCGGCTTCGCCCAGGCAGCCGACATGCCTGCACCGCTGGACAACCCCGGCGACGTAAAGATCGCGCTGGTGCGCTATCTCTCCACCGGCGATTTCTTCCAGGCCTATCTTTCGGGCGTTGAGAAGCAGGCCGCAGCGCTTGGCGTGGATCTCCGGGTGCTCGACAGCCGCCAGGACGCGGCGCTGCAGGCCGACATGGTCGATCAGGCCATCGCGCTTGGCGTTGATGGCATCATCATCCAGCACGGCCTGACAGAATCAATGCAGGAAGCAGCACAGCGCGCCCTTGATGCCGGTATCAAGGTCGTCGCATTCGACGTCGATGTCGAGAACGATGCCATCCCGCAGATCGAGCAGTCCGACTATCTGCTCGGAAAACTGGCGCTGGAACAGGCGGTCAAGGACAATGGTACGGAATGGAATGCCGGCTATGTCTATGTTCCGGGAATTGCACCGCTCGACCGACGTCACACCGCCTGGGAAGAATTCAAGGCTGCCAACCCGGGTGTCGTCGAAAAAGCCCAGATGGGTACGCTCGACAACCCGATCGCCAACTCCAATGCCAACCAGGCCCGCTCGGTTCTGCAGGCAAACCCCGACATTTCGGTGTTCTTCGCTCCCTACGATGAATTTGCCAAGGGCGTGAAAATTGCGGTTGACGAAGCCGGACTGTCACAGGACGTGAAAATCTACTCGGCCGACGTCTCAACCGCTGACATTTCGGCGATGCGCGAGCCTGACAGCGCCTGGGCAGCCACCGTGGCGACGAACCCTGCCGTTGTTGGCGAAGTTTCGGTGCGCGCACTTGCCATCATGTTGACCGGCGACAATCCCGGCGCTCAGGTTGTGGTCCCGCCGACGCTGATCACTCAGGCTTTCCTCGTGGAAAATGACATCAAGAACATGGAAGACCTGTCGGCTAAGATGCCGCAGTTCGCTCACGCTGATGTCGCCATGACCGAATGGATGCCGCTGCCTGCACGCTGACCCAACATCCCTCCCAGGATGGAAGAGGCCGCATCTCGAGATGCGGCCTTTTTTGTGGGCGGTTCCTGATCATGCGCATTCCGGTGGAGAACGGAGCCGCGATGCGCGGGGCTTGATACCGGTGATCGGGGTCATGTATCCTGGCAAAAAAAACGGGGCCGGTCTTGCGACCGAACCCCGAAATCTCCAGGACAGAGCTGAATTGATCAGCCAGAGGCCAGCTGGTCTATGGCATCGCGCATGGCGCGGACTGCATCGCCGATAGCGTCGCCAGCGCGCAACAGGCTTCCGCCGAGCAGGAAGACAACATCTTCGCCATACATCGAAACCATGTCGCCGGCGCGTTCAACGCTCATGCCGCCGCCGGGACTGGGCATCATGGCCCGGCCGATGCCGTCAGGATCACGGCAGGCCTGGGCGATTGAGAGACATTCTTCGACGCTGAAGCCGAAGCGGCCGCCGACATTGGGGAACACCGAGATGTCCGATCCGGCCAGCCGCTGGAACACGCCATACATGATGGCATGCGACACACCGGTTTCGGGGGTCAGCACATAGGGACCGGTGAAGCTTGGATGGGTCATGATCGGCAGATCGAAGGCTGGATCGTGAGCCAGTGCCTGCACCACGCCAAAGCCCATGAGCCCGGGCATCAGCAACACGCCCCCAGCACCGGCTTCCTTGGCCTTGAAGGCCTCGTCCACGGGCGAACCTGAGTGACCGGTCACATTGACGAAATAGAGCGCCGAATTGCCGGATTTCGCATTGGCGTCCGCCACCGCGTTGCTGATCGCTTTCACACGCTCTTCGAACGGCGCGAAGCTCTGATTGGCGAGGCCGTGATCATCCTTGATGATGTCGGCGCCGCCCAGAGTGCAGCGATAGGCTATGTCGGCCAGCTGTTTAACGCTGGATCCCTGCGGCTTGATCACCGGCGAAATCAGCCCGCCCTTGGACCTTCCCGAACGGGCGCGAATTCCTTCAATGCCAAAGCGTGGTCCGGTGAACCAGTCCCGGACCACGGCCCCCGGATCGAAGCCGACAACCCGGATGTTCTGCTGGATCGAGGAATTGCCGAAAATCACATTGATCAGCTGGATGACCTCGTCACCGGCACTGTCGGGACTGTAGGAAATCTCCGCCTCATAGGTGTTGCCGGACACATGGCTAATGCTCTCGATCTGGCCGACAATCTCATCACTGATATAGCCTGCGGGGACGATGTCGCCCGGGATCTCGACTGTCTGCTCAAGCGCTATGCCGAGCGCACGTTGATCGGCCTCTTGCGGGCTGTCCGCAAGAAGCCGGTAGCGGACGCGGAAGCGATTCTCAGCGTCCATCTCTACAGAGCCTCTGCCTTGACGGCGGAGTGCACCGCATCGACGCGGGCACTGGCGAGAGCCTCCTCATCAATGCCTGTCGAAACTCCCATGACACGCTCGATGCCGCGCACCAGCGCCCCGGCGTCGAGCCCGTAGTGCTTCATCAGGTAGCCGCGCGAACCGCCATGAGCATAGGTGTCGTTGAGGCCCAGCCGAACCAGCGGCTTGCCGACGCCGTTGTCGGCCATGATTTCGGCCACCAGGGACCCGACACCGCCTGTGATGACATGGTTTTCAAGCACCACGACACCCTTGGCGACTGAGCCAATATGGTCGAGCAGTGCCTGTTCGTTGAACGGCTTGATGGTGTGGATGTGCAGGTGCCTGATCGAAACGCCAGCATTGGACAGCGCGTCGCGGGCGCGGAGTGCTTCTTCGGTGGCGATGCCTGACGTGACCACCAGAACATCGGCGCCGCTGGAGAGCTCACGCATTTCGCCGACCTTGATCGGGCTGTCAAACAGACGCGGCACCGAGCCGCGCAACACCCGGCAATAGACCGGTCCATCAATCGAGTCCGCCGCTTCGCAGATGCTTTCAACTTCGGTCGCGTCACCGGTCTCGAGGATCGACATGTTGGGGATCGACCGCATCACGGCGATGTCTTCAATGGCCTGGTGAGTCATGCCGCCGGGCGTGGTGATGCCGGGCAGGAAGCCCATCAGCCGCACCTTGCGACGCGGATAGGCAACGGAAGCCATCAGCTGGTCATAGGGACGGCGGTAGAGGAACACGCCGAAGGAATGCAGGAACGGCCGGTAGCCGGCAAGTCCAAGCCCGCCGGCAAAGCTCATCATGTTCTGCTCGGCCATGCCGAGCGAGAGAAACTGGTCCGGGTGCCGGTCACGGAAGCCGTCGATCTCGCAGGACGAGGTCAGATCTGCTGACAGGCACAGAACGTCGGGGTTCTTGACCGCAAAGGCCTCGAATGCAGAGGCATAAGGGCGACTGACCATCTCAATCATCAGTGCGTCTCCAGTTCGATTGGGTCGATGCCGAGTTCGGCGGCGATAGAGATGTTCATCTCTGCCCGCTCCTCCTCGGATTTGAAGCGCACATAGTGCAGGCGGGGAAAGCGTTTTTGCAGGAAGCTCATGCCCTTTGTCGGCGATGACCGCGCCAGAATGATCAATGGCTGGCCTTCATGCGGCTCCGCCTTCGCCTGACGCATGGCAACAAGATCATGGGCGTCGATTTCCACGCACACCGCACCGAAAGCGCGGAACTTGGTGGCGATGTTACGGACTTCCATCACCGAATCCATTGCGCCATCACACTGCTGATCATTCACATCCATCAACGCCCAGAGATTATCGATACCGTGGTGGGCCGCGGCCTGAACCGCCTCCCAGGTCTGGCCTTCCTGAACTTCGCCATCGGACATGAACACGCAGGTCTGGCCGCTCTCGCCGCGGCGCTTGCGGCCATAGGCAAGGCCCGCACCGGTTGACAGGCCTATGCCCAAAGTACCGTTATGGACTTCCATACCGGGCGAATGTTCCGCGCCGATCATCTCGACGGAAGACCCGTCCTTGTTGAACATCTCAAGGCCTTCCGCATCCATCCGGCCGGTCTCGATCAACGTCGCATAGGCGACCAGCGCATAGTGCGCCGGAGCGATGAACAGGCGATCATACTGCGGTTCGAACGGGCCGTTGTAGCCGGCACCGGTGACGTAATCCGGATTGTCGGCGGACGGCACGCCGGCAAATGGCCTGGGGACTGCAGGCAACACCGGCTCGCCGAGATTGAGGCCCTCATTGTACAAGAACGCCAACTGTTCGGCCGCTGAACAGGCCTGACTGAGATAGCCGCCATTGTTGCGCATCGAGTGTTCGAACACCCGTCTGCGAATTCCCATGGCGATGTCTTCTGTTGAACGTTCGTTGCGCACAGATGCCTCCCTTGTCTGGATCGACAATGTCTTCATAATAGGCAAATGTCAACGTTCGTGGCAATTGTATAATCTCACCCTTCGACAATCACCGGAAGGCCCAAAAAGGAAGATCGGCCGGATCACGGGTTTGCCCGTGGAAGTTTTTTCGTGTGGCCCGGCGAAGGCCGCATCTGGAGTTTGCCTGCCGATAATCCCACCCTGGAGCACGAGAGCGTTTGGGGCTGGGGTCATTTTGACCATTCAGACGGAGGCGGACGTTGGTGTGATGTCAATGTGTGGCTGATGTCGAAAGCAGGTTGAGGACAAGCACACCAGCGACAATCAGACCAATGCCGAGATAAGCGAACAGATCCAGTTTCTGGCCGAGCAGAACCACTCCAATAAAGGTGACCAGGGCCACGCCGGCGCCCGACCAGACCGCATAGGCAATGCCCACGGGGATGGTCTTGAGAATGATCGCGAGAATATAGAGCGAAATGGCATAGCCGATAATGGAGATGCTTCCGTAGCCCCATTTGGTGAAGCCGTCGGATGCCTTAAGCGCCGTGGTGGCGATGACTTCGCCGATGATTGCAATACCAAGAAACAGCCATGGCATGTCATTGCCCTCCTTTGTCGGCGTTTGGTTTTGGGGTCGTGGGACCGGTGTCGATGGTTTCAAGAAACTGCAGGATGTCGCTGCGTGTCGAGGCAACCGAATCCGGCCCGCCGCCAAGATCCGACAGCCACAGTCCATCAGCCGCCAGACGCAGGGTACGGGCCATCGGCGACGCATCGGTCGTGTGGTGCCGCTGCAGCCGCTCGTCGACCCAGCTGTTCCAGCGGGCGCAAAAGTGCGGATTGGAACTGAGCATCAGGATCAGCACTGCAAGACGCTTTTCCGCAGGAACGGACATGTCTATGTTGGCCACAACCTGCAAATATGCCCTTGAGAACCGCGCCGGTCTGGTTTCGTCCAGAACAATGACCTCTTCCACCTGGCTGTCGAACCAATCAACCACCATGTCGAACAGGCCGCCGATCAGCGCATCTTTTGAGTTGTAATGATGAAGCAGGCCGCCTTTGCTGACTCCGGCTTCGCGTGCCACGTTTTCCAGCGTCAGGGTCGGAAGACCGTGATCAACAATCAGCTTGGCCGCGCTGTCGAGAAGCTTGAGTCGCAGAGCTGCAGGGTTGTTCTTGCGTTGAGGCTTGATCATCATGGCGATACATACCGTCTGGACGGTTTTTATGCAATGGAGCTCAGCCGTGATGACATTCTCGCATGGACTGTCACAGTGCGATTGCACCTGGCTTAATACGGAGGCACCAGGTGGCGACCCGAGTGAAGGCGCAGCATCACGTCTTGAAGCCGGTAATGCTGGATTTTGGCTTCGCCATGAAGATCAGCTTACAATCGATGTACCACGATGGCGTATTCGATTTATATCATCACCAAGGGCTGCTAACACAGCCCGTCTCGCATGGACTGCCAGTCACCACCTGATCGGCCGATTGTCGGGACCGCGTGCAAATTGAAGTGCAAGCCAAAGGCATTGGAGACCTAGATGTCAAGCAAGGACAAACCCACCCGACTGCGTTCGCAACTGTGGTTTGACAATCCGGAAAACCGGGAAATGACGGCGCTGTATATCGAGCGTTATGTCAACTACGGTCTCACCCGCGACGAATTGCAGTCCGGAAAGCCGATCATCGCAATCGCCCAGACGGGATCGGATCTGTCTCCGTGCAATCGCCATCATATCGAGCTCGCCAAGCGGATCCGCGACGGCATCATCGCCAATGGCGGCGTTCCGCTCGAGGTGCCGGTTCATCCGATCCAGGAGACCGGCAAACGCCCCACGGCAATGCTCGACAGGAACCTCGCCTATCTCGGGCTGGTGGAATCGCTGTTCGGCTATCCGCTCGACGGCGTTGTGCTGACCATCGGCTGCGACAAGACGACCCCGGCCCTTTTGATGGCGGCGGCCACAGTGAACATTCCGGCCATCGCGTTTTCTGTCGGGCCTATGCTCAACGGCTATTTCCGCGGCGAACGGACCGGTTCGGGCACGGTTATCTGGAAGGCGCGCGAACTCCACGCCGAAGGCAAGATCGACGATGAGCAATTCGCGGAGCTCGTCGCCTCCTCGGCGCCCTCGGTTGGCTACTGCAATACCATGGGTACGGCCTCGACGATGAACTCGCTGGCTGAAGCGCTGGGGATGCAATTGCCGGGATCGGCCGCCATTCCGGCACCTTACCGCGAACGCGGCCAGATGGCCTATGCCACGGGAAAACGCATTGTCGACATGGTGCGGGAAGACCTCAAGCCTTCCGACATCATGACGCGAGAAGCCTTCGAGAATGTCATCGTTACCAACTCGGCGTTGGGCGGTTCGACCAACGCGCCGATCCATATTGTAGCCGTTGCCAAGCATATCGGCGTCGAGCTCGACAATGACGACTGGCAGACGCTGGGACATCATGTTCCGCTGCTGACCAACCTTCAGCCTGCCGGCACCTATCTCGGCGAAGATTTTCACCGGGCCGGCGGTGTTCCGGCTGTCGTGGCCGAATTGATGAAAGCCAACCTGCTGCCGCACCCCGGCGCGTTGACGGTCAACGGCCGCAGCATCGGCGAGAACTGCGCCGATCGGATCAGCGAAAATGCAGATGTGATACGGCCGATCTCGAATGCGCTGATGAAGGACGCGGGCTTCCTCAATCTCAAGGGATCGCTGTTTGACAGCGCCATCATGAAGACCTCGGTGATTTCCGACGAGTTCCGTCAGCGCTATTTGTCCAATCCGGATGACAAGGATGCATTCGAGGGGAGCGCAGTGGTTTTCGACGGCCCCGAACATTACAACCGGATGATTGACGATCCGAGCCTGGCGATCGACGAGAATTCGATTCTAGTGATGCGCGGCGCCGGGCCGCTTTGCTATCCGGGCGGTGCGGAAGTCGTCAACATGCGGCCGCCAAGCTATCTCCTGAACAAGGGCATCACGGCATTGCCGTGCATTGGTGATGGGCGGCAGTCCGGCACGTCGGCTTCTCCCTCCATCCTCAATGCCTCCCCGGAAGCGGCTGCCGGTGGCGGGCTTGCCCTTTTGCGCAATGGCGACAGGATCCGCATTGATCTGAGCAAGAGCCGCGTTGATGCTCTCGTTGACAAAGAGGAGTGGGACAAGCGGGCAGCGGATCTGGCAGCTTCGGGCGGATATCCGATCCCCGAGAGCCAGACCCCCTGGCAGAAATATTTCCGTGAACTCGCAGAACCCTTCTCGGAGGGCATGGTTTTGCGCGGCGCCGATGCGTTTCAGCGCGTCGCCCAGAAATCGGTACCCCGCGACAATCATTGAGCTTCGGCAGCGGCCCGACAGGTAATCCAGCCTCTCGGGCCGCAAGCTGTAGCCGTTGCAACGAACTTGCAATCCACCCCCGAAATGATCCTCGCCAGCAAATAGTTGTCGTCCCGACCTTTACCGAACTCGGGAATTCCTATACGCGCAACACACTAACATGTTAGTAACAACCAACTGGCGCACCTTCATGACCAAACCGATTTTCGGCCTCTCCGCCGCTTTGATAACCCCCTACACGACATCCGGCGCGGTTGACCTTCCAAAACTTGCCAGGCATGCCGGCAGCGTGCTCGCACGCGGCTGCGACAGCGTCACATTGTGTGGCACCACTGGCGAGGGCTTCGGGCTTTCATTTGGCGAGCGCAATGCGATGTATGAGGCGGTGGCGACCGCCCTGCCGGCAGACGCGCGCATCCAAGTCGGCATAATGGCCTGCGCCATCGACGACGCTGTTGCGCAATCACTGGCAGCACTTGATGCCGGCGCAGCGGGACTTTTGATGGCTCCGCCCTTCTACATGAAAGGGATGGATGATGATGGCCTCTACAAGTGGTTCAGCCAGGTGTTCGAGCGTATCGGGCCGAAGCTTCGCTGTGTCATCCTGTACCACATTCCTGGCCAGACAGCCGTCGCCTTGTCGCCGGAGCTGATAACCCGCCTGCGCAAGGCGTGGCCTGGGCTGATTACCGGCATCAAGGATTCTTCGGGTGACTGGGATACCGCAGAACTCTTTCTGGCCACCCATGGCGACATTTCCGTCCTGATCGGCGACGAACGGCTGTTGCCGCGCGCCATGGCCAAGGGTGCGGAAGGCTCCATCTGCGGGGTCGCCAACATAGCGCCGGAACTGCTGGCGCCGGTGATCCATTCGGGTGCCGACGGCCGCGTGCTGACGGAGCTCACCAATCTGGTTGTTTCCAATCCGATCATCCCTGCGGTCAAGATCCTGGTCGGGCATCTTGCAGGCGATGCTGGATTTGACGCGGTTCGGCCACCACTGTCCGAACTCGGCGCAGACCAGAAATCGCAACTGCTCGAAGCCTTCGACGCCCTAATGGCGCCATCTGAGGGGCCATGATGAGCTTGCTGCCGACCCAGCCCAACAAGGATGGTGAGCCGCTCAAACTGCGCGAGCAGGCCTATGAGGGATACACCAAAAGCCTATTGGCGCAGGAGATCAAACCAGGGCAATTCATCACCCAGCGTCAGCTGGTGGAAATCACCGGGTTTCCCCTCGGCGCCATCCGTGAACTGGTGCCGCGGCTTGAAGCCGAAGGGCTGATCCGCACCGCGCCGCAACGCGGCATGCAGGTGCCGCAAGTGGATCTCAATCTGGTGCGCAACGCGTATCAGTATCGTGAGTTCATCGAGGTGGCTGCTGTGCGGCTTTTTGCAACCAGCGCCGATCCGAAGCTGGTTGCTGCCATTCGGGCCCGACACGAAGAGATTCTCGAACGGTTCGAACGTGGCGATGAAGGCGGATTGATGCAGGATGCGGAAGCCGTTGACCTGCACCTGCATGAAGCCATTATCTCCGGCCTTGGCAACGACATCATCACGCAGGCCTACCGGGTCAACTGGATCAAGATCAAGCTGATCCGGCTGGCGGAAACACGGCTTTACGTGCCGATGATCCCGTCAGTGATCGGCGACCACATGACCATCATTTCAGCTCTTGAAGCCCGCGATCCGGACGCAGCGGCCAAAGCCATGCAGGCGCATATCGAGGTTGCGCGTCGGCGCGCCGTCAACATGGAATGAAGGATCAGGGGCGGGTACGTTCCCGCTGACTGTGCAGTCAATCAGCCTGGTAGGAGGTTTTGCCGAGACGCACCAGCTCGGCCTCTGCTCGTTCAAGATCAGCGCTGGTGGTGATCTTGAAGTTCTCTTCCGAGCCTTCGACGACCCGCACCTGCATACCCGCCGCACGGGCCACCGCCACATCGTCATGTACCTCGCCTTGATGGGCGCGATGCGCGTCAAGGATCGGGGCGAAGTGAAACCCTTGCGGTGTCTGAGCCCGCCAGAGCCCTTCCCGGGAAACAGGAGCGATGGCCTGGGTTCCGTCGGCGCTCCACAGTGCATCGACGACAGGAAGAGCGGCAAACGCCCCTTCCGCCTCATTCAAAGCGTTCAGAACGGCCCTGATCACCTGCGCTGGAACAAACGGACGGGCGGCGTCGTGGATGAGGATTTTGCCGGTGCCGGTTTGAGCAAATGACTCCAGCCCAAGGCGCACGGACTGGGCGCGCGTGCTGCCACCATGCACCGGGGCGAGAAGCCGGTCGTCGTCAATTCCGGCCAGAGCGTGCCGGCACAGCATCGCGTCATCGGGATGAATGACCACGCGCAGCAGATCTATTTCCTCAAGAGCAAGAAACGCCTCAACGGACCGGCGCAGCGAGCTGACGCCACCAACGGGGATAAACTGCTTCGGGATCTCGCCACCCAAGCGGTGGCCGCGACCAGCAGCAACAACAAGCACGGAATTCAACATTCGACTGGCGTAAACCACCTTCTGTGGAGCCGCAATGCCAAAGTCGAGTATGCATCATCGCCGGCTGCGGCGGCTTTCTGATGGTTCGACCGCAGGGGCTAGCCGGAAAACATTGCGCTGATGGACCGGTGCAAATGCGTTTACAGCCGGCACAGGGATCATTCGCACAGAACTTGCGCAGAGGCTGAAGACCTGAATTGGTACATGCACAAACTAAAACCGGCCTCACCCTGTCAGTTCCGACGGGGTGAGACCAGCCTGATTAGACCCTAGCTACGACATAGCTCAGTCGAAGTCTTCCGGCAGCAGATCGGCCGGGATGCCCTGATAGCAGACCGGGCGCAGGAAGCGACGGATCGAGAGGGTGCCGACCGAGGTCGCACCGAAGTTGGTCGAGGCCGGATATGGTCCGCCGTGAACCATGGAATCGGCAACTTCGACACCGGTCGGGAAGCCGTTTGCCAGAACCCTGCCCGCCTTGCGCTCAAGCACCGGCATCAGCGCCCGGCCGTGAGCGGTGTCGCCGGCGTCAATATGCAAGGTGCAGGTCAGCTGGCCTGCAAGGCTTTTTGCGACCTTCATCATCTCGTCAAAGTCGGCAACCCGGACAATCAGTCCGAGCGGTCCGAACACTTCTTCGCCGAGCACTTCGTTGTCGAGCCATTCCTTGCCGGTGGTGGCGAAGAGATAGGGCGTTGCATTGCGCAGATCGCAGGTCGACGTCAGCAGTTCCTGTACACCCTTGACGCCCGCAACCCGGTCACGCCCGGCGCGGTAGGCCTGGGCTATGCCGTCGGTCAGCATGGTCTGCGCGCCGACGGGCGACAGTGCCGCCGTTGCAGCTTCCACGAAAGCATCGGCTTCCGGGCTGTCGATGATCACCGAAATGCCTGGATTGGTACAGAACTGGCCTGCTCCCATGGTCAGTGATCCGGCCCAGCCCTTGGCGATAGCCTCTCCGCGCGCCTTGACCGCTTCAGGCAGCAGGAACATCGGGTTGACCGACCCCAATTCACCGAAGAACGGAATGGGTTCAGGGCGCTGGGCGCAAAGATCAAACAGGGCGCGGCCGCCACCGAGTGATCCGGTGAAACCGACAGCCTTGATCAGCGGGTGCTGGACCAGGCTCTGGCCAACCTCGCGTGTGCCGCCCTGGATCAGCGAAAAGATACCGGGATGCATGCCGAGCTTCTTGATTGCCGCATCAATTGCCTGAGCGACAATCTCGCCGGTGCCGGGATGAGCCGAATGGCCCTTGACCACGACCGGGCATCCCGCAGCCAGTGCAGCAGCGGTGTCGCCACCGGCTGTCGAAAACGCGAGCGGGAAGTTTGATGCGCCGAAGACAGCGACCGGGCCGATGGGGCGCTGGATCATGCGCAGGTCCGGGCGCGGCAGGGGAGCGCGATCCGGCAATGCCTCATCATGGCGCCGATCGAGATAGTCGCCTTTTTCGATGTGGGTTGCGAACAGGCGCAACTGGCCGGTGGTGCGGCCACGCTCGCCCTGCAGACGCGCTTCCGGCAGACCGGATTCCGATGTGCCGATGGCGGTGATTTCCTCGCCGCGGGCTTCGATCTCGTCGGCGATTGAGTTGAGCAGCGCCGCACGTTCGGCACGGTTCGAATAGCCAAAGCTCCAAAACGCATCTTCCGCCGCCTGCGCCGCAGCATCCACGTGAGCAGGTGTTCCGACCGAAAAGTCATGGGCGTCGCCATGGGCTGGTTCACATGTGAAAGTCGCGTCGCCCGCAACCCAGTTTCCGGCAATCAGATGTTTTCCCGTCAGCATGTCATTCTCCAGTCAGATAAGATTTCGCGCGGCGAGGTTCCGCATAAAAGAGGCAACGCCGAATGTCCATTCCGGGCATTCGGTTGAAAGCCGAACCGTGTTTGTGAGACTGCCAAGACCGGGTGACGCAATGGTGACGACATCGCCGATCTTGTGGGTAAATCCTTCACCGGGCGTGTCCCGGTCCTGGGTTGGCGCGAACAGCGTGCCCAAAAACAGCATAAGCCCGTCAGGATATTGATGATGGCGGCCAAGCGTCTGGGAAACAAGGTCCGCGGGATCGCGGCTGATCTCCTTCATCGAGGAATGCCCCTTGAGCACATAGCCGTCTTCGCCGGTGACCGTCAAATCGAGTTCAGCCTGGCGAACGTCATCAAGAGTGAAGCCCGCATCGAAGAGGCGGATCATGGGCCCTATGGCGCAACTTGCGTTGTTGTCCTTGGCCTTGCCCAGGAGCAGCGCCGAGCGGCCCTCAACGTCACGCAAATTGACGTCATTTCCGAGTGACGCCCCAACAATCCGGCCTTTTGAGGATACCGTGAGAACGATCTCAGGCTCCGGGTTGTTCCACTTCGAAATGGGATGCAGACCGACCTCGGCTCCGGGACCGACCGACGACAGGACCTGCGCCTTGGAAAACACTTCGGCATCGGGTCCGATGCCGACTTCCAGATACTGGCTCCACAGCCCCTCGGCGATCAGCGCCGCCTTGACTTTGGCCGCCTCCGGCGAACCTGCCTTGATGTTGCGCAGCGAGCCGCCGATGACGTCTCCGACACGGGCACGAATATCCAGCGCCTTCTTCGGGTCGCCGGCGGCCTTTTCCTCGATCACCCGCTCAACCATGGATGAAGCGAAGGTGACACCGCAGGCCTTGACCGCCTGCAGGTCGCACGGCGCAAGGAAATGCGGTTTGGTCAGGTCGCCGGTGTTGCCCGCGATATCTGAAAGCAAGCCTACGGGAGTTGCAGGCGCGTTGCGCACATAGTCGGCTGGATCGTCCATCTCGCAGATGTCGCGCACAGTCGGCGCCTGGTTGGATGTGATGTCGACGACGGAGCCGTCGCGGATCGTCACAACAGACGGCCCATTGGCATTCGGCGACCAGATGCGGCCGATGAAAACACCAACGGCAGGCAGGTTGAAGTCCGGCATTGCAAGTATCCTCCGGGAAGCAATAAATCGGGGTCATGTTTCGGGCAGAATGACCCGGTCTGCAACACGGCAGATAAGAAAATGGCGCCAGAAAGACCCCGGCGCCACTGGTGTGGTTCACTTCACCGCTGCTGCAGTGGCGGCCGGCGAATTTCGGCTTGGATCAGGCCTTGCCGACCGTCTGGCGCTGCTGGCCCAGGCCTTCAATACCAAGTTCAATTACCTCGCCACCCTTGAGGTAGCGCGGCGGCTTCTGGCCCATGCCGACGCCGGGAGGCGTGCCGGTGGAGATCACGTCGCCAGGCTGCAAGCTCATGAACTGGCTGACATAGCTGACAATGTGCTGCACGCCGAAGACCATGGTGCTGGTTGTACCATCCTGATAGCGATGGCCGTCCACCTCCAGCCAGAGCTTGAGATTTTGTGGATCAGCAACTTCGTCCTTGGTAACCAGCCAGGGGCCGATCGGACCGAAGGTGTCGCAGCCCTTGCCCTTGTCCCAGGTGCCGCAGCGTTCGATCTGAAATTCACGTTCCGAAACATCGTTGATAACGCAATAGCCTGCGACATGATCGAGCGCATTGGCTTCATCGATATAAACGCCGCCTTTGCCGATGACGACTCCGAGCTCGACTTCCCAGTCGGTTTTGTCCGATTTGCGCGGGATCAAGATCGTATCATTCGGACCGCAGATGGCGCTGGTCGCCTTCATGAAGATCACCGGTTCCTGGGACACATCAAGGCCGCTTTCGGCCGCATGGTCGGAATAGTTGAGACCGATGCAGATGAACTTGCCGATCTGGCCGACGCACGGCCCGATGCGACCCGCATCAAGTTCCGGCAAGGTTGCCGGGTCGACGGCAGCGATCTTTGCCAGAGCTTCGGGCAACAACGCATCACCGGCAATATCACCGACCACGGATGTTAGGTCGCGGGCTTTGCCCTGTGCATCGAGAATGGCGGGCTTTTCCTGTCCGGGGGCACCAACGCGAAGCAGTTTCATATGAGAGTTCCTTGTGTCTGGTTTTGCCGGTCAGGCGACCGCAGTCTGTGACGGCGCGAAAGTGTACTGGTCTATGGATGACGGTTTCATCTCGATCGAGAAGCCGGGGATGTGGGCGGCATATAGGCCGCGTTGCGAATGACGCACGGGTGAAGAAAATGCTCGTGCAGATGATCGACATACTCAATCACCCGCCCGCCCATTGTGGCGGATATCGCGACAAAATCAATCATCGAAAGGTTCATCGCACTGGAGTCATCAAGGCTCTGCGACGTCGGAAACCGGAGGTCGACAGTCTTTAGGCCTGTGATTTAGGTCACCGTGGGGCTGTTCCCAATTCAGCGTCAGATCGACCAACCGCCGTCGATGGCGCAGGCTTGGCCGGTGGTGTAGGTCGCGTTGGCAAGATAGACGGCGAGGTCGGCAATCTCTTCAGGGCTGCCAATCCGTCCGATCGGTTGACGCGCGATGAAGGCGGCCCGTGCAGCTTCATAATCTCCCTGCGCGCGCATCCGATCCTGCAGGGACGGGCTTTCGACGGTACCCGGGCAAATCGCATTGCAGCGGATGCCCTTGCCGACATAATCGGCAGCAACAGATTTGGTCAGACCGATCACCGCCGCCTTGGTGGTGGAATAGACAAAGCGGTCTGGCACACCCTTAAGCGAGCTTGCCAAGGATGCCATATTGACGATTGCCCCATCGCCGCGTTCCAGCATTGCCGGCAGCACAGCGCGGATGGTGCGGATCATCGACCGCACATTGAGATCGACGGCGAAGTCGAAATCCTCGTCCTTCATGTCCATGATCGAACCACCGTGGACAAAACCAGCCCCGTTGAACAGCACATCGACCGGACCCGCCGCAGCAACTGCAGCGGCAACATCGGCAGTATCCAGAACATCCATCCGGCGGGTTCCTATCCCTGTCTCGGCGGTCAGTTCGGACAGCGCCATTTCATTGATGTCGGTGGCGATAACGCGAGCGCCAGCAGCAGCGAACGCAATAGCGGTTGCGCGTCCGATGCCCTGTCCAGCCGCCGTCACCAGCACCGTTTTATCCTTGACCCAGTCTGCCATGTTATCTCCGTTGGTTGCCGCTCAGGCGGGTTTGCGTTCGACAATGTAAATGCGATCGGCGACCAGCACCACTTCGTCCTTGTGATTAATGACTTCCGTGCGTTCAACCACCCGGCCCATGCCGGCCCGCTTGTGAGTGATGGTGGTTCGGGTGTGAATGGTGTCCCCGAAGAACACCGGTTTAAAGAAGCGCATTCGGTCGTAGCCATAGGACGACCCCGCAGGGTTTATGACGCTCGCCGACGTCGAAATACCAACCTGAATCCTTATTTGAAAAATCTATTTCCCTGTGGAATTATTCGGGTCTCGGCTGGGACGGAGATGCCAGTTGGTCCTGAGGAGGAAACTGCATGATCATCGATACCCATCTCCATGTCGTTGACCCCTGGGCGCTCGACTACCCGTGGCTTTCAAGCGTACCGGCACTCAACCAGGCCTGGCCCTATGCGGCTTACGAGCTGGAAGCCCGCCGTTCCGGCATTTCGCAAACATTGCATATGGAAGTCGATGTCGCGCCGGAACGGATCGAAGACGAAAGCACCTATGTCACAACGCTGGCCGCGCGGCCGGGCAGCCTGATTTCTGGTGCCGTCGCCTCATGCCGGCCGGAAGACCCCGGATTCGCGGCCTATCTGGAGCGCCAGCGCCACAATCCCTTGATCAAAGGCTTGCGCCGCGTACTTCATGTCATGCCGGACGAGCTGTCCACCCAGCCGCTCTTTCGCGAGAACATTGCGCGGATGTCGGGCTCCGGCCTGACGTTTGATCTTTGCGTCTTGCCGCAGCAACTGCCCCATGCAATGGCGCTGGCAGATCTGGCACCGGACGTCACCTTCATTCTCGATCATTGCGGTGTCCCCGACATCAAGAATGATGCCCGGCAGCCTTGGCAGGACCACATCGCCGAACTCGCCAAGCGCCCCAATGTGGTTGCCAAGATTTCGGGGGTGGTGGCTTACGCCGATCCGGAGAGCTGGATCGCCGACACTCTGCGGCCCTGGATCGAGCACACGGTTGCAAGCTTCGGCTGGGACCGGGTGGTCTGGGGCAGCGACTGGCCGGTCTGCACGCTCGGTGGCGGACTTCTGGCCTGGGTTGCGGCCACGCATACACTGCTTGAGGGCACCAGTAATGAAGAGAAGCGCAAACTGCTGTCGGGCAACGCCCGGCGCATCTGGGATCTTTGACGCTCCAGCCTAAACCTTAAACTCGGCTCTGATCGCGGCAGTGTGTTCCCGGACCCGGGGCGTAGCGCGGGTGGTTTTCAGCCGCTTGCCGTTGACGCGGATCGGAGAGCGCGTCGACATGATCGACACGTCATCGCCGCGCTCAACCCGATGCAGCATATCGAGCACTTCGAAGCCTTCACTTGCCATCAGGTCGTCCCGGTCGAGCACCCGCGAACACCAGATGTCCGCTGGCTCCCAGACCGCCAGTCATTCATCCACAGTACCCATCTTGAACCTGTCGACGATGAGGCGCTTGATCTCGTCGCGGGAGACAACCCATGAATTGGGATCGTCGCTGTATGGCGCGAGCTCTTTGATCTGCACATGCTGCTGAAGGAGCGGAATTGGCGTCTTGAGGCGAGAAAGCCATCACTCGCCTCATGCCGCGACGTGCGGTACATATTTACATCACGGGATGTTTTTCACAGGATACCGCCCAGGTCGGCCTCTATTTGTTCCCGGATGCAGGGTTGTTAACTCCGGCAAATTATGGTGACTGGCACCAAATCGTACTCCGTCACGTTGGACCCAACCGATGATCAAAGCTCTTCGTTTCACCGTTGCACCAATCATAGCCGCCAGCGTCGCTGCTTTCATCCCTCAGGCTTACGCGCAGGATGCAGGTGGCCCAGGCATTTCGTTCGAGCTTGGAGTTGCCGGCAAAGTGACACCGCGCTATTTCGGCGCCAGCAAGCTGGTTCTGTCACCTGTCCCTCTGATCAGGCTCAAGCGTCTCGAACTTCCCAACGGCTTCACCATTGGTGGCGGCTCGGATGAAGGCTTCTCGCTCAGCCCGTCGATAGACGTGATTGGCAAGCGGTCGGTCTCGGACTCCCCTGAACTGACAGGTCTCAATACCATTGATACCGCCGTTGAACTGGGTGTCGCAGCGAAATACCAGATGGGCAATTTTCGGGTCATGGGCGCCGTGCGGCAGGGCTTCGGAGGCCACAAGGGCGTTCGTGCCGAACTTGGTGCGGATGTCATCGTCAAGCCGGACGATCTTTGGACCTTTCATGGCGGCCCAAGGCTGAACTTCGGCAGCAGCAAGTTCACCAACACCTATTTCGGCGTCACGCCTGCGGAAGCTACGGTCACTTTTCCAGCGACGACGGCATCGGGTGGACTATACAGTGCGGGCCTGGAGGCCGGAGTGCGCTTTCAGGTCGACACGAACTGGGCCATCGAGGCCGGAGCCGGTTGGTCACGGCTTACCGGTGACGCTGCCAAATCCCCTATTACTGCGCAGGGCTCGAAGAACCAGTACAGCGCCACGTTCGGTATCGTGCGCCGCTTCGATATCGGCTTTTAAGTTCCGGCCTAGCGGCTCGGCGGAGCGAAAGCTTTTCGATCAACATCAGAACTGAAGCCGATGGCGGCCTGGTGCTCACGTGTTACAGCGTGGCGCCGCCGCCATCTTCAATGGATTCGGGGTGCGCGGCCAGATCCTCGAGCGCCTGGTCGAGAAGCTTGAGATCGTCTCCAACGTCATCGTCGTTGACCATCGCGCTTTCCGTGGCTGCCCGCATCTCCTGACGGGCGCCTTCGCGCATGTACTCAAGCTGCGAAATCTTTTCGGCAGCGGAAAGATCGGTGTTGTCGAGAATTTTCTGAATATCGGCTTTTACATCCTGATGGGCCATGACTGCCATCCTTCCTGAAACTTGTTATGAAACAAACGCGGGCAGCATTGCGCCCGTTCTCAGTTCCAATGCCACAGACGGGCAAAAGTTCCATCGCCCGTCGGTGGCTTTCCCGACGCGAAGGCCAGATCTTATCGGCGGGTCGAGGGGCGCCGGGTCGACAGAATCAGATTGGTTTCGCTCGACGTTATGCCGTCGATTCTGCGGATTCGCACCAGTGTGTCATCGAGTTGCTGCAAGGTGTCTGTTGCCAGATCGATGATCAGATCCCAGCGCCCGTTGGTCGAGTGGATGGCTTGCACGGCCGGCAAACCCTGCAATTGCGCGGTGATCCGTTCCGTGCCTCTGCCCTCAATGCAGACCAGGGTCAGTCCGCGGACGGGTGCTGCGGTAACATCTGCCCGGGTCAGAACCGAGAACCCGGCAATTTCACCACTCGACACCAGGCGCTCGATGCGGCTTCGCACGGTGGCCCGGGCCAGCTTCAGCATCGTAGCGAGGTCGGAAATCGACGCGCGGCCATCGCGCCGCAACGCTGCGATCAGGCGGATATCGATCTCATCAAGCATTGGCATGGCTGTTACCGATCTGTTTAGCAAGCTTTCCGATTTGATCACAATCCTCTGAATAATATGCGCAAACAGAAAAGTCCACGCGCCTTGGTTCACTGCGACAGCTCTCGAAAGGCGAACCAACAGCTATCAGACTTACCAAATTGGAAAAAAGGGCTGACACAAGCGCTGTCGAGCTGCCCGATTTGGCCGCATTTTCTATTTCAAACGCCAGATCTCCCTGCGACCAATGCTCAACGAAGGGAAAAACAGATGAACCAACATTGCATTCTCATCGGCGCCCCCCTCGACAGCGGGCAATCCAATCCGGGCTGTCTTATGGGACCGGCGTCTTACCGTGTGGCAGGCCTGACTTCCACCCTTGAGGAGCTGGGCTGCACGGTCGATGACCGCGGCGATGTCGCGCCCCGGGCGCTGGAGGCTGCCACCAGCCCCAACCCGGTCGTGCATCACCTGCCGGAAACCCTTGCCTGGACACAAGCGCTCGCCAAAGCCGCGCAGGAGGCCATGGCCGCGGGATTTCCAATTTTCCTCGGTGGCGATCACAGCCTTTCGCTTGGCACGGTGGCGGGTGTGGCTTCCCATGCCAAACAACAGCAGCGCCCGCTGTTTGTGCTGTGGCTCGACGCCCACAGCGATTTTCACACACCGATGACGACCCGCTCGGGCAATCTGCACGGCACGCCGATGGCCTACATTGCCGGGCTTGATGAGTTTGAGGCGTTTCCGCCGTTTCCGGAGCCGGTTCCGACCGACCGTATCTGCCTGTTCGGTATCCGATCAGTTGACCTCGATGAACGTAAAGCGTTGCGCAAGCATGGCATTACACCGGTCGACATGCGCGAGCTCGATGAACGCGGGTTTGTCTCACCGCTCAAGGCATTCCTGGAACAGGTGGAGGCGGCAAACGGCTTGCTGCATGTCTCGCTTGACGTCGATTTTCTCGATCCCTCCATCGCCCCGGCTGTCGGCACCACGGTTCCAGGCGGCGCGACGTTCCGCGAGGCCCATCTGGTCATGGAAATGCTGCATGAATCCGGACTGGTCAGCTCGCTCGATCTGGTCGAGCTCAATCCGTTCCTTGACGAGCGAGGCCGCACCGCGCGGCTGATGGTCGACCTCACCGCAAGCCTGATGGGGCGCAAGGTCTTCGACCGCGTCACCAGAAGCAATTGATTTTCGAGACATCAGCATTCCTCATCCCCGGAGACACCACATGACACCCCCTTCCCATCTGGCCTATGTGCCTTTTATCAGCGTCGAGAACATGATGCGGCTGGTTCACAGCATCGGTATCGAAACCGTGCTGAAGGAACTGGCGGACGCCATCGAGCATGATTTCACCCGCTGGCCGCTGTTTGACAAGACACCGCGGGTCGGCAGCCATTCCGATGTTGGCGTAATCGAACTGATGCCGACCTCGGACGGTGATCTCTACGGCTTCAAATATGTCAACGGGCACCCCTCCAATACCAAACAGGGCCTGCAGACGGTAACCGCATTCGGCTTGCTGGCGCAGGTTTCGTCCGGCTATCCAGTGCTGTTGTCGGAAATGACCGTGTTGACCGCACTGCGGACTGCAGCGACTTCGGCGATGGTGTCGCGGCATCTGGCGCCGAAAGACTCCAGGGTCATGGCAATCATCGGCAACGGCGCTCAATCGGAATTTCAGGCGCTGGCGTTGAAGGCCGTCGTTGGAATCGAAGAAGTCCGGCTGTTTGATATCGACCCGGCAGCAACCGCGAAATGCGCCCGTAATCTGGCTGGTACGGGCCTAAAGGTGACATCCTGCAACTCTTCACAGGAAGCCATGGAAGGCGCGCAGATCGTCACCACCTGCACCGCCGACAAGCAGTACGCCACGATCCTCACCGACAACATGATTGGCGATGGCATCCATATCAACGCCATTGGCGGCGATTGTCCTGGCAAGACCGAACTGCACAAGGATATCCTGCTGCGCTCGGACATCTTCGTCGAATATCCGCCGCAAACCCGGATTGAGGGCGAAATCCAG
Source organism: Hoeflea sp. (assembly GCA_051251555.1). Lineage (GTDB taxonomy): Bacteria > Pseudomonadota > Alphaproteobacteria > Rhizobiales > Rhizobiaceae > Hoeflea. The sequence continues at coordinate 208,405 of JBPOEW010000008.1, forward strand.
CAGATGCCTGAGGATTATCCGGTGACCGAACTCTGGCAGGTGATCACCGGCCAGGCGGAGGGGCGAAAATCGGCCTCGCAGATCACACTGTTTGACGGCGTCGGCTTTGCCATCGAGGATTTTTCTGCGCTGAAGTATGTGTATGAGCGGGCACTCAAGACCGGGCATTTCCTGCAACTCGACATGATCGCCGATCCCGACGATCCGCGCGATCTGTTCGGCATGTTGTCACGCGCCGCCGAACCTGCCTGAGCCGAGATCAGGCAAACAGGGCAGCGACCGCCTTGGCGAAGCCAGTGACACGGGGTATTGGACTGTCATGACCATTCCAGACCCCGAAACCCCTCCCATTCACCTGCTTGTAGACGCTGACGCCTGTCCGGTACGCGAGGAAGCGGTCAAGGTGGCGCTTCGCCACGGAATCAAGGTGACTTTTGTGTCCAACAACTTCTTCCGGATCGAGAGCGATCCGCTGGTGGAGCGCGAAATCGTGCCGGGCAATTTCGACGCGGCTGATGACCGAATCGTCGAGCACGTGACAAAGCGTGCCGTGGTTGTCACTGCTGACATCTTGCTTGCCGAACGCTGTCTGCAGGCCGAAGCGGCGGCTGTCATGAGCCATACCGGCAAGCCCTTCACTCATGATTCCATCGGCATGGCGGTGGCGACACGGTCGATCATGGCTGACCTCAGGGCCGGTGGCGCACAGATGGGGGGCCCCGCGCCGTTTTCCCGCCAGGACCGCTCTCGCTTCCTTTCGGCGCTGGACCTAGCAATTGTCCGGCTCAAGCGGCACGGCTGAGACGACGCTTCCGAACATTTCATTTTCGCCTGATGCAAGACAATCAGCCTTGTTTTCCATTTCTTCTGGACAATCGTCAGCGCACGGGTTCAATTGAGGGGCCGCAGCGCACGCGCGCATTTCGATGCGAGACGCCGCATGCCTTGACCTACCGGGGATAATATTCATGGCCTATGTGGACATGCTCAGAACTTTTGTGCGCGTTTACGAGCTGGGCAGCATGTCTGCTGCGGCGCGGGATTTGCGGGTTTCGGCCGCTGTGTCCTCAAGCCGCATTTCAGATCTTGAAAAAAGCCTCGGCGTGCGGCTGTTCAACCGCACCACCCGCAGCTTGCGTGCCACTGCCCACGGAGAACTGTTCTACAAGGGCGCGATCAAGATCCTCGACACCATCCGCGAGGTGGAGGGCGGAATTGCCGAGATTACAGCCCAGCCGAAAGGAACATTGTTCATTTCGGCACCGCTGGCGCTTGGCAAGAAGCTGGTGGCTCCACTGATCCCTGCCTTCAAGGCGGAATATCCGGACATCAATGTCCGGCTCAGGCTGTCGGACCGCAAGGTCGACATCGCCCAGGAAGGTCTCGATGCAGCCTTCGTGCTCGGTCCGCTGCCCGATTCCGATCTGCGGGTGCGGGCAATCCACGATTTCGAGCGCGTGCTGGTCGCCTCGCCCGGCTATATCAAAAAGCACGGCATGCCCACCAACGGTGACGAGATCATTTCGGAAAAGCACAAATGCCTGCTGTTGCGCTATCCGGGCGCCACGGAGTTTTACTGGAACCTGCTGGTCGACGGTGAGGTTCGCGGCTTTCACCCCGAGGGCTCGCTGGAAAGCGACGATGGCGATGTGCTGACAGCCTGGGCGCTTGCCGATTGCGGCATTGCCAGCAAGACACGCTACGATGTGGCCGCCCATCTTGATACCGGCAATCTGGTGCAGGTGGCGATGGAGACACCGCAAACGCAGCAGCCCTTCTCGTGCCTCTATCCGCACAAGCGGCTGCAGGATCCGAAGGTCAAACTGTTCATCGATCACGTCATCAAGGGCATCCGCACCGAGATAGACCGGGCGGCGGCTTTAACATCTTCAGGAAAAATTTGAAACCGGACTGCATTTTCCTTGCATACTATGGAGGTTGAAATCCGGAGAATCCAACCCGGACCCATTCGTCCAGGAGAGGCATGAATAGTTACCATGTGTCGGCGCAGCTTTTGGGTCTTGCAGACAATTCCGTCAAGCTTGAATCAGCCGGACTTGGCGCGAAGGGCATTTACGTCGCCGACGAGTTTTTTGCCCCGCTGACCCGCACGCTGGCCGATGAGTCTGCGGTGTTCATCGAAGACAGGATTATGACAACAGCAAATGGATGGACGACTGGGAATGCCGCCGCAATTGACAGGGTGGATTGCATAGGCCCCTCAGAATGGGTTTCATAGCACAGTTCCTGCTTATTTAGCGGGAAGGCCGGCATGGTGTCGGGACAGTAAAATTACATGCTGTTCGATCGTTGAAAGATTGAATCAACCGGTTCGCGGCAATGGGGGGCAGCGGACCGGCATAACGATCACCCCTGGGGAACAAAGGACTATCCAATGGCAGACACATCGATCGGGACCGCGGAACAGCTGCGGGATCCCAATTACACACCGCCGCTCATCAAGGCCGTACCGCTGGGCATCCAGCATGTGCTGGCTATGTTTGTTTCCAACGTTACACCTGCCATCATCGTGGCCGGTGCTGCCGGCATTGGCTTCGGCTCCGATCAGGGCGCGCTCGGGTTTCCCGACATGACCTACATGATCCAGATGTCGATCCTGTTCGCCGGTATTGCCACGCTTCTGCAGACCATCGGCATGGGCCCGGTCGGCGCACGTTTGCCAATCGTCCAGGGCACCAGCTTCGCCTTTGTTCCGGTGATGATCCCGGCGGTTGCGGGCTTGGGCACAGCCGGCCTCGCCGGACTGATGACCGGCGTCTTGATCGGCGGTGTCTTCCACTTCTGCCTCGGCTTTTTTGTCGGCCGCATTCGTTACGCCCTGCCACCGCTGGTGACCGGGTTGATCGTGCTGATGATTGGTCTGGCGCTGGTCAAGGTCGGCGTTCAATATGCCGCTGGCGGTGTGCCAATGATGGGCAAGCCTGAATTTGGCAGTCTGGCCATGTGGGGGCCTGCGCTGGTGGTGATTGTCGTCACCCTGGCAATCAAGTTTTTCGCCCGCGGCTTCGCGGCCGTTGCAGCAGTGCTGATCGGCATTATCGCCGGATATATCGTTGCACTGATGATGGGTCAGGTGAACTTCGGAAACCTGGCGCGTGCCAGCTATTTCGCTCCGCCGATCCCGTTCAAATGGGGCTTTGAGTTCAACTTCGCCATTGTTTTGGGCATGTGCTTCATGGCTATTGTGTCAGCCATCGAAACTGTTGGTGACACCAGCGGCATCACCAAGGGCGGCGCAGGCCGCGAAGCCACAGACAAGGAAATCGAAGGTGCGACCTTCGCCGATGGTCTGGGCACTGCGGTCGCTGGCGTGTTTGGCGGCCTGCCCAACACATCGTTCTCGCAGAATGTCGGCCTGATCGCCATGACCGGCGTGATGAGCCGTCACGTGGTGACCATCGGGGCATTGTTCCTGATCGTCTGCGGCTTCGTCCCGAAGATCGCAGCAATCATCAACACCGTTCCGATCAATGTGCTTGGCGGCGGTGTCATCGTCATGTTCGGCATGGTTTGCGCCGCTGGCGTCAGCATGCTGTCCGACGTCAACTGGAACCGTCGCAACATGGTGATCTTCGCAACGGCGCTGTCGATCAGCCTCGGCTTGCAGCTGGTTCCCGAAGCGCTTCAGCATCTGGGCAAGACTGCCCAGATCCTGCTGACCAGCGGACTGCTTCCTGCAGCCTTGATCGCCATCGTGCTCAACCTGGTTCTGCCTGAAAATCTCGACGACTGAATTCGACGCAAGCTCTGAGTAAAAAGAAGCCCCCGGTTCGCGCCGGGGGCTTTGTTGGAACGAAGCCGTTCGGACTGCGCGCAATCCTTATACAGACTGCCTGATAGCGGCGATGTTCCTGGCCCAATCGGCCTCGCCCGTGCCGTTAAAGACCGCCGATCCTGCGACCAGCACGTCGGCGCCGGCAGCGGTCACAAGCGGTGCAGTTTTGGTTGTCACGCCGCCATCGATCTCGATGTGGATCGGACGATCGCCGACCATCTTCTTCACCCGCGCCACCTTGTCGACCACCGACGGGATAAAGGCCTGACCTCCAAAGCCGGGGTTAACCGTCATCAGCAGGATCAGGTCGAGCCGGTCGAGCACATATTCAATGACGCTCTCGGGCGTTGAAGGGTTCAGCGACACGCCGGCCTTCTTGCCCAGCGCGCGGATTGCCTGCAGCGACCGGTCGAGATGTTTGGTCGCCTCCGCATGAACCGTGATGATGTCACAACCGGCATCGGCGAAGGCTTCGAGATAAGGATCACACGGCTCGATCATCAAATGGCAATCGAAGACAGCCTTGGTGCGCGGGCGCACCGCCTTGATGATGGCCGGACCAAAGGTGATGTTGGGCACGAAATGTCCATCCATCACATCGAGATGGATCCAGTCAGCGCCGGCGCGCATGACGCCTTCGATGTCATCGCCGAGGCGGGAGAAATCTGCAGACAGAATGGACGGGGCGATCAGCACGGGACGGGTCACGGCATATTCCTTCAAACTGGCCTTTGAATTGGCCTTCAAGTCAGACCTTGGCATCGGAGCGGCTTGCTCCGGGGTGATGGGGAGCGGTTTGCCCGATCCAGCGCGCCAAGGTCAAGCCGGGTCAGGATCAAGCCTGTGCAAAGCTCAGCGACCTCCTACCCGAATCATTCTGCTGCGGGCAGGTTTGGGCGGCAATTGACAGGAGCCGATGATGACCCGGCCACTGATCAGCCAAGGGATCGTTTTCACCCGCACCAACGACCTCGAGCGCAAATCCCGTTTCTTGCGCGATGTGATGGTACTGGATTTCGTCGTTGATCAGGGCAGCATCGGCTACGACCGCCCCATCTTCGAGGCGGATCAAAACCGGATCGGTTCGCGGGTCATCTCCAGATGCAGCATGTCACCGCTCCACGGGTTGGCTTCGCAAACCGCCTCGTCAAGCTCTACACCCAGACCGGGTTCATTGGACGGGATGACGTAGCCATCCTGCCACTCGATCTTCTTCTTGAGCAATTCGGCGTGGAACCCGTCCCATGTCTTGATCGATTCCAGCACCAGGAAGTTGGGCAGCGTGGCGGCGAGCTGAATGTTGGCGGCGGCGACCAGCGGGCCGCAATAGCAATGCGGTGCGATCTGGATGCCAAAGGCTTCGGCCATACCGGCGATCTTCTTGGTTTCGAGCAACCCGCCGGAACGGCCCAGATTAGGCTGAAGGATGGCAGCGGCACGGGTTTCGATCACGCGGGCGAACTCGTGCTTGGTGACCAGTCGCTCGCCAGTGGCGACCGGGATCGAGGTGGCGCGGGCCACTTCGGCCATGGCGGAAATCTGATCTGGCGGCACCGGCTCCTCGAACCACAGTGGATCGGCGGACTCGATGGCGCGGGCCATGCGGATGGCGCCAGCTGCAGTAAACTGGCCGTGGGTGCCGAACAGGATATCGGCGCGGGTGCCCACGGCTTCCCGAACCGCGTGGACCATGCGGGCGCAGAGATCGATGTCTGTGAGCAGCGGCTGGTGGCCGCCCTGCACCCGGTAAGGGCCGGCGGGGTCGAACTTGACCGCGGTAAACCCCTGACGCACAGCTTCGATCGCGGCTGCAGCAGCAAGCTCGGGGTCGTTGTAAACATTCTTTGGGCTGTCGGTGGACAAAGGATCGGCGCTGCCGCTGGCCGGATAGAGATAGGTGTAGGAGCGAAGCCCCTCGTGCACCCGGCCGCCAAGCAGCTTGTGCACCGGCTGACCGGCTTCCTTGCCGATGATATCCCAGCAGGCCATTTCCAGCGCCGAGCAGCAGGCCATCATGGTCATGTCGGGGCGTTGCGAAAATCCGGATGAATAGCAAAGCCGGAAGAAATTCTCGATGTCGTGCGGATCGCGGCCAACGAGATAGCGCGAGGCCACATCCTCCATCAGCCTGGCCGTCAGGTGCGGATCAAAGGCCGCGTCATAAGCTTCGCCATAGCCGACAACACCGCCATCGGTGACCAGTTTGACGAACAGGAAGTAGCGCCCGCCGGTTTGTGGCGGCGGATTGGCAACCACAAAAGTCTGGACATCCTTGATCTTCATGACGCGCTCCGGAGCTTCAATTCACTTGCGCGCAATCGATCAGGTCTCGGCGGCAAAATCCAGCCCTCACCAGGCATCGAAATGAAGAGTCCGCTGGCGAAGTACCCGTACACCCCGACGGCGTGCGCCACCCGGGTCTTGACCGAGAGCTGGCCGGGTTTTTTTCATCGTGCTTTGACCGTCTCCCCTGTGCGACACTGCGTGGGAGAATCACGCTCTCGGAACAGGACTGATCCAGTGGCCGCAAACAACATTCCCATGCTCTACAGGGCCGTGCCTTGAGTACGGTGCTTGTCACCGGCGCAAGTGGCTTTGTCGGCGGCCAGATCGTCAAGCAACTGACCAGCAATGGCCATGATCTGCGGCTGGTCTCCCGTCCGCCGGCTGCCAGAAGACTTGCGTCGCGTTTCGCAAGCGCAACAGTCCTGGAATGCGAAGACCTGTTTGCCCAGTCCACAGATTACTGGGTTGAGAGTTGCAAGGGCGTCGATGCCATCATTCACGCCGCCTGGTATGTGAACCCTGCCGACTATCTCGATTCGGAAAACAATGCCGCCTGTGTCTCCGGCACTTTCAAGATGGCGCAGGGCGCTGCACGGGCCGGCGTGCGCCATTTTGTCGGAATTGGCACCTGCATGGAATATGCACTGCCGTCCGAACAGCTTGATATCAACGCTCCGACAGGCCCGTCCACCGTGTACGGCGGCTGCAAACTGGCGACATTCGATATCCTCGATAATTTTTTGAGCTCGACGCAGGTCAAATTCTCGTGGTGTCGGCTGTTCTACCTCTTTGGAGAGGGAGAGAACGAGAAACGGCTATACCCTTACCTCAAACGATGCCTGGAAGCGGGCGAAACAGCGCGTCTGGGATCAGGCACTCAATTGCGGGACTACATGGATGTCGCTGATGCGGGCGCCCGTATTGCCGATGTGATTGACACCGGTCAGGTCGGCGCAATCAATGTTTGTTCCGGTCTGCCTGTGAGTATTCGCCAGTTTGCCGAAAGCGTTGCGGACAGATACGGACGGCGCGACCTGCTCGAATTCGGCACCCACCAACCCCACCCGCGCGACCCTTCCGCGGTGGTAGGCGTGCCTAATTTTGTCGGTGCAGAATGAAAATTGTCCACGTCACACCTCACCTGGGAGGCGGCGTGGGCAAGGCGCACGCTTGCCTGTGTGCGGCAAGCCCTGTCGATTGCGAGCAGCATTACGTGCTTCTGGAAGAAGCCCGCGACCGCCGCTATGTCGATCAGATACGCAAGACCGGTGCGCGCGTAACGCTTGGTGAAACTCCGCAACACATTCACGACCTCATGGCTGGCGCAGATATTGTTCAGTTTGAGTGGTGGAACCATCCGCTGATGTGCGGGCTTCTGGCAGGGCCGCCCCTGCCCGCCATGCGATCGGTTTTCTGGAGCCATGTCTCCGGGGTTTACGCACCCATTATCCCTGCCGCCCTGATCGAAGCGGCCGACCGGTTCGTGTTCACGTCGGCCTGCTCGAGACTTGCCCCCAACCTGGCGGGACCGGAGACCGGCAGCCTCGAACGCACTGATGTGATCAACAGCGGGTTCTGCCACAAGGGCGCTGATACAGGCGCCCCCTTTAACCGCGGCCAGGGCGACATCAGCTATCTGGGTACCGTCGAATTCACCAAGATGAGCCCTGCGATGATAGAAGTTATAGACAGGCTCGAAGCAGACGATGTTGCGCTTGATGTCTGGGGCAGTGTGCATGACAACAGCCCCGTTCACACGGCAATCGCTGCGATGCAACATCCCGAACGGATTCGGCTGCGCGGTCATAGCGAGGATCCGGTCTCTGCGCTGTCCCGGACATCGATCTTCATGTACCTGCTGCAGCCGTCTCATTTCGGCACCGCGGAGAATGCGCTGGTCGAAGCCATGTCGCTCGGCTGCGCGCCTCTGGTATTTGCCAATCCATGCGAACTGGCCATCGTGCGCGATGGCGAAACCGGATTTGTCGCCGGGTCTGTCGACCACGCCGTCGAGCTGTTGAGCTGGATGCTGGACAATCCAGACGAGGTGCGCCGCATCGGCGCCAATGCCCGCACGGAAGTCTGCGCGTTGAAAACGCCTGAGCGCTCGATTGCGGCTTTTCATGCTCTTTGGAATGAGACCATACAAAAGCCGAAACAAACCCCCGATTTTGCTCCCGCATTGGGCGCAACACCGCGCGACTGGTATAACACGCTGAATGGCGAAAACCCGCCCGCAGGTGGCAACAACTTGCAGGCGACGCAAACAGCCTCCAAGGGCAGTCTGGCGCATTTCAAGGTTTACTATCCGGATCTTGACCGGCCGCAGCAACAGCCAATTGCATCCAGCGAACAAGCAAAACCTGGTCAGTGACTCGTTCAGATAGAGCAGTTCAAATGCCAACCGGGAGACCGGCCGGTGGGGAAGCTGATCAAACCGGCCATCAAAGTCCTGCGTCCCGTGTGCCTGATCGCACGTGTCTATAGCAACCGAACTTGTCGGCGAGCAAGCCGACCATGGGAGAGAAACGCAGTAAATGTTTGTCGGAAACATCTGTGGAAGGTGCATCTGATGCGGCAAGCCAGCCCGTCGCAGGATGTGGCAGGGATGGGCAGACAGCGAAGTATGTTATCGCGCGCCACGTCAAGCCGTTCCGGGTAACGCGCGTCAGCCGATTGTCTTTTCATGCCGGTGCCGCAAAACCACAGCACACTTTTGCGAAAAAGGCATTTTTCTCTGACAGAAAGATGTGCTGCAAAGAGGTTATTACGCTGTTTTCACGCCTGTCAGGCGCAATCTCCGTTCATTTCACTAATTTTTTTCTTCTAAATCGATTGAAAAACTTAAAACCTGCAGCACACCTACTTTTCCGGTTCTCACGTTTGAAAAACACGCTATAGATTCTGGAAGGGGTAAGAGGGCGCGATGACAGCGCCCCCCATAAAAAGACGAGAGGGACAGCGGCCTCATGGAGTATTTTCTTCAACAGCTTATCAATGGGCTCACACTGGGTTCCATTTATGGGCTTATCGCCATCGGCTACACCATGGTCTATGGCATTATCGGCATGATCAACTTTGCTCATGGCGACATATTCATGGTGGGATCGTTCATCGCGCTCGCGACGTTCCTCGCCCTTGTGGCCATCGGGATAACAGCCTTGCCGCTGATCCTTTTTCTTACACTTCTTGTGTCGATGCTTTTCACCTCAGCCTGGGGCTGGACGGTGGAACGGCTGGCCTACAGGCCCTTGCGCGGATCGTTCCGGCTGGCGCCGTTGATCACAGCCATCGGCATGTCGATCGTATTGCAGAACTTCGTCCAGATCACGCAAGGCGCACGGGTCAAGCCGCTGCCGCCGCAGATCCAGGGCGGCGTTACGCTGATCGAAGGCGTCACCGAGAACGGCACCATCGCGGTGCAGCTGTCGTACATGCAGATGATCATCATCGCCACCACCCTGGCATTGATGATCGGCTTCTCGCTGCTGATCTCAAAGACCTCTCTGGGCCGGTCGCAACGCGCTTGCGAACAGGACCAGAAGATGGCCGCCCTGCTCGGCGTCAATGTCGACCGCACTATCTCGCTCACCTTTGTCATGGGCGCGGCCCTGGCGGCTGTCGCGGGCTTCATGTTCCTGCTGCTTTATGGCGTGATCGATTTCTACATCGGCTTCCTGGCCGGCGTGAAAGCCTTCACCGCAGCGGTTTTGGGCGGCATCGGCTCACTGCCGGGCGCGATGCTTGGCGGATTGCTGATCGGCCTTATCGAAGTGTTCTGGTCGGGCTATTTCTCGGTCGAGTACAAGGACGTCGCAGCCTTCTCCATCCTGGTTATTGTCCTGATCTTCATGCCGTCGGGATTGCTGGGCAAACCTGAAGTCGAGAAAGTCTAATGACGACCGCTCCGAAACCCGGCCTGATGGCCGAATCCGTCAAGGATGCGGCGATAGCTGCACTTCTTGTCGCAGTCCTGGGCTTCTTCTTCCTTGCCCTGCGCACCGATATTGTCACCGGTGGCCTCGACCTGACCTATCGGTGGGGCCTGTGGTTCACTGCAATTGCAATCGTGTTTGCCGGACGGCTGCTTCTCAACCTGTTTGTTTTCAAAACGTCCAAGCCGATCACAAGCGGACTGAACGTATCGGTTCCTGCCGGACTGACGACTGCGGTTGGCAAGGTGCTCGGACCGTTCCTGCTGCTCGTCGCGCTGACTCTGCCATTCATCGTGATGGCAATCTACCCGGATCGTGACCGCCAGTTCATTGACCTTGCGATCCTGATCATGACCTATGTCATGCTCGGCTGGGGCTTGAACATCGTGGTCGGTCTCGCCGGACTCTTGGACCTTGGCTATGTGGCTTTCTATGCCGTCGGCGCCTATTCCTTCGCGCTTATGGCCCAGTATTTCGACATCGGGTTCTGGATGGCGCTTCCACTGGCCGGCCTGCTGGCGGCGACCTGGGGGATCATTCTCGGGTTCCCGGTGCTGCGACTGCGTGGCGATTATCTGGCTATCGTGACGCTGGCGTTCGGGGAAATCATCCGCGTGGTGCTGCTCAACTGGTATGAGTTCACCGGTGGCCCGGACGGGATTTCCGGCATTCCAAAGCCCAGCTTCTTTGGCCTGGAGTTCTCAAGAACTGGCGGCTTTGCCGAATTCTTCAATCTCGACTATGATTCAATCCATCGCTTCATCTACCTTTATTACATCATTCTGATACTGGCGCTGATCACCAACTTCGTCACGTTGCGGCTGCGCAAGCTGCCGATCGGACGTGCATGGGAAGCCCTGCGCGAAGACGAGATCGCCTGCCGCTCGCTCGGCATCAACACCACCAACACCAAGCTGACCGCGTTTTCGATTGGTGCGATGTTTGCCGGATTTGCCGGGTCGTTCTTTGCCACCAGGCAGGGCTTCATCTCGCCGGAAAGTTTCACCTTTCTGGAATCGGCCATCATTCTGGCGATTGTTGTTCTTGGTGGCCTCGGCTCGCAGATTGGTGTCGTTATCGCCTCGGTGGTGATGATCGGTGGCATCGAACTCTTGAGAAACCTCGGTTTTCTCAAGGAAATCTTCGGAGAGGGTTTTGAACCTACGCAGTACCGCATGCTGATATTCGGCCTGGCCATGGTGCTGATCATGGTGTGGAAACCACGCGGTATCATTTCGAGCCGAAACCCTTCGGCGTTTTTCAAGGAAAGCAAGAAGATCGGCTCGGACATGGTCGCTCAAGGTGAGGGCCACTGATGGAACCCGAAATGAAAACAACCACCGTGCAAAGCTGGGACGACAATGTGGTTCTGTCGGTCGAGCATCTGACAATGCGCTTCGGCGGACTGGTTGCCGTCAACGATCTGAGCTTCAATGTCGGCCGCGGTGACATCACCGCCCTGATCGGACCCAACGGTGCCGGCAAGACAACGGTGTTCAACTGCGCGACCGGGTTTTACAAACCCACCGAGGGCCGCATTGTCATGCGCCACGGAAAGAGCATGCAGACCGAAAAGATCGAAGCGCTGACCCGCACGGGGCGCCAATTCAACGATGATGGCGACGACCGGGTTTTCCTGCTTGAGCGCATGCCGGATTTCGAGATCTCCAAGCGTGCCAAGGTTGCTCGCACCTTCCAGAACATTCGTTTGTTCGGCGGCATGACGGCGCTTGAAAACCTTCTGGTGGCGCAACATAACCCGTTGATGATTGCCTCGATGATGACCGTCGGTGGCATCTTCAATCTGCCCGGTTATAAAAAAGCACGGGCCGAGGCGATCGACTTTGCCGCCTACTGGCTCGAGAAAATCGGACTGATCGAACGGGCCGACGATCCGGCGGCTGACCTGCCCTATGGCGACCAGCGGCGGCTCGAGATCGCCCGCGCCATGTGCACCCGCCCGCATCTGCTGTGTCTGGATGAACCTGCCGCGGGCCTCAATCCTCGAGAATCCACTGAACTGAACAATCTCCTGCAGTATATCCGCAAGGAACATGGCACCTCGATTTTGCTGATCGAACACGATATGGGCGTTGTCATGGAGATTTCGGACCATGTGGTGGTGCTCGACTATGGTCAGAAAATTTCCGATGGCAGCGCCGATCATGTCAAGAACGACCCGAAAGTGATCTCGGCCTATCTCGGCGTCGATGAAGATGAAGTTGCAGCGGTTGAGGAAGAGATCGACATGCCCGTCAGGCATGCCGTGACGAAACCGGCAGAAGACGACAAGGGAGGCCAGTCATGAGTGGTGGCGAAAACCTCCTGACGATCCGCGGTGTCGAAACCTATTATGGCAAGATCGTTGCGCTGCGTGGCGTCGATGTCGATGTCAAAAAGGGCGAGATCGTTACGCTGATCGGGGCCAATGGCGCCGGCAAATCAACCCTGATGATGACGATTTGCGGCAGCCCGCGTGCCCGGACTGGCGAGATTATCTTCGACGGCCAAGACATCAGCCGGATGCCGACCCATGAAATCATCCGAATGGGCATCGCCCAGTCTCCGGAGGGCCGTCGCATCTTTGGTCGGATGACCGTTCTGGAAAATCTCCAGATGGGCTCGCAGCTGGTCGATGACAAATATTTCGACGATGATCTCAAGCGGGTCTTCGATCTGTTTCCGAGGCTCAAGGAGCGCGCCACGCAACGCGGCGGCACGCTGTCAGGCGGCGAGCAGCAGATGCTCGCCATCGCGCGGGCTCTGATGAGCAGGCCGAAACTGCTCTTGCTCGATGAACCTTCGCTGGGTCTGGCGCCGTTGATCGTCAAGCAGATCTTCGAGATCATCAAGGAACTCAACACCAATGAGGGGTTGACCGTGTTTCTGGTTGAACAGAATGCATTTCACGCACTCAAACTTGCTCACCGGGGCTATGTGATGGTCAATGGCAACATCACACTGTCCGGGACGGGCGCAGAATTGCTAAAACGCGATGAAGTTCGGGCCGCCTATCTTGAAGGCGGAGCTCACTAATGTGTTTCGCAGGAACGGGGAGCTAAGACATGGAAAACGGCCTCTTGTGGGAAGTCTCTATCTCGGAGTTCATCTTCGTAACGATCATTCTAGGCGGCGGCACCGCATGGATGACCGGCCGCGCAGTCGCCCAGACCTGGCGAACCCCGCTGCAGCTCGCCTGGTACATGGTGATCCTGGGCTTTGCGGTCCGCTTCATACATTTTGCGCTGTTTGAGGGAACATTGTTGTCCGGCTACTACTTCGTGGTCGACTTCGTCGTCATCCTGATCTTTGCGTTTCTCGGCATGCGGTTCACGCGTGCCGGACAGATTGCGGAGCAATACAGTTTTGCATTCACCCGTTCCGGGCCGTTTGGCTGGCGGCAGAAGGGCAATTAACCGCATAAGCATGCGGCCCGAATTGCCATCTAAAAAGGTCTGTATTTCTTTGCAGATTTCGGCTTAGATGGTTGCATACGGGGCACAATGCCCCCCACACCGGCGCCGAACATGATCAGCGCTTGCGGCCCGGTGACAGGAAACGAACAAGCGTTGCAGGGAGATAAAATGAAGAAGATTCTTTTGGCTGGTGCCGCACTTGGTTTCGCAATGTCTTCGGCTTCGGCTGAGATCGTCATTGCGACCGCGGGCCCGATGACAGGCCAGTATGCATCCTTTGGGGAACAGATGAAAACCGGCGCCGAACAGGCTGTCGCAGACATCAACGCTGCGGGCGGTGTCAACGGCGAAATGCTGAAGCTCGAAATCGGAGATGACGCCTGCGACCCGAAGCAGGCTGTTGCTGTCGCCAACCAGTTCGCTGGTAGCGGTGTTGTGTTCGTTGCAGGTCACTTCTGCTCGGGTTCCTCGATCCCGGCATCGGCAGTTTATTCCGATGAAGGCATCATCCAGATTTCGCCGGCTTCGACCAACCCTACCTTCACGGATGAACGTCCGGGCGGCGCCGACGGCGGCACCTACCGCGTTTGTGGTCGTGATGACCAGCAGGGTGAAACCGCAGCTGCTTACCTGTTGAAAAACTTCGAAGGCAAGAAGATCGCCTTCGTTCACGACAAGACCGCCTATGGCAAGGGTCTTGCGGACGCCACCAAGGGTTCGTTTGAAGCTGGTGGCGGCACTGCAGCCATGTACGAAGCCTACACTGCAGGTGAAAAGGACTACACTGCCCTCGTCTCGAAGATGAAGCAGGAAGGCATCGATGTGCTTTATGTCGGCGGCTACCACACCGAAGCCGGCCTGATGGCTCGCCAGATGAAAGAACAGGGCATGTCCACTGTCCTGGTATCGGGTGATGCACTGGTCACCGACGAGTACTGGGCAATCACCGGCGACGCTGGTGAAGGCACGCTGATGACCTTCTCGCCTGATCCGACCAAGCGCGAAGGCGCTGCTGCCGTCGTCAAGGCGCTTCAGGATGCCGGCAAGACCACCGAAGGCTACGTGATGTACACCTATGCGGCCATTCAGGCCTATGCCCAGGCTGTCACCACTGCCGGTTCGACCGACTACGATGCGGTTCGCGAAGCCCTCAATTCGGGCGACTTCAACACCGTTCTTGGCGACCTGAAGTTTGATGCCAAGGGCGACGTTTCGCTTCCGGGCTACGTCTTCTACCGCTGGTCAGACGGCAAGTACGCTGAAATCGAATAGTCCTCGGTTGAATTGAATGATTGGAGCCCCGGTGTGAAAGCGCCGGGGCTTTTTCATGAGTGGTTGTGCGCTGGCAGCAGCGACTGATGCGTCGCAATCATGCTTGCTTGACATGTCTTGAACGTCATCCAGCCAGATATCACCTGTTTCCAGCTTCAGCTATCGCTGGAAATTTCCACATCAGCCTTGTTCGATTTACGGAGTACCAGTTCGGCGTTGGGGATGTCGTTGGACAAAGCCCGCTTGCGCGCCTGTTCGGGATTGAGGCCATACCCCAGCCAGCGGTCGATCAACCGGCTGGTCAGCACTTCCATGTCGGCCGTGAGCATGATCGTGAGATCGAACAGTCCCGCCATTTGCGTCCAGCCAGGATCGCCCAGCAGCAGATAGTTGCCTTCCGCGATCAGGAACCGGTGCCTGGGCGTTATGATCGCGCCGCCCGCGCGCGCCAGATCCAGTTCACGGTCAAATACAGGTACGGCAATGTCCTGATCTGGTTCCGCGCGAAGGCGCGTGAGCAGGGCCGCATATCCGTCCGCGTCAAATGTGAACGGCGCTCCCTTGCGGGCCAGTGTTCCCTGCGTCTCAAGCACGGCATTATCCAGGTGAAACCCGTCCATAGGGACGATTGCCGCCCCCTCGTCACGGTGGTTGAACTCGCCCACAAGCGCTTCCGATAGCGTTGATTTGCCAACCCCCGGCGGGCCGGCAAGCGCAATGACAAAGCGCTGGCTCTTCGCTGCCCTGGCGATCGCAACCTGGACCAATTGTGCGGCGTTGTGTTCGAGCTTCATCGCCGGCTTCAGGCTGCCACGGCTTCTTCCGGCGGCTCCATCGCTCCAGTCATGAAGGCGACGGCATCCGACATCGTGTAATCCTTCGGGTTGATGACACAGAGGCGTTTGCCAAGCCGGTGGATGTGAATTCGGTCGGCCACCTCGAAAACATGCGGCATGTTGTGCGAAATCAGGATGATCGGGATGCCGCGCGAGCGAACATCGAGGATCAGCTCCAGCACACGGCGGCTTTCCTTGACGCCCAAGGCTGCGGTTGGCTCGTCCATGATAATAAACTTGGTGGCGAAGGCCGCCGCCCGGGCCACAGCCACACCCTGACGCTGGCCGCCTGACAAGGTTTCAACGGTCTGATTGATGGATTGAACCGTCATCAACCCCAACTCTGTCAGCTTGTCGCGTGCAAACGTCTCCATTTTCGTTTTGTCGAGCATCCGCAGCCAATCGCCGCGCCAGCCTTCGCGGCGGAGTTCCCGCCCCATGAACATGTTGTCGGCGATCGACAAGGCGGGTGACATGGCGAGGGTCTGATAGACTATTTCGATCCCCATGTTCCGCGCCTGGATCGGAGAGGTAAAGTTGACTTTCTTTCCCTCGATCAGGATCTCTCCCTCATCGGGAATGGTGGCGCCGCAAATAGCCTTGACGATCGATGATTTGCCGGCCCCGTTATCGCCGATGACCGCGAGGATTTCACCCTGACGCAACTCGAAGTCAGAATGGTCGATGGCAGTGACATGGCCATACCGTTTGACGATGTTGCGGCCCTGAACGATTGGAGTGTTATCAGACATTATGCTGAGACCTTTCTAATCCACTGGTCAACGGCGACAGCAGCGATGATGAGAATGCCGATCAAAAGGAACGTCCACTGCGCATCGGCTCCCAAAAGCCGCAAGCCCAGAGTGAACACCCCAACTATAAGCGCGCCAAAGAGCGAGCCCACGATCGAACCACGGCCACCAAACAACGAGATGCCGCCAATCACCACAGCGGTGATGCTTTCAATGTTGGCAAGCTGACCTGAGGTCGGCGAGACAGAGCCGATCCGTCCGATCAGGGCCCACCCTGCGAAGGCACAGATCACGCCTGAAAGGATGTAGACCGACATCAATGTCTTGTGAACATCCACGCCCGAAAGCTCTGCCGCCTCCGGATCATCGCCCACGGCATAAACGTGTCGCCCCCACGCTGTTTGCTTCAAAGCAAAAGCCAGCACAAAGACCAACACGAGCATGAAAATCACGCCGACAGTAAGCCTGGCGCCGCCGATACTGAACGTCGTTCCGAAGAATTGCAGGAACGGGGCCGCAGCTTCGATATCCTGTGACCGGATGGTTTCGTTGGCGGAATAAAGGAAATTGGTGGCCAGAATGATCTGCCACATGCCCAGCGTCACAATAAACGGCGGCAACTTTACCTTGGATACGAGCCAGCCATTGGCCGCCCCGATCAGGGCCCCGACGCCCAGCCCGCAAACGACAGCGAGTGGCGCAGGAATTCCATAGCGAAAAGTGAATTGTCCCATGACGACAGACGACATCACCATGATCGCACCAACACTGAGGTCGATACCTGCGGTCAGAATTACCAGGCTCTGAGCTGCTGCGACGATGCCGACGATCTGCACCTGCTGCAGGATCAGCGTCATTGCAAATGGCGAAAAAAACTTGGACCCCAGCAGAACCCCAAAGATTATGATGGCGGCAAGAAGGACGATCATCGGCACTAGCGCCGGGTTGACGTGCAGCGCATGCTGGAACCTGTGCACGAAACTGGTACGTGGATTACCGAACTCGGCGACCTTGGTCGCGCTGCCTGACAGAACGGACTCGAAATCCTGTCCTTTTGAACCGGAGTCGGACATTGGCTTCCCCCTTGCTTCCAAAAAGTTTGTGGTGCGTCCAGCCGCGCGCTCTGGCAATCAGCCTAAGCCAATGCGTGTCGCCGCGTCCAGTGAAAGGGGCGCGCGCCGCCCCTTTCGGATGTTCAAAAACAGCTGTTAGCCCCAGCAGCGGTCGGTGCCCTCGGCGACCGAGATCGACTCGACTCCGTCTACGGCTTCATTGCTGACCAGCGACACGCCGGTATCTGTGAAGCTCTTGCCTTCGGTATTGGCGGGCTTTGTGCCATCTTTCGCCCAAGCCGCAATGGCTTCGATGCCGAGCGAGGCCATCAGCAGCGGATACTGCTGCGAGGTGGCGCCGATGATGCCGTCCTTGACGTTGGCAACGCCAGGGCAGCCGCCATCGACGGACACGATCAGCACGTCACCTTCACGGCCGATGGATTTCAGTGCCTCGTAGGCACCGGCAGCGGCAGGCTCGTTGATGGTGTAGACGACGTTGATCATGGGTTCGACCGCAAGCAGGTTTTCCATCGCCTTGCGGCCACCTTCTTCGTTGCCTGCGGTGATGTCATTGCCAACGATGCGCGGATCATCTTCGTCACCGATGACATTGACGTCTTTCACGTCGATTCCAAAACCGGTGAGGAAGCCCTGATCGCGCAGCACGTCGACTGTGGGCTGGCTCACGGCCAGATCAAGCATGGCAATCTTGGCGTTTGCGGCTTCGGCGCCCAGTTTTGCAGCGGCCCATTTGCCGATCAGTTCACCGGCCAGGAAGTTGTCTGTGGCGAAAGTTGCGTCAGCGGCATCTGCCGGTTCCAGTGGTGTGTCGAGCGCTATGACCAACAGCCCGGCATCGCGTGCCTGCTGCACGGCAGCTGTGATTGAGGACGTATCGGACGCTGTGATCAGGATGCCCTTGGCGCCGTCGGCGATGCAGGTCTCAATCGCTGCAACCTGCGTCTCGTGATCGCCGTCAACCTTGCCGGCAAAGCTCTTCAGCGACACACCAAGCTCGGCAGCCTTGGCCTCAGCGCCTTCCTTCATCTTGACGAAGAACGGGTTTGTGTCGGTCTTGGTAATGAGGCATGCGCCGATGCTGTGGCTGGCGGCATAGGCAGGCGCCGTTGCCAAGGCGCCAAATGCTACGGCTGCGAGCAGCGTGGTCTTGAAAGTGGAATTCGACATCATTTGATCCTCCCGGGATGCGTTTTGCAGGTCAGTCTGCATGCGCGGCGAACCGAAATTCCTCACTCCCGTCCCCCGCGTCATCCCTAGAACAGCATGAAATGAGGATATCTGTCAATTAATAAATCACTCTTATTTAATTATTGACGAAGGATCGTCTTTGCCTCATTGTTTTGCTAAGGAACGACCGCGTTTGACACCGGATGCTTTGACAACGGACGTCGGGAGGATACTGACAGGTGCCGCAAGATGGGAATGCAGACGGCGACCGCTCTGCTGCAATAAAACAGCCGATGCGAGGCTCCAACCAGAGCGGGCTGCGGGCCTCTAACCAGCGCCTGGTCCTCAGCCTTGTCTACACCCACGGCAACCTGGCCAAGACCGACATTGCCCGCATGACAGGCCTCTCGGCCCAGACCTGTTCGGTGATCATGCGAGAGCTGGAGGCAGAAGACCTGATCATCAAGGGCGAACCGGTGCGCGGCAAGGTGGGGCAACCCTCGGTCCCCATGTCCATCAACCCGGACGGCGCCTTTTTTATCGGACTGAAAGTCGGTCGACGCAGTGCCGAACTGATTCTGGTAAATTTCCTTGGCGAGATTTTGGGCACCTTGCGGAAGAGCTACCCGTGGCCGACGCCGCCGCTCATCATCACCTTTGTCCGTGACGGTCTTGAAGAGCTTATGCAGTTGCTTCCTGAAAAGCTGCGCGGCCGGGTCGCCGGACTGGGAATCGCCACCCCTTTCCTCTTGTGGGACTGGACCGAACAGGCCGGGGCGCCGCACGAGGAAATGGACCTGTGGCGCAATTGCGATCTCAGGGCAGAACTGGCCAGCTTCTGCCATATGCCGGTGTACCTGCAGAATGACGCAACAGCGGCCTGTGCAGCGGAGCTGGTGTTCGGCAAGCATCCGGGTTTGAGCGATTATCTCTACCTCTATATCGGCACCTTTGTCGGCGGCGGCGTGGTCCTCAATGGCAGCATCTATTCCGGCCGCACTGGCAATGCCGGCGCGCTTGGGCCGCTGCCGGTCGCCGGACCCGAGGGCAAGCCGGTGCAACTGCTCGACCGTGCCTCGATCATGCTGCTGGAGCGCATGCTCAAGGCGGCAGGTCGTGACGCCTCTGCGCTCTGGAACAATCCGGAGCACTGGGACGGCTTTGACAACCTTGCGGAGGAATGGATCGGCATTGTCGCCCGCGGCCTGGCGCAGGCGATCGTTTCGGCCGCCGCAATTATCGACTTCGAACACGTGATCATTGATGGCGGCCTGCCAGTCGAAATCCGGGAAAAGATCGTTTCAGCCACCCGGCTCGAAATCAGCCATTACGATCTTCGAGGTCTGGGCGTACCCGAAGTACTGCCGGGGACCATCGGTCACCTCGCCCGCGCTCTGGGTGCGGCCAGTCTGCCGCTGTTCGACAAGTACCTGATCGACCGGAACGCCCGCCTCGGCAGCGGCTGACCGGCATTACCAGGCCTGATCCGAATTCTGACGTCCGCCATTTGGATCTGCCGGAGATCCCAAGTTTCATCAAAGGCCCGAGCGGCTTCCATCTGACGGATGAACAATCTCGCCGGCTCATTCCGCCACACAGCCCAGCACGCCGACCCTCTTCTTGCAAATGATTTGCAAATGCATTGACAATGATCTGAATGTGCATAGATTGCCTCTTGCAAACCATTCGCAGGAAGAATTTATGCATATTTTCACAGTTCTGGGACTTTTCATCGCGCTCACCCTTGCCCCGGCATCATCGGCGCTTGCGCAGATCAAGGTCCTGACCTCGTTTACCGTTTTCGCCGACATGGCCCGCAATGTCGCGGGCGACCACGCCGAAGTTGTCTCGATCACCCGCGAAGGCGCGGAGATCCACATGTTCCGCCCGACGCCCGGTGACATCCAGCGCGGGCTTGGCGCCGACGTGGTGCTCTGGAACGGTTTGGGGCTGGAAACCTGGTTCGAGCGCTATCTCGAAAATCTCGGCAACGTGAAAGCCTATATTTTGTCGGATGGCGTCGAGCCGATCATGATCGGCGAAGGCTCCTATGAGGGCCGGGCCAATCCGCATGGCTGGATGTCGCCGGGCAATGCCAATATCTATATCGACAACATTGTCCGCGCCCTTTCAGATACCGACCCGGACAATGCAGGTGCCTATGCCGCCAATGGCGAGAGCTACAAGGCCGAGATCGCCGCCACCTTCGCCCCGATCCGCGCGGCGATCGAAGCGCTGCCCGAAGAGAAGCGCTGGCTTGTCAGCAGCGAAGCCGCATTTTCCTACCTCGCCAGGGATTTTGGCCTCAAGGAAGCTTCGATCTGGGCGATCAACGCCGACAGCCAGGGATCGCCGCAGCAGGTGCGCCGCATCATCGACCTGATCCGCGACAATGATATCCCGGTGATCTTTTCGGAAAGCACGGTCTCGCCAAAACCTGCCCAACAGGTGGCGCGGGAAACCGGCATCGCTTATGGCGGCGTGCTTTATGTGGATTCGCTCTCGACACCGGATGGACCGGTTCCGACCTATCTCGATCTGCTGCGAGTAACATCGGAAACCATCGTCACAGGACTGACGGCAAAACCATGAGCACATCCGCTGAAAACCAGCCTGCCGACATGACCGGCCTCGAGGTTCGCGACGTTTCGGTGATCTATCGCAATGGCAACCGGGCGCTGGATGGCGCCTCCTTCTCTGTGCCGAAAGGCTCGATCACCGCACTTGTCGGGATCAATGGCAGCGGCAAGTCGACTTTGTTCAAATCGCTGATGGGATTTGTTCCGCTGGCCAGCGGCCAGATCAGCATCATGGGCATGGGCGTGACCGAGGCGCTCAGGCGCAATCTGGTGGCCTATGTGCCGCAAAGCGAGGAGATTGACTGGCAGTTCCCTGTACTGGTCGAGGACGTGGTCATGATGGGCCGTTATGGCCATATGAATTTCCTGCGCATGACCCGCCAGCTGGACCGCGTTGCGGTCAATGATGCGCTGGAACGGGTCGGCATGACCGCCTACCGCAAACGCCAGATTGGCGAACTCTCCGGCGGTCAGAAAAAGCGCGTGTTCCTTGCCCGGGCGCTGGCGCAGGAAGGCCAGGTCATTCTGCTCGACGAGCCGTTCACCGGCGTCGATGTGACCACCGAGACCCAGATCATCGAACTGCTCAAGGATCTGCGCGCGGAAGGCCGGGTGATGCTGGTTTCGACCCACAATCTCGGCAGCGTGCCGGAATTCTGCGACCGGGCGGTGCTGATCAACCGCCAAGTTCTGGCCGAGGGGCTGACCAGCGAGGTGTTCACCCAGAAAAACTTGCAGAAGGCCTTTGGTGGTGTGCTCAGGCATTTCGTTCTCGGCGGGCAGGATCTGCATGATGATGATGACAGCCGCCAAGTGACAGTGCTGACCGATGACGAGCGGCCGTTCGTGATCTACGGGCAAGCCGAGCGCAAGGCCCGCAAGGAAAAGTCCACGAACGGCGGGGAGAAACTCTGATGAGCCTGCTGCTGGAACCCTTCAGCTACGGCTACATGGTCAATGCCATGTGGGTGTCGGCGCTGACCGGGGCGATCTGTGCGTTTTTGTCCTGCTACCTGATGCTCAAGGGATGGTCGCTGATCGGCGATGCGCTCTCGCATTCGATCGTGCCGGGCGTCGCCGGGGCCTACATGCTGGGCCTGCCGTTCGCGGCAGGCGCGTTTCTGGCGGGCGGCCTGGCAGCGGCCGCCATGCTCGCCATCCGCTCGCGCACACGTTTGCGAGAGGACGCGATCATCGGCATGATCTTCGTCTCGTTCTTCGCACTGGGGTTGTTCATGGTGTCGATCTCGCCGACGCCGATCAATGTGCAGACCATCGTGCTGGGCAATGTGCTGGCGATCACGCCAGCGGATTCGACGCAGCTGATCATCATAGGCGTGGTGACACTCGTGGTGCTTACAGTCATCTGGAAAGACCTGATGCTGGTGTTTTTCGACGAAAGCCATGCGCACGCCATCGGGCTGCACGCAACCGCGCTTAAAGTGGTGTTCTTCACCCTGCTTGCCGCCTCCACCGTCGCCGCGATGCAGACCGTCGGAGCCTTTCTGGTGATTGCGCTGGTGGTGACGCCCGGCGCGACCGCCTATCTGCTGACCGACCGGTTCCCCAAACTGATCGTCATCGCAGTTGCCATAGGCTCGATCACCTCCTTTGTCGGTGTTTATCTCAGCTATTTCCTTGATGGCGCAACCGGCGGTGTGGTGATCATGCTGCAGACCGGCCTGTTCCTGCTGGCGTTCCTGTTCGCGCCGCAGCACGGACTGCTGGCCCAACGCTCCAAGGCGCGTGGTGCCGACCCTGAAGCGGGAGCGGCATGATGGACATCTGGCTGGATTTCCTTATCGATCCCTTCCGCTATGCCTATATGCAGAAGGCTTTCCTGATCACTTTCCTGATTGCGCTGCCGATGGCGGCGATGAGCTCGCTGATGGTGCTCAAGGGCTGGTCGCTGATGGGTGACGCGATGAGCCATGCGGTGCTGCCGGGCATCGTCATGGCCTTCATCGCCGGCGTGCCGCTGGCTGTTGGTGCATTTGGCGCGGGCCTGTTCTGCGCGGTCGCTACCGGCTGGCTCAACGCCAACAGCCGGGTCAAGGAAGACACGATGATGGGCATCGTGTTTTCAGGCATGTTTGGCCTGGGCATCGTGCTGCATGTCAGCGTCCGCTCCAGCCTGCATCTCGACCATATTCTTTTCGGCGACATGCTCGGCGTCAGCTGGTCCGACATTGGCACGACCGCGCTTCTGGCAACGCTGTGCAGCGCCTTCCTGATCACCAAGTGGCGCGATTTGGTTGCGCAGGCCTTTGACGGCATGCATGCGCGCGCCATCGGGCTTCGCACCGGCTGGCTGCATTACGGGTTGCTGACGGCCATCGCGCTGATGATCGTCGCCAGCCTGAAAGCCGTCGGCATCATCCTGTCGATCGCACTGCTGGTGGCGCCGGGCGCCATCGCTTTCCTCCTCGCCCGGACATTTGCCGGCATGCTGACGGTTGCGGTGGGATCGGTGATGCTGAGCGCGCTGTTCGGCATCTTCGCCAGCTACCACATCGACAGCGAACCGGCGCCGACCATGGTGCTGGCGATGACCGGGTTCTTCATCGTGGCGCTGGTGGTCTCACAGGTGCGGGACATGCGGATGCGGCGGGTGGCGCGGGGGTAAGGCCAAAAGCGGCAGTGGCAAAACCGAAGGTTTTTGCAACGGTTTTCCGCACCCTACGACTTCAATGGCTTAAGTATCGCAAAATCTTGTCGCAAAAAGATAGGCGAAATTCCGCTTTGAGCCCGTATTGACCACCACTCTTTTGTTAACATTTGACATGAACCAGAGTTTTCTCAGAAGCTGTGACTTAAACGCAAAGAGAGAAATTCAATGGCACCCACTGGCAACACCATCGGTATCATCGGTGGTTCAGGAATGCTCGGATCGGCGATTTCGAGTGCACTTCTCGGAAGCGAGGCGTTTGAACAATCGAATTTCTGGGTTTCTAACAGAAGTGGCAATGCTTCTGGGGTTGAACAAAGTTCGATTATTCACGTCACGAAGGACAATCAGGAGTTGGTGGACGCCTGCGATGTCATTATTTTGTGTGTGCCGCCTGCTCGATTTCCTGACATCGACATCCGCGCACCCAACAGGTTGGTCATTTCAGTTATGGCCGGAGTGACGATTGATGAAATGAAATCAAAGACAGCGGCTGTTCGTGTCGTACGGGCCATGAGCAGTCCTGCCGCTTCCTTGTCCTTGGCGTACTCACCTTGGAAAGCAAGCGCTGAGATTACGTCAGACGACAGAGATATCGTTAGAAGAATCTTTGGGGCGTGCGGGACAACGGATGAGGTTTTCGACGAGCAGCAGCTCGATCACTTCACCGCAATGACTGGCCCGGCACCCGGTTTTGTCGCCTATTTTGCCAAATGCATGGTGGATCATGCCACAAGCCAAGGTATAGCACCTGATGTGGCTGACCGGGCCATTCGTCAACTTTTCCTTGCTGGCGGAACAATGCTAGCTGCCGACAGAGCCAGCCCCGCCGATCATGTACGTTGGATGATTGAATATGCCGGGACGACTGCCGCCGGGCTAATTGCAATGGAGCGCTCAACCTTGTCCAAGACAATCAGTGACGGGCTTCAGGCGGCAGCAGACAAGGCAAGATCGATTTAGCAAGTTACGGCAAATCGAACTGGTGTTTTGGGATGCACTACGAACCATCAAATGGTTATCTAAGGTCCGTTTTGTCCGCAACTCGGTCATTCAACAGGACGTTGCAAAATGGATCGTTTTTGCAACGTGAAGATGGCAGCGTTGTTCGAACTCATTTCCTGTTTACACCGCCCCCTCCGTACCAACTCCCCCTTGCCTTCCCGGCACAATTCAGCCTAGATATCCCCATCCCGTTGGGAGAAGCCGGTTCAGCCCGGTGCCGAAGGAGCAACCGCCCCGGAAACTCTCAGGCAAAAGGACCAACGGAATATTCGGACTCTGGAGAATGGCGCTTGTCGCGTCTGCCGAAGGGATAACAATCTCAGGCAAAAGGACAGAGGGGGCTATTCGAAAGCGTCTGACGCTTGACGATTGGCCCGTGCGCGGTTGAACCCGGCACCTGAGATGGAGACTGCAGCGTGGACACCACAGCTGACCTTCTAGAAACGCCCCTACATTCCCTGCACCTTGAGCTTGGCGCGCGCATGGCCGGATTTGCCGGTTACGACATGCCGATCCAGTATCCGATGGGCGTCATGCAGGAGCACCTGCACACCCGCGCCAATGCCGGCCTGTTCGATGTTTCGCATATGGGGCAGATCCTGATCCGCGCCAAAAGCGGCGATCTGCGCGATGCAGCTCTTGCGCTGGAAAAGATCACGCCGGTTGATGTGGCCGATCTCAAACCAGGACGGCAGCGCTACGGGCTTTTCACCAATGATCAGGGCGGGCTTGAAGACGACTTCATGGTCGCCAACCGCGGTGACCATCTCTACCTGGTGGTCAATGCGGCCTGCAAGCATGACGACCTGGCCCGCATCAAGGCAGCGCTCTCCGACACCTGCGAGATCGAAGCGCAGTTCGACCGGGGGCTGATCGCCCTGCAGGGACCAGCGGCAGAAGGCGTGCTGTCGTCCTACGCTCCGGATGCCGAAGACATGATGTTCATGGATGTTGCAGAGCTTGAAATCGCCGGTGTTCCGGTCGTGGTCTCGCGCTCGGGCTACACCGGCGAAGACGGCTATGAAATATCGCTTCCTGCTGACGAGACCGACCGCATCGCACGGCTGTTGCTGGCCGATGACCATGTTGCCCCGATCGGGCTTGGCGCACGGGATTCGCTCAGGCTGGAAGCCGGGCTCTGCCTTTATGGCAACGATATTGACGAGACAACCACACCCGTCGAAGCCAATCTGAAATGGGCGATCCAGAAGGTGCGCCGCACCGGTGGCGCCCGCCAGGGCGGTTTCCCCGGCGCTGAGGCCATCCTCGGTCATTTCGACAACGGCGCGAGCCGCGTCCGCGTCGGTCTGCAACCCGCTGGCAAGGCGCCGGTTCGCGCTGGCGCCCAGCTTTTCGAGCACGAGGCTGGCGGCGAGGCTATCGGCAGCGTCACATCGGGCGGGTTCGGCCCCAGCGCAGGCGGCCCTGTGGCCATGGGCTATGTGCCTTCAGACCTCGCCGCCACCGGCTCCAAGATCTATGCGGAAGTGCGTGGCAAGCGGCTTGAAATGGCCGTCGCCGCCCTGCCCTTCGTCCCTTCTACCTACAAACGTTAAGTTCAAGACAGGAACAGCACCATGCTCAAATTCACCGAAGACCACGAATGGCTCAAGATCGATGGCGACGTCGCCACTGTCGGCATCACCGAACATGCGGCTGAACAGCTAGGCGACCTCGTGTTCGTCGAACTGCCCGACGTCGGCGCCAAGCTGGACAAGGGCGGCGAAGCCTCAACCGTGGAATCGGTCAAGGCAGCCTCCGATGTCTATTGCCCGCTTGCCGGAGAGATCGTCGAGGTCAACCAGGCCATTGTCGACGACCCGTCGCTGGTCAATTCCGACCCCACTGGCGCCGGCTGGTTCTTTAAGCTCAAGCTCGATGATGCCAATTCCGCCAGTGAGCTGATGGATGAAACCGCCTACCAAGCAATGATCGGCTGAGATCTTCCATGACCATCAAACTGACCGACTACAATCCTTACGACTTTGCCAACCGCCGCCACATCGGCCCGTCGCCGGCGGAAATCTCCGACATGCTTGAAGTGGTCGGAGCTTCCTCGCTCGAAGCGCTGATTGACGAGACCGTTCCAGGCTCGATTCGCCAAAAAGCCCCGCTGGCGTTTGGCGATCCGATGAGCGAGCGCGAAGTGCTTGATCATTTGCGGGCGACGGCGAAGAAGAACAAGGTGATGCTGTCACTGATCGGTCAAGGCTATCACGGCACCATCATGCCACCGGTGATTCAGCGGTGCATCCTTGAGAACCCGGCCTGGTACACGGCCTACACGCCCTACCAGCCGGAAATCAGCCAGGGACGACTGGAAGCGCTCTTGAATTTCCAGACCTTGGTCGCCGATCTCACCGGGCTGGACATCGCCAATGCCTCTCTGCTCGATGAGGCAACAGCGGCTGCCGAAGCCATGGCGATGGCCGAACGTGCCTCGAAATCCAAGCAGACCGCGTTCTTCGTCGATCATCACTGCCATCCGCAGACCATCGACGTCATCCGCACCCGCGCCGAGCCGCTGGGCTGGGAAATCATTGTCGGCGATCCGTTCACCGAGCTTGATCCGGCGACCGTGTTCGGCGCCATCTTCCAGTATCCCGGCACTTTTGGCCATGTGCATGATTTTACCGATGTGATCACGACGCTGCATGCACAAAAGGCAATTGCCGTCGTCGCAGCCGATCCGCTGTCGCTGACGCTCTTGAAATCGCCGGGTGAAATGGGCGCCGATATCGCCATCGGCTCGATGCAGCGCTTCGGCGTTCCTGTCGGATATGGCGGACCGCATGCGGCTTATATGGCCGTGAAAGACGCCTACAAGCGCTCGATGCCCGGCCGTCTGGTCGGCGTCACCGTCGATACGCGCGGCAACCAGGCCTACCGGCTGGCGCTGCAGACCCGCGAGCAGCACATCCGCCGCGAGAAGGCCACGTCGAACATCTGTACCGCACAGGTGCTGCTCGCCGTCATCGCCTCGATGTATGCCGTGTTCCATGGACCGGTTGGATTGAAAGCCATTGCCGGCCGGGTCCACATCAGGGCCGCGACACTGGCCGCCGGGCTCAAGCAACTCGATTTCATCATCGATCCCTCGATCTTCTTCGACACCGTCACCGTGTTCGCGGAAGGCCGTCAGGCCGAAATCCTCGAAGCGGCGCGCAACGAAGGCATCAATCTGCGCAAGGTTGGCGATGACCGCATCGGCATCGCGCTCGATGAAGTTTCTCGCCGGGAAACAGTCGAAGCCGTATGGCGGGCCTTTGGCGGAGACCTGAAGTTCGACGACCTGCTGTCCGAACCCATCATCCCCGATCCAATGGGGCGTCATTCGCGCTACCTCGAGCATCCTATTTTCCACATGAACCGCGCCGAAACAGAGATGACGCGCTACATAAGGCGGCTGTCGGACAAGGATCTGGCGCTCGACCGGACGATGATCCCGCTCGGCTCCTGCACCATGAAGCTCAATGCGACTGCGGAAATGCTGTCGATCACCTGGCCTGAATTCGCCGATATCCATCCATTCGCGCCGGCAGACCAGGCGCTGGGCTACAAGCAGATGATCGATGATCTGTCCGACAAGCTGTGCCAGATCACCGGCTATGACGCGATCTCGATGCAGCCCAATTCGGGCGCGCAGGGCGAATATGCCGGATTGATGGCGATCCGCGGCTTTCACCGCGCCAACGGCGATACGCACCGGCATGTCTGCCTGATCCCGACCTCGGCGCATGGCACCAACCCGGCCTCGGCGCAAATGGCGGGCATGACCGTCGTTGCCGTCGGAACCCGCGAGAACGGCGATATCGATCTTGATGATTTCCGCGCCAAGGCCGAATTGCACGCGGACAATCTCGCTGCCTGCATGATCACCTATCCGTCCACTCACGGGGTGTTCGAGGAAACGGCGGCCGAAGTCTGCGCCATCACCCACAAGCATGGTGGCCAGGTCTATCTCGACGGCGCCAATCTCAATGCGCTGGTCGGGCTGGCGCGTCCTGGTGACATCGGCGCCGATGTCAGCCACCTCAATCTGCACAAGACCTTCTGCATTCCGCATGGCGGCGGCGGACCGGGCATGGGGCCGATCGGGGTCAAGGCGCATCTGACGCCGCATCTTCCGGGACATTGCGTTACCGACGGCAAGCCGGGTGCAGTGTCCGCCGCTCCTTTCGGTTCGGCCTCGATCCTGCCGATCTCCTGGGCCTATTGCCTGATGATGGGCGGCGAAGGCCTGACCCAGGCAACCAGGATCGCAATCCTGAACGCCAACTACATCGCGGCACGACTGAAGGGCGCTTACGACATACTGTACACCTCGTCCAAGGGACGGGTGGCGCATGAGTGTATCCTTGACACACGGCCGCTTGTCGCCAGTGCAGGCGTTACCGTCGACGACGTCGCCAAGCGGCTGATCGACTGCGGCTTCCACGCGCCGACCATGAGCTGGCCGGTTGCAGGGACGCTGATGATCGAACCGACGGAATCAGAAGTGAAGGCCGAGCTTGACCGGTTCTGCGCGGCGATGCTGGCGATCCGTGACGAGGCCTGGGCAATCGAGGACGGGCGGCTCGACCGGGAGAACAACCCGCTGAAGAACGCGCCACATACGATCGAGGATCTGGTCGGGCCATGGAACCGCCCTTACGATCGTGAATCCGCCTGTTTCCCGGCCGGCGCGATGCGCAATGCCAAATACTTTGCCCCGGTCAACCGCGTCGACAATGTCTATGGCGACCGCCATCTGGTCTGTTCCTGCCCGCCGATGTCGGACTATACCGACGCGGCGAAATAGGCCAGCAGCAAGACATCAAGAGGCGGCTTCCAGGCCGCCTCTTTTGCATGCGTTTCAGGAACCACCTGGCAATGGCACCGTCGGTGCTTGCCGCTTCACTGTCAAGCTCGATGGACCCTTGGGAACCATGCCGGCTATGTCCGGCTGAACTCCTGCATAGACTTGCAGCTCACTGGGTTTGAACACCTTGGGTGCATTGCCCACAGATCTCTCGACAGAAGCCACGGCCGGTTTTGCCGCTGACCTCGCGACAGTTTTCACCGTTTTTGCAACCGGACGTGCCGATACTACGACACCGGGTGTGGCCGGGCGCGCGGACACACCGGAGCCTTCTGCAAAACGCAGCATTTCAAACGTTGTGGCAGACACTTCGCGCACCTTCAGGCCGCTCATCAACGACACCAGTGCGGCCTCGCTCAATGACGGGTGGCAGTAGCGCAATCTCAGCTTCGCCGCATAGCGCTTGCTGGCCAGCTTGCTGAACCCGACCTGATCGGAGCGGCTTATGTCCTCGGCAATCTGCCAGCCAAAAATGCACGAATCTCCTCCGGAGGCTCGTCCGATGGCATATCCGAACGGACCTTGCAGATTCTCGCCCGGCACCGAAGCAATTGTCATGGCGATACCCGGCAGCGCGATGCGCATTTCATTGGCGATCTCGCGCTGGCTCGGAGCCTGATAATAAGATTTGCCCGAAGATGGCGGCGCGATGGAGACCGAGAGGCTGTTTTCACCAGCTTGATAGCCCGGATTGGGGTATAGAATGGTCTGGAACACCTGCTCGGGCTTCGAGGATTGCCGGACAGCCTTGATGCCTCCCGCAACCTGCGGCAGGTAGGCTGCGGCATATTCGGGCGCAACATCGGCGATCAGTGTCGGAGCCACGGGCTTGACCGAACCGGTGTACATCGTGGTGTCCACCCCGGTTGCGCATCCTGAAGTGGAAAGCGCGAATGCCGCAATGGTCATGAAACGCATTATCATGGGTCTTAACGTCCCTCACGGTTGTTGATCACTTCAAGCGCGGCCAACGGGCCGGGATCACGAATGACCATGTTGAGCTGACGGAATATGGCTTTGGCCCTGCCGGTCTGACCGAGATGATAATGGGCCCAGGCCCGCAACTGGGTGAGGTCACGTGGTTCGGCAACCAGTGATGAACGGGCATCAAGTGCTGCGAGCGTGCGGCCATACTGCTTGTGATCGAAGGATGACCGGGCTCGCTGGAAATAGACTTCAGACCGGAGTTCCCTGTCCCGCGCCGCTGAAAGGGGCGAAGCCGTAATCAACGCTTCCGCCTCGTCGGTCAGACGCGCTGCAAGCAGGGACAACCCTGCCCCGTAAATCGCATCACTCTTCACTTGGCCGGAGCCCGCCATGGCGCCTTCGAAAGAGGATCGGGCCTCGCCAAACCGCTTCAGCCCAAGTTCGCACCAGCCACGCACCACAGCAATTGACGGTTTGGTGGCGGATTGGCCTTGCCTGTCGATTTCGCGCAAGCAAGCGGAATAATTCTTCGCATCGAGGTGTCTGACATAGCTGGTCTTGACGCCTGCCCTGGGTTCTCCAACCGAGGCAGCCTTGCGGGCCTTCGGTGTCGGAGCAGCTGATAATTCGGCCCAGATATCGGGATAGATTTTGCCGAGCTGCGTCTTCAAGGCAGCGTATTCCTTCTTGTGGCCGCGCCGCAACAGGCTGAGCGCCATCCCTTTCACCCGGTCGGCAGATGCTTCCCAGCCGTAAGATTGCTTGAACCAGGCTTCAGCAGCCTCGAACTGGCGCGAGTTGTAGGCATACCAGCCGAGGATTTCGGCATGATCGGCTGCGCTGGTTTCAAGAATGGCGGTTGAATAGGCCCGAACCACTTCTTCGCTCAAGGCGTTCATATCGGGTTTACCAAAGCGCGGTGACAGCACGTTCATCAGAAACACAGGATCATCGGAGAGATCAGCCAGATGCTCGGCGGCAAAATCGTAGGCGCGCTTGTCGTCATCCTGCCGGTAGAGGCTGAGATACAAGCCCTTGGCAACTTCCGGCACCGGCGCTTTCTGCATGGCCAAGGCAAACCACCGCTCCGCATCGGCAGGTCTTTCAGCCTTGAGGTCATGCCACCCCAGCAAAGAGAGATCTTCTGCTCTGTGGGTTTTTCTGGCTTCAGCCGACAGAAGCTCCAGTTCGACTTGTGAAACCGCAGCAGCGTCTTTGGTGCTGTTGAATTCGGAAATCTGTTTTCGCGCAAAATCCAGGCGAAGTGCACCCGGAAGGTAATTGTCAGGCTGTTGCGGCCACAAGCTCGCAGCAAGGATCCGGATCTCGGAAGCTGGGAAATCCTTCAATGCCTTTTGCAGCGTCACGACAAGGAATTGGTCGGACAGGCGATTTGAGCTGTCGCGCGCAAGCAACCCGCGGAAGACATGAGCCAGGCCCTCCCGGTCACCAACAGCCGAAAGAGCATCGATGCGCATCCAGGTGAGATCCACATCAGTTTCAGTGGCCGGATTGATGCCTGCCGACACATCGAGCAGCACCAGCCAGTCTTCGGCTTGCGCCAGTTCGCTCATGCGCACGCGCAGCTTCTTGCGATTAAGCTTGCCCTGAAAGTCCGGTGTCGGCTTCCAGGAAGCATCCTCGGCATGGCGACGGATGATCTCTGCATCGATGCCGGTGAAATCATCAGCAACAAACATTTCCCAAAGGCTGGTTTCGTCCGGAACCGCGGCCAGGCTGAGCGTGTACAGACCCTTTGGCGGCATGAAGCCGGGGTGCAGAATCTGCAGCCGTGTGATTTCCGCATCCACACGCTCTGACTGGCGTTGTTTGGCGTAATAATAAAGCGCTGCGGTCTCGACCGGATCAAGAGCTGGCGTGTCAGCTGCAATCGGTGGTGCGTTGTGCTGTGATGGCGCAACAACTGCAGTGCCAGCTGGAAAGGGTTGGGTCGGTTGGGCAATCAAAAGCCGCGCCGAATCCTCAGCGACCACTGGAGATACAGCCACAAGGATGCTGACACTGCTCAGGGCAATGCTCAAGCTTCTCAACATCTTGCATGAAACTGCGCCGGAACCCTCCTGGCGTGTCTTGCGCGCTGCCCGGCGCAGGAAATGAGCGATAGCTCTCATTGGTCTGTCCTCACGCCGGCACCGGGAACGATGCGTCCAAGCCAGATGGCGAAAACAGCCATGAGTGCCATCACCACCAAGACGTAGATTCGGAAGTGATCGGAAAGCCATGCGGCGGCGATCCTGCGCAGATTTCCCGGACCATAGTCGCTGAGTTCATGGGCGAAATAACTCTGTGCCTGTGTGGTCCTGATTGTGTCTGCATCGAGATCAAACACCACGCTTTCGCCTTGCATGCGGTTCCACACGGCCGGTTTGGAAAGCATCTCCGAGACTTCGGTCATGTCGAACGAGGTGTCTGCGGTCAACCACGTCACAACACCTCTGCCCGAGACATTCGGACGCTGGATGAGCACCGCCTTCCGGCGAGGCTCGGCCGGTGCCTGCTGGTCCGATGCACTCTGGTAGTTGAGCCATTTGCCAAAGGAGCGGTAGACTTCGTCCACTTTTGCAGACAGGGCGTTGGAAAAGCTGCTTTCGCCACCCTGATCGCGCGTGGTCTGGCGAAAGGCGTCAAGCAATGCCGCAGGATCGCTGGACAATGCCTTCGGCACGGCTGCGCCGGAGAGATTGATGCCCGCGGTGACAATCGGATCGGCGGTGTCGAAGCTGGGCGCAAACACGATCTCGTTCGAGGCTGCAGGGACGCCTGATGGCCCCAGACGGACCAGGTCTTCAGCTGCCTTTTTTGAAGCAATCACCAGTGCGTTGCCCTCGGAGCCGGATTTTGGCGGACCGAAGTTCAGCCTCGCCAAAAGGGGCGCCTGGGCCGAAATACTCATCTTTGTGATGATGGTCAGTGCGGTCGAGATTGACGCAGCATCGGATTGCAGGACATGGACATCGACCGCGGCGGCCTCGGCATAGGGATAGGCCGAACCGGCCAAGGTTGCCAATTCAGGCAGACGCGCGACCCGTGCCAGTGCCGGGACGCGGATTTCGGTCGTATCCAGCAGGATGAAACGCGGCACGGTGTCATCGCGTTCGGCGAAAACGCAGCTGTCATCCGAAGGCCGTTCCAACTCGGCAAGCACCTCGATCTGGTTGCGGCCGGGCCGGAAGGCCCTTAGCGGTAGTTCCAGCTTTCGGCCCGAAAACACCTCGCCACCAGTATCGCGCATCGGCAGGCTATTAACGATCTGGTCGTTGACGCGTACCAGCAGTTGCGATGTCGGCTTGAGGCCAGGCGATGTTGCTGCATGCAGAGCCAGATCGAGAGTCGCATATTCAGCCGGATAGAATTCAGCCGGCATGATCATGTCGAAGCGGGTGCGGAACAATCGACCGCTAAAGGGTGCGGAGACATAACCGGTATCGGCGAGTGTGTAGACGCTGGAAGCTTCCGAGCGGATTTCCCCTTTGCGTGGCGCCCGTATTCCGCTGTCGAAGATGGCCTTGAGCGGTCCTTGAACGGCGTTCAGCAACACGCCGGGGATCTCACCGCCAGTGGAAGTACGGAGAACCACCTTGCGGCGGAGAGGATCGGCACCGGGCGCTATCGAAAGCCCGTAAGGCGTGTTGCTGTCAATCGCTTCTAGCGAGGTTTGGTCATCGTCGGAGGCGACCACCACATCAATGCCCGGCCCTGTGCCGGGTGTGTCGGTAAGTGTTACCGAGATGTCGTCGCGGTTGAGTGCCAGCGCCAGCGTCTGAAGCATCGGGGTTGCCCGATTGAGAGCCAGCTCACCCGAGCCTTGCGGAAGGATCAGCCGGATATCCGTCAGTCCGAGGCTATTGCGCCCGACTGTGCGCAGACTGGCGAATTCAGTCGCTCCGCTCGCCGAACGCGGACGAAAACCCGACGTCTGCTCATCGAATTCGGTCCAGAGCTCGTAAGTTGCTTCAATCGAGCAATCGACCCGGTGCCGCTGCACCGCGCGCAGTTGCACTTCATTGACCCCGGCACGCAGCGCAGACGGCGGCACGGCAATGGTTTGCGTATTGAAACCCGATGGGGAGCGGACAGCGAAATCTCCGACCGGCGATCCGTTGACCAGGACAGATACCAGCGAGTTCTCCGGCATCACCGAAACGGCGTTACGATAGGCAAGCACCAGATCGCCGCCATCCGCGACGTTTGTTGCATCGAGCAACAAGGTCAGGTTGATGACATCATCTTCCCCCTCAAATCTCAGCGCTGAGTTTGGTTGCTCGAAGGCCGTCAGAGTGGCATCGCGCCCAGCCGCAATGGCGAGCGCTTTTGGCCGGGTCGACAAAATGGTGCTGTACCCCAAGCCCTGTCCTTGGCCCTGCCCCAAGCTCTGTCCATGGTCCTGGCCCAGGCCTTTCAAGGATACTGCCGGACTGGCGGCGGATGGATCTGACAACAGGCTTTGCGCCATGGCGGCTGGAGCAACAGACGCGCCCAGAACAACAAGTGTCGCCAGCGAAGACAAGAGCTTATGCATGTGAGCGTGCTCCCTCGGCTGCCAACTCCAGTTGCGGGGTCTTGGCCGGAATGCTGGCATTGTTGTTCTTGACGGTGATTGGCGCGTCGGCGAATGAGGCGACTTTGCCGGCGCGGCCGAAGCCTAACAGGTAACCTGCTGCTCTGGAGGACTCAACAAGGCTCCAACCGGCGAAACGCAAAGTCCCACGCACGATGTCGAGGCGAACCTGACGGCGGCTGATGCGATCCTGCAGCGGCTGCTGGTCCGCGTACATGATTTCGGCAATGGCCATGAACGTCTGCGGATTGCGTTCGGGGAAGGCAAAGCCAAAGATGTTGCCACCCTCGAATTGACGGATCGACCGGATGGTGACCTGGAAATGCACGGGCCTGCCGGCCCGGCGAACCTCGATTTCAGCAGACCAGTCGGTCTTCGGATCGATATCGGGTTCCTGCTCGGGAAACTGCACCGATACGCCACCGCTCGACGCATCAAGCAAAACGACATCCCAGGTGAGACCACCCTGGCGCAGCAGGCCGTGGCGACGGATCGGAAGACGCTGATTGCGGCGCAATTCGCGGCGCTCGGCGACAACGCCCAGACCGGCGGCTGCCAGGAAAAGGTTGAGGAAGTTCCACATTGCGACGATCAGCAGCAGGTCCGAAGCTACCGGCTCGGTTGCCAGCCGCCACATCGAATAGACCGCTGCGGCAAGCAGCACGAAGAAGATGACAAAATAGGGAACCGCTATCGCTGACAGGCCGTTTGAATCGAGCGTTTGACCCTTGGCCGTAACATTGAAGGTCGGCTTGCGCGGATTGCGTATGACGCTGACGATCGATCCGACAAGCATCACCGACTGAACGTATTCGTACAGCTCGGAGACCCAGGGCCAGCGGACCTTGCCATAGAGATAGCTCTGCATGGCAAAGGATGCGACCAGGTAGGTTAGCGCGTAGGCCCCGAATTCCTGGATGTTGGCGTGATAGATTTCCAGCGAAAAGAAGATGTAAAGCAGCGGCGACAGCATGAACACCATTCGCGACAGCGGGAAAAGCCAGAACAGGTTGATGCCCGCATAGCAAATCCGCTGCCCGACGGTCAGACCCTTGGCGAGGAACGGCCGGTTGAGAATGAGAATCTGCAACATGCCCTGGCACCAGCGGGCACGCTGGCCGATGAAGCCTACGAAGGTCTCGGGCTGCAAGCCTGCTATCAACGGCTTGTCGACATAAAGCGAATTCCAGCCCTTGGCATGCAGGCTCAACGCGGTTTCGCAATCTTCGGTGATCGACTGGCCTGAAAAGCCGCCGGTTGTTTCAAGCGCCTTGCGCCGCAGCACGGCAGCGGAGCCGCAGAAGAACGAGGCATTCCACTTGTCCAGCCCGCGTTGCAGCACCGAGTAGAACATTTCGTTCTCAGACGGCATCGCTCTGAACGTCTGGAGGTTTTTCTCAAGCGGATCGGGATTAAGGAAATAGTGCGGCGTCTGCACCAGGAAGAGTTTTGGATCCTCTCTGAAAAAGCTCACGGTTTCCTTGAGGAACTCGCGTACCGGCGCGTGATCGGCATCAAATACCACGACCAGCTCTGCCCTGGAGACCCGCAACCCGTCATTGAGGTTGCCTGCTTTGGCATGATCGTTCTTCTTGCGGGCATGGTAGTTGACGCCCATGGCCCTGCAGAGCGCCTTGAGTTGCTCATGGCGCCGGGTAGCGGCAATCGCCAGAACCGGATCCTTCTGTGTCCGCTTGGCCTCGGTTCCGCCGTCATCCAGC
This sequence comes from Hoeflea sp., assembly GCA_051251555.1. Lineage (GTDB taxonomy): Bacteria > Pseudomonadota > Alphaproteobacteria > Rhizobiales > Rhizobiaceae > Hoeflea. The sequence goes on from JBPOEW010000008.1 coordinate 245,281, forward strand.
AGCCAGATCGACACCTTGTCACGCGGATATATCATCGATTTGGCGGCGGCGAGTGTTCCGGCAAGCAGTTCTGGATCTTCGTTGTAGGTGGGAATCAGCACATCGACGGTGGGAAGCTCTTCAAGCGAGCGAACCTTTGGGGCAACGCGCTTGATCGGATCTGCCAGCATGAAAAAACTGATTGCCAGCATCACAAGGCAGTACATCTCGGCAATGTAAAGCAGCAAGCCGGGAATGAAATCGAGCGGATCGGAGATGGACGGCAAGGTTTCCGTCGTGCGCCAGAAAGCGTAACGCAGCGCCAGCACGGCGCAGAACACGAATGTAATGAAGCGAAACACCGTGTTTTCCGGTCTGGTCATGCCGAAGAACATCGCGCCCAGAGCAGCAAGGCTCAAAACAAGTTGCGCCTGAAGGCTCAGCGGCATCCATAGAAAAGCCAGTCCAATAAATCCGGCCGCCAGCGCAACCCATTTCGTGCACTTCATGTGCATACCCCACACATCAATTAGGCCTCCGCGTCATCCGGAAAGCATTTCATATCGTTGGTGAAAATAGAGTGAGACTGGTTCATAGAATGCTAATAAGCCAGACTGTCTGACCAATATGAAAAGCATAGTTAATGAAGAGTTTAGACGTTCTCAAACACCGTCTGGCAGCACAAACCTCAGGATTTTCCATGCACCCGCTGAACCCGTTCCGGAGCATCCCGGCTCGCCCGCCCACTCCGGCCATCGATCATTTTTAATGCTTGCAGCTTGATGAATGAATATTCATTCACTATAGATGGAACTCTGACGCGGCCTGTGATCGGGCATCTCCTGGGCGCGTGCGGGCTTCTGGACGCGTACGGGCTTGTGAAAGTCTCTTTTACGTTCACGCGCATACACATTCGAGGACAGTTCGATGGACACCCCTGTTGCCAACTCCGCGACCAGTACTGCCAGCAAGCGCGCCTCGGATATCCTCGACCAGGTCAAGTCGGTCTTTGCCCTGAACGGATTCGAGGGCGCGTCGATGCAGGATCTGGCGCAGGCGGCGCAGATGAGCGTTGGCAATTTCTATCGCTATTTTTCCTCCAAGGACGCCATCATCACCGCGCTGGTCAAACGCGACCTGGAGGAGATCGAAGCGCTTTTCGAGGCGATTAAGGCCGCTCCCGATCCCGGCAAGATGTTCATGACACTGCTGCGTGAACGCATCGAGACCCTGCCTGCCGAGGATGCTGCGTTGTGGAGCGAGGTGCAGGCGGCGTCCTACAGGTCCGACGAGATCGCCACGCTGATGCGCACAATGGACTCAACCGTTTGCAACAACATGGTCTGGGCCCTGACGCAAATCCATAACAACGACACCTCTGCCGCCCTGGCCATTTTCGAAACACGCGCTCAATTGATGATGCTGCTGATTCACGGTTTTGCCCAGCGCAAATACTGCGCCGGCAAGGATGTGAGCGTCGAACAATCGACCGCGCTCGGTGAACTGGTGCTTTCGACGTTGCATGACACAATTTTCACTCCCCCAACCAACCCCGCCGAATGACCGGAACAGTTATGCGCCCTTCCCTTCTCCTTGCCCTGTCCCTGTTCTCCGTCCTGGCCTTTCCGGCCGGCGCAGTCGATGCAGAAAAAGCGCCTTCCGCAGGTGCGCTGCCGCCGGCGATCATTGCCGTGAGAGCCGTGAAAGAGCCGATCACTGACCGGGTGCTTTCCAACGGCATGATCACAGCAAGCGAGGAAGTGCTGGTGGCGCCGCAGGTCGAGGGGCTGGCGATTGAAAGCCTTGAGGCTGATGTCGGTGACAGGGTGGAAGCGGGATCGGTGCTGGCCACGCTGTCCAAGGATCAACTGATCCTGCAGCGCAGCCAGCTCGACGCCAACCGCGCCAAGGCGCTGGCTGCCATCGCGCAACTCGAAGCGCAACTGGCGGAGGTCGAATCCAACACGCAAGAAACGGTCAAGGCAAGCGAGCGCGCCAAGCAGCTGGCCAAACAGGGCACCTATTCAACTGTCCAGGCCGAGCAGGCGGAAGCGCAGGCCACAGCGGCGCTGGCGCGGGTCCGTTCGGTCAAGGAATCGATCAAGGTGGCACAAGCCGACATCGCAGTGATTGACGCACAGATGAAGGACATAGAGTTGCGCCTGGCCCGCAGTGAGGTCAAAGCACCGGTGTCGGGCATCATTTCGGCCCGGGGCGCTCGTGTCGGTGCCATCGCCAGCGCAAGCGCCGGCCCGATGTTCACCATCATAAGGGACGGCAAGCTGGAACTGCGTGCCGATATTGCCGAGGCCGACATGCACCGCATCGCAGAAGGCCAGACAGTGCTGATCCATCTCATCGGTGCAGAGGCGCCGGTTGAAGGCACGATAAAGCTCGTCGAGCCAACGCTGAACACCACAACCCGTCTCGGCATGGCCCGCATCGAAATTGGTGGAGGCGCAAATCTGCGTGCCGGCATGTTTGCAGATTCCGAAATTATTGTGGCGACCCGGGAGGCAATCACGGTGCCGGTGACATCAGTCAACATGTCCCGTGACGGAGCCGATGTTCTCAAGATCGAAGACGGCATCGCCAGGCGTAGGGCTGTCAGCACCGGCATTCGCGAAGGCGGCCGTGTGGAGATTGTCGAAGGACTGGCGGGCGGCGATCTGATCGTCGCCAAGGCTGGCGCGTTCGTGCGCGACGGCGACCGGATCACTCCGGTGGAAGAAACCGACAGCGGCCCAGTTGCCGCTATGACCGAGTGAGGCACCCGAGATGAACTTTTCCGCCTGGGCCATTCGCAATCCCATCGCGCCGATACTGGCATTCGCGCTTCTGACGATTGTCGGTATTCAGTCCTTCCTCACCCTGCCGATCACCCGGTTTCCCAATATCGACGTTCCGCTGGTGGCCATCACCGTGGTGCAATCGGGCGCTGCTCCGTCGGAGATGGAGGCACAGATCACCAAGGAAATCGAGGATGCCGTGGCCGGCATCACCGGTGTCGATGACATTGGCTCCACCGTGTCCGACGGCATCTCGACGACCACGGTGATCTTCCGGATGGAGGTACCGACCGATCAGGCGGTGCAGGATGTCAAGGACGCGATCGACCGGGTGCGCGGAGATCTGCCGGCTTCGGTGGAAGAACCTATCGTCACCCGCATCGATGTCGAAGGCCAGGCGATCATGACATTCGCGGTGCATGCGCCTGATATGACGCTTGAGGAAGCCTCCTGGTTTGTCGACGACACCATCAAGCGGGCGCTGCAAGGCCAGCGCGGCGTCGGCAAGGTCGACCGCTATGGCGGAGCCGACCGGGAAATCCGTGTCGAGCTCGATCCGGCACGGCTTGATTCCTACGGTATCACCGCAGCCGATGTGAACCGGCAGCTGCGCGCCACCAACGCCAATCTCGGCGGCGGACGCGGCGAAGTCGGCGCGCGCGAACAGGCTATCCGGACACTCGGCGACGCGCAGGACCGTGCATCGCTGGAAAAGACCACCATTGCGCTCGCCAACGGACGTTTCGTCCGGCTTGGCGACCTGGGTGTGGTGCGCGATACCTATGAGGAACTGCGTTCCTTCGGGCGCTACAATGGCGACCAGGTTGTATCCTTCGCTGTCTTCCGATCAAAGGGCGCAAGCGAGGTTTCGGTTGCCGAAGTGGTGACCGAAACGCTTGACGAGATCCGGGCGAAACACCCCAATGTCGAGCTGGTGCCTGTCGACGACACGGTGTTCTTCACCTACGGCAACTATGAATCTGCGCTGCACACGCTGGTCGAAGGCTCGTTGTTGGCGGTCCTGGTGGTGTTCCTGTTCCTCAGGAACTGGCGCGCAACGTTGATCGCTGCCATCGCATTGCCGCTTTCAGCCATCCCGACTTTCTACATCATGGATCTGCTCGGCTTCTCGCTCAATCTGGTGAGCCTGCTGGCCATCACGCTGGCCACGGGCATTCTGGTTGACGACGCGATTGTCGAGGTCGAAAACATCTCTCGCCACATCCGCATGGGCAAGACACCCTATCGGGCATCCATGGAAGCCGCCGACGAAATCGGGCTGGCAGTGATCGCGACCACGTTCACCATCATTGCGGTGTTTGTGCCGGTGTCGTTCATGCCCGGCATTCCAGGGCAATATTTCATCCAGTTCGGCATGACCGTGGCGGTCGCAGTGATGTTCTCGCTTCTCGTTGCGCGACTGATCACCCCGATGATGGCTGCCTACCTGATGCGCGACAGCGATGCCCATGAGGAGACCGAAGGCGGCGGGCCAATCATGCGTGGCTACACCTGGCTGATCTCCAAGACCTTGCGCTGGAGGTATTCCACCTTGATCGCCGCCATCGGTTCACTGGTAGTCGCGGTATATTTCCTGGGCCAGGTGCCAGGCTCGTTTCTGCCACCTGAGGACGTGTCCCGTGTCAGCATCAGCGTGGAACTGCCGCCCGGCGCGACTCTTGAAGACACCGACCGCACCACGGAAGCCATGCGCCAGATCATCACCGGCGTCGAAAATGTCGACAATGTCTTCATCCTTGGCGGCACCTCACCCAAGGGCGAGGTCGATATCCGCCGCGCATCCGTCTCCGTGCTGCTGGAAAAGATCGAACATTCGATTGTCAAGACAGTGGTCAACGGCCTTGCCGGCGCGGTTCCGTTCATCTCTGATTCACTGCCGCGCATGGAGGTCTTGGGCCGGGTGCGTTCACAGGCTGAGGTCGAAGCCGAGATCTTCGAGAAGCTGGCTGTCATTCCCGATATCCGGGCCTACAAGCTCAATGACCGCGGCGAACGCGACCTGACCTACAACGTGATATCCACCGACAACGCCGCGATCGACCGCGCGGTTGCAATTCTCGAGCCCAAGCTCAAGGCCGAGAGTGTGCTGTCGAGCGTCAGCGTTGCGGGATCGCTGCCCCGGCCCGAAGTGCAGATCCGGCCACGGACCGAGGAAGCTGCACGGCTTGGCGTTACCACGGCACAGATCGCTGAAACCGTCCGGGTCGCCACTATCGGCGATGTCGATGCGGCTTTGGCCAAGATCTCGCTGGACAACCGTCAGATCCCTATCCGGGTGCAGCTTGATCCGGTTTACCGGGCCGACATCGACCGGATCGGCAATCTTCGCGTGGCGACCTCCAAGGGCGTTTCGGTTCCCTTGAAGACCGTGGCCGACATCGTCATCACCCAGGGGCCGTCGACCATCAACCGCTTCAACCGCGAACGGCAGGCGACGATTGGCGCCAGCCTGCCGATTGGCGTGGCGCTGGATACGGCCAAGAACCGGTTCAACGAGATCGTTGCCAACACCGAACTGCCGGCTGGAGTCCAGGTGCTGGAAGCCGGTGACGCAGAAGTCCAGGCTGAAATGCAGGAAAGCTTCCTCAACGCGATGTTGATGGGGCTGATGCTGGTGCTGACCGTTCTCATCCTGCTGTTCAAGGATGTGATCCAGCCATTTACCATCCTGTTCTCGCTGCCGCTGGCCATCGGCGGCGTCGCGGCTGGTCTCATCCTGACCAACAACGCGCTGTCGATGCCGGTACTGATCGGCATCCTGATGCTGATGGGCATTGTCACCAAGAACGCCATTTTGCTGGTCGATTTCGCGGTCGAACTGATCCGCACCGGCCGTGACCGGGTGGAGGCGATGATCGAGGCCGGGCAGAAACGCGCACGGCCTATCGTCATGACCTCTATCGCCATGTCGGCAGGCATGTTGCCAAGTGCGCTCGGTGTCGGCGAAGGCGGATCGTTCCGCGCGCCGATGGCAATTGCGGTGATCGGCGGGATCATTGTCTCGACCGTTCTCAGCCTTGTGGTGGTGCCCTCATTCTTCCTGATCATGGACGATCTTTCGCGTTTGCTGAGCTGGACTTTCAGCCGCTTTGTCGGTCCGAAGGAAGAAGAGATCGACGTGCTGGAGCCCGAAGCGATGACCGTTGCCATTGGCGAGAACGCTGAGGAGATCACGCGATTGCGCGAACGTCTGGCGCGGCTGGAAGGTCATGCCGGGCGAACTCCGCCGAAACTGGTGGTGACGCAACAAGCAGCCGAATAGCGCTTGGAGCGTCGCTCGATTAAGCAAACCCATTCTGTTGGCTCAAACGTGGCTGCGCCACAGGAAGGGCGGCTCAGTCACCGCGCTGCGGCGTATCTTGTCAAAAGAAGTGTGGGACAGCGACCGGGCATCACAGTTTCCACGGCTCAAAAACCGGTCTCAAGTCACAGACTGGCTGCTTTACTCAGCCACTTTGACCCTGCTTGCCTTGTCGTGGCACATTGATTTGCGACATACAGGGAGGTTGTTTTTATGGCTTTTCACCGAAGTGCCCTGCCGCAAAAAAAGGGCGGCCTCTTCCTTACCTATACGGGGATGGAAACTGATCTTCTCTTCAACAAGGGCTTCGCCCTTCCCGGATTTGCTTCCTATCCCCTGCTGGAAACGGACGAAGGTCGTGCTGCGCTTCGTGGCAGCTACGAGAGCCTGATTGACACATGCCAAGATACAAAAATAGGTGTGATACTTGAAAGCCCGACCTGGGTGGCAAATCGGGATCGCGGCGCAATAATTGGCTACTCTCCCGAAACGCTCCGCCGCAGAAACATCGAGGCCGTGGAACTTATAGTTCAGATTCGTAGCGACAAGGGCGATCTTCCGACCATCATCAGTGCAAATATCGGACCTCGTTCAGATGCCTATGCACCGAGCGAACGAATGACGCCGGAAGAAGCCGAAGCTTATCATTGCGAGCAGATTGCCGTTTTCGCCCAGTCCGAAGTTGACCTGATAAGCGGCTACACCGTCGCCTACCCCGAAGAGGCCATCGGGATGGTTCGAGCCGCGAAAAAATTCGACCTGCCCGTGGTTATCGCATTCACCGTCGAAACTGACGGGCGCCTGCCAATCGGAATAGGCCTCGGTGAAGCAATTGAATTGGTTGACCAGGTCACCGACCAATATGCGAGTTACTTCATGATCAACTGCGCCCACCCGGACCATTTCCGCAGCATCCTAACCGACGACAAATGGATGATGCGCTTGCGCGGCATCGTAGCCAATGCATCAAGGTGCAGCCATGCTGAGCTTGATGAAGCTGAGGTACTGGACCCGGGAAATCCGGCAGAGTTCGGGCGACAACTCTCGGAAATCCATGATGCCTTCCCGCAAATCACGGTACTTGGCGGGTGTTGTGGCACAGACATGCGCCACATGAGCAGCGTTGTGAAACAACTTAACGCCGTTTAGAACCCGATAGTCAGGGATCAGCCAGCCGACACCGATTTGCTAGAGCGTCGCGCAATGGAGTGCATCGGACCTGAAATACTATATTCTTCAAACGCCGAGGAATTCGGTTTCCACATCGCTGGTCAAGCCGGCCGGCGTCCCAGTCCAGACCGTCTCGCCACGGGCGAGGATGACGCAGCGATCGGCCACAGCACGGAGTTCGGAAAAGCCCTTGTCGATCACCAGGATCGATTGACCGCCGGCCTTCAACTTGGCGATGGCCGCCCAGATTTCCTGACGCACCACCGGAGCCAGCCCTTCCGTCGCCTCATCGAGAATGAGCAGACGCGGATTGGTCAGCAACGCGCGTGCAATCGCCAGCATCTGCTGTTCGCCACCCGAGAGCGTGGATGCGCTTTGAGTCATACGCTCACCCAGCCGGGGAAACAGGTCGGTGGCCTTATCAATGTCCCATGGGCCCGAGCGGGCCGACGCCATGAGGTTTTCGGACACCGAGAGATTGGCAAAACAGCGCCGCCCTTCCGGCGCCAGGCCGATGCCCAGCCTTGCCGCCTTGAACGATGGCAGCGCCACAAGATCCTTGCCGTCAAACCGGATCTCGCCGCGCGTGGTGCGCAGCATACGGGTGATGGACCGCACAGTGGTGGTCTTGCCCATGCCGTTGCGCCCCATCAGGGCTACGAGTTCGCCCTCGGCGATCTGCAGATCGACACCGAACAGCGCCTGCGATGCCCCGTAGAAAGCTTCGAGCTTTTCAACCTCAAGCAGGCTCATGCCGCGTCCTCACCAAGATAGGCAGTGCGGACTTCCGCGTGATTGCGGATTTCATCTGCCTTGCCGCGGGCGATGATCCGGCCCGCGACCAGAACAGAGATGCGGTCGGCCAACTGGAAGACGGCGTCCATGTCGTGCTCGATCAACAGGATCGGCGCCTCTTCGCGAAGCTTGTCGAGGAAGCCGATCAGCTTGGCTGAGCCTTCCTGTCCGAGACCGGCCATCGGCTCATCCATCAGGAAAATTCGCGGCCGCATGGCCAGCGCCATGGCAATTTCCAGAAGCCGCTTTTCACCGTGGGATAGTTCGCTTACCCGGACGGTTGCTCGATCGGCCAATCCAACGCGGCCAAGCGCCTGCATGGCCTCGTCGATCAGCTCGGAGCTGCGGCTAACCTGGCGAAAGAACCCAAACACCGAACGGCGCCGCGCTTGGGCTGCAAACATGACGTTGCCACGTGCGGAAAATTCCGAGATCAGCGACGACACCTGGAATGTGCGGGTCAGTCCCAAACGGGCACGGGCGATCTGGTCGAGACCACTGATCTCGCGGCCGTCAAAGCGGATCGAGCCGGCATCGGCAGCAAGTTCACCGGCCACCAGCTTGATCAGGCTGGATTTGCCGGCGCCATTGGGACCGATCAGCGCATGAATTTCACCTGGGCGCAGGTCGAGATCGACACTGTCGGTGACCTTCAGCGCGCCGAAGGATTTGCTCAGGCCCGAGAGTTGCAGCACTGGTTCACTCATGACGGGTCCTCCCGGCCACCAGCCCTATGAAACCGCCCCGCGCGAACAGCACCACGGCCAGCAATGCCGCGCCAAGGAAGAACTGCCAGTGGGTGGTGAAGCTGCCGAACACATGCTCGAACAGCACAAACAGACAGGCGCCGACCACCGGGCCGAACAGCCGCGCCACACCGCCCAGAATGATGAACACCATGATCTCGCCCGACAGGTGCCATGACATCATTGACGGGCTGACAAAGCGGTTGAGATCGGCATAAAGCGCACCGGCCAGACCGGTGACCATGCCAGAGAGCACGAAGGCTGCCAGCTTGATGCGGTAGGGCGACAGCCCGAGGGCTGCAACACGGCCCTCGTTCTGACGAACAGCCTGCAAGGCAATGCCGAAACGCGCCCCGGTCATCCGCCATTGGCCAATCAGAACCACGATCAGCACTGCGTAGCACAGCAGGAAGAAGTCGAGAGGCCTGAGCGTATTGAGACCTGGAAACGCGCTGCGCACGTAGATCGACAGGCCATCCTCGCCGCCATAGGCGGGCCAGGAAATGGCGAAATAGTAGATCATCTGGGCAAAGGCGAGCGTGATCATGATGAAATAGACGCCCGAGGTACGCAGGCTGAGCGCGCCGATCACCAGGGCTGCCAGACCGCTGACCACAATCGCCACCAGCCACAGCACCAGCATCTGGTTGGTGCCGTTGATGAGAAATGGCGCGGTCATCAGTGGTTCGTAGTTCTGGTGATGGCTGGCGAGAATGCCTACGGCATAACCACCGAGGCCGAAAAACGCCGCGTGCCCAAACGAGACGAGACCGCCAAGCCCCAGCGCGATATTGAGGCCGACACCTGCCAGTGCGAGAATGGTGGCACGGGTGGCGAGTGTGACGAGAAACGGTTCGTCGGCATAATGAGCGATCAGCGGTCCGCCGAGCAGGATCAGTGCCAGCACGATATTGAGACGATGTTCGGTGACAAACTTAGGCATTGGCTGGAAACAACCCTTTTGGTTTGAACACCAGCACGACGGCCATCAGCAGATAGATCAGCATCGAGGCCAGCGCCGAGCCAACTCCACGAGCGGCTGAGGCTTCCATCACATGGGCCAGCAGTGTCGGCAGCAGAAAGCGGCCCATGGTGTCGACGAGACCGACAATCAGGGCGGCGACCAATGCCCCGCGAATGGAGCCGATGCCGCCGATGACGATGACCACGAAGGCAAGGATGAGAACCGGTTCGCCCATGCCGACCTGAACAGACTGGATGGCGCCGATGAGAGCACCGGCAAAACCGGCAAGCGCTGCGCCAAGGGCAAAGACCACGGTGTAGAGAAAACGGATATCGACGCCGAGGGCTGCGATCATTTCACGATCGGCCTCACCGGCGCGGATCTGCATGCCGAGACGGGTCTTGCTGATGAGCAGGCCAAGGCCTGCGGCGACAATCAAGCCGGCAATAATGATCGCCAAGCGATAGGCCGAATAGGGCAATCCACCGGGCAGCATCACCGGGCCCGAGAGAAAGGCAGGCGGGTCGAGATAAAGCGGAAACGATCCAAAGATAAAGCGCACACCTTCGGAAAACATCAGCACCAACGCGAATGTGGCAAGCACCTGATCGAGATGATCACGATCATAAAGCCTGCGGATCACCACGATCTCGACCAGCGCGCCAAGGGCCGCGGCAGCGATCAGGCTGGCAATCAGGCCGAGCCAGAATGATCCGGTCCAGGCGGCAACGGCGGCACAGACAAAGCCGCCAACCATGAACAGCGAGCCATGGGCGAGATTGATCAGCCCCATGACCCCAAAAATCAGAGTCAGGCCGGCCGCCATCAGAAACAGCATGACGCCGAGCTGGAGGCCGTTGAGGATTTGCTCAAGAAACAGGGCGACAGTCATCGTCCACCGGGCTTGTATGACAGCGCCGCACATTCAATCGAATGCGCAAATGACGCTGTAGCGGTTTGAATCAAAACATGGAAATGGACCGGGCGGAGCACGAGGCTCCGCCCTGCCTGATCAACCGGTGATCACATTTTGCAATCGACAGCGTAGGCGTCGGCGTGGTCTTCAAGTGCTACGCCAACCAGCTTGTTGGTGTAGACGTCGCCTTCCTTGACCACTTCGCGGACATAGATGTCCTGGATCGGGTG
>JBPOEW010000009.1:0-235602 GCA_051251555.1 Hoeflea sp.
TTGGGTGGGCTCGAACCACCGACCTCCGGATCCACAATCCGGCGCTCTAACCAACTGAGCTACAACCGCACGCCAGCAGACAAGGATCATCTCCGTGTCGCTTTGTTGCCGCTCACATACTGGCAGCAGGTGGTTTTTGCAAGAGGTTTCGGGCCAGTTTTCGGAATTTCAACTGCTGTTTAAACGACCGGATGCGATGCTGGCCGGCAGTGCCCGGGTACAGAGCGCAAAGCAAAAAGGCCGAACACAGGGTCCGGCCTTTTCTCAATTCAATGCATGAAGAATTCAGGCAGCCTTGATTTCGCTCATGGCCTTCTCGGCAACGGTCTTGACCGGCTTGGACACATCTTCGGCAACCTTGCGGGTTGCTTCCTGCATCATCTTGGCCTGGTCAGCCATCATTTCAGCCTGCTTGCGGAAGAAGCCGGTCTGCAGTTCGATCATCTGAGCAACAGATTTCACGCCAAGCAGGGCTTCCATGTGCGACAGCGAATGCTCGACATTGCCGCGTGCTGCGTCGATTGCCTTGAGGCTGAGTTCAACAGTACCGGCCTGCGCGGTTTCGAGCGTCGATTCCATCGCCTTGGTAGCGTCTTCTGCAACGGTCTTGACCTTTGCGTAGGCTTCCTTGGACTGATTAACCGACTTGTCGGCCATTTCGCGGTAGCCGTCTGTCATCTGGCTGACATCAAATGTCGGAAATTCAAATACGTCTGCGGATGCGTTGGTTTTCTTGGTCGCCATGTCACTTCTCCTTGAAGTATCAGAGGGACCATTCGTGGCCCCGTTTCGATTTCAAGAATTATATAGCACCGTTTATTGTGCAGTGCAACATATTTTGTGCAACGCGGTATCCGTTAACCGTTTCGAGACAAATGACGGCTGTTGCTGCGGGGTTTGCTGGACCACTGGCGGCGGCAAAGCTATTAATAAAACCTTAATTCCCCCTACAAAGGGGATATTCTGGCCAAAACTGGATTACCACCTATGCCGGCACACCATTATCCGTTCATCGAGCTCGCTGTTCACGCCGCTGTCCGCGACCATTTCGCCAAGGGCGATGCGGTTGCCGTGCTCAGCCGCGACTTGGGTGAAGTCCTGTGGGCCAACGGCGCTGCCGCGCAGCTCTTCGGCTTCTCCAATATCTATGACATTCTGGATGAAGGCTTTGGCAGCCAGACAGCAACCCGGCGGCAGATCGAAAGCGCTGTCAGCGGGCTGGGCCGGACCGGCAAGCCGCAGAATTTCATGATGCGTGTGAGTAGCGGCTTTTCGCGTTCGATGGCCTCGGCCACACTTGAAGAGTTCACCCTGCCCGATGGCGTTCCGGCGTTTTTGCTGACCAGTAGCCAGGCAGGCCAGGTTCTGGCCCCGGGCGCACGAGCCCGCCAGATCATCGCCGGATTTAAGGGTACCGGCACCCATGTGGCGGTCCTCGACAAGGATGGTCAGGTGCTCGCGGCGACCAGCACGTTCGGTGACATCGGCCTTGCCAGTACAGATATCGACCGGATGGTAGCTGACGTGACCGGCGCCCGCGACCGGCTGGTCAAGCGGATGACAGCCTCGCCGATTGGTGCAATGCCGACGGCCATAGGTCGGCTGGCCGATGATCCGGCGCTGCATCTGCTGTTTGCGGTTGAGCCTGCATCGACGGAGGAAGCAGCCACTGAGCGGATGGTCGAGACCACACCGGTTGCTGTCGATGCCGACAGCAACGTTGCGGGAACCGATCTGATCGACAAGGCGCAAGCTGAATCTCCGGCTCCAGACGCTCCTTCCGAAAACCCAGACACTCTTTCCGAAAACAATGATACGGCTGCGCCTGTCTCCCCGGGGGATACGGATGCGCCAACCGCCAAGACCGAGGCGAAGCAAACAATTGCCAAGGCCACACAGCAGACGGATTCAGCGGCCGACACCCAAGGTGGCCGACGTTTGACGTTTTTCGACACACGGCGGATCCGCGATGAACTCAATGCGCGGCTGGCCAAGGCGGAAAAAGAAAGTGCTGTTCCCGCTCCCTTCGAGGACGCCCGCGGCCTCGTCGTGCCGGCCATTCCGGAAGATGCGAGCGAAGGCGCCGATAGCAACCAGTCCGAAGACAGCACCATCGAAGCTGCGGTACCTGCTGACGTGACCAGTGACGAACCGGCCCTGATCACCGAGCAGGATGCGCCCGCTGTCACGGAAGATGCTGTCGAAGATGCCGAAAGCGATGAGCTGGGAGTCACTGCAGCCGTGGGCGCTGCGCCTGCGGACGAGACCAGTGAAGATCCTGATCTGATCACCGGGCAGGATGCACCTGCCCTAACGGACGATGCAGCCGAAGACACTGCCAGTGACGCTGGGAGCGACGAACTCGAGGACACGGCAGCCGGCGCTGCGGCCGCAGACCAGACCAGTGAAGAAGCGCCCCTGACCACCGATGAGGATGAGCCTGCCGTTTCGGAAAATGCTGTCGAAGACATCGAAAGCGACACGCACGAAGAGATCGCAGCCGACGCTACGCCCGCAGAAGAGCCGGCCGGTCCCCAGTTCCGCTTCGACCCGGAAGGCAAGCCGGCGCGGTTTGTCTGGAAAATCAACAAGGATGGCGAATTCAGCGAAGTCTCGCCGGAGTTCGCTGCCGCTGTCGGCCCGCATTCAGCTGACATTATCGGCCGCAAATTCCCTGATCTGGCGCGGGTGTTCAACCTTGACCCCGATCACGTCATCTCGGATCTGCTGAACCGCCGCGATACCTGGTCGGGCAAGACCGTGTTTTGGCCAGTCCAGGGAACCGACCTCGTTACGCCGGTCGATCTCGCGGCCCTACCGACCTATACGCGCGACCGCCGCTTTGACGGGTTCCGCGGGTTTGGCATTGTGCGAACCGGAGAAACACGCAAGGACCCGGAAGCGCTGGGTCTGGCATTGGTGCCGGGCAGCATATCGCATTCGATTACCCACTCTCCTGAGGCTGAGGACGAGACGGTTGCAACGGAAGACGCTGCCGAGCATCTGGAATCATCGGCCGTATCCGGCAATGATGTTCCGGTCATCGAGGATGATGCGGATCTCGAAACCCGCTCGCTTGAAAGCGATATCGAACATCTTGCCCGGATGGACGGTGTTGATGGCGAGCCCAGCGGTGACGCAAATAAAGCGGCTGACGCCGACGAAGCGACGACCGCCGAGCCCGGTGTCGACGTTGATGATCCGTTCCGTGGCGAGCGCCCGGCGATCCACCTTGTCGAGACCCCGATGCGGCGCGACAGCGACAAGATCATCGACCTCGAGACGCGCAGACCGCGCCTTCCCAGGGACGGACTTTCGCCGGGCGAGCAGGCAGCCTTTCGCGAGATCGGCGTCCGCCTGACCAGCTCTTCGACACCTCAGCCCGGGCAGCAGGCAGAAACGCCCGACGCACTAGAGGCAAAAAAGGCGAGAGATGTTGCAGATGCATCGGAGAAAACGGCAGAATCTGCTGCACCGGAGATTCAGCAGCAGACGTTCGGCAAGCGTCAGGCTTCCGAAAATGACGGTCAGTCCGACGCCAGTGACAACGGCATTCGTTCTGGCAATGGCCCGGCAGTAAACCGGAACGAACCGGCAAAGACGGGAACAGACACTGACGCGGCCGAAACCCTTGTGGCGGAGATCCGGGCGGATGCAGCTTCGCCAGCGGACACCGCAGCGGCTGAAACATTGCCATCGGCATTTGCGCTGCCAACGCGTCAGGCCATGCCGACAGGCATGACTGCCGACGTCATAAACGCCATTCCGGCTGCTCTGCTGGTGCATTCCGGCGACCGGCTGATCCACTGCAATGCCGAATTTTTCGAGCTGACCGGCTACGCGTCACTGAATGAGCTCAACGATTGCGGCGGTCTTGATCACCTGCTCGAACGTCCCTCCGAGGATGACACATCCAGCGACGGCGGTCTGTTTGTAAGGCGTGGCGACGGCAGCAGACGCGAGATCACTGCCCGCCTGCGGTCGGTCAATTGGGCCGACGGCCAGGCCTTGCTGATGGCGTTGTCGCCACGCGAAAACATGCGCACTGAGGCCCCCGACACTTCTTCGCTCAGCCTGGTTGCCGAAACGGTTGATGAACCGGAAGGCGATGTGGAGACACCGGTTCAGTACAGCGCGCTGGAAATCGAGGCGCAGGAGCTGCGCTCGATTCTGGAGACCGCCACCGACGGCGTCGTCATCCTCAACAATGACGGCACCATCCGCTCGATGAACGGCTCGGCCTGTGCACTGTTCAACTATGATGAGAACGAGACCCACGACCAGCCTTTCGCCATGCTGTTTGCTCACGAGAGCCAGCGCGCGGTGATGGATTATGTCAGCGGACTGGCCGATCACGGGGTGTCAAGCGTGCTTAATGACGGGCGTGAAGTGATCGGGCGCGAAGCTTCCGGCGGGTTCCTGCCACTGTTCATGACCATCGGACGGCTGACCGGTTCGAACGGCTATTGCGCGGTGTTGCGCGACATCACAAACTGGAAACGCACGGAAGAAGAGCTGCGCAACGCCAAGCGCGCGGCAGAGACCGCCAACTCGCACAAGTCCGACTTCCTGGCCCGGGTCAGCCACGAGATCCGCACACCGCTCAACGCGATCATCGGATTTTCCGAGATGATGTCGGAAGAGCGGTTCGGCCCGATCGGCAGCCCGCGTTATCTCGAATACGCCCATGACATCGGCAACTCCGGCAAGCATGTGCTCGACATCGTCAATGATCTGCTCGACATCTCGAAGATCGAGGCGGGTCAGGTCAGTATGGAGTTTGTCTCGGTCTCGCTGAATGATCATCTGGCCGAAACCGTGTCGTTGCTGCAGCCGATGGCCAACAGCCAGCGCGTCATCATTCGCACCAGCCTGTCGGCCAGCGTGCCGGAGGTTGTTGCCGACCAGCGCTCGATCAAGCAGATCGCGCTCAATCTTCTGTCCAACGCCATCCGCTACACGCCCTCGGGCGGACAGATCGTGGTGTCGACCTCCTACGAACCTTCCGGCAACGTGATCATCCGCATCCGCGACACCGGCATCGGCATGAACCGCAAGGAGCTGGAGCACGCGATGAAGCCCTTCGGCCAGGTCGGCCCCGGGGCGCGCCAGCGCGGCGACGGCACCGGACTGGGCCTGCCTTTGACCAAGGCCATGGTCGAGGCCAATCGGGCGCAGTTCGATATCGTCTCGACGCCGGGCGAAGGAACCCTCGTCTCCATCGCCTTTCCGCCCCAGCGTGTGCTGGCAGATTGAAAAAAGACGGGGACCGCTGGGGTCCCCGTTTAAAGAAATTGCATCAGTGCTAACCAACACCAGGAACAGCTTCCAGCCACCCAAGGTTGATGTGACTGTCGCGCACAAACCCTTGCCGGGTGCTTGCCAGCTTGTTTAAGGTTTTACTGAATTAGCCTGCATCACCAGAGGTGGTTAAATTTCGAGGTCATGTTTGATTAACCATGATGAGGCCGGTGCCGGGCCAGCTGCGCCAGTCACGACAGCATTGTCGGTGTCCGGCGCGAACTCCCGATCATGGGGGCCGAATTCAGGGCCGGCGATATCGCAACGGAAACCTCTCTCGGAATCTGCGGGTCTCTCTGCTTTCCCCAAGGCTGGAATGCGGCTAATATCGTGGCATGGGTAATTTAGGATTGGACACTCGATGGCCATCACCGCGCATGAAACCCTTCACATCGTCCTGATCCGGCCGACCAAGTACGATTGTGATGGCTATCCGGCCCAATGGACGCGCACGGCGCTGCCCGCCAACTCCCTGTCGTGCCTGTACGGCATCGCCGACGACTGCCGGACGCGCCAGGTGCTGGGGCCGGATGTGGATATCGTGCTGCGGGCAATCGATGAATCCTCCACGCGCGTAAGGCCACAGAGGATCATCGAGGAAATTCGTCGCGGCGGCGGCCATGGCCTGATCGCATTTACGGGCGTGCAGTCGAACCAGTTTCCCCGCGCGGTCGATCTGGCCCGTCCCTTCCTGCAGGCAGGCATACCGGTGTGCATCGGCGGCTTCCATGTCACCGGCTGCATGGCGATGTTGGACGAAATGCCGGCGGAAATGCGAGAGGCGCAGGCCGAGGGCATCAGTTTCTTCCTTGGCGAGGCGGAAGGCGGGCGCCTGGACGCCGTGCTGCGGGACGCCTACGCCGGCCGACTGAAGCCGGTCTACGACCATCTGAAAGACCTTCCATCGCTGCCGGGACAGCCCCTGCCGATGGTGGACAAGCAGCGGGTCAAGAAGTCGGCGCTCGGCTACGGCAGCTTCGATCTCGGACGCGGCTGCCCGTTCGAATGCAGTTTCTGCTGCATCATCAACGTGCAAGGGCGCTCCAGCCGATATCGCTCCACGGAAGACTTGGCGCGCATCATCGAGGAACACGCCAAGATCGGCGTGAACAAGTTTTTCGTCACGGACGACAATTTCGCGCGCAACCGCAATTGGGAGGCGTTTCTCGACGCCATGATCGCGCTGCGCGAAGAGCACGGACAGGCCTTCACCCTAATCATCCAGGTCGATACGCTTTGCCATAAGATCCCGAACTTCATCGACAAATGCGTTCGCGCCGGTGTCGATCAGGTTTTCGTCGGACTGGAAAACATCAATCCGGACAACCTCGCCTCGAGCAAGAAGCGGCAGAACAAGATCACCGACTATCGTGAGATGTTTCTCGCCTGGAAACGACATCCGGTGGTTGTCACGGCCGGTTACATCATCGGATTTCCCAATGATACCCGCGAGTCCGTGATGCACGATATCGACGTCATCAAGCGCGAACTGGCCGTCGACATCTTCAGCTTGTCGGTGCTGACACCGCTGCCGGGGTCCGAGGATCACAAGAACGCCGTGGCGCGCGGCGACTGGCTCGATCCCGACCTGAACAAGTACGACCTGACCACCGCCGTCATCCACCATCCGAATTTCGCCGAGGGCGAACTCGACGCCACATATCGCGAGGCATTACAGCGGTACTATACTCCAGATCACTGCCGCACTGTGCTACGCCGCGCCGCAGCGCTCGGCAGTGACAAGAAACTGATGACCGTAAGGCGCCTCTTGTTCTACGGCTTGCTTGTTAGACTTCACAACAACTATTCGCTCGATACAGGGCTCATCAGACGGCGGTACCGCACCGACCGACGACCGGGGCTGCCTTTGGAAAGTCCGGTCCCCTTCTACGTCCGGCACTACTTCCACATGTTGCGCACCTTAATCATATTCAATTGGGAATACTTCCGGCTCTGGCGGTTCATTGGCAAGGTCTGGTCCGATCCGAAGCGCTTCGATTACAGCGATCACGCCATCGCGCCAGCGCGCGAGGCGGAACTGGAGGAGCTCGACCTCTTCACCAAGACGCGCGGCGGCCTCCAGGCGGTAGAGAAGTTCAAGAAAATCAGGCAAATCAAGACCGCAGCCCGGCAAAAGGCGCACGCGGACACCTAGGCCTGATACCAACTTTCGAAAAAGGCGCCCCGGCTCCTTTCAACCGCGCGTTTGTTGCGCGCCATCGGGTGCCGTCAATGGGGCGGCCAGACAATCGGTCGCTACGGCTAATACAATACCGCACGTTGTCGGCAGTGTGCGTTTAAAAAACAAGGCTGAGCGTTACCGATATCGAACGATCAAAATGGCGCGCAAAGTGGTGGTTGATCGGACCCGTCGCCCACGGTCAGCAATGGGCAGGAAACGCGAAGCTACATTTAAGCTTCCCGCCTCAGCTCTTCAACTCCTCCAAATCCTTGAACAGCTCCAGCGCCTCGGGGTTGGCGAGGGCTTCCTGGTTTTTGACTGGGGAATTCATTGCCGGCAAGTTGGCTTGCCATCAGTGATAGCGCTTTTATGTCCCGGCAGATGAGCGCCTTTTGCCCCCAATAGACTGGTCGCATCCGTAAAAGTCTTGTATCTGACTCCTTGCTGGCCAGTCAGCACTAGATGGTGGGCGTAACGCCAACCGGTATGTGCCAGTGCCTCTGTGCGCAAACCGATGAAATGTGTCCTTCCGAAGACCTCATGCTTTCAGGAATTTGCAATGCCGTTTCGCGACCCAAACCACCCTCTGGCACAAGCAGAAAATTTGCGTCGCGCCATTCACGCTGCTGGCGTTGCGCTTTGGTCTTGGAACGTCACCGATGACCAGTTTGCTATGGATGAGCAGGCGTACAATCTCTGGGGATTGGCCTACTCACACCAAGTGAAGTTCGAGGATTTGTCCGCGCATGTTCATCCCGCCGACAGGGACCGCGTGCGTGATGCCTTCTCTGCTACCCGAGGAATTGTGGGTGCCTATGAGATCGATTTCAGAATACTGGTGGGCGAGGAAATACGCTGGATTTCCGCCCGTGGTCTGGGAGACGATTCCGCGCTGCACAAAGGGCAAATGTTTGGTATTTTTATCAATGTGACTGGCCGTAAACAGGCCGAAGAGGGCAACGAGTTGCTAGCTGGCGAAATGAGCCATCGGGTCAAAAATTTGTTGGCGATCGCGACCGGACTTACAAATTTGACCTCCAGGACGACGACCACCGCAGTGGAAATGGCTCAGATGCTGACCGGTCGACTAGCAGCTCTCGGGAGAGCGCACGACTTGGTTCGTCCTCTGCCTGGGCATCAGGGACATGCAACCTTGCTGGGGGACCTCTTGTCGATACTACTGTCACCATACGAAGACATGGGAGTATTTAGCGGTCGCATTCGCGTTGCCGTGCCTCGCATGGGTGTTGGAGAAGGCTCGGCCACTTCGCTTGCTTTGGTGGTGCACGAATTGGCGACCAACTCCCTAAAGTACGGCGCACTTTCTGTGGAAACTGGCACGCTTGATCTGTCCGGCTCGTCGATGGGCCAAGACCTTGAACTCGTCTGGATGGAACGAGGTGGTCCGCAGGTTGAGCCGCCAAGTGGCGCAAACGGTTTTGGTAGTAGTCTTGTTAATAGGAGTGTTGCGGGCCAGCTCGGAGGATCAATCACCTATGATTGGTCGGATGCTGGTGTGATCGTAACACTGCGGCTGAACGGTAAACGTCTGGCTGCCTAGAAGCAGGCGAGCAGAAGCCCTGTTGGCCAGCGGTATAACCAACTGGGCAATGTGGCCATGGCGGCGACTGTCATCTGCGAGGGCGTAGCGGAAGCTGCGGACAACGTCCGCTTACTTGGTCTCGGCCCATATAAGCTATCGGTCTGCAAACCGCATATTTTGGCCCTTAGCCAAGTCGTCCATAATGCGGCTATCGCGCCAGTGACGACGTGAGGTGTGTGTCTCAGAAGGGATTGAACCGGGCTTTGGGCTCTATGACCACCAAGGTCCGGAATGGGTCGAAACCGCTCAGCTTCCATTCCAGCTTCCCGCCTCAGCTCTTCAATTCCTCCAAATCCTTGAACAGCTCCAGCGCCTCGGGGTTGGCGAGGGCTTCATGGTTCTTGACCGGGCGGCCGTGGACGATGTCGCGGACGGCGAGTTCGACGATCTTGCCGGATTTAGTGCGGGGGATGTCGCTGACCGCGATGATCCGGGCCGGCACGTGGCGGGGTGAGGCGCCGGTGCGAATTTTCGCGCGGATCCTGGCCTTCAGCGCGTCGTCGAGCGCCACGCCCTGGGCCAGGCGGACGAAGAGCACGACGCGGACATCGTCATCCCAGTCCTGACCGATGCAGATGGCTTCAACCACCTCTTCCATCTGTTCGACCTGGTTGTAGATCTCGGCGGTGCCGATGCGCACGCCACCCGGATTGAGCGTTGCATCCGAACGGCCATGAATGATGATGCCGTTGTGCGCGGTGCGTTCGGCGAAATCGCCATGGGTCCAGATGTTGTCGAAGCGGGAGAAATAGGCGGCGTGGTATTTTTCGTCACCCGGATCGTTCCAGAAGCCGATCGGCATGGCCGGGAACGGTTTGGTGCAGACCAGTTCGCCCTTTTCCCCGGTGACTGAATTGCCATTGTCATCCCAGACATCGACCGCCAAGCCGAGACCCGGCCCCTGGATCTCGCCGCGATAGACCGGCAGGGCCGGAATGCCGAGCACGAAGCAGGAGACGATGTCGGTGCCGCCGGAGATCGAGGCCAGATGCACATCCGACTTGATGCCTTCATAGACGAAAGAAAAACCTTCCGGTGACAGCGGCGAGCCGGTCGATGTCAGCAGACGCAGCGATGAGAGATCATGGGTCTTGACCGGTTCAAGCCCGGCCTTGCGCACGGCGTCGATGAATTTTGCCGAGGTGCCCAGCACCGCGAATTTTTCATCCGCCGCATAGTCAAAAATGACATTGCCGTCGGGATGGAACGGCGAGCCGTCGTAAAGGCACAGCGTCGCGCCAACCGCCAGGCCCGAGACCAGCCAGTTCCACATCATCCAGCCGCAGGTGGTGAAGTAGAACAGTCGTTCGCCGGGCTCGAGGCCGCAATGCAGACGGTGCTCCTTGAGGTGCTGCAACAGCGTGCCGCCGGCGGAATGGACGATGCATTTGGGGATGCCGGTGGTGCCTGAAGAGAACAGGATGTAGAGCGGATGCGCGAAGGGCAACGGCTCGAATTCAACTGGCTTGGCCGGGTAGTCTGCAATGAAGGCTGCAAGCGTTTGTGCGCCGGGCACCGCCTTGGCGACGGCTTCGCCGTCATCCAGCATCGGGATGATAATGGTTGCGTTGGGCTTCAGCGACGCCGCAATCTCGACCAGCTTGTCGGTCACTTCCTGACGTTTTCCATTGTACCAATAGCCATCGCAGGAAATGAAAAGCGTCGGCTCGATCTGGCCGAAACGATCAAGCACGCCCTTGACCCCGAAATCGGGCGAGCAGGACGACCAGATCGCCCCGATAGAGGCGCAAGCCAGCATGCAGGCCACGGTTTCGGGCATGTTGGGCATCATGGCTGCGATGCGATCGCCCTTTTGAACACCGTGGGCGCGGAAGGCCTGTTGCAACTGCGAGACCAGAGCCTGCAGCTCGTCCCAGCTCATTGCGCGGCTCACCTTGTTCTCGGCCCTGAACAGCATGGCAGGCTCTGCCCCGCTGCGGGACAGGAGATTTTCGGCGAAGTTCAGTTGCGCATCGGGGAAAAACTGCGCGCCGGGCATCGCATCGCCATTTTCGACCATGCGCTCACCCTTTTTGCCGCGTACTCCGCAGAAGTCCCAAACGGCAGACCAGAAGCCCTCACGGTCAGTCACCGACCACTCATGCAAGGCCTGCGGATCCGTCAGCGACCGCCCTGCCCGCTTCCCGGCAAAATCGGAAAACTTCATCCACGGGCTGGTCTTCAAGTCCTGCTCATTGGGACTCCAAAGGGGGGTGTCGGTCATATCGTGCTCCTGCCTTCTTATACGATCCGGTAGTAGCATTGGCCGTGTCCGATGCAAACAGAACATCACGTCACAACCCGACATCAACGAGCGCGACAACGGCTCGCCAATTGCATTCGCGCTCACCAAGCTTTAACCAGAACAAACAGCACCATGTGGGGCTTGTGGCTGGGGAGTATCGTATTGGGGTTCATCATCGCACAGTGGTCCTTGCGACGTGCGGCGATTTCGGGCGTACTGTTCGTGCTCGTCACCGTTCTGGCCGTGGTCGCGAGCCTGCCGCTGGCTGTCTCGAGCGGTGTGGTGCGCGACCGGCTGGAACGCGATATCGGCGCCTGGACAGGCCACCCGGTCTCGCTTGGCGATGCTCCCTCGATCGACTATTGGCCGACGCCGACGATCCAGCTCGACAACGTCGTCATGCGGCCATCAACCTTTGCCGGTGGCGATCCGATCATGCGCGCCGACAGCATTGTGGCGAATTTCAATCTGTTTTCGGCTGTGCTTGGCGCGCCGAGCTTCTCCGAATTCCGGCTGATCCGCCCGACCTTCAATGTCGAACTCTATCCCGATACCACCTCCAACTGGTCGTCGGCCTCTGGAGACCTGGCGCAAGGCATTGCAGCCGCGGTCGAACGGGATCTGGCGGCGCGGGCCGGCGAAACGCCTCCGGAATCGGCGGTCATCCCGGATTCGGCCGCTCTTGGCGCAGTCACCATCGAGGACGGCACCGTCAGATGGATCCGCGATCCCGGCGCCGAAGCCGAAAAGCTCACAGCCATCAACGGCACCCTGGCCTGGACCGCGCCCACGGCAGTTGCCCGCGCCAACATTACGGCGATCTTTCGCGGCGAACAGGTGACGCTTGCGGGATCAACCTCGGCACCATTGTTGCTGCTTGGCCGCCGGACCGCGCCGCTGGATGTCAAGATAACCTCGGTGCCGCTCAACATCGATTTTGCCGGATCGGCGAGTCTTGGAACCGATCTTTTCCTCTCGGGCGCGCTCAAACTGGCGAGTGTATCGGTGCGGCGCGCGCTGGAATGGTCAGGCACAGACATCAAGCCCGGCGAAGCGCTGGGCGCGCTTGAACTGTCGGCAAAAATCACTGCCGAGCAAACCAGGGCAAAGCTTGACGACCTGATCATCATGGTCGACCGAAACCGGGGCATAGGTGTGCTTGATGTTGCCTTGCGCGAAAATGCGCCGCCGCTGATCACCGGAACGCTGGCCTTCAGTTCACTGGATATCGCCTCGTTTCTGCAGGCATTTACGCCACTGCCGAAGACCGGCTCAGACATTGCATCGACAATCGACACACGGTTCCTGCGCGAACTTGGCCTGGATCTCAGGCTGTCAGCGCAAACGGCAAGCTTCGGCCCGGTGGTTCTCTCCAATCTGGCTGCTGCGGCGCGTGTCGAGCAGGGCCGGGCCAATTTCGATGTCGGAGACGCCACCGCCTATGGCGGCAGCCTGATCGGTCGCATCGCGCTTTCCGAGCAGGGGGTCGACGGCGGTGTGAAAGTGCAAATGTCGGCGCGCAAGATGAATTTTGGCGGTCTTTACGATGCCATCGGCATGACCGGCCCATTGCCGCGCGGCAACGGTTCTCTGGATATCGAGGTCACGTCTCCCTATCCGACATGGGCGACTGCGCTGTCGGACCTGACCGGCAAGATCGACCTTGCAGTGGATGCGGGCATTGTACCGGGGCTCAACATCGCGAAATTCCGCGAGTTGTCGAAGACCGAACGGTTCTTTGATCTGGAGCAACTGGGCGAAGGCACCGGGTTCTCCTTCAAGTCGGCCCGTCTCCAGGCCACAATCGCCGAAGGAGAGGCCAATCTGACCACTGCTGAACTGGTCGGCCCGCAACAGATGATCTCGCTTTCCGGCGTCATACCCTATTCTCGCAGCAGCCTTGCCATTGCAGGCGTTCTGGGGCCTGTGCCGCTGGCCAACGGCGAGACCAAACGACCGGAAGGCGCACCGGAGACCTTGAGATTTTTTATCGGCGGATCCTGGCCCCAGCCCGTAATTTCTCCTGTAACGCCGTAAAACCGGGATGAAACCGGGAGTGCTTGCGAAATCTCGCATATTTGGCGACAATCGGCTTGGTGAAGTGCTTCGGGAGCCCGCAGCTTTTGCCCGGCCAGAATGGAGAACGCTCGGATAATGCTGCGGTTGCTTTCGGCACTTGTCAAAATCGGACTGGCTTCGCTGATCACCGGAGCCGTGCTGTCGGCCCTCAATCTGTCGGCAGCCGAATTGCTGGCGGAAATCGGATTTACGCCAGACCGGGTTTTCGCAGCTCTGCAGGAGGGGGCCGCCTGGGCGATCCCGAACATCGTGCTCGGCTCGATGGTGATCGTGCCGATCTGGTTCGTGACCTACCTGCTGCGCCCACCCAAAAACTGAAAGCCGGGCCTGCAGCGATCAGTGGGCCATTGCGGCCTGCTCGTCACGCAGGCGGCGGACCTCGCGGCTCTTGTTGAGCAGTGAGGCGATGATCACGCCAATGGCCACCGCGCCGATCAGCAATGTACAGACGGCATTGATTTCCGGCGTCACGCCCAACCGCACCTGGGAATAGATCTTCATCGGCAATGTGGTGGCGCCGGGGCCCGAGGTGAAGCTGGCGATCACAAGGTCATCGAGTGACAGGGTGAAGGCCAGCATCCAGCCAGAGATCACGGCCGGCAGGATGACCGGCAGGGTGATCTGCAGGAAGGTGGTCACCGGACCGGCGCCGAGATCCATCGCCGCCTCCTCGAGCGAGCGGTCGAAGCTCATCAGCCGCGACTGCACGACGACGGCGACGAAACACATGGAGAAGGTGATATGCGCCAGGGTGACGGTCCAGAATCCGCGGCCAAAATCCACCGCCACAAACAGCAGCAAAAGCGACAGGCCGGTGATCACTTCCGGCATCACCAGCGGCGCAAAGACCATGCCGGAAAACAGAATGCGTCCGTTAAACCGGGTGTAGCGGGTCAGTGCAAGTGCGGCGAGTGTGCCCAGCACGGTTGCGAATGTTGCTGACACCAGCCCGACCCTGACGGTCACCCAGGCAGCGTCCATCAGGCCCTGATTTTGAAACAGCTCGCGATACCATTTGGTGGAGAACCCGGCCCAGACGGTGACCAGCCGGGATTCATTGAAGGAATAGACCACCAGTATCACGATTGGCAGATAGAGAAACGCGAAGCCGAAGACAACGGATGCGATGTTGAAGCGGGACCAGTTGGTGTTCATGACATTATCCTCATCGCCCGCTCTCCTGGGATTTGGCCTGCGCCTGCTGGAAGAACATGATCGGCACAACCAGGATCAGCAAGAGCAGCACGGCCACTGCCGAGGAAACCGGCCAGTCCCTGTTGTTGAAGAACTCGCTCCAAAGGGTCTTGCCGATCATCAGGGTGCGCGAGCCGCCGAGCAGATCGGGGATGACGAATTCGCCTACGGCCGGAATGAAGACCAGCAGACAACCGGCGATAATGCCGGGGATGGCCAGCGGAAAAGTGATCTTCCAGAAGGCGGTGATCTGCGGGCAACCCAGGTCCTGCGCCGCCTCGATCAGCGTGTAATCCATTTTTTCGAGCGCCGAGTAGACCGGCAGCACCATGAAAGGAAGATAGGAATAGACAATGCCGATATAGACCGCTGTGTCGGTGTTGAGGATGATCAGCGGCTCGTCGATCAGACCGATGGCCATCAGCAGTTGATTGAGCAGGCCTTCGGGTTTCAGGATGCCGATCCAGGCGTAGACGCGAATCAGAAAGCTGGTCCAGAACGGCAGGATGACCAGCATCAGCAGTGTCGGTCGCAAGGACTGCGGCGCACGCGCCATGCCATAGGCGAGCGGGAAGCCGATCAGCAAGGTCAGCATCGTCGAGATGAAAGCGATCTTGATCGAAGAGATGTAGGCATTGATGTAGAGCGAATCTTCGGTCAGCCAGAGATAGTTGGAAAAGCTGAACTGTCTGAAGGCATCAACGATGCCCGAAATGCCGTCAGCCAGATCGATGGTCGGCGCATAGGGCGGCATTGCCATCATCGGCTCGGAGAACGAGATCTTCAGCACGATGCCAAACGGCACCAGGAAGAACACAAACAACCATGCATAAGGAATGATGATGACCAGGCGGCGGGTGATGGCGGAGATGAACTTCATTGCATGGTCCTCATTTCCGATCCCAAATTGCATACAGGACAAGAACCACCATCACGGCGGCGATGACGATAAAAATGATGCTTCCCATATGTTGAAACATTTGCGGGGCAGCAAACAGGCTGATTAGAAATCCAATGGTCGATACCGACACATAGGCCGCAAGATTTTGCTCCGGCACCGGGCGCGCCTTTCCCAGCAGGCCGTGCCTTCTGGTCAAGCTCAGCGAATAGACCGAGATCGCCACATAGACGACATAGACCAGCGCCAGTTCAGGCCGCAGCAGCAACAAGGCGGCAGCAGCGGCGAGCGTCATGCCGATCGCTGCAATCCGGTTGACCTTGAAAGCCTGAGCTGAATCAGTCTGTGCGGCTTGCTCCGTGCGGTTCATGGCCATCCTCAGTTGCTCAGCACAACGCCGCTGTCGGGTTCGAAGGATATCCAGATCTCTTCATCGTAATTCAACGGATCTTCGACAGTACGGACAGCGTTGAGAAGCGACGCCTTGACCACGTCGCCGCTCTTGAGCTTGATGTGAAACACTGTCATGTCGCCGAGATAGCCGATATCCCACATTTCTCCGACCGCAGCGTTGACCCCGCCCTCGGGCCTGGTGCGCGAAACACGGAGCTTCTCCGGACGGATGGCGAAACTGGCTTTCTGTCCCGGTGTCATGGCATCCTGGGCTTCCGAGCGAATGATCATGCCGTCGGGCGTTTCGATGTCGACAACACCGTCGGCTGATCCGGTAACCTCACCGCGGAATATGTTGATGTCGCCGATGAAGCTGGCGACAAATTCCGAGTTCGGCGCTTCATAGGTTTCCACCGGCGTTCCGATCTGGACGATGCGACCGAGATCCATCACCGCGATGCGGTCGGCCATGGTCATGGCCTCTTCCTGGTCATGGGTCACCACCACGAAAGTCAGTCCCAGATCCTGCTGCAGATCCATCAGTTCGAACTGGGTTTCCTCGCGCAGCTTCTTGTCGAGCGCGCCGAGCGGTTCATCGAGCAACAGCACCTTGGGACGCTTGGCGATGGACCGCGCCAACGCAACGCGCTGGCGCTGGCCGCCGGACAGTTGATGCGGCTTGCGCTTGCCGAACTGGTCGAGCTTGACCAGCTTGAGCATGTTGTTGACGCGGTCTTCGATTTCAGATTTTGCCATGCCGTCCTGCTTGAGGCCGAAGGCGATGTTTTTCTCGACGCTCATATGTGGGAACAGCGCATAGGACTGAAACATCATGTTGACCGGACGCTTGTAGGGCGGAACGCCAGCGAGGTTTTCGCCGTCGAGCAGGATCTTTCCTTCAGTGGCATTCTCGAAGCCGGCCAGCATGCGCAGTAGCGTTGACTTGCCGCAGCCGGAACCACCGAGCAGTGCGAAAAATTCCTTTTGGAAGATGTGCAGCGTCAGGTCCTGGACAGCGACGAAATCTCCGAATTTCTTGGTGATGTTTTCAAAGGCGATGTAAGGGCGCTGGTACGGATCATTCCATGGTTCAAAGCGTCGCCTGATGCTGCCCAGAGATTTCATGCCCGTTTGTCCCCGTGGTCATTCGAAATGAAAACCCCCGGCCCATTTCGGTGCCGGGGGTAAAGTGATTGGTGTCACTGACCGGTGACAATCTTGGTCCATGTCCTCGTCATCACACGCTGGGTGCGCTGATCCTTGGGTGACGTGGAATACAAACGGCCAATCGTTTCCTCGTCGGGATAGATGGCCGTGTCGCCGATCACATCTTCGTTGAGGAACGGCTTGGAAGCCACATTACCATTTGCGTAGTAGACGTAGTTCGATGCCTTCGCCATGACTTCCGGTGTCATGATGTAGTTGAGGAATTCATGCGCTTCTTCAACATGGGTGGCATCGCCCGGGATCGCCATGTTGTCGAACCACATCAAGGCACCTTCCTTGGGGATGACGTATTCGATGGTCACACCCTGATCGGCTTCGGCTGCACGGTCACGGGCCTGCAGAATATCGCCCGACCAGCCGATGGCCAGGCAGATGTCGCCATTGGCCAACGCGTTGATATATTCGGACGAGTGGAACTTCTTGACGCTCGGCCGGATGGCGAGCAGCAGCTCTTCAGCCTTGGCGATGTCGTCGGGTGAGTTGGAATCCGGATCCAGTCCGAGATAGTTCAAAGCTGCAGGAACAATTTCTTCAGCCGTATCGAGCATATAGACGCCGCAATCGGCGAGCTTGGCGAGGTTGGCCGGGTCGAAAACGATGTTCCAGGAATTGAGCGGCGTGTCGCCAAGCCGTTCCTTGACCTTGTCGACATTGATGCCGAGACCGGTGGTGCCCCACATGTAGTTGATGGCGTATTCGTTGCCGGGGTCATATTTTTCCAGCCGCGCGCTGATGGCCGGATCCATGTTGGAGAGGTTCGGCAGCTTGGACTTGTCCAGCTTCTGGAACACACCGGCCGTGATCTGGCGAGCCAGGAAGGTGCCCGTCGGCACGACGATGTCGTAGCCGGTGGAGCCGGCAAGCAACTTGGTTTCCAGCACCTCATTGGAATCAAACACGTCATAGACAACCTTGATGCCGGTTTCCTTGGTGAAATCCTCCAGAATGGATTCATCAATGTAATCGGACCAGTTGTATATGTTGACGACGCGCTCCTGCGCGGAAGCGAGCACTGTCGATGCAGCAAGCATGACGGCCGCTGAGATTAGTCGGGTTTTCAGGGGCATTCCTGTTCCTCTCGTTATCATTCATTCCCACCACCGGACCGGAGCCAGCTTATTTTGCCGTGCGCCCGTCCCTGATGGTTCCGCGCCGATGCCGGTTTTACCAGAGGCCTGCGGACCTCCAACCCTATGAAGGAATTGGCTTAGCCACAAGAGGGGAACGACGTGATCTTGTGCGTTCGCGAAACGCAGCAGAACGAAGTCTCCGGTTTTGACTGACGATTGTGTTGCTTACTGAAAATCAAAGGCGGAAAGGCCTGTCACCATCTCGTCGAGCCCAAGCGGACGGGTGATCGGCGGCTCGGCCCGGGCCAGACACCCAACGCGCTCGCAAAGCCTGCAGGCCGGGCCGACATCAATGGTCACAGGTTGCGGAATTTTGCCGCTACTCATCGGCAAAGCGCTGCCATAGACAATTTCATCGCGAAAGCCGATATCGCACCCAAGCAGGATGGCTGTGCGGCGTGGGCGTTCGGAGAATGCTCCCTGCGGCCCCTCCAGAGTTCGCGATATGGTGAGGAATTCAGCGCCGCCGGGCAGCTCGACTGCCTCGACCAGCACCTGCGAAGGCTGCGAGAACGCCGCATGGATCGACAGCTTGGGGCAATTGCCGCCGAAGCGCTGCTGCGGGAAGCCTTGCGCGCCGGCGCGGCGGAAGCGATGACCTGCGACATCGACCTCGAGCATAAAGAACGGCACGCCTTCGAGGCTTGGGCGGCACAGGGTTGTCAGCCGGTTGGCGGCTTGTTCGAAGGAGACCCCGAAGCGCGACTTGAGCACGTCTATATCATAGCGGGCGCGCTGGGCGGCGGCGTGAAATGCCTGATAGGGCATCATCAAGGCGTGGGCAGCATAGCGCGCCAGCTCAAAGCGGGCGATGCGGCGGGCCTCGTCGCTCGACAGCTTGAGACCGTTGACGCCCGCGGCAATGGCGACATTCATGCGGATCAGCGCCGCCTCCATGGCGACCTCGCGCAACTGGTCAAACGGCGAGAGCCGCTCAGAGAGAAACAGCCTCTGCGAATGGCGGTCATAGCGGCGGCGCCAGTTGGGCATGGTGGCAACCGGCAGCGGGCGGACCACGACGCCGTGCTCGGTCTTGAGCCAGGCCTTGAGCGCACCCATGAGATCATCGCCGGGCTTGAGCAACTGATGAAAAGCTTCCGCTTCCTCTTCCAGCGCCGGATGATGGTTGGGCCGGGTTTCGAGTGTCTCGCGGACTTCGTCCATCGGCAGCCGCGCGCCCGACAGCGCCGGGCTATGCCCGTCGCGGGCCAGCATGGCAGAAAGATCAGACAGGCGCTCGGCCTGCTCTCGGTAGGCGCGGTGCAGCTTGAGAATGGCGGCGCTGGCATTGGGCGCGGCCTCGGCGATCTCGACCACCTCCTGGTCGCCAGGCAATTCGCCGCTTAACAGCGGATCGGCGAAAACTTCCTTGAGGCTCGCCAGCGTCGTTCCACCGCCCTCCCCCTGCAGCTCTTCGACATCAATCTTGTAAACGCCGGACAGCTTGAGGATCAGCTGAACCGTCAGCGGTCGCTGGTTGCGCTCGATCAGGTTGAGATAGGACGGCGATATGCCCAGCGCTTCGGCCATCGCCGTCTGGGTCAGGCCCTTGGCGTTGCGGATGCGGCGGATCCGGGGACCGGCAAAGATTTTCTGTTCAGCCATAATGTCGATCTTTACAGGTATTGACAGATGTGGACGGCATTTTGACAGATACCGCATTTTACAATTGTGACAAATTTACAGACAGAAATAGTCAAAGACAAGACAGGTTGACCTCAATTTTCAACTGAAAATGCTGAATTATCTCGCTTAGTGTGCGGCGCAATGTAAATTCAGTCACATCGAAGGCGAGCAAAGAGCTGCCAAGCCGTGCCGCCCGAACCTGATACTTGCAGACTGGAGACAAGACATGACTGATTTTTACAACCTGGTTCCCACCGCTCCCGAAGGCCGCTATGACGGTGTTGAGCGGCCTTACAGCCCTGCAGACGTTCAGAAGCTTCGCGGCTCGGTCAGCATCAAGCATTCGCTGGCTGAAATGGGCGCCAACCGCTTGTGGAAACTGATCCACGAGGAAGACTTCGTCAATTCGCTGGGCGCGATGACCGGCAATCAGGCCATGCAGCAGGTTCGCGCCGGGCTGAAGGCGATCTACCTTTCGGGCTGGCAGGTTGCAGCTGACTCCAACACCGCCTCGTCGATGTATCCCGACCAGTCGCTCTACCCTGCCAATGCGGCACCCGAGCTGGCCAAGCGGATCAACCGCACCTTGCAGCGCGCCGACCAGATCGAGACCGCTGAAGGCAACGGCCTGTCGGTCGACACCTGGTTCGCGCCGATCGTTGCCGACGCTGAAGCCGGTTTCGGCGGTCCGCTGAACGCATTCGAAATCATGAAGGCCTTCATCGAGGCTGGCGTTGCAGGCGTTCACTACGAAGACCAGCTGGCGTCTGAAAAGAAGTGCGGCCACCTGGGCGGCAAGGTTCTGATCCCGACGGCAGCGCATATCCGCAACCTCAACGCAGCAAGGCTTGCAGCCGACGTGATGGGCACGCCGACACTGGTCATCGCCCGTACTGACGCGGAAGCCGCCAAGCTTTTGACATCCGACATTGACGAGCGCGATCGCCCGTTTGTCGATTATGACTCCGGCCGCACAATCGAAGGCTTCTACAACATCAAGAACGGCCTCGACTCCTGCATCGCCCGTGCGGTTGCCTATGCACCGCATTGCGACCTGATCTGGTGCGAAACTTCCAAGCCGGATCTGGAGCAGGCCCGCAAGTTCGCTGAAGGCGTGCACAAGCATCATCCGGGCAAGCTGCTCGCCTACAACTGCTCGCCGTCGTTCAACTGGAAGAAGCACCTCGACGACGCGACGATTGCCAAGTTCCAGCGCGAACTCGGCGCCATGGGCTACAAGTTCCAGTTCATCACGCTGGCCGGTTTCCACCAGCTCAACCACGGCATGTTCGAGCTGGCCCGCGGCTACAAGGACCGTCAGATGTCGGCCTATTCCGAACTACAGGAAGCGGAATTCGCGTCCGAGGCGGACGGTTACACCGCCACCAAGCACCAGCGCGAAGTCGGTACCGGCTATTTCGACGCCGTGTCGATGGCGATCACCGGCGGCAAATCCTCGACCACCGCAATGGGTGAATCCACTGAATCGGCCCAGTTCCGCCCGGCCGCTGAGTAAACCGACACTCCCCCACCCGCGGCGTCGCGGGTGGGGGCTCCCTTGAGACTATCCGATCACAAACCCCGTTAGAGGAGAAATGCAAATGACACCCCAGACACGAGTCAAGGAACGCGCAGAAGAGCAATCTTCCGCAATGGATTCAGACCAGCAGGCTGCCATCCGCATGCTGGCCAACGACCTTCACCGCCTCAACCATTCGGTCATGAAGGCCGTGGATGCCGGTGTCTCGGTGGAACTCGTCCGCTCTGCCCGCCACCATGGCGGCAATGGCAACTGGGGCGATCTGCTGATCCCGGTGATCGTGACACAAGGCAAGTAATTCAGGACCGGCAAATCAGGTCCACCAGTTCCGGGAGTTCTGTTCCCGGATTTGCCTCCAGGCAAATTATTCCCCGCCGTGGTTTGCTCCACGGCGGGTTTTTCATTTCGTCGGGGCGTGGTTTGCTCCACGGCGGGTTTTTCATTTCGTCGGGGCGTGGTTTGCTCCACGGCGGGTTTTTCATGCGACCGCGTTACACAGCCACAGCCGGGCGCCGCGTGCGGGCGGCGACGGTGAGGCGCATCGCGGTAAAAGCAAGCGCGGCTGCAAGCGCGATGACCGCCACCATCGGCAGCGGCGTGCCGTCGAAGAACGGGCCCGCGAGCATGGCCATGATACCACCGCACAGCATCTGCAGCATGCCACCCAGCGAGGAGGCGAGACCGGCAATATCGCCGTGATCATCGAGCGCCATCACCATTGCGGTGGGGATCACCAGGCCAAGGCAGGCATTTGCGCAAATCAGCATGGCGACCAGCAGGGCAAAATGATCGAAGCCCAGCCAGACCAGCGCCAGCAGAGCCAGGGTGAAGCCGAGGAAGCCGCTGACTGCCCAGGTAACCACGCGGGTCGGCCCAAATTTTTCACCAAGGGTGGCGGCCAACTGCGAGGCCGAGAAGAAGCCCGCAGCATTGGCGGCGAAAGCCAGGCTGAAGCCGGTCGGCGTGAGGCCGTAATGACCGGTGTAGACGAAGGAGGCGCTGGAGAGGAACACGAAAAAGCTCGCCATGCCAAAGCCGCCGACAAAGGTGAGCCCCATGAAGACCGGGTCGCGCAGCAAGGTTGCCATACCACTGAACAAGGCGGAGAGGCGAACAGGAACGCGCTTTTCCGGCGGCAGCGTTTCAGGCTGCAGGGTCAGCGTGATGAGGATCGACGCGCCTGCGGCCACAGCAAGAATGGCGAAAATTGCCCGCCAGCCGGAAACAGCGATGATGCCTGCGCCAAGCAGTGGCGCCAGCATCGGCGAGACCGAAATGATCAGCATGACCAGCGCCATCAGCCGAGTGGCCTGCGAGCCGGTGTGCATATCGCGGATGATGGCGCGGGGGATGACCATGGCTGCAGCACCGCCGAGCGCCTGGACAACGCGGGCAGCAACCAGCCAGTTCATGTCAGGCGCAAGTGCGCAACCGATGGAGCCTGCGACAAACAACGCCAGACCGGCAATCAGCGGCGGCTTGCGGCCAACCATATCGGCCACCGGGCCATAGACCATCTGGGCCAGACCGTAGGCAATGAAGTAGGCCGAAATGGTGAGCTGCGCGCCGGCAATGGTGCCGCCGAGATTTTCGGCAATGGTTGGCATGGCCGGCAGGAACATATCGATGGCGAGCGGTCCGGTGGCGCACAACAGGCCAAGCACAAGGGCTGAACGGAAAAACGGAGACATTCAAAAGACCTCTCAAACTCGACATGAAGATGCGATCGGCCTGCGGACAGGATGTATCGCGCTGCTGATATCGAATAACGCTGACAAAAAGTGTCAGTTGTCGCAATCGACCTGACGGAGCGCAGGCAGAATTCCGCGAAGGCTTCCGGGCCGGCGCAGCGATACCATGCGCTGGATCAGGGCCGGAAATTCCGCCAGTGCTAGCGGATCAAGGGAAAATTGTTCATTGTACCTGCTCCCGGAATTGGGTGTGCGGGCTCCAGTTTAGTCCGCCATGCCGGGGCTGCCCAGAGAAACCTGTTCTGCAGATGGGCGTTTCGGTTGGAGCTGTTGCAGGCGTGCTACGCCTCGCGGCTGCCATTGCCCTCACGATCGCGGTCGTATCGATGCCTGAGCGGAAACGGGGGCAACCAGGATTCGCGGCGTTCGGTCCAGAGCTCATAGCTTGGCGTGAACTGGTCTGACGCATCGAGTGCGCCGAGATTGACTTCGACTTCATCGCCCGAGCGGCTAAAGACCGACGAGCCGCAGGCGGGGCAGAAATGCCGCCCGGCCCAGGCGCGGGTTTCACCCTCGACTGTCACTGCAGTTTCTGGAAAAATCGCCGAGGCGTGAAACAATGCGCCATGATGCTTGCGGCAATCAAGACAATGGCAGAGGCCAACCCGGTAGGGCGCACCCGATGCGGTGAGGCGGACCTTGCCGCACAGGCAACCGCCGGTGACGTTGTCCATGTGTGCATCTCCTTGATCACCAGACCTTCCGTTCTACACCCGGCGTGAGCGCTGACGCAATTGTCCGGGTTTTGGCGGGCGCATCAAAACGCCTCCGCGCGCGATCACGCCGGAGTTTGAAAGGGGTTGGGGTCCGGAGGGCCGCACGCGGGCGTCGCCTCTGAAGTGAAGTGGTGTTGTATGGGTGGCGCACCCGCGCACGAACCCGAAACTCGCCGGATGATGTCCGCATCCGACAGGCAGATCCCTGCTTCGCTAGACCGCTTGAGGGTTTTTGGCCCGACGCGGCTTGTATGGGTCATCCCATACCGAAGCCCCGAACAAAGGGCCGCGATGGAAGCGTTTTGGCGTGGTTTCCGGCACGAAGCGTGCCCCCATCCTTGTGCTGCATGTGCGGTATCGTCCAGGTCAAACCACCTGAACGCGACATGCAGGACGGGGAACACCTCCGCCACAGGCCCGTTTCGGCGCGGGGCATCCGATCACCCGAAGGCAAAAGGGCAGCTATCCGCGCGTGTCCGGTGGCCGGCTTGACCCGATCATCCAAGAGGATGAATAGGCCCGCCGACGGAGCCACGCTGGTGTCCGCCTCCCCTCACACTTGCCCGCACGTTACGGCCAAGCCCGAGAGGCGCTTCCTCCCGCCTGGCTCGAAGCGTTCGCGATCCATCCGGGCGACGGGAGTGCGAAGAGTGTGGCACGGGGGGAGAGGGTGTGGAAAAGATGGGGGGATTTTTTGGCGATACAGTTCGAAGTGCTGGGACGATGGCGGAGGTTTGTGCACGGCAGCAACGGATTGCGCGGCGTCCAATCTCCCCCTTGCGGGGGAGATGTCGGCATCGCCGACAGAAGGGGTGGGGTTCAGTTTATCCGGGTGGACCTGCATGTGCAGAACCTTTACCCCCCTCTGTCACCTACGGTGACATCTCCCCCGCAAGGGGGGAGATCGGGTTCTTGTCCTGGCCGGATAGGGTGTTTACATTCCGACATTGGCAGCGGGATCTGCGATGCCTTGGAATGCAAGCAATATGGATCATCGTGCCTTGTATCCGTCGCCTTTATGCAGCGACATTGTGGCTTCGGATCAAGCCGTCGCTTCACCGGTTTCCAATTGCATCCGGAGCTGGGAGAGTGCGGCCAGCGTGTCGGCCCGGATGGCATCCAGAAACAGTGTGTGATCTCCACATGCCGACAACACCTCAACGAAGTCCGATGCGCAGTGCTTGAGCTTTTCGATTGCTGTGCACGCAGAGGAGTTGACGCCAACGATATTTGTCACAGCATCCAACCGGATCTGCACAGCAGCGCTGACGTGGTGATGGTTGTTCGAGTTTGCCGCATTGAAGCTGAATTCAAGCAGATCAAGCTGCCGCTGAATCATCCAGTTCATTCCTCATTCCCTTTGTGAATCCAATTCCAGTATCTGATCCACAACGTCCGGCCCTGCCGACGGTTCAACCAGCGACCGCGGCCCACGGATCGTGGTTAGCCGAAGATTAATATGGACCGGGGACGTTTGTCGGGGCGATGCATGACGCATGCCCGGATCAGCTGCAGGACTTCGTATGCAACGGGAATGTAACGAGGTAGATCAGCGCGGAGGAAGGCGCGGGCGCACGAGAGCCGAAGGAGACATCACCGCACTGCAAAGCGCCGCCCAGGCCTATGCCGGGGCGGCGCTTTGCAGTTGCGGTTCAGGCCTATGTCAGGTGTGGATCACGCGGCCCGGCTGTGCTCGGTCTTCCGGATGGCTTCAACGTCGAGGCGGAATTTGGCGACCAGGGCCGTGAGTTCGGCAGCCTCCTGGGCCAGCGTGTGGCTGGAGGCGTTGGTTTCTTCCACCATTGCCGCGTTCTGCTGGGTCATCTGGTCCATATGGTTGACCGCTGTGTTGACCTCGGCAAGGCCGGCCGCCTGCTCGCGGCTGGCGGTGGCCATGGCGCCGACATGCTCGGAAATTTCCTCGATGCGGGTGATGATGCGGGTGATGGACTCACCGGTCTCACCCACCAGGGAAACGCCGGAACGCACTTCCTCGCCGGACGCTGCGATCAGTTGCTTGATCTCCTTGGCAGCACTGGCCGAGCGGCCGGCCAGCTCGCGCACTTCCTGGGCGACAACGGCAAAGCCGCGGCCTGCCTCGCCGGCGCGGGCGGCCTCGACACCGGCGTTGAGCGCAAGCAGGTTGGTCTGGAAGGCGATCTCGTCAATGACGCCGATGATCTTGTTGATCTTGCCCGAGGCATCCTCGATGCGGCTCATGGCATCGACTGCGCGGGCAACGATCTCGCCGGAGGAGCGGGCTTCTTTGGCGGTCTCGCCAGCCAGTTTGTCGGTGTCTGACGCACGGTTTGAAGCGGTGCGGACCGTGGCCGAGATCTCGTCGACGGCTGCGGCCGTCTGCTCAAGCGAGGCTGCCTGCTGCTCGGTGCGGCGGGCCAGATCGTCAGCGGCCGAGCGCATCTGAGAGCTGTTGGAACTGATCGAGCTGGCATTGTCTCGGATATGGCTCATGGCGTCGCGCATCTGCTCGATGGATTCGTTGAAATCGCGGCGCAGGCTGTCAAGTTCACCGGAGAACGGCGTGTCGATGGTCGACACAAGATTGCCCTGCGAGAGATCGCGGAGGCCAGCGCCGAGCTGCTGCACGGCGAAGCGCACTTGCGCATCGGCCTCGGCCTTCTCGGTGTCAGACTGTTCGCGGGCGCTGCTCGCCATTTCGCGTTCTTTCTCGCTTTCGCCCTCAATCCGGATCTTGTCGATGGCGTTCATCTTGAAGACGTCAAGCGCACGGGCCATTTCGCCGATCTCGTCAGCGCGCGCGTTGTCGGTAATATCGACATCAAGATCACCCGAGGCGACGTCACCCATGGCGCGGACCAGACGGCGGATAGGGCCCTTGAGCGCTGTGATCAGCATAAAGGCTGCGATGAGGCCAAAGGCGCCGCCAACCAGGGCTGCCGACAGGGTAATGCCCGATGCGCGGTCCTTGACCGCTTCGGCGCCGCGCTGCTGGCTGTTGGTGAAATCAAGAACGCCGCTCCAGGCCTGATTGATGCGCCCCGAGGCATCCAGGAACAGAACGGTTTCGGCCTGCTTCTTTGCAATCAGATCGGCCATCAGCGCCGGAATTGTGACGGACCTGGCGCTCCACTCTTCGCCGATCGCCTCAAGCACGGTTTCTCCGCCATTGGAAAAAGCTATCAACTGGATGCTCTGGTCAACGGCGCTCAATCTGGCTGCAACCGCTTCTCCATAGGCCTGGTCAGGCATGGCGATGAAATGCACCAATGCGAGCTCCAACGCCGCAAGGTGGGCGAGGAAATCGCGGCTGTCGGTGATGATCTGCCGGCCTTGCAGGATCTGCTCGTCGGATTCGCCGAACTGGACAGTGGCCGCGCGCGAGACCTGGGAGGCAAGCCCCTGCAGCTTGATGCCGGTGGGGCGCAGCGCGTTGGCATATTTCTGCAACTCTATCATGCCGGCCTGGCCGACCACGCCAGCCTTGATAGCGGCGAGCAAACCTTCGGTGTTGTCGACGATGAGGCTTTTGAGTGCCGGCTTGGTGGCTGGAATAACCTTGGGCAGGTTACGGCTCAACTTGCTGATATCCCGCTCGAGCTCCTCGGCGGTCTTGAAGGCCTCTTCCGGAGTGGCGGCAGCGGAAATCGAGCTTGACACCTTGACGATGGCCTCGGCGCCGGCACCGAGTTCGTCTGCAGCGCGGAGCAGGGTCTTGGTTTCGTCCTCGGCGGCCGCCAATTCCTCGCCAACGGTTTCGATTTGGGTGCCGAGACGGCCGCGTATATTGCCAATCTCGACCAGCGCCTCATCAAAACCGGCGTTGATGGCTTTGACGTCGCCGTGCAGGGTCCACAAATTGTCAACATCGTCACGCAGGGCATCTGCCAGCGCGCGGGACTTGATCAACGCCTCAGATTCCTCACTGGTCTCGGCCAGCAGAAGAACCTTTTCCATACGCTGAAGCTGGGAATCGAGGCTCTCCATCACAGCAGAGCGCTTCTCCTCGTTCTGATCATGCAGAAAATTGGTCATGCCGGCATAGGCTTCCTTGAAGCCGCTCAGGGTTTCGATGCTGGCGTTGGTGCCGAGCAAACGCTGACCGAGCAAATTGCCGGTATACAAGTTGATTGCTGCCAATCCGGCCATTGCGGCGATCAGCGGAATGATGAAGACAACGACCTTGGTCTGGATCGAAAAACGGGCGAGTAACCTGTCGATGGTCATAGGCAATCCCTGCATGATGGACGATGACATGCGGACGCGCCGCGAAGACTGACAGGGTGCATCATGCACAACCGCCATAGCTCACGCAGGGCGGTAGTCTTACCTTTTCGTCGCATGCTGGCAGAACAGAGTTAAAGCAACCTGAACACACATCGTCGAAATCTTGAGGAAAACCGTATTTGAGTCAGGAGTGCCGCGAATCCAACTGAACGCGCGGCGCTCGTGTCAGGCAACCGGCACCATGAAGCTGGCGTGCGCAAGCCGGTTCGCTATCTAGAGCGCCGTTCGATTAATTAGATCCATTCTGTTGGC
The DNA here is from genome assembly GCA_051251555.1 of Hoeflea sp. GTDB lineage: Bacteria > Pseudomonadota > Alphaproteobacteria > Rhizobiales > Rhizobiaceae > Hoeflea. The sequence continues at coordinate 28,404 of JBPOEW010000009.1, forward strand.
TCAAACATGGTTGTTCCACAAGAAGGACGGCGCAGAGCGATGCGGGCCATCTCGCAAGCCGTCCGACGCAGTAGACAGCCACGTTTGAGCCAACAAAATACGTCCACCTAATCGAACGACGCTCTAGTACAGCGCGCTGGCGCCCTCATCGGCGGTTCCAGCGTTTTCGCGGAACCGGGCGAAGAGATCCCGCCCCAGGCCCCAATCATTGTGGCTCAGATCGGCGGTTGCCGGTTCACGCGCCGCAAATTCATCGGCTGAAACCAGAACCTCGAGCGAACCGGACACCGCATCGACACGGATCATGTCGCCGTCGCGGATGCGGGCGATCGGTCCGCCGTCCTTGGCTTCGGGGGTGACATGGATGGCTGCAGGCACCTTGCCTGATGCGCCTGACATGCGCCCGTCGGTGACCAGCGCGACCATCTGGCCACGGTCCTGCAGCACACCCAGCGGCGGGGTCAGCTTGTGGAGTTCGGGCATGCCGTTGGCTTTTGGTCCCTGGAACCGCACCACGGCGACAAAATCACCGGTCAGCTCTCCGGCCTTGAACGCGTCCTGCAGTCCGGCCTGGGTGTGAAACACCCGCGCAGGCGCCTCCACCACATAACGCTCCGGCTTGACGGCGGAAATCTTGATCACCGCCTTGCCGAGATTGCCTGTAAGCATTTTCAGGCCGCCATTGGGCTGAAACGGCTTGTCGGCCGTCGTCACCACCTTGGCATCGCCGCTGACCTTTGAAATCGGCTCGCGCACAACCGTGCCATTGGCGCCGAGCTTGGCTTCGACTGCGTAGGATGACAGGCCCTTGCCCCACACGGTGCGCACATCCTCATGCAGCAGCCCGACCGACAACAGCTGATCGATCATGAAGCCCAGCCCGCCTGCGGCATTGAAATGGTTCACATCCGCCGGTCCGTTGGGATAGACCCGCGCCAAGAGCGGCACCGCATCCGACAGCTCGGAGATGTCTTCCCAACTCAGGCGAATGCCGGCGGCGCGGGCCATGGCCACCAGATGCAGCGTGTGGTTGGTCGATCCGCCGGTGGCGTGCAGGCCGATGACGCCATTGACGATGGAGCGCTCGTCGATCATCTCGCCGACCGGGGTAAACTCGTTGCCAAGTGCGGTGATTGCCAGCGCCCGTTTGGTGGCTTCAGTTGTCAGCGCGTCCCTGAGCGGCGTGCCCGGATTGATGAAGGACGATCCGGGCATATGCAGGCCCATGATTTCCATCAGCATCTGGTTGGAATTGGCGGTGCCGTAAAACGTGCAGGTGCCGGGACCGTGATAGGACTGGGATTCGGCGGCAAGCAGTTCGTCGCGGCCCACCTTGCCTTCGGCGTACAGTTGGCGGACCCGCACCTTCTCGTCATTGGACAAACCGGTGGTCATCGGCCCGGCGGGAATGAACACCGCCGGCAGATGCCCGAAGCTCAGCGCCGCGATCAGCAGACCCGGCACGATCTTGTCGCAGACGCCGAGATAGACCGCCGCATCAAACATGTTGTGCGACAGCCCGACGGCCGCCGCCATGGCGATGACATCGCGCGAGAACAGCGACAGTTCCATGCCCGGCTGACCCTGGGTGACGCCGTCGCACATGGCCGGCACGCCGCCCGCGACCTGCGCCACGCCGCCGGCTTCGCGCGCTGCCTGACGGATCCGCTCGGGGTAGGTCTCGAACGGCTGATGCGCGGAGAGCATGTCATTGTAAGAGGTGATGATGCCGAGATTGGCCGCCACGTCGCCGGCCAGATCCGCCTTGTCGTTGGGGCCGCAGGCGGCAAAGCCGTGGGCAAGGTTGCCACACGACAGGGTCGAGCGGAACGGGCCTTTGGTGGCCATTTCGCGAAGACGTTCCAGATAGGTCTCGCGGCTCGGCTTCGAGCGTTCGACAATGCGGGCTGTGACAGCTGCAATGCGGGGATCGACAGTCATGGCTGGCATCCTTTCGTTCAGATTGTGGCGGGGCTCATGGCCCCTGTTTGGCGTCCAATGACGCCTGATCAGCTCTGGGCATCAGGCCTGACGCACAAGCTATTGAACTAGTGGGCGATTAATCCTGACAGATGGGACCCATCCGTCAGGATCGCACCGCTAGGGCGCCCAGTAAATCTCGACCGGCGTTCTGGCGTGGCGCAACACATAGCGTATCGGCAGCTCGGTTTCCGGCCCGGCTTGCAGCGCCTTGGCGAGCACCGACTTTTTCGCCTCTCCTTCTATATGGAGCACGATCAGGGCTGCTTCCACGATGCGCGGCAACGTCAGCGTCAGTCTCGGCTCACCTGCGCCCGGCGCTTCGATGCTCATCACGCTTTGGAGGCAAGCTGGATCGGTCACCGCGGCGAGCGTCGTGCCGCCGGGGAAGAACGATGCCGTGTGCCCGTCGGCCCCCATCCCCAGCACCACCACATCAAAGGGCAAAGCCAGCGCGTCGATCTTGTTGGCGGCCATTTCAGCAACAGCCGCCGCGTCGCCGGGTTCACTGTAAAGCGGTACGAAACGGGCTTCCGCCGCTTTGTTTTGCAGCAAGAACAGGCTGGCAAGCCGGTGGTTGGAGCGCTCGTGAGCAGGCCCAACCATGCGCTCGTCGACCAGCGTCACGGTGACCTTGCCCCAGTCTATCGGGCGTTTTGACAGGGCCGCGAAAAACGCCTTGGGCGTGTTGCCGCCGGAAACCGCCAGCGTTGCAGCGCCGCGCGCCGTGATTGCCGCATCGAGTGCGCTGGCAACCGTGCCGGCCAGCGCCTCTGCCAGTTCTGCGCCAGTCCCGAAATCAGAGTGCCGGATGTTGGTTTGCACGGCGTCAGTCGCTCTCATGCCAGGTCCTGCCATCCCGTTCGATCAGCGCGATTGCCTGGCTCGGCCCCCAGGTACCCGCCGTATAAGGCTGCACGGTCTGGCCGTTTTCTTCCCATGCCGTCAGGATCGGGTCGACCCATTTCCACGCCGCTTCCACTTCGTCGCGGCGCATGAACAGGGTCTGGTTGCAGCGGATCACATCGAGCAGCAGCCGCTCATAGGCATCCGGATTACGCTCCTCGAAGCTTTCGGCGAAGCTCATGTCGAGCGACACGTGCTTGAGGCGCATACCGCCGGGACCCGGATCCTTGATCATGATCCATTGCTTGACGCCCTCATCGGGCTGCAGACGCATCACCAGCTTGTTGGCCGTGATCCGGCCAGCGCTGGAGCCGAAAATCGAATGCGGGATCGGCTTGAAAGCCACCACGATTTCGGAAATCCGTTCGCTCATCCGCTTGCCGGTCCTGAGATAGAACGGCACCCCTGACCAGCGCCAGTTGTTGATTTCGGCCTTGATGGCGACAAATGTTTCGGTGTTTGAAACCCCGCCCTCAAGCTCCTGCAGATAGCCCTTCACCGCGCCGCCGGCCGAGGCGCCCGCCTTGTACTGACCGCGCACGGTGGTTGTATCGGCGTTGTCTTCGTTGATCGGCTTGAGGGAGCGCAGGACTTTCAGTTTCTCGTCACGCACCGCTTCGGCTTCCATGGACGCCGGTGGCTCCATGGCGACCAGGCACAACAGCTGCACCAGATGGTTCTGCACCATGTCTCTAAGCGCCCCGGCCTTGTCGTAATAGCCCGCGCGGCCCTCAAGCCCGACGGATTCGGCCACCGTGATCTGCACGTGGTCGATGTGCGCCGAGTTCCACAGCGGCTCATACAGCGCATTGGCAAACCTCAGCGCCATCAGGTTCTGGACCGTTTCCTTGCCCAGATAATGATCGATGCGGTAGATCTGCTCTTCGACAAAAACCTCGCCGATGGTCTCGTTTAACGCCTGCGCCGACTGAAGATCCCGCCCGATTGGTTTTTCAACGACGATACGTGTTTGTTCGGTGACCAGCCCGTTCGAACGAATTCGCTCGGAGATGTCGCCAAACAGCCCGGGGCCGACCGCGAGGTAGAATGCCCTGATCCGCTCAGCGCCCTCTTCAAGCAGCGCCTTGAGCTCCGGCCAGCCCCTGTCGGAGCGGGCGTCGACGGCGACGTAATAAAGCCTCTGAAGAAATGCCTCGACGTCGTCGTCGTGATAGTCCTCCGGCTTGACGTGCTGCTTCAGCGCATCACGGGCAAAGTTGCGGAACCCTTCATGATCCATCTCCGACCGCGATGCGCCGATGATCCGTGTCGGATCGGTCAACTGCCCGGCCACCTGCCGGTGATACAGCGCCGGCAGCAGCTTGCGCTCGGCAAGGTCTCCGGTGCCGCCAAAAACGACGTAGTCAAACGGATCAACCGGAATGATGATCTGGCTCATGGGATGGCATCCTGTCCGTGAACGGTGTCCTTCACATAATCTAATCGATTAGATAAAGCTAGGGCGTGAATGCTGATTGGAAGATTTTACTTTGAAATGTGGCGGTAAGGGCAACGCCAGATTAGGCCAAAACGGTCGAAGTCCCTGCAGCGGATGAGGCCCACGCGGCATTATAACCTTTGCGAAAAATGTCTGGATTCGCAGGCCTAACCTCTGGAGCAGACCATGTGGCCGCCTCCTTCTATGAGCAATTGCTCACATCTGACTTGGTGAAGGAACGTTTCACCAAGTCAAGAGTTGTGCAGTCAATCGAGGAAAAAACATGAAAATCCACATCATAGCAGCTGCCTTGTCCCTTGCCACTTTTGCTGCGCCGGCACAGGCCGCAACAAATGACTTCTTCTCGGATCTGTCCGGTAAATGGTCCGGGTCTGGAAAAGCATATCTGGCAAAACTCGGGGATGTTTCCGCGAACTGCAATTTGTCGATAAATGGTGCATCGGGTAGCGTTGCGATGAGCGGAAAATGCGGCTTGCTTTTGTTCCAGCAGCCGCTTGGACTGAACCTCAAGGCAACAAACCCAAGTAATGTCACCGGAACTTACACCGGTTCAAAGACCGGTACGGCGAAGCTCAGCGGTGCAGTCAAGGGAGACAAGCTGGTGCTTGCGGTTGCGTGGAACGGGCCGGTCAACGGTGATCGCGCAGCTCAGATGGTGCTGAAGCGTTCAGGCGCAAACAGTTTAGAACTGACAGTGATCGACAAGGTCAATGGCAAGGCGCGCAACACTTCGCGGTTTTCCTTCAAGCGCAACTGAGCACACCTCAGCCCTTACTCGGCTCAAAACTTGTCCCTGAGCGAAAACCAGGTCAGCGCCAGGAACAGAAGCGGTGCGCGGAGCTTGTCGCCGCCGGGAAACGGGCCGACCTTGAGCTTGCGCATGACTTCCAGATCGTCCGAACCGCCATTGACGAAATCGGCGTAAAGCTTGCCGCAATAATTCGACAGCATCACGCCGTGGCCGGAGAAGCCGCCGATTGATGTGACATTCGGCATAACTTCGCGCACGAATGGCCTTCTCGACAGTGTGATGCCCACCGAGCCGCCCCAGGAATGGGTGATCTCGACGTCTTTCAGAGCCGGGTAGATTTCTGCGATCTGGCGCCGGATGTGGCTCGAAATGTCTGTCGGATTGTCCGAGGTGTAGGCTTCGCGCCCACCAAACAGCAGCCGCCCGTCGGCGCTTTTGCGGAAATAGCGCACCACGAAGCGCGAATCGTCAACCGATTCGCCGCCCGGGATCACCGGGCTGTCGTCGCCAAGCGGGACTGTGGCGCCGATAAACGAGCGGATCGGCATCACATGCGCGCTTGTCACCGGTTCCAGCCCCTCGATGAAGGCATTGCAGGCAATCAGGGCTTTTGCCGCAACGATGTCGCCCTGATCGGTCTTGACGGTGACCTTGCCGCTCGCGCTGGAAATCGCCCGGGCGCGGGTGTTTTCATGCAAACGAGCCCCGGCCGCGGTGGCTGCGCGGGCCAGACCGACCACATATTTGAGCGGATTGATGTGACCGGTGGCCGCGTCATAGGTGCCGCCGTGATAGCGGCTCGAGCCAAGCTTCGCAGCCAGTTGATCCTTATCGAGAAATTTCAGCCCTTCATAGCCGTACTCTTCACTCATGATCCGCACGTGATTACGGTAATCCTTGACGTAGCCCTGCTTGTGCGCCGCCGAAATCTGCCCCGGCCGGTATTCGGCATCAATCCCGTGCGCTTCTGCAAAGGCCAGAAGATGCGCCTTTGCCCGCTCCGCCACGGCAAACTGCGCCTTGGCATTCTCACGTCCGAAATCCGCCTCGCTTTCTTCCACCCAGGCCCGCTGGCCGGTGCCCAGCTGACCACCATTGCGCCCCGAAGCGCCGTCGCCGAAGCGTGCGCCTTCTATCAGCACGACGTCTTTTCCGGCCGCTGCGAGGTGATGCGCCGCCTGCAGGCCGGTAAATCCGCCGCCGACAATGACAACGTCGGCGGTGGCAGCTCCGCTCAGGGCCGGATAGGCAGGTCGATCGCCGATGGTGTCCTCGTACAACGAGATTCCAGGCGAAATAGGGCTTTGGTAAGTCATGATTTACATTTCTCAGACGTTGAGCAGCAGGAATTCCCGTTCCCACGGGCTGATCACCTGCATGAAGGTCTCGAATTCACCGCGTTTGACTCCGCAATAGGTGTTGATGAACTCCTGGCCGAACACTTCGGCAAAAGCCGGTTCGCTCTCCAGCAGAGACAGCGCTTCAAGCAGGCCGCGCGGCAGATCCACCGAGCCCTCATTGACCGTCTTGTAGGCCGGGTCGCTGGGGACCAGGCTGTTGACGATGCCGAGATAGCCGCAGGCGAGCGAGGCCGCCAGCGCCAGATAGGAATTGGCGTCCGACGAGGGCAGGCGATTTTCCACCCGCCGCGCCACCGGTTCGGAATTTGGCACGCGGAATGCGGTGGTGCGGTTGTCGTAGCCCCAGGCATTGTTGACCGGGCAGGCCATGTCCGGTGTCAGCCGCCGGTAGGAATTGACGTAGGGCGCCATCATCACCAGCGCCTTTGGCACGTAATGCTGCATGCCGCCGATAAAGCTGAAGAATTCCTCACTCGGCTCGCCGTCCGGCCTGGAGAACACGTTCTTGCCGGTCTTGATGTCGATCATCGACTGGTGAATGTGCATTGCGGAACCGGCATATTCCTGCATCGGCTTGGCCATGAAAGTGGCAAACACACCATGCTTGATCGCCGCCTCGCGGATGGTCCGCTTGAACATGAACACCTGATCGGCCAGCTCCACCGGATCACCGTGACGCAGGTTGATTTCCAGCTGCGCCGGGCCTTCCTCATGGATCAGCGTGTCAATCTCAAGCCCCTGCTTGTCGGAAAAATCGTAAATGTCATCGACCAGCTCGTCGAATTCGTTGACGCCGGCGATCGAGTAGGACTGGCCACCGGTGATCGTCCGTCCCGAGCGGCCGCGCGGCGGCTTGAGCGGATAGTCCGGGTCCTCGTGCTGCGCCACCAGATAGAATTCGATCTCCGGCGCCACTACCGGCTTCCAGCCGCGTTCGGCATAAAGCGCTACGACCCGCTTCAGCACATTGCGCGGCGTGTAGCTGACCGGATCGCCCTTGGTGGTGACCATGTCGCAGATCACCTGTGCCGTCGGGTCGGACTCCCACGGCACCACTGACAGCGTGGAAAGGTCAGGCATCAACTTGAGGTCGCCATCCAGCGGATCATAGCGGAAGTCGTCGGTCTCTTCGGGATACTCGCCCGAAATCGTGTGCCGGAACACCGCCGAGGGCAAGGCGAGCGATGTATTGGAGGTGAATTTCGACGAAGGCATCATCTTGCCCCGCGCCACACCGGCAAAATCCGGCGTAATGCACTCGATATCCTCAATGCCGCGAACGCGAAGCCATTCGCTGGCCTGGGTCCAGTTGGCGACGCCGCGCTTGATTTCGAGGTATTTCGGCGCAGCTGGCTGCGCTGGTTTAGCTGAAGCCGGTTTGCCGGACTTGCGGGATGCCATAAATCACCATGGGTTAGCTGAGAGTGTTGTGATCATAGAGGTTTTCTGGCGCTGCGCCAGTCACAGCGAGAGGTGCGGCGCGCCGGGTCGGCTGCGCCGAAGCAGGCGGCACCTCCGCATCAGCCGCCGCAAGGCTCCTGCGCATCTCATATATGTCGCGTTGAAAAAGATACACGTTAACAGCAACCCAAACGCATCTGGCTGCAGACTACCAGGAGCGGACGTCCATCACGTGATCACGATGGGCTGGATGGGTACTGAAGACAAAGATACGATGCAGTTCCTTCTCGGTGATCAACCGCAAAAACCGCACTTCGATGGTGTTGTTGGTGTAGGTGCGGGTCAAGACGCAGCCGATACTGGATATGCGTGCCTCGGGAACGTCAAGACAGAACTCGGGCGGAATCTTGAACTGGGTGAGAATTCCCAGAACCGCGCTGCTTAGAGAGATACCGAGCAACTGGCACCGGCGCGACGCCATGTGCATGACGCCCTTCTCTGTGTATTCGATCCGCGCGTCGTTCATTGTTTCTTCCACCCTGAACCGCACTTCGCGGTCGTACATGAAAGATTCTTCGCGCTGCAGATAGTTTGTCCCCGAAACAGCCACCGCCGTATCCCCTTGCTCCCGGCCCCACTACGATTCGGCCTGCTCTGACCATGAGTGATGATAGCCGCGGAAGTTTAATGGAAGGTGTCGCCGCAGCACAATGACACCCTGAACCCATAGGATTAGACTCTCCTAACGCACGCAGCATTGAATCGTTTCCATGCAATGTGATTGAGGTTTCTGTTTTGGCGCGTGTTTTACTCCGATAATTGTTCCCACTTTTAAGAACACGCTTTATTCCTGGCCCGAATGCCAGCGCCGTCGGTGTGGCATAGGCGGTTGAACACGCTAAGGTAGCCACAGTTTGGCTTTCGCAGGCGTGCCAAGGTCGCGCAATGGGCAATCATGCCAAGCTGCGCGCGCCCTTCGACAAGCCGCTCGCTCCTGCCCTTCCTGCCATCCTCCCCGGCGTCTCGCCGCCAGACAAACCGGACCACCTCCCACTTCAGCGGCGGTAGCTGTTGCCCTCGGCATCAAACAGATGCAGCTTGGCCTTGTCGGCGGTAAAGCGCAGCTTGTCGCCGCGCCTGACGTTCTGGTGGCCAGGCAACTTGGCGATGATGGGCTCACCATCGGTCAGGTCGTCGACATAGATCAGTGTGACTTCGCCGAGCGCTTCGACAATTGACGCTGTTCCCTCAAACAAGAAGTCATCACCTGTGGTCGCCACCAGATCCTCCGGCCGGACCCCGAACGAGGCGGGCTTGCCCTGGTCGGCGTCGGGGACGGCAATGCCGGTGTCGACCGACTTTTCGCCGGCTAAGGCGAGCGAGGCGCTGGCGCCGGTCGTTTCGATCGTGCCGGGTATGATGTTCATCGCCGGAGACCCGATGAACTGCGCCACGAACAGGTTTTTGGGCCGGTCATAGAGCTCCATTGGCGGGCCGACCTGCTCGATGTAACCAGCCGCGAGCACGACGATGCGGTCGGCCAAGGTCATCGCCTCGACCTGGTCGTGGGTGACGTAGATCATCGTCGTTTCCGGCATCGATTCATTAAGCTTGGCAATCTCGATGCGGGTGGCGACACGCAGAGCGGCATCGAGGTTGGACAGCGGTTCATCGAAGAGAAACACCTTGGGGTCGCGGCAGATGGCGCGGCCGATGGCAACGCGCTGGCGTTGCCCGCCCGACAGCGCTTTTGGCAGGCGGTCGAGATAGTTGCCAAGCTGCAGGATTTCGGCGGCGGACTGAACCCGGCGATCAATTTCCTCGTTGCTCTGCCCGGCGATGCGCAGACCGAAGGCCATGTTGTCGTAAACGGTCATATGCGGATAAAGCGCATAGGACTGGAACACCATGGCGATACCGCGCTTGGACGGCGGCACATCGTTGACCACCATGCCATCGATTTCCAGAGTTCCGGCAGTGATCTCCTCCAGCCCGGCAATCATGCGCAGCAAGGTTGATTTGCCGCAGCCGGAAGGGCCGACAAAGACGATGAACTCGCCCTGTTCGATTTCGAGATCGACACCGTGGATGACCTTGACGGCACCGTAGGACTTCTTGAGGCCCTGAAGTTTCAAGCCGGCCATGTTTTCTCCTCCCCCAACGCCTGGAATGGCTTCACCCGAGCCTGGCGAAAAAAGCATCATAAGGTGATATTTCGATCGTATCGGGGCGCAGAAATCCCGAAAAACCGTGACCATCGAGCAGCTCGAGTTCACCCGACGGGCGGTTGATCACCTGGATTTCCTCGCTCAGATTGAAAGCACAGAAGATCGCCTCATTGCCATCGCGGCGGATCATCGAGAGCACCGCATCGCCGGTGTCGACAAACTCGAGACTGCCTTTGGCCAAAACCGGGTGCATGTGGCGAAATGCCAGCAAGCGCCGGTAGTGGTTAAGCATTGATGCCTGGACATGGTCCTGCGCATCGACGGCAAGATGACGATGTTCGGGCGGAATGGGAAGCCATGGCTGGCCATGGGTGAAGCCGGCGCTTTGCTCGTGCTCCGACCAGATCATCGGGGTGCGGCAGCCGTCACGGCCTTTGAAATCAGGCCAGAACTGGATGCCGTAGGGATCCTGCAAATCCTCAAAGGCCAGATCGGCTTCGGTCAGGCCAAGCTCCTCACCCTGGTAGAGACAAATCGAGCCGCGCAGCGAGATGATCAGACCGGCGAGCAGCCGCAGATACCGTTCACGGTCGTTGACGTTGTCGCCCCATCTTGTGGCGTGCCGGACGACATCATGATTGGAAAACGCCCAGCAGGCCCAGCCTTCGGGTGCTGCCGCCATGAAATCCGTCATCACGGTGCGGACGCGCGCGACAGTGATCGGCACGTTGGAAAGGAACTCGAAGGCATAGCACATGTGCATCTTGTCGTTGCCGGACGTGTAGTCGGCAACGATCTGCAGCCCGATCTGTGCGTCACCCACCTCGCCCACCGCGGTGGTGCCGGGGTACTCGTCAAGCAAAGCGCGGAACCGCCTGAGGAAATCCAAATTTTCCGGGCGGTTCTTGTCGTAGACATGAAGCTGGTGATTGTAGGGATTGACCGCCGGCGCGATGGTGTCGTTGCGGAGTTCCTTGGCCAGCGGTGGGTTGTCGCGCAATTGCTCGTCGTGGAAGTAGAAATTGATGGTGTCGAGCCGGAAGCCGTCAACACCGCGATCGAGCCAGAAGCGCACAACATCGAGCAGCGCTGCGCGGACTTCTTCGTTGTGGAAGTTCAGATCCGGTTGCGAAGTGAGGAAATTGTGCAGGTAATACTGCTCGCGCTGGCCGTCCCATTGCCAGGCCGAACCACCGAAGATCGATAGCCAGTTGTTGGGCGGTGTGCCGTCCGGTTTGGGCTCGGCCCAGACATACCAGTCTGACTTGGGGTTATCGCGGTTGATGCGGCTTTCGACAAACCAGGGATGCTGGTCGGAGGAATGGGAGAGAACCAGGTCGATGATGATCCTGATGCCGTGATCATGGGCGACCCGGACCAGGTGGTCGAAATCACCAAGCGTGCCGAACATCGGGTCGACATTGGTGTAGTCGGACACATCGTAGCCGAAATCCTTCATCGGCGAGGTGAAAAACGGCGAGATCCAGATTGCGTCGACGCCGAGCGAGGCGATGTATCCGATCCGCTCGGCAATGCCGATCAGGTCGCCGATGCCATCGCCGCTGGTGTCCTGATAGGAGCGCGGGTAGACCTGATAGATCACGCCACCGCGCCACCAGTCGGCGTCAGGAACCATCTCGATGCCGGTTTGCAGCCGCTTGCCGGCGAGTGTCATGGTTTTCATCAAGGCCTCGTTATTTGACTGAGCCGGCCAGCAGGCCGCGCACGAGATATTTCTGCATGGCGAAGAACACCACAAGCGGGACTGCTATCGACACGAAGGCCGACGTTGCAAGGATTTCCCAATTGCCGCCGCGGGTGCCGAGCAGTTCGACGATCTGCTTGGTCATTACCGTGGTCTCGCCGGTGGAATCGATCAGGAAAACCAGCGCAACCAGCAGGTCGTTCCAGGTCCAGAGGAACTGGAATATGGCAAACGACGCCAATGCGGGGAATGACAACGGCAGGATTATCTTGACGAAGATCTGGAAATCGGTGGCGCCATCGACGCGGGCGTTTTCGATGATGTCGCGCGGCAGGCCGACCATATAATTGCGCAACAGATAGATCGCCAGCGGCAGACCGAAGCCGGTGTGGGCCAGCCAGACGCCGAGATAGCCCTTGCCGATGCCGATGTCGTTGTGCAGCCGCAGTAGCGGGATCAGCGCCAGCTGCAACGGCACCACCAGCAGACCGACAACGGCGGCGATCAGCAGCGAGCGGCCGGGAAAGCGCATCCAGGCCAGCGCGTAGGCGGCAAAGGCGGCTATGACAATGGGGATAATGGTGGCCGGAATGGTCACCGTCAGCGTGTTGAAGAAGGCCTTGGCCATGCCCTCGCGGTTGCTCGGATCAAACAGCACGAAACGGTAGTTCTGCAGGGTGAATTCCGGCGGTCGCGTGGCCGTGGTGAAAACCCGCGGCAGGCGGCTGTCGCCAAAACTCTCCGGCCCGGACAGGCGGAACGCGCCATCGTTGGCGACCGTCAGGCTGGCGCCATCGCCGACATCAACACTGTCGCCGGGCACATAGGCCTCGGGCTCACGCGAGCTGGTGCCCCATTTGCTGATCTCGACCTCGTCGCTTTCGAACAGATTGCCGGCGATGACGAACTGGCCGTCGATCTCGGCCTCATTGCCGGCAATGCGGATTGCCGGCGCCTGCCGCTCCTGGGTGAACAGCGCCTTCCACCAGCCGGTGTTGGCGATCTGGTCAGCGGTGCGGAACGAGGAGACGAACAGGCCGACCGTCGGGAACAGCCAGAGCGCCACCAGAGCCACGACTGAGATGTGAACGGCCCAGGTGAGAGGCGATTTTTTCGAAGATACTTGCATCGTCGCCTCCCTCAGCGTGTTTCTTTGCGGGCGTTGTAGACGTTCCAGGCGAGGATCGGCGTCACCAGAAGCATGATGATCATGGCGCTTGCCGATCCGACACCCCAGTCATTGGCCCTAAACAGCTTGTCGTACATGTAATTGGCCAGAACCTGGGTTTCCCATTGGCCGTTGGTCATGGCGAAGACGATGTCGAACACCTTGAGCACGACGATGGTGATGGTGGTCCAGACCACGACGATGGTGCTCATGATCTGCGGCACCTTGATCTTGAAAAAAATCTGGAACGGATTGGCGCCGTCGATGACCGCCGCCTCGATGGTTTCCTCGGGGATGCCGCGGAGTGCCGCCGACAGGATCACCATGGCGAAACCTGTCTGGATCCAGACCAGCACCACCATCAGGAAAATCGAGTTCCAGAACGGGATCGTCAACCATGTCTGCGGCTCGCCATAGGGCAGCGTGGCTGAGACAAGCGAGATGATCGAGCCCAACGACAGCCACAACATCCAGGCCGCGACGATGCTGGCGAAGGCGCGCAAGACATACCCCCACCAGGCAGTCTCGCCATGGCCTTTTTCACGGCCGAGCACCGGGCGCAATATCTGATAGATGACAAATCCCATGAAGGCGGCAAAGAGGGCGACCAGCAATACGGGAACGACCTTCAGCACGAGCACCGAAAACGCCCCGCCGTCAAAGCTCAGCCAGACGGCATTGAGCACGCCGATCTGATCCTGGTCGACCGGCCGCGTGTCATAGACCAGTTTCCAGATTACGGCTGCGCCGACAAACGAGATCGCCATCGGCATGAAGATCAGCGACTTGGCGATACCGCCCCAGGAGATACGGTCGGTCAGCTGGGCTGCGAGCAGGCCAAAGCCCGTGGAAAACGCCGGCACCACGATCAGCCACAGCATGTTGTTCTTCATGGCTTCCCAGAATTTGGGTTCACCGAACATCTGGCTGTAATTGGCAAATCCAAAGAAGGCGCCGCCGGCATCGCGGTCGGTGACCGACAGCCACATGGTGGCAAAGACCGGATAGGCGAGATAGAGGCCGAGCGCGAAAAGCGCGGGAAACAGGAACAGCCACGGCCGGATCTGGTTGGCGCGGTTGATGTTGCGGCCGGCATGTTTGCCGGTGGCGGGAAACAGAACCCTGTCGAGGAACTGATTGGAAAAATAGAAATAACCAACGCATCCGCCAACGCCGACGATGATGGTGATCAACCCCTGAAGTGCCGGATGCATGCTTCTCCCCCCAAAGACATGTTTTGAGCGAGACCCCGGAGCAAACCCGGGATCTCGCGTTTTGAGCGGGTTGTTACTTCAGCGAGTCCCAGGATTTCTGGATCGCGTCCGTCACCTCTTCTGCGGATTTGCCGCCGGTGTAATCGACCATGCCCGTCCAGAAGGAGCCAGCGCCAACGCCGCCGGGCATCAGATCGGATCCGTCGAAGCGGAAGGTGGTCGCGCCAAGCAGAACGTCGTTCATCTTCTTGAGCGTCGGGTCCGAGAACACATCGGTGTTGACGGCCTTGTAAGGCGTCAGGAAGCCCTTCTGTGCCATCCAGATCTCATGGGCGATCGGCGACTGCAGGAACTTGATCAGCGCCTGCGCGCCGGGGCTGTCCTTGGTGATGGCCCAGAGCGTGCCTGCGCCAAGAACCGGCTTGCCCAGATCCTTGCCTTCATAAGCAGGCATGTAGAAGAAGTCCGCGTCGGTGCCGACCTTGGTGCCTTCCGGAAAGAAAGCCGGGATGAAGGAGGCCTGATGGTGCATGTAGCACTGCGGCGGCGAGGAGAAGAGGCCCTTCGGGCTGTCGCGGAAATCGGTTGTTGCAACCGCGCCAGCGCCGCCTGCGACATAGGCATCATTACGGGCGAACCAGCCGAATTCCTCGATCGCGCCGATGACGGCGGGATCGGTGAACTTGATCTCGTTGGAGACCCATTTGTCGTAAATGTCGGGCGCCTGGGTGCGCAGCATCATGTCCTCTACCCAATCGGTCGCCGGCCAGCCGGTGGCCCCGCCTGATCCCAGACCGATGCACCAGGGCGTGCCGCCATCGGCTGCGATCTGCTCGGTCAGCGCCTTGAGTTCTTCCATCGACTGCGGAATATCGTAGCCCGCATCCTCGAAGTTTTCGGGGATATACCAAACCAGCGATTTCACATCGACCTTGTAGAAAAAGCCGTAAAGATTGTCGCTGCCGTCCTTACCTGTATAGGTGCCCAGATCAACCCAGGACTGGCCAGCGGCGTAGTTTTCCTTGACCCAGTCGCCGGTGCCTTCGGGCAGTGGCGAGAGGAAGCCGCGCTTGGCCATGTCGGAGGCAAGTCCGGGCTGCGGGAAAACCGCGATGTTGGGCGCGGATCCGGCTTCTGCGTCAACCATGACCTGCTGTTCGAAGCTGTCAGAGCCGGTATACCTAACATCAGCACCGGTGGCTTCGGCGAAATAGGCCAGCACCGATTCGACATTTTCCTGGTCCGGTCCGAGCCAGGGACCGAAGACCGTCACCTGCTCGCCATCAAGCTGGGTCGCCTTGAGCGCCTCATAGCTCTCCCAATTGAAATCACCCTCGCCGGGTGTGAACTTGAGATCGGCAGCATAGGCCGACCCGACAGTCAGCGCAGCCGCGGCCGCGCTCATTAAAAACAGTCTTCTCATCGAATTTTCCTCCGGGCCAATGCCTGGCCTCTCCATCAAGCGAAACTCACTCTCCCAGCCAGCGCGATGATTTTTTCAAAGCGCTTTGGCTTGCCTTCAGAGGATTACGAGTGCCAGCTCGAGTCAAGGTCAAAGTTTTTAACGCTAGGGAATTCCGGCCAGCCGCGACGAAGTTGCTCAGCATTGCTGCGATGCAGCGTCTTTTTGCATCGCACTAGTGCTTTTTCTGCTTTTTCTGAACTCAAAGCCGGTCTTAGATGAGACACTTGGTATTTAAGATTTTGCTAACTTTCGATCTTCGCGCCAAAGCGCTTTGAATGAAATGGACCCACTCACCGTGAACCTGAAGCAGTTGTCAGAGATCCTCGACCTGTCGCAGACAACGATTTCGCGTGCCCTCAACGGCTATCCGGAAGTCAGCGAACGCACCCGGCTCAAGGTTGTCGACGCAGCGCGGCGTCACGGCTACAAGCCCAACTCAAACGCACGGAAACTTGCGACAGGCAGGGCCGGGTCGATTGGCTATGTGCTGCCGGTGGGGCGCAACGTCGACCTCGACCCGCATTTCGTCGAGTTCCTGTCGGGCCTGGGCGAACATGCGCTGATGCGGGAAGTCGACCTTTCGCTGACGCCGGCGTCCTATGAGCGCGAAAGCGAGGCTTACCGCCGCATTGCCGCGAGCCGCTCGGTGGATGGTGTCTATCTGTCCTCGATGCGCAATGACGAGCAGCGGATCGCGCTGGTGCGGGAATTGCGGATACCGTTCCTGGCACATGGCCGCGCACTGAGCCCGGCGGACGGCTACTCCTTTGTCGATATCGACAATGAGGGCGCCTTCCATGACGCGGCGCGGCTGCTGCTGCAGCTCGGTCATCAGCGGCTGGCCTATATCAATGGAGACACGGATTTTGCCTTTGCGGTGCACCGGCTGGGTGGAGTGAAGCGGGCGATGGCAGCACACGGTCTGCCGGACGAGAGCCTGCAGCACCATTCGGCTGCGATGAACGAGGAAAACGGTTACCGTATCGCCATGACTCTGTTCCGCGACACCAGCCCAGCCATGCGTCCGACCGGCGTGCTCAGCGCATCAATGTTTACCACCCTGGGGGTCGTGCGGGCCTTCAACCAGCTGGGACTGCGGATGCCCGACGACGTCTCGATCATCACCCATGACGACGTGTTTCCGTTCCTCAAGCCCGAGAGCTTCTCGGTGCCGCTTAGCACCACACGCTCGTCGATCCGGGCCGCCGGGGCACGCATCTGCGAGCGGTTGGTCGACATCATCTCGGGCGTGGAGACCGAGCCGGTGCAGGAGGTCTGGCCGGTGGACCTGATCGTGCGCGCCTCAACCGGCCCTGCCCCGGCGGAGCGCAAGATTGTGCGAAGGCGGCCAGCGGAGGCTGCGGAATAGATCAGGTAAAGACTGGTTGATGAGGCTTGTGTCGATGATTGAGTGTCGCCGCAGGAAGTCCGCAGGTGAAAATCATTTCAGCCGCCACACACTCTAGCAGTCGATCCTGTGCTTTGGGACCATGAAGGACAGATATATCTCCTGTTGTCTCCAAAACGACGGCTCGCACATCGGAGATATCGAGAACGTTCGCTTCACGCAGTTTTGCGATAAGATCGTCCTTTGCCACGCGGGTCGCATCCAGCGCCGCGTGAAGAATTTTACCGTCACGCATCAGCAATATTGGAGAATTTTGCACGATAGCCTCGAACCCTTCAGATGATCTCCGCAATCTGGCAGTGACGTATTGCACGTATCGGGTGGCTGACTGGCTCTTGCCGTGACAACCGCCAGCGTTTTCAGCGAGGCTTGTGAGTATGGCTAATAAAGAGACGTGCCATAGTAATCACCATACAAAAAGCGATTAAGCCCAGATATCGTTCGTAGATACCATCTACGCTATTGGGTAGAAAAAAGAATATTGGAGCGGATATCGTCCATAGGATTGCGGTTCCGATAAGTATCCGACCGAAAATGGGGCTGATGCGTTGCGCACCGTCTGCCATTGCCCATGGCAAAACCGCCATCAGCAAGCCGAGCACATAGACCAGATAGACGTGGATCACCACCCCGTCACTATCATTGTCACCGTATTCGTTGCGCGCACCCACCAAAAAAACGATAAGCCCTAGCACGGCGAAACCGATGATCCCGAAACTCCAACTCCATCCGCCCAGATGGACGTGAGCGGCCAGCAAAGCGATCGATACAAGCGACGCCGCGAACGCGTAGATTCCAATATCAACGATGAACTCATATCTACCTGCCCCCAGATCGCTGATTGTATCGGCGATCCAGTCGTGATCGGGGACCACGAAATCTGCAATCAGAATAGTAATGCCGAAGATCACGCAGCCCATGATCGCATACCATGCAAGTGCGACCACGAGCACGGGCCTTGTGTGGGCAGTTGGTGGTCCCGCCTCGTCGATCATGGGCTGCTCCCCTCGGTAATGAAGACTCAACGCAATTTCGTGACAAATTGTTCCAAATGTACCCGGCATCCTATTCCGAGCACCGTTGTGGAGAATTGGTCGAGCCGGCCTCGGACCTGACATTCGCAAAGTCTTTTATGTTCGGCTGCCATGAGCCAAAAGCGGCAATCGATCCTGAAACCAGAACCGCTCAAATGGGCTGAAAGCCCTTGTCAGAACGAAGGCGGCTTCAACCCGTGGGCGCGCATGGCGGCGGTGACGGTGTTGGCCATCAGCATGGCGATGGTCATCGGGCCGACGCCGCCGGGGACCGGGGTGATGGTGCCTGCTACTTCGGCGCATTCATCAAACGCGACATCGCCGACAAGGCGGGTCTTGCCTTCGCCACGTTCGGGCGCGTCAATGCGGTTGATGCCGACATCGATCACCGTGGCACCGGGCTTGACCCAACCGGCCTTGACCATCCGCGGGCGGCCGACCGCGGCGACCAGAATGTCCGCGTTGCGGCAGACGCCAGCGAGATCCTTGGTGCGCGAGTGGGCAGTGGTGACAGTGGCGTTGGCCGCCAGCAACAGCGCCGACATCGGCTTGCCGAACAGGTTGGAGCGTCCGATGACCACGGCGTTGAGGCCCGACAGATCCGGGCCGTGGGTCTGTCGGACAAACAGCATGGCGCCTGCGGGCGTGCAGGAAATCAGACCGCCATCGAGATCGCCGGTCATCAGCTTGCCGGCATTGACGACGTGCAGACCATCGACGTCCTTCTCGGGGCGGATCGACTGGATCACCGGATCGGAATCAAGGGTATCAGGCAGCGGCAGTTGCACCAGAATGCCGTGGATTTCAGGATCTTCGTTGAGTTTGGCGACCAGCGCCTCAAGCTCGGCTTGCGTGGTTTCAGCGGGCAAGGTGTGCTGCACCGATTTGAAGCCGCACTGCTTGGCCATGCGGCTCTTGGAGGAAACATAGACATGCGAGGCGGGATCGTTTCCGACGATGACCACAGCCAAGCCGGGACGCGCGCCGGTTTGCGCCTCCAGCGCATTGCTGGCCGCCGTCACCTGTTCAACCACGCCTGCCGCGACAGCCTTGCCGTCAATCACCTTTGCCATGCAAAATCCTCTTCACTGTCTCGCTTGCCAAGACCTCACGCAGCGCAAGGTTCATTGCTTCACGAACCCTACGGGAGCTGACGCAACAGCTGATAGCCTCTTTGCGTCCTCTGATGTCAAAATTCAAGCCGTGAGATCCCGTCAGGCGCGGCGGCGCTCCGATCCGTAGCCGTCAATCCTTGAGCGCAGCTGGTCCATCTCACGGCGTATCTGATCGACACGCTCATTGCTGGCGGGCGATGACGGCGGCTCTTGCCGGGCGGGCTGAGCAGCGGAAACGGTCTGTGGTGCAGGAGTTGCGTGCGGCTGCGCTGCCGGGGCAGCGGCCGGCGCCGCGGAAAACTGGGCCTGAGAGGGCATTGGCTGATGCAGCGGCTGGTAGGCCTGCGGCGGGACCGGATGTGGCTCAGCCTGCATTAACTGGGGCTGCATCATCTGGGCCTGGATCATCTGCGGCTGCATTATTGGAGGCTGGGGCGCAGCGTAGACCGGTGCAGCGGCATACGGAGCGGTATACTGGGCTGACTGCGGATCGGGATAATTCGGACTTCCCGGATGCACCAGCGCATAGGGATCGACCATATAGCTGGAATGGGAGGGGTGATTGTGTGGCAGATATGGTCGTTGGGCAGGATGGAACGACGGCTGCTGCATCATCTGAGGGTGTGCTGGAAAGTAGGGCTGGACCTGCGGGTGCAGGTGTTGCTGATAGGGCGCCTGCTGAGGGAGCGGCGCTGGATAAGCGCTCCAGGCCGGTTGAGCTGCGCGCTGATCCATTGTCCCAAGGGGAGCAGCCGCCGGTGCGGGGGTGAGCCCCGCAACGGGTGCGGTGTCCGGTAACGGTGACTGTTGCTGAGCGTGACCAGACATGAAGGCTTGCGCATTGCGGCCTGTGGCCGGGCCCTGTTCTGCCATGTGCGTGCGGGGCGGCTCGTCGGCTGCTGTTGGCTTGTGCCGGGTCTCGGCGCTTCGTGCCGTGCTGCCTGTATCAGCAAATCCGTCCCGCCGCGCCCATTTGGGACGGAGGAAGCCGGTCCGCACGGGTTCAGGAGGGGTGGTATTGACGATCGCCGGCTTGATGCGGACGGTTTCGGGTATAGCTGAGCTTTCGTTGCCGTGATTTTCAGCAAAATGGGCCCGAGCAGCGGAGTACGACTGTGCAGCGGTGTCAGCAACCGCGCTGTCGTGTGCGACCATGCCGTCGTTGCGGCGGGACCGGTGATGATGGCCGGAACCACCGGGGGGCGTTCCGGGACCCGGGTGTGGCGGTCCCGGGAGTGGCGGTCCCGGGAGTGGCGGCTGGGGATATCCGCCCGTTGGCGAACCGGGATAACGGCTCTGGAATTGCGCGCCATTGTAGGCGCGGATGCTGTCGATCGCGCCGATCAGCAAAGCCAGACCAAGACCTGCGAAAAAGCCTGCCATCATACCGGCGATGGCGATTATCTTGCGGGACGGCCCATTGGCCTGGATCGGCGCTTCCGCCGGTGAAATCACCCGGACATTGCGGGTCGACAGGTTCGAACGTTCACTGGTTTCACGCGAGCGGGTGAGGAAGGCCTCGTAGATGCCGCGGGTGGCTGTGGCCTTGCGCTCCAACTCGCGCAAGGTGACCAGTTCCACCGACTGATCCATGGCACGGCTCTTGGCGGTGGCCATCTGGCTGGCCAGTTCCTGCTCGGTTTCGACAGCGCGTTGCAGCTCGGTCTGGGAACTGGCGACAATGCGGCGCAGCTCGGCGCTGATTTCATTGGTGATCGTCTCAAGCGATTGCAATGCGGCAATATATTGGGGGTGACGCGGCCCAAGCCGGGTGGCCAGCGATTCCGCGTTGGATTTGTTCTGGGTGTACTGCTTGCGCAATTCGCCAAGGTTTGACGACAGCAACTCTTCGGGAAACGCGCCGGACAGGACATCGTCGATATTGACCTTGGCCAGATTCTCGGCCTTGACCCGGATCCCGACTTTCATGGCACGGGCATTGCCGAGCTGATCACTGAGCGCCAGGATCACCTTGTCATCGATATACTGGCCGCCAACGCCGACCAGACCGTTTTCGGCCTTGAAGCGTTCAACCTCGCGCTCGGCAGCATCCAGATCAGACCGCAGGGAGTTGATACGGGTGTCGATGGATTCCGATGTCCGTTCGAGCAGACTGGATTGCGCCTGGCCTTCGGAATCGAGGTAGGTCTCGACGATCCGGTTGGAAATAAGTGCCGACTTCTCGGCATCGCGCGTTCTCACTCCGACAATGATCACGAATGTCTTGGCATCGCGGAATACAGACAATGAATCACGGAGCTTGTTGAGGGCTTTCTGCTCATTTTCGTCGACAGCGTTCTTGCCGGTAAAAATCTGCCGGATCAACGACAATCCGCTGCTGATGCCGGTTGAGGACAGCGATCCGTTGAACTCGGGATCGCGGTCAAGACCAAGATCGCCGACAACTTTTTCGAGCACGCTCGTCGATGACAAGATCTGCAACTGGCTGTCGGTGATGGCCAGCATGGCTTCGGTGGAGAGCTGGCTATTACGGATGTCTTCGTCGGTGACGCGGATTTCACGGGGGTCAACAAACAGCCGACTTTCAGCATAGTATTTGTGCGGTGTCGACAAGGCAAAAATGACGCCCAGCACCGCTCCGGCCACGGTAAATGCACAGATCAGCAGCCGGAAGCGCCACACGGCAGATATCAGGATCGACGCATCAAGCAACGGACGCGTCTCATTTGCGAACCTGGACGGCTCCGAGGCCGGATGCCAGTGATCATGATTTTGACTGTGATTGCCCCGGCGATAGGCATCGTCACCGGGAGAGCGCTCGACTTTCGGGCTATCATACGAAGCAGAAGGCCGCTCCGGCTCAGCAGAGTGTTGTGAAGAGGGGTAGGGCTGAGCAGGCGCCTGATGCCGTTCCGCCAGCTCGGCAGGCGCCTGGTCCTGGGATTCGGGATGCAGTTGGTCCGGCCTTTCGTCCGGCGTCATCGAGCCGATCAGCCGGGCTATCCTGTCGCCAAATCCCTGGTGCCCGGCAGATGCCGGCATTGCCTGCTTCTGCGTTGAATGAGGAGGCACGGATGGCGATGTGACATGGCCGACGGGGGATGCTGGCGCCAAACGGTCGGCTGGAGCCGATGCGAGCAGAGATTCGGCTTTTGGCCTGGGCACGGAATCCCGGGAACCGGCAAAGCCCATGGTGGAAACACGCGCCGAGCGGGTGGATGCGGACAGGATGGATGGCGCGGCACCGGAGGTTGGCTGGTTCCGGCGCACAGGTTCGACAGGCCGCTCACCTGTCAACGGGCGCGCGTCACTGGCGTGGTCGAGCAGCGATCCGCGGCTGCCGCGGTGCCTCCTGTTATCAGTTGAATCGCTCATATCCGGCTTTGGCGCCCTATTTGGCAAGGAAGTCGACTTGGTTAAGACAAGTTATAAATTCATGGGTAACAAATGGTTAATTTCCGAAGTGAACCCTGCAAAATGTCAGCTGTTCCGGGCGATTAGATATCGCTCATAGAGCGCAAACCAGAAACCAAGTTCTCAGAGTTCCAGCGGTTAATACGTCGAATTAACACTTTCACCCTATGATTTGATGGATGAAACGACGGGTGCGGCAGCTGCAATCGTCTTGCCGAAACGGTCCTTGATGAGCCTACGTCTGAAAAACCTTGCCAGCGCCAACGCCACAGTCATCCGTGCCTATCTTTCGATGGTGGGAGGATCGGCGGGGAGACTGGTGATTTCGCTGGTCTATTTCATCGCGATTGCCAACACATTGTCGATCAGCGAGTTCGGTCTTTTTGCCACAGCTTCGGCCTGCGGGATCATGTTGTCGCGACTGCTGGCCTTTGGTTTCGTTTCACCGCTCTACCGGATTGCCACGGTCAAGACGCGTCTGCTGGGGGTCTATACCGCTGGCTTTCTGGGCGGGCTGATGCTGTCGGTCCCGGTGATTGCACTCGCTGCCTGGCTGACCCATATGCTTATCTTCTCCGACCAGATGGCACTGGCGACTTTCGCCAAGATCATCGTTGCCGAGGTGTTGTGCTGGCGGATCATGGAGATCGCGGTCATTGTCAGCTACGGCACAAACCGCTTCGGCTCGGGCTCGGTGCTGGTGGTATTGGCAACGCTGCTGAAAACCATTGCCGCAGTTCTGTTTGCCTGGCTGGCGGATGCTTCGCTGGCCAGTTGGGGGTGGTACTATCTTGCCGCCAACGGCATGTCGGCAATTCTGGCGGTGTTGTTTTTCTATCCTCGCGTCCGGCTTCGCTGGAAACTTGCGCTCTATACACGCCGATGGGTTGATTCCGTTTCGGTGGCCGGCGCTGAGATGCTGTTTTACATCCAGTCGGAGCTCGACAAGGTGCTGGTGCTGTCTCTGGGAGGCCCCGAGACGGCCGGCGTCTACGCCATCATCATGCGACTGGTCGACCTGACTGCACTGCCGGTGCGCGCTTTCCTGACAGTTCTGACCCAAAAGCTCATGCGCACCTCGACGATGCTCGATGAGCTGAAGAACAGAGTTCTGCTTGAGGGTGCAGTGGCTGCGGTTTCAACGGCGGGACTTCTCGGCATGACCGGGTTCCTGTGGCTGTTTCCCAATGCGCTGGGCAAGAACGTGGCGGTGGCTGCACCGTTGCTGATCTTTGTCGCACTTGTCCCGGCGTTCCGCAATCTGATCGAATATCATTCGGAACTTCTGTATGCGACCGGCCGGACAGTCGTGCGCATGGTGATCCTGGCATCACTCGGAGCGATGAAGGCGCTGCTGCTTGCCTACATACTGGGATTGCATGCGGACGTGACGGTCTGGGCCAACCTCTTGAATGTGGCGTTCCTGGTGCTTTATCTGCAATCTGCGCTGATGACCTACCGGGCGCTGCGCGGCATCAAGAGGCGTCCGATCTGAAGCAGGCGCCGGCAGCTAGGACGCTTGCAGCACCCCTGATCAGGGCGTGACAGAGAAGGCCAGTCGGCGGATTTGCGATATCTCGTGACCAACGAAAGACTGCACGCCGATCGCGACCTGCCCGGGCTGCAGGTCAGTCATGAAGGTCTCAAGGCCTTTGAGCGTCTGAGGATAGGCCTCACGAAACCAGAGCATGTGGCACAGCGCCTGGTCGGAGCGTGTATGCCCCTCGCCCTTGAGCACCTCGTCAGCAAATCGTCCGTAGATCGTACATTCGGAAATGGCCCGCGACGAGATCAGCGCGCGGACCCAGTTGCGGCCAGTGATTTTTTCAATGTGATCGAGCATTGCCCGGGCGGCGTCTACCCGCCAGCCGATAAAGGTATTGATGTAGTCATGCGCCGGCGAGACTGCAGCAGGCAATCCGAGGAGCTTTCCAGCATGGGCAAGCCACTGGTGATGCTCGGTCATATTCTGACTGATACCGCCATCGATGCGAAACATACGCATTTTGCCGTCTGCCCACATGGCGGACGGATCGTAAGGGCGCACCATCACGACATCGGAGTCTATGGACAGCAGCATGTCGGCATCAATGTGTTGCGCCAAAGCCAGACGACGGATCTGCTGAGCGTGCCAGCCGCGCAGAGGCACCGAAAACGGACTGAGCCAGACACGGCGACGGCCCAAATTGGTCGGATCGGGGAAAGCGCGCAGCCAACCGGGGAAGAGATCGGTTTCGCTGATGACCGTTCGGCGGGAGCCTTCGAGATACCTGAAGGCCGCGACATCGCGCGGCTCGACCAGCAGATAATGATGCCAGTCGCCCAACAATAAGCGATCAAGGCTTTCGCACATCAAGCTGCAGCGTTCCAGATCGGCGGACCACGACGCGGTCATTACGGCTGTCTTCATGGTAATTCCGCTTGGTTTCCGCAGATGCTTTGCCCGGCGATTTCAGGCTGGAAGAGCAGCCTTCCGGCGTGCGCCGAATAGTTTGTAACGCAGGACGTGAAACAGGAAAACAGGGTTTCCCAGAATATAGCGACGCCAGAGCCGCGACGGCTCAATAACCAGGCGCCAAATCCACTCGAGCCTGAGATTTCGAATGGCCAGCGGAGCACGCGGAATAGCGCCGGATATAAAATCAAACAGCGCGCCAACACCAAAGACCACACGGCCATGGCCCCGTCTGATATGGGTGTCGATCCAGATTTCCTGTGATGGACTTCCCAGGGCGATCAGGGTGATGTCGGGATTGATCGCCTCCAGATCGGCAAGGATTTGCGAACTGTCGGACGTGTCAAAATATCCATCCGAAACCGCGACGAATTCATGCCAGGGGGTGGCCGTCTTGAACCCGGCCACTGCGCGCTCCAGGTTTTCCGGGCGAGCGCCGATGAGCGCCACCTTCAGTGGCCTGTCCGAATGCACAAGAAGTGCCGGAATGAAATCGGTGCCATTGAGGTTGGCCGGAAATGCGGCGCCATGAAGTGCGCGTGAAGCGATGTCAACGCCAACCCCGTCGGGCAGAACTTCAGACTTGCTGAGGCCCTTGCGATACTCTGGATTGCGCATGGCCAGATTGGCATTGTTGGCGTTAAGGAAATTGAAAATGCGCTGCGGACCATCGCCGTCAATCGCGCGCTTCAGCTCATCCAGCGCCTGGGACCAGCCAAGCGCTGCAACCCGGATGCCCATAATGTCGCGATGCTGACCGTTTTCCATTGCTGACATTGTAACTCCGAACGCTCTGACCAGATGCGGACAATCCGCCATGAGGCACCCTGTCGATGGTGTTAGCATTTTCCTGACCCGGCGGCAGCCGCATTTCACAAATGCAGTTAAGGGTCGGATTTACCCTTTGTTAAGCATGCTGCCGAGACCGTTCGACAAGGCGCGCTTCAGGCCATCCAGTTGAAGCGCGTGAAAGTTTCGACCATCCTTGTCCAGCAACTCACCGGCGCGTGAGCGGCCAACCATGTCGATCAAGCAAGCAGCAAATGCTGCCGGATCATCGGCGACCATACAGTTTTCAGGCTGTACCGATATGCCCCGCAAGGCGCTTTTCGTTGCCACCGAAGGCAATCCCATCTCGAATGTCTCGATTGTCTTGAGCTGAACTCCGGTGCCCGTTCGCGAAATCAGCGGCACGATACGGCAGGACTCTATGAAAGCTCTGGCATCGGGAACTCGGCCAAGAAACGCGATATTGTCTGGGGCTTGAGGCACATCCGTAGCGATGCCGCCAGCGATCGCGATGTGGAAATCGGATGGCAGCCGCGGCGTGATCTCACCCAGGAACCAGTCCAGGCCAGCACGGTTGGCCGCCCAGGTCCAGGAGCCGATCATACCGACGTCATAGATCGGCGCGCGTGCCGAGGGGGCCGGTGGCGGCGTGACCGATGTCACCAGCGGGAGCACGCTGGATTGCTCGTTAGTGGCGACGCCGAGGGCCGCGCGGTCCGCTTCGGCAAGGGTGAAAACGTGCCCGGCCTGCGCACAGAGAGCGCTTTCCAGACCAGACAGCAGCCTTGCATCGCGGTCAAACAGGAAACGGGTCAAGAGATTGGAAGTATTCCGGGCGTTTTCAGCGGCGCTGGCGGCTTCGACATTGTGGGCGATGAAAACGGATGGAAACTCCGAAAACACCTCGATAAACGCGCCGGGCAACTGCACCGAATTGAGGACCACCCCATCCAGCGGAGCAAGTTCACCCAGCGCCATGCGGATGTCATGAGCCGTGACTGCATGCATCTTGGCGACCGATACCGGTTCGCCATGGACAAACGCATCCTTGAGCCAGAGCGCCTTTTGCAGCTTGCCGACGCGCGCATTGGTGACTTCCAGTTCGCCGAGCAACCGTGTCTGATCCGGATTTGCGGGGACGTGGCCCGGCTGCAGGAAACCAAGCACCGATACCTTGTGACCAAGCAACCGGATCGCGTCGACGATCACCCGATTGGCGATGTCGTAGCCGGATGCGGGATCTGCCACTGGTACAAGTGATGAGATGAAGATGAAGTGCATGCGTGTTCCATTCCGATATCGCCGCGATCATAGCGCGATGACTTGAAAGGCACGTTAAACGCCTGGTTCAAATACCGAGCGTCGCCTTCAGGCATTGTTCAGACCCTTGTGATTGGATGAGAGGTGCAACAACCGGATGCCCGAGATGACGCCAGACACTGATCTTGTTTCAGAGCATGCCCGCTCCGCAGACCTCGTTGCGGACCGCATTCGCGTCGTGATTACGCTGCCGACCTTTCGCCGTCCGGATCATCTGGTGATGACGCTGGATTCGCTCCAGGCGCAGGGTTTTGGCAACGACATCGCCGTGGTGATCATGGACAATGATGCAGAGGGGCTTGAGGGCGCGCACGCTGCAGCGGACTGGCTGACCAGCTCGCGGCTCAAGGGCATTGTTATTGTGGCGCACCAGCGCGGCAACTGCCATGCCTACAATGCCGGCTGGGAAACCGCTTTGGCGGAATTTCCAAAGCTTACCCATATTGCCGTCATCGATGATGACGAAATCGCCGGGCCGGACTGGCTATCCGGCCTGATGAAGACGGCAGTCAAAACCGGCGCCGACCTGGTTGGCGGGCCGCAAATACCGGTATTTACCGACAAGGCACTCGACGGTTGGCGCAGACACCCCGTCTTCACCCCGCACTATCAGACCTCAGGGGTCGTTCCGATCCTTTATTCGTCTGGTAATGTGCTGATCTCGCGTCCGGTACTGGACATCATGCCCAAGCCCTATCTCGACCCGGCCTTCAATTTCATCGGCGGCGGCGACAGCGATTTTTACCGTCGCGCCAAGGCACGCGGATTTGCGTTCGGCTGGAGCGCCGAGGCGGCAGTCATGGAGACATTGCCATCCAGACGCGCGGAGTTTTCATGGCTCAATGCACGCTCGCTGAGAAACGGAGCGATTTCGGCGATCCTCGAGAAGCGGCAATGGCCGGGCATTCCCGGCCGCGCCCGCACACTGATCAAATCACTGGCGCTGCTAACTGCGGCGCCGGTGCGCGGGATCCGGCTGGGGCTGAAAACCGGCTCGGCGGTTATCGGGCTTTACCACATTCAGGTTGCTGTCGGCCGGCTGATGGCTGAATTCGGCTTGATCAACGAGCAGTACCGCAACCCCGAAAGCAATTGATCGCTGCCGGTGCCCCTCAGGCAACGGCAACACAGAGGTGATCACTGCGAGGGGGCAGCAACCGCAGGTGGCGCGGCAGGGCTCTCGCTCGCGTTGTTCTTGAGCGAGCGGCCTTGCTGCGCGTTCGACCGGATGTCTTCCTTGGACAGGAAATCAATCTGTTCGACGATCACGTCGTGGAACAGTTCCTCGCCAACGCGCTTGTTGAGAGATTCCCGAATGTGGGTCTTGAAGGCTTCGAGATCAAACACTTCAATGTCAGGGAAATCAATAACCGGTTCGCCGACCAGCGCCGTATAGAGCACGTCGGTAATCAACTCATTGACTGGAATGGAGAGCTTGGCGGTCCTCAGCGGATCAACCGTGTAGGACAACCGTGTCAGGAAGTACCCCTGCACGGCCCCGCTTGAGATAACCGGGATCGATATGACTTCGCCGCGAATGGTTTCCAGACCGCCAAACATGGCCGGGCTCGGCTCGACGCTTTCCCTGGTGTTGGAAATCTGTACCGAGAAATAGACAGAGCCCAGCGCCACGGCACATATCCAGATACCGATCGCAAGCGTTTTGATCATGACAACTCGGTTGCCCTGAACTGCGCTTCGGAATAGGTGCCGTCTGCTTCTGCAGCGGCAACAGTTTCCTTGATCATGTCGGCGATATCACGAACCGCATCCATGTGCGCCTTGACCTTGGTGTTGTTGACCTGCAGCTTGCTCTTGACGGTTTCAAGATGAGCCTTGTGCTCGGGATCAAGCTCGAGGGGACGCCGGCTGCTGAACAGCATCGTCATGTCATACAGGCAGCGGCTCTTGATCGAATTTGACCGGACCAGGTCGAATTTCGGGTCACTGCCGATTGCGGCATTTTCCGCGTCGACGACGGCTTCAAGACGAGACAGCACGCCGACAATACGATGATCGTTTGAATTCAGGTCACTCATGCTGTGTGTCGCTCCTGGCTGGCTTTTGTTGCTGCATCTTTGGCGTCTTCAGATCCGGCAATATCGGCCAGGATCCGCGTCTGGATTTCGTTGGTCATGCTGGCTGCGCGGTTGCTCAGATTGTCATCTGCCGATGGGGCTACCGTGATGCCTTCACCCGACATACGCGCGGCGATGCCGATGCCACCACCCTTGGCCAGCGCTGCGCCCAGTTGTTCGGCCATCATGCCCTTCCAGATCTCTCCGGCAGTTCCCTTGCCATAGAGCTGTTCGCTGTCTTTGGGCAACATGTCGCCGATGAAGCTCTGCAAGATCATCGCTTCAAAGCGTTGATAGGTTTCCATCATCTTGTCGGGAACGGCCAGGTCGGGAGAGGAGACTGAGATGGATGACTTATCGGAGGATGCCAGCAACTGGTGCTCGAAAGCAGGTGTCGCTGCGGCCCGCTCTGATTTTCGGGCCGAAGCGGCTTCGAGCATCGCTTCCGCCCGTTGCGCCACGGCATGATCCGCCGCCTTTACGACATCAAGAATAATATCGGTTGCTGTTTGTATGGACAAAGAGCTCGCCTCGCAGAAACTGACCGGAAATGATCCAGGACACATTGTCCTACGAAGCTTACGCTGGCCTTGCGCGACAGAACCGGACGATCGAATTTGATGCGGAGACACGGCCAGATCCCAAACAGGTCGGGTTGTGTACTCTCTGGCCAAATCACCGGCTCACCAGATCACCGGGCTACGGTGTTAGATCGCTTGCGGGGTCTCACCAGGACCGGTCGCGGTTCAGCGAACCGTCAAGCAGATCGAAAAGATTCTCGTCAGTCGCCAGACGGTCCTCGGCTGCGGCGGCCTGACCAGCCTGATCAGCGAGCCGGTCGGCCTTGGTCTTTTCGGTCAGCATCTTGCGTTCCTGAATACCCTTGGCGCCCGCCAGCATTTGCGATCTGACAGACAATCTCTGAAAGCGCTGGGCGTATTGATGCGACATTGCGGCGTGGATCGGATTGAACGAACCGACCGCGTTGACAAGCGCCTCCTGGGTCGCATCGGTCTCGGCCTGTGCGCTCATGGTCAGGGACAACTCGTACTCGGCCATGCGCTCAATCTGGCGCTGCACACGGACGAGACGGGCGAGTTTTTCCGAACGCGATCCCGACATCTCAGATCAATCCCGTGAAGAGGTTAGCAAAGCCATCGGTAAACAGGGAGAAGAACGTGTGAGAGCCGAAATAGAACAGAATAAGCCCTCCGGCGAGGATGAACGGAATCGAAATGAAGTAGACCGGGATCTGCGGTGCGAGCTTGTTCACCATGCCAATCGAGAGATTGAAAATCAGACCGTAAGCCAAGAACGGGCTGGCCAGACGGAGCACCAGCATGAAGGAGTTGGCAAGGGTATCGGTAAGGGTCATCAATGCCAGCCTTGGTTCGAATCCGGTGGCCATCGGCATGAAGCCATATGATCGAACCAGCGACGCTATGATCATGTGATGAAAGTCTGTCAGGAACAGAATGAACAGAGCGGTAAAGGTGATCAGTGCGGTCAGCTGTCCTTCCGGTTCATTCTCGATAACGCCGCTGCCGGGCGATGAGTTGAAACCGATCGCCATGGACATTGCTGTGCCGGCATACTGAAGCGACATCACAATAAAGCGTGCGACCAGACCCAGGGTAACGCCAATCAGCATCTCGGCGCCGACAAGCAGGACGTAGGATCCGCCACCACCCTTTACATTCGGATAGATGGTATCCCAGAGGGTGGGCAGCAGCGCCATTGAAACAGCGACCGCGAGGAACAGGCGGATCTGAAGCGGGACGCGAAAACTTGAAAACCCCGGCAGCACCATGAAGCACCCACCAATCCGGCAGAATGCCAGAAAGAGCGCGAGCACTGTGCCCTGAGGGTCTTCAATCACGAAACCGCGCCGAGGAGCTTGACCTCAATGCCCTTCGCGATTTCGACGTGCGACAGCACCGGCAATGTTGCAAAAATCCGTTCAACGATCATTCGTACATATGGCCGTGAGTCGGGCGAAGTTACCAGCACAAAAGGAACGCCCTTGTCCATGTGCTCGCGGATAACCTTGGTGGCCTCTTCGGAAAACTCTTCGAGCATGCGCGGATCGATGTCGAATTCGATGATCTCGCCCTTGGGATCACGCTTGAGCGCCTGGTGGAAGGCCAGATCCCAGCGATTGCCCAGCCTCAAGACATTTAGCTGACCATTGCGCGCGATGTCGCCGCAGAGCTGCTGGGCCATGCGGATGCGCACATGCTCGACGATCTGCTCGGTCTTGCGCACATGCGGTGCAAGTTCCGCGACGGCCTCGAGAATGAGGTGCAGGTTTCGGATCGAGACCCGCTCGGCCAACAGCAGCTTGAGAACCGCCTGGAAACCGGAATAGGTCAGATGCGAAGTGCAGATCTCGTCGGCCAGCTTGCGATATTCGGGATCCAGCCGGTCGATGAGGATCTTCATGTCCTTGTAGGACAGCAGTTGCGGCAGGTTGTTTCTGATCACCTCGGAGAGATGGGTCAGCACGACAGAAACGTTGTCGATCGGCTGGAAGCCCTCGCGCTTGAGATCTTCACCGAAGCTTTCGGGTACCGACAGTGCCGGCAGACCGAAGGCCGGCTCGCGGATCTCGTCACCGGGCAATGAAGGACGATGGGTTCCGGCGAGGACCACCAGAAGCTCTCCGACCCGGAGATCGTTGGCGGCCACGGTCGTCCCGTGAATGCGAATATGGTAGCTCTTGTCCTTGATCGAAATGTCGTCGGTGACCTTGATCTCAGGAACCACAAAACCGTATTGCGTGGCGAACTTCTTGCGCATCTTGGCGACACGGAACGCCAGTTCCTCGTGCGACCCCAGCAGCTTGGTGGCAACCTGCTTGCCAAGCACAAGTTCGATTTCGGCGGTCTTGAGAATGGATTTGACCGAATCCTTTTCCTTGTCCTTTTCCTCCTGCTCGGAGCGGTGCACTTCCTGTGCTTCGTCGCGGGCCTTCTGGTCGCGCTGACGCGGGATGATCCAGCTGCCGAACGCCATGCCGGCTCCCAGGATCATGAAGGGGAAAAACGGCAGGCCCGGCATCAAAGCCAGGAGGAAGAGCAGGCCGGACGAAGCAAAAAGAGCACGGGGATAGCCGCCGAGCTGGTCGATTACCGCCTCGTCGGTCGAGCCAAGCTGGCCACCACGGGACACCAGCAAACCGGCTGCGAGCGAGACGATCAGCGCCGGGATCTGGCTGACCAGGCCGTCGCCAACAGACAGGCGCACAAACACGTCAGCGGCTTCGCCGATCTGCATGTCATGACGGGCATAACCGATGATAACGCCACCGAACATGTTGATGCCGGTGATCAGCAGGCCGGCGATGGCATCGCCACGCACGAACTTGGAGGCACCATCCATCGAACCGAAGAACGAGCTTTCCATCTCCAGTTCCTTGCGCCGGAGTTGAGCCTGCTTGTCGTCGATCATGCCGGCGGAGAGATCGGCGTCGATCGCCATCTGTTTGCCGGGGATGGCATCGAGGGTAAAGCGGGCGCCGACTTCCGCGATACGGGTGGCGCCCTTGGTGATAACGATGAAGTTCACCGTCACCAGAATGAGAAACACGATGACACCGATGACAAAGTCACCGGACATGACCATCTGGGAAAACCCGCCGATCACCTGTCCCGCCGCATCAGGACCAAGATGACCTTCAGACAGGATGACGCGTGTCGTCGCGATGTTGAGCGACAAACGCATCATCGTGGCGATCAGCAGAATGGTCGGGAAAGAGGAGAAATCCAGGGGACGCCGGATCCACAAGGCAACCATCAGGATCAGAACGGAAAACGCGATGGAAAACGCGAGCCCTATATCGATCAGGAAAGCCGGGATTGGCAAGAACAGGATGGACAGGATGACGACAATGCCAAAGGCAAAGCCCATGTCCTTTCCCTGAAAACCTGTCTTCTGGATCGCCAGCGCTTGCGGGTTGGCCATGTTTTCTGAGCTCCGGAGCAAAGCGCAGGCATCATGCCCACGCAATAGGTCACCGCACCCCTATAGATCGAAGCTTGCGCGAAGGTGGCAGAGTGGATGAGGATGGGGTTCAGATCAGGACCAGCGGCCCGTCCGATTGTCATTCCCGCGCGTTCAAGTGACCCGCAATGGAGGCCAGGTCAATGCCACATGTCGGGTGCAGTTCAAATCAGCGATTCCGGCTGGACGCGACGTGTGTCAGAAGCCGGATTCTATTCGCTGGAACACGATGTCTGTGAAGGTTGAAATCTGCGCCCCGACGAAGGGGGCAGAGACAGCGACGGTCACCAGGATGGCAACGATCTTGGGAACGAAGGTCAGGGTAATTTCCTGAACCTGGGTCAGGGCCTGGATGAAGGCGATGCTGACACCTACGAACATGGCAACAAACACCGCAGGGCCCGAGCAGACAAGCACGGTCCAGATCGCTGTTTGTACAATATCTAGGGCGTCAGCTTCATTCATCTTAGCTAATAATCACACCTGCACCGACCACAACCTCTTCACCGGTATCAAGCAAGGCTATCAGGCCGTCGGAGAAGACCTTTACCTCATTAACCACGCCAGTGATAGTGCCGTCTGCACTGGTCAGCGTGCGTCCGATGATCGATCCGGCCTGATTGAGGGTCGAGGACTGCAGCAGGCTTTCCAGGTTCTTGTTGGTCTGGATGGTCTGCTCCACCTGGCTGAATGTCGCGAGCTGGGCAATCTGCTCGGTCGCATCCATCGGTTCGGTGGGATCCTGATTCTTCATCTGCTGCACCAGCAGCGTCAGGAAGGTATCATAATCGAGCGTTGCCTTCTTGGCCGCCGTTGCCGCAACAGATTGCGATGCGTTCATGGTGCTGGCAACTGTATTTACGTCCATGGCGCTAACTCCTTGCGAATCTGCTCAATGGTTCCAGCTGACATTCCGGCCGTGTCAAGGATCTGCTCCTCGATCGGATACAGCGCCCGGATTGCCTTGAGGGCTTCGAAAGCCCGCCCTTGCGTGACCATGCCATCGATATGCTTGAGCTCTGTAAGAACTTCCTCGTTCTTGAAGCAGGTCAGCAACATGACCACCGATTTGCGGAACATGCCCATGGCCTGCTCTGCACCTTCCGGGTTGATCAGCATCATCTGGACGATAAAGTAGAGCTGACGGAGCGGCGTTGTGGCCTGTTCGGGCTGCAGAACATGGTTTTCCAGCAGAAAGGTCACATCATTGAGGAACTCGAGAGCAACCTTGCGGTCTACCCGAAGCACGGCTCCGTTGATGAATATCCGTTCGCCTGCCTTGAGAGAGATGCGAAGAGAGCTTTTCATTTCAATCCGTCCCTGATGATGACCGAGATATCTATGATGCCCTGGAAATTGTCAGATTGACGCTTCCTGATGCTCTCAGATTCCTTGATTATCCAGATCCCTATAGAGATGAGGTTAGCGCGAAGCTCCTCAGCCAATTGATTGTCAGGAGATGCCAGATCTTCGACAAATCGCACCCAAAGACGGCTGCAGAAATAAACGGCCTCGACCGCGTCGCGAGATTCAAGGCCATTGACCTTGGCTGCCTGCAGCAGCGAAATTGAATGATTGATCGCCTCTCGCTCGCGCTCGCGTGCTTCGGCAACACCATCCTCCTGAACATCCGCGTAGGAAAATTGGTACATTCAGACGCCCTTCATGTTTGTCCATTTAACCCGGGAACTCCGGGCCATGCTGCTACAAGTAATTCATCAAACTCATTTGCTGGATTCGGGCAGTGAGCGTGTATGACGTCTCCACCTGAGCCAACAATGAATTCATTCGTGTGGAAGCCTCGTAAGCATCCACGCCTTCAATTTCACCCAGATGCAGGGTGATGATGCGTAGTTGGGATTCAAGCGCGGTATTTGCCTTGGTGATCCGGTTCTCGGCTACCCCGAGCGTACTGCGCTGATTGTCGATACCTGTGACTGCGCTACCGGCGTATTTGATCGCGCTGGCGTTTACGGCGGTGCGGACTTCAGCAGAAATCGGAGAATTGAGCAGTTCAACGCCAATGACCGCGGCGAGGGCAAAATTGCGCATGCCTGCGGAATTGGAGTTGGTGTTGGAATCCACCACCTCATTCTTCAGGATCCGGCTGGATACGTTGGTATCGGAGGCTCTGGACCAGTCTGTGTTCCAAGCAGCACCCGTGAAGGCCGGCTCGAGCACATTGGAAATAAAATTGTCCATCTGGGCGACTGTAATACCGGCCGCACTGGGATCACTCTGGGCAAAACCAAAATGACCAAAGAATGTGGCATCGAACGCAGCCTTGGGCGCCGACCCTGCAGCCAGGTAGTCCTCCAGCGGCTGGATATTGGTGTTGATGCCGGAGAACAGATACTCTCCGTTGGCCGATGTGTTGCCGGCAATTGTATACGCCCCGAGAGCTGATTCCACATCGCGCTGAGCAATCAGCAATCGGTTGGCATCATCTGATCCGTTGACCGCGATGTAAGCCTCGAGCATCTGCTGTGCGGCGTCGGACATCATGTCGAGAGCGGATTGCGACGCTGAAAGACGTTGGGTCACCAGGGCATTGGAATCGAGTATGCTTTTCAACCGGGTCACATCGCTGTTGAGCGTGACGCTGTTGGACGTGTTGGCCCCAAGCGCCAGACCAATATCGGAATACCGACCGGTGACAATTTCCGTGTTCAGCTTCTGAATTTCATTTTGGCCGCGACCGATGGTCAATCGCATAGCGTTTTGCAAAGCCAGATTTGAAACAAAACTTGTTTTCATTGCCCTACCTTACCGCTGCCATGAGAGTCTGGAGCATTTCATCGACCGCACTGATCAAACGCGCAGATGCCTTGTAGGACTGCTCCAGCTGGAGCAGCATCGACATCTCTTCATCCAGCGAGACGCCGGTGATGTTTGACAAGGCTTCAACCGAACGGAAACGCGCAGCCTCGCGCGATTCCGAAGCAGATTTCGCATCGCTTCGGTTCAGTTCCAACCAACCAATTGATTGAGCGGAGAATTCCATCAGGCTGGCAGATGTTGAAAGCCCGGCTGCGGTATCAAATGCGATCGGCTTATCGAGTGCCAGCACGTGGGCATCAAGCAGAGATGAGTAGCCGGTCGCGCCTGTCGGGTTCGAACTGTAAGCTGCACCGTTGATGCCACCGTCGCGCAGCAAACTCGGGTTGCCGCCGAGCGACTGGATCAGCGCGGGGTTGACCGTGATGGTCGATGCAATACCGGCTTCAATTGTCGCGCCAGCCGGAATGGTACCGCCCGCCCAGGTGAACAGACCCGGCATGTCGGCAAGTGTTGGTGTGGCCGACTGATCGCTTTCGGCGAAGGAGACGACAAGCGCACGGGCGATCTCGTCAAGCTGGCTCTGCATTGCGGGAGCGTAATCGTCACGGATCTGGACCAACGACTGAAGCGAACCACGCCCGGTGGTATTAGCTCCCTGACCCGATCCCAGCGGAACCCCGTCCACAAAAACCTGATTGCCCTTAAGCGACGCCGAAAAGCCCGAAGAAGCCTGGAACTCGACCGGCCGGGCAATGGTTTCAAACAACGTGACGCCGTCGGAGGTATACAACGCCATATCATTGCCGGGCCGGGTGACCTGGGTCACGCCGACGATCGATGAAATCTGCTTTAGCAGGGAGTCGCGCTCATCCAGTTCGGCGCTGACTTCCTTGCCTGTCTGAGTGCCGCTGAAAACGCGGTTGTTGTTGGTCTCGAAGCGCGCAAGCAACTCGTTGAGTGTATTGACCTGCCGTTTGATTTCCTTGTCGGCTTCATACCGAACGGTCTGAACCGCTGCGGACGCATCTCGCAGGCCGTTTGCGACCGTGACCGCGTCGGCGATGGCCATCTGCGCCAATGTGGCTTCCGCAGGCTTGGCTGCATAGGTCGCAAGCGTGTCACGCATGGTGGCGATCAGGACAGAAGGCGATGATTCGTAATCATTGCCGCCAAGGATATTCTTGAGATTCGACAGTCCGGTAAGCAGCGTATCCTGCGCACTGGCCGACGATGTGTCAGCAATGCTGCGTACGAACAGCGCCGTGTCCTGTGCACGCTGGATGGAGACACCCTGAGAGCCGATCAGCGAATTGGTCAGAACAGCATCTCTACGGGAATAGTTAGGATCCGTAGAGTTGGATATATTGCGCGATATGACGTTCGTCTGCGTCGCGTAATTCGACAGAGACGTTTGTGCTGTACTAATTGCTGATGTCAGAGACATATGCGGTTCTTTCCAGTTCCCGAAACGAGCTTATCGCTTGAGATTTACAAGGACGTCCAACAGATCCGAACCCGTCTGGAACACCTTGGAGTTGGCAGTGTAGCTTCGCTGAGAGGCGATCATGTCCGTGAGTTCCCCGGCAAGGTCGACGTTGGATCCTTCAAGAGCACCCGCGATCAGATTGCCGAAACCACCCGAGCCGGCAAACCCTGTGGTGATGACGCCTGAATCAATCCCCTGAGAGTAGACATTGCCCGGAAGCGGGATGAGATTATCGGGGCTGGCAACATTGGCCAACGCCACCTGATAGAGCGGTTTCAGGTCACCGTTTTCATACTTCGCATACACGGTGCCGTCAGCGGAGATCTCGACATCGGTCACCGCGCTGGGCGCATTGCCGTTCACATCGGCATCATCAACCGTGAAGGGGTAATTGAGCTGCGTCATGTCGGAGAGATCTATTGTCAGCGAGGCACCGCCAGGTACGGCCAACGTGATATCGGTCGGGCTCGCGGCAGCAAGAGCGCCGTTGAGCGCAGGGTCGAACACCAGCGACTGAGTTGCGAGCGGACCACTCGAATAGGGGAAGGCCGTTCCTGCCGTTGCTGCTGCACGATCATAGACAGCAACTTCCCAGTTATCGTCGGAGGTCTTGGTATAATAGAAGTCCAGCAGTGTTTCCTTGCCGACCGTATCGTAAACAACAAGCGAACTCTTGTGGGAATATTCCGCACCAGCAGTGTTCAAGGACGGCAGATCGCCTGCTGCAACGACGGCAGCACTGTCGTCCAGGTTTGCAAAGAAATTACCGGTTGTTGACGGGAGTGCCGTCAGACCTGCGGACTGGACATTGACCGCGACCAAGCCGTCAAATCCGTTGACAACAGGCGCCGGTGCGCCACCGGTGTAGTCATAGCCCATCAGGGTAAAGCCCGCAGAATTAACGAGGTTGCCATCGCCATTCTTGACGAAGGATCCAGCCCGGGTCAGGAACGAACCGCCGCTGGCGTCATTGACTATGAAAAACCCGTTACCATCAATGGCCAAATCGGTGTTGGACGTTGTGAAATTGAGTGGGCCGGCAGCGCCAATCGAGTACCGTACAGTCGTATTAACCGCGCCGGAATTATACGCGCCGGCGCTGGAAGGCAGAATGAGCGAAGAGAAAGCCGTGCTTGCCTTCTTGTAGCCAGTGGTACTGGAGTTCGCGATATTGTCTGCAACGGTGCTCAAGCGGTTGGCTTGCGCGTTCATTCCCGATGCACCGGTCTGCATCATTCCATAAAGGCTCATCGCGTAATCCCTCGTTTTGTACTGTGACTTAGATTAGCGTGCGTGCCTTGCGTGAACCTGATTGCCTGTGATGCATTTGAAGCTGGCCAACCGATTTTCGTCAGCTGGCCAAATCCCATTTACTTCCAATCGATCAGATATCCGAGGAAGCGCTTCGAATCGATCGGATCGAATCCGAGACGCTTGCGCAGCTTCTTGCGCAGCTTGGAGATGTGGCTTTCAACAACGTTCTCTTCGACGTCTTCATCGAAGATACCGTAGATTGCGTTGAAGATCTGTTGCTTGGTCACCCGGCGACCGCGGTTGGCGACAAGATACTCAAGAATTCGACGCTCGCGTCTTGGAAGCGCAAATGTCCGATCCTCGATCTCAGGATCCCTGCCATCTGAAAAGACCCGGATGGGACCGATCTCAATGTGCGTCGAGATTGCCTTGAGACGACGGCGGATAGCCGCCGCACGCGCCAGGATTTCACGTGGATGAACGGGCTTGCGCACCACATCGTCAACGCCGCTGTCATAAAACGCCAGAGTTGATTCAAGTGACGGTGTATCGCTTACTGCAATTACCGGTGCCTGGGATCGATCACGGATTGCCCGTGGCAAGTCCATCATATTGCTGCCATGCCCGATCAAGAATGCTTCAACAGCATCAAGATCCGAATCTGCGGCCGCGTGTACCCACTCGCCGAATTCGATGGAATCGAAACTCGCCGAGGGCACTCCTTCTCGCCCAAAAAGGGATGTGTACCCATCTTTAACCAATTGTCGGTCATCAACCACTACGATCATTCGTTCGCCTCCGAATCAGTGTGGTGCCTCGTTGACCAAGAAGTACGAATCCCCTGAATCTTGGTAAACTATCAAATAGATATGGTGACAATTAATAATTGATTAACCATATTTTCCGCTGATTTGGCTAGATGTGGTAGGCACCCATCGAGAAGACACAATTTCAATTGGAAAAGTTAACAAATAGTTAATTTTTTTCTTGCGCGGTTAAGATTTGCCTAAATCTTAACAAAATTGCCTAGATCGAGATAATTGGCCCATTTTCTCGCTGTAGTTGCATCAGCCGCAGAATGATCGAGCC
The DNA here is from genome assembly GCA_051251555.1 of Hoeflea sp. Taxonomy (GTDB): domain Bacteria; phylum Pseudomonadota; class Alphaproteobacteria; order Rhizobiales; family Rhizobiaceae; genus Hoeflea. Next base: position 68,168 of record JBPOEW010000009.1, read on the forward strand.
TGTCTTGTCCACGCTCCATGCCCGGTCGCTATGAGATTTGCGATCACCCGACAGACATAGCGCTTCTGTGCAGGGTCGTTGTTCGGGCCGGCGTGGTATCGCGCAACGGCCATGGTCCATGTTTCATGACGTGCATGAAGACGAGAGAGGAACCGAGCCGCATAATCTACATTTGCATGTGGGTCCAACATAGCGGCGACCGACTTGAATTCGGCTCCATGATAACGATGGTTGATCTGCATACAGCCCAGATCGATCAGCGTCTTTCCCTGAGCTTTTGCCTGCTCGAATTCGCGCAACGCCTCGGTCCGGCTTTTTGCATAGACGGTGCGGCCTTCAATATTGAGCGCGTAGGGGTACAGAGACCCCTTCCGGCCAGTCTCGGTCAGACCGACCGAATGAAGGATGCCTGGCGGCACTCCATGGGCTCTGGCGGCGGCAAGAATTTCTGCTTCGCAGACTCCGGCTGCTGCCAGCGCCTTGCTTGGCACAAAACCGTCAGAGATAAACACCGTCAGTACGCCCAACGCCAGAACCAGCATACGAACTCTGTTCATTTCCTTGCCCCCCACGGCTGCCGGATTGCTGCTGGCCCGCGCTGTTGCGATTGCCGTCTTTACCGAAAGACTGAGCATCATTTGACCCTGGCCCCTGTTGGCTGGATTGGAAACCTGGCTGGCCTGCCTGGTTTGAAGCGCGCTCATTGCCGACCACATGCTGAACTGTAATCTGTTCAACCCCAAACCCCTGTGCGCGCAGGGCCTTGAGAATGGATTGATTGTCTTCCTTGAGCTGGCGGTAAGCTTCGGCAGTCTGAACCTTGATTTCGACTGACAGGTCTTCACCAGAAAGCTTCAGTACCGCGGTCACGCTGCCGAGCGAGATCGGATTGAGCTGAAGCTTGAGTGTATGCAAGGTCTGCCCCGTCTGCGGCAAGGCTGTCTGGGCAAGCGGCTGCGACGGTGCCGCACGCTGGGCGGCCAACGCGTTGGTGCCGGCCTCCGCAAGCGTGCGGGTCAACATCTGAGCGTTCGCGGACAGGTTCTGGGCCGGCATGAACCGACGTGATTCAATCACTTCGATCTTGCCGTCCTTTTTATTGGTCAGTTCATCAATGCTCTTGTCATCAGCACCGCCCTGCCTTGCCGAAGTGCGACCTTGTGCTTTTGAAGCATCTGTTTTGGTAAGTACAGACGCACTCTCAACGCCCAAGGCGCGCATGGCTTCCTTGACTGCAGAAGGTTCCTTCTGCTGATCAGAGCCGTTGGATACCGCCGTAGCTCTGGGTTGGAGCTGCGCGCTCTGACCGGCCAAACTTGAGGATGCGGAGGCGACCTGCGCCGGCGTTGCCGTCGTCTTCGCGTCGCCGGGCGCCTGGGCGGCCTTTAAGTCAGTTGCCTGGGCGGCCTTTAAGTCAGTTGCCTGGGCGCCCTTTATGTCAGTTGCCTGGGCGTCCCTCATGTCAGTTGCCTGGGACACCGTTTCAGATTTCGCTACAGTGATCGCGTTCGAAGCCTTGTCAGCTGCGGTTTGTTTCCCGTGGATGCTGCCGGTTCTTTCAGCGACAACTGGCCGAGCGGATGCCTCGGCGGACGGTACCGCGCTAGCTAATGCCGCGGCGTTGGCATCAGAAACAGCTGGCTGCGCGTTGGCCGTGCGATCAGGCCTCTCCAATGATCCATCAAGTGAACCTACAGGCTCGCCATCGGCTTTCACCAAACCGTCCCTGGTCTCAGTCTGCAGCGTCCTGGGCTCATCTATTGCAACTTCGAGCGACACTTCTTCGCCGTTCGTAAGATTGCCAAGTTCCGCGTCATCTCTATAGGCAGCGCTCGACTTCAAACCGGACAACAGGCTGAGAATTTGGTCGGACTGTCCTGATCCGGCAGATACCCGCTCATCAGTCTCTGGAGCTTCACTGTCGGTCTCTGGAGCTTCACCGTCGGTCTCGGAGTGGTTGCCAGACTGGACCTTGTCCCGCTCTGCGGCAGAACTGCGTTTTTCCTGCGTGAGGGCAGCGGAAAACGTGTCATGCTTGCTCCCGTCTGCGGCGTCCCCAGCGGCAAACCCTTCGCCCGCCTTTGCGGCCGGGCGCGCAGGGACTTGCCGCTGCAATACCATGTCCAATGCACTCAAGACGCTATCCCCTTCAATTACTCAAGCAGCTTGTCTATGCGCTCGAGTGCTTGCCTCCGGTCCGACACATATCCATTAAATGCTTCTTCCTCAGCCACCCGGATCTCTTCATTGGCAGCGTCTGCTCGTCTGAAAAGCGGGCTTCCGGCCTTCTTTGCGGTGCCAGCCGCAGGTGTGAGGATTTCACCACCTTGCTTGATTTCCGGTTGCGCCATGATGGACGGCATTGCTTGCGTGAAACTGTCGAGGACCGGTTTTTTCACCACTTCACTGGCAACGACCCTTGCGGCTTCACGCAAGGCCTTGTCACGTTGCGAAAGCCCAACTCCCGACAAGGCATTGATGCTTTCAAGAACGCCATCGACGCCATCGGTGGGGATCTTCGCCATACCTGAATATAGCGCCGCCATTGCCTGCGGCGTGGTGTCATTGGTTCCCAGAAGCGCTTCCGCCTTGTCGGACGCGAATATGGCCAGCTCACGCATCCCGGCGATCGCTGCCTTGCGGGCGATGCGCAGATAGATTTCCCGTTTTCTCGGCCGATCCATGAAAGACAGGATTTCACTTAATCCGTCCTCGCCAACCAGGCTGTAATTTGTCTGAATGAGGTCGACCAGAAGGTCAGCATACTGCCCCGCGTAGGGAGAATTGATGAAACGGCGAGCGTACATCTGTGCATAGTGCAACGCCTCCTTCACCATGTTCTTGTCGGTCGCAATGAAGAGTGATCGGCGAAGAGCAGCTTCCTCTATCAGGGTGCCAGGTGCAGTCAGTCTTGCCCAATCGAAAAGCTCCAGCGCGGCAACGTCATTCATTGACGCTGTCACATTGGCTGCCACCAGCGTGATGTAGGGGCCAATCTCTGTGTCCCGGTAGATTTTTACCACATCGTTCAGTGTCGTCTGGGTCTTGGCCGCCCGGCCATTCAAATAGGCACGCAGCACAGTGGTCACTTCGTTGTCGAAATTTCCAAACTTATCCTTGATTGCCAAGATATCGAGTGTTGCCGGGTTCCCGCCACTCATGGCGTAGATCAGCGCGGCGTCGACATTGCGCGGATCGTCAAAGACCTCCTGATCAGCCTCACGCAGCCTGCTGTCGATGACGCCGATGAGAAAGCGCTGCATCTCCATCGCGGAGTGATCGCCCTGAACCACAGCGTCCTGAACGAATTGCAGCGACCGGATCAGCTTGTAGGGTTGCAGGGTTTCCATCTTGTCGCCGATTTCGAAACCGGCCACCTCTCCGGGTTCGGAAAAGGGCGCCTTGACACCGACCTCCGGATTGACCTGATGCTTATCCGTTGCTGCATCGTCGGTCGCCTTATCCGCATGTATCTCACGCTCAGCCGCTGCCGGCGAATGCGCGTCCGTGTTGGGCGCCACGGCATTGTGCGTGTCATTTTTCGGCGCAGGCTCATTGCCTGCTTTCGGAAAAACCCCTGAACCGTGAAACAGCTCGAACGGGAGAGGCTTGGGCGGCTCCTGCGCAGCAGCTGCAAAAGCAAACATCGCCGTAATAACGGCGAGGCTCAAGGGCGCGGATTGACGGACGCGCCGCATCATCAACTTCCTTCAGCCGCGACGAGAATTTCAATACGGCGATTGACTTCGGCATATGGGTTTTCCGCATCTTTCAGGCGCCGGTCGGCAAATCCAGACACCTGAATTATCCGTTCCTCAGGCACACCGCCGCGGACCAGCATGAACAGGGCAGAATGGGCCCGTGCTGTTGACAGGCGCCAGTTGTCATCATTACCGGATGAATAGGGACGGGCGTCGGTATGGCCTCGGATGGCTATTGCACCGGGACGCTTTGCCAGCAATTCTCCAATTTTTGCCAAGGCGACCACCAGATCGCGGCCGGGCACGGCTGAGCCGACATTGAACATGCCGAAATCAAGCTGGTCGGTCAGAGAAACGAGCAGACCGCCTTCGGAGGGAGTAACCGTAAGCCCTTCGGAAAGTTTACCGACGCTGGTACCCAGGGCCTTGGCAATTTCCTGTTTGAGAGTTTCCGCCTCGGCCTCTGCCTTCGCTTGCTCAGATTTCGAACCGGTTCCACCCTCGCCCGCAATGTCAGCCGTCTGACTGCCATCTGGCCCCGCTTCAGGCTTCGCACCGAAATTTCCGGCTTGCGCATAGGGATCATCAAGCAGACCAAGATCATCAACAGCATCAAGAGGTGCGTTGTTAAGCGGATACCCATCCGCCTCAACCATGGCCTGGCTGTCTTCCTGAGCTTGCCTGTCCAACTCAACCTGCTTGGACCAGAAATCCGGATCAAACGGATCGCGATAGGCATCACCACCGGAAGCCCCGGTTGCTGGTCCGGACTCCGAGGCTCCACCGTCCCCCTTATCGGATATATTGGTCTGGGTGCCTGTTTCCTGGGCGATTTCAGCCAGAACCGAGAAGGGGTTTTCGAAGTAATCAGACTCGGAGTAATCCTGCTTCTCGCCAGCAGTGCTGTTTTCCTGACTGCCGACCTCGGCTGCCTCGCCGTCGGTGGTCCCCACACCTTCCGACTTGGACTTTGGCGCATTGGCCTCGCCTTCCTGTGTATTGCCGACCTGCTTTATGCCGCGGTCGGTTGGTTTGTCGTCCATGAGCTTGATCGGATTGAAGTAACTGGCAACCGACGCCTTGCTTTCCTCATTGGCAGCGTTGACCAGCCACATGACGAGGAAGAAGGCCATCATGGCGGTCATGAAGTCGGCATAGGCGATCTTCCAGACGCCACCATGGCTGCCGTCCTCATCATTGTTGCCACGTCGTTTGACGATGATGATTTCGTTCTTGCCCTGGTGGGTTGAGTCGCCTTCAGCCATCAGAGAACCTCTGCGAGGGCTTTGGACCAGTCGGACAAGCGGCTGGCGAACTGGGTCCGGTTGACCTCAATCTCTATCTCAAATCCATCGGTTTGCTGGGTGGTCAGTTGTTCTTCGTCAGCGCCGATATGTTCGCGAAAGGCCTCAACGAGGGCCTCAGGGCCGGAGACGCGGATATGATGTGCGTTTTCCAATGCAAGGATCTTGCGGATCTCGTTGGTCAGGCCTGCGAGAATCCGTCTACGGACCGCTTCATCGATCAATGGAGTCAGCACGGCCTCGACATCACCTGCCAGCGTATCGGCAATTTCAGCACTTCTCGCTTCAATTGCGGCTGGAATGGTCTGGGCGGCGCTGGTTTCGAGCTGCTCGCGCAGAGCCTGCATTTCAGCGGCATGAAGGTTCTCGATGGCCAGATGTTCGGCTTCGAATTCCCGGGTTAGCTCCGCACGTACAGCCGCTTCGCCTTCTGCGCGCCCCTCAGCCCGGATGCTTTCAATGTTGATGTTGGGTAACGCTAGGGGCTTTTCAGCCTCATTGACATGCTGGTCAGCATGAAAACCACTCATGTCAGTGAATTCGAAATCCGGTAGGTACCGGGCGAAACTGGCCGTCATGAGTCTCTCCGATTGCTTGCAATTGGTGGCGATAGCCGGTGCAATTTGGTTGCCTTCCATATCAGAAGGCTGGGATTGCAATATCCGACTGCGCCTTCATGCGCGTGAGAAACCTAGATAGCTAAACTTGTGTGAGAATGACGTCAGGTTGCCCAACCTGACAAATGCCTTGGCTCTCATCCCTAGAAAGCCGCCAGTCCGCACCAAGGGCAATTTTGGCGCGGACCAGCTGATCCACCATGTCCGTTGACCGGCGGCACGGTAGAATTTGATCACTGCATGCGCGCCTTTACGGCGCGCCCTGGCGCTACTGGAAGAGCTGCAGGATGTTTTCAGAGTTGGAGTTGGCGATCGACAGCGACTGAATGCCCAGCTGCTGCTGTGTCTGCAAGGCCTTAAGCCGCGTGGATTCCTCGTTCATGTCAGCGTCCACCAGACGACCGATACCGGAGTCGATGGAGTCCATCAGGTTGGCAACGAAGTCTTCCTGCATGGCAACGCGTTTGTTGACAGCACCAAGGTTCGAAGCCGCATCCGTCATCTGGGTCAGGATCGAGTCAACAACACGGATCATGTCGTCAACCTGGGCATCGGTGGTCGCGGTGGTTAGCGCGATAGCTGTACCCGAACCAGCAGTGGTGGCGGTGCCATCAGAATCGATCAGGTAGTAATTGGTAGCAGTACCGGTTGAATTCGGGTTAAGCGCATCCGCATCGATATCCTTGGTCAGGATACCGAGGCTTTCGTCAACCGTTGCAATCATGGTCAGGCTGGTGACGTTGACATCGAGCGTGGTGATCGACACCAGACCGTTGACGTCTCGGTTGAAACCACCAACCACAGATTTGGTGCCTGCGGCGACTGCCGTGGTGTTGTTGAGCCAGTTTTCACCGGAGAACGAGGCGGAAACGGCAATCGACTGAAGCTGATTCTTCAGCTCGGTCAGCTCCTTGTCGATCTTGGTCTTGTCAACACCAGGCTCGCGGGCCGCAACCAGTTTTGCCTTGATTTCCGAGATCACATCGATGGAGCTGTTCATCGCAGTATAGGCGATGTCCACTTTTGCCGCGCCGAGTCCGAGTGCGTCCTTGACTGTTGACAGCGCCTTGTTGTCTGAACGCATTGTTGTAGCGATCGACCAATAAGCCGCATTGTCGCCGGCCGTTTCAACGCGGTACCCGGAGGACACACGTGCCTGTGTGACTTGCATATCGGAATTGATGGTACGAAGAGTCTTGAGTGCAGCCATTGCGGCTGCGTTGGTCATGATGCTGGTCATATTTAAATGCCCCCTATAATTGCCCAGGGACATACCGGCCAAAAACCCGGTAACGATGATCTTGCTTCATGCTACCGGTTTGGCGTCTGCCCTACATACCGGTTCATCGTTGGTTACTAAGGTCTAAACGTTTATGGTTAACGGGGAGTTAATTCAACCCCTAAATCTAGTAATACGACGAAGTTCGACACAACTCGTTTACCTCTCTGTGCTGGCGCCTGCCCTCGTCTAATCAACATGTTACCGCAGCGCACACCAGAAATGACCAATCGTTCAGTCCGAGTTGGCGCGCGAACCAAAAAAGGCCGCATCGAAAACGATGCGGCCTTTCCATTTGTGTCCCCCGAAACTGCCCAGTGACGGCTCCGGCTTTGCTACCCTTAACGGAAGAGCTGCAGGATGTTTTCAGAGTTCGAGTTGGCGATCGACAGCGACTGAATGCCAAGTTGCTGCTGTGTCTGCAACGCCTTCAGCCGGGTCGATTCCTCGTTCATGTCCGCATCGACGAGACGACCGATACCGGAGTCGATCGAATCCATCAGGTTGGCAACAAAGTCTTCCTGCAAGGAAATCCGGGAATTGACCGCGCCGAGGTTGGAAGCGGCGTCAGTCATCTGGGTCAGCATCGAGTCGACAACACGGATCATGTCGTCAACCTGCGCGTCGCTGGTGGTGGTGGTCAACGCGATAGCGGTACCTGAACCAGCAGTTGTGGCAGTGCCGTCAGAATCGATCAGGTAGTAGTTGGCAGCAGTACCGGTCGAGTTTGGATCGAGCGCATCTGCATCAATATCCTTGGTCAGGATACCCAGGCTCTCATTGGTCGAACCAATCAGTGTGGTCGAGGTGGTGTTGACTGCCAGAGTCGTGATCGAGACCAGACCGGCAGAATCACGGTTGAAACCGCCGACAATTTCCTTGGTGCCGGATGCAGCGGCTGTGGTGTTCTTGAGCCAGTTTTCACCGGAGAACGAGGCTGAATCAGAGATCGAGACCAGCTGGTTCTTCAGCTCGGTCAGTTCCTTGTCGATCTTGGTCTTGTCGACGCCAGGCTCGCGGGCCGCAACCAGCTTTGCCTTGATTTCGGAAACCACATCGATCGCAGATTCCATGCCGGTGTAGGCGACGTCAACCTTCGCGGCGCCGAGGCCGAGAGCGTCTTTAACCGTCGACAGTGCCTTGTTGTCCGAACGCATGGTGGTTGCGATCGACCAGTAAGCAGCGTTGTCCGCCGCGGTTTCAACACGGTAGCCCGAGGAAACACGGTTCTGTGTCGTTTCCATATCGGAGTTGATCGAGCGGAGTGTGGCGAGTGCAGACATGGCTGCGGAGTTAGTCATGATGCTTGTCATGGAAGTGTCCCTATTGACAAAATTACGCGGGACATACCGGACTCGGTTACCGGCAACGGTGGTTAGGCATCATGCTCGTCGCTTCGGGTCTCAACCAGGCCGCGACCCACCGTTTGTTAATGTAGTAAATGACGAAACATGGTTACCGCTTCCTTAACTGGAGCTATTTCGCTTAGCGAATTCTCATGGAATAAAAATCGCCGGGGAGTGATCCCCGGCGATAGTGTTGAACTCCTGCCGTGAGTTTCGCTCGATCCTAACGGAAGAGCTGCAGGATGTTTTCCGAGTTCGAGTTTGCAATCGACAGCGACTGAATTCCGAGCTGCTGCTGTGTCTGCAGGGCTTTCAGGCGGGTCGATTCCTCGTTCATGTCCGCATCGACGAGACGACCGATACCCTTATCGATGGAGTCCATCAGGTTGGCGACGAAGTCTTCCTGCATGGAAACGCGGCTGTTGACAGCACCGAGGTTGGCTGCTGCGTCCGTCATCTGGGTCAGGATAGAGTCAACAACACGGATCATGTCGTCCACCTGAGCGTTGGTGGTCGTGGTTGCCAAAGCAATCGCTGTACCCGAACCAGCAGTGGTGGCGGTGCCGTCGGAGTCGATCAAGTAGTAGTTGGCAGCGGTACCGGTTGAGTTTGGATCGAGCGCATCTGCATCAATATCCTTGGTCAGGATACCCAGGCTCTCATTGGTCGAACCAATCAGTGTGGTCGAGGTGGTGTTGACTGCCAGAGTCGTGATCGAGACCAGACCGGCAGAATCACGGTTGAAACCGCCGACAATTTCCTTGGTGCCGGATGCAGCGGCTGTGGTGTTCTTGAGCCAGTTTTCACCGGAGAACGAGGCTGAATCAGAGATCGAGACCAGCTGGTTCTTCAGCTCGGTCAGTTCCTTGTCGATCTTGGTCTTGTCGACGCCAGGTTCGCGGGCCGCAACCAGCTTTGCCTTGATTTCGGACACCACATCGATGGCAGATTCCATGCCGGTGTAGGCGACGTCAACCTTCGCGGCGCCGAGGCCGAGTGCGTCCTGAACGGTCGAAAGTGCCTTGTTGTCGGAACGCATGGTGGTTGCGATCGACCAGTAAGCAGCGTTGTCCGCTGCTGTTTCAACACGGTAGCCCGAGGAAACACGGTTCTGCGTTGTTTCCATATCGGAGTTGATGGAGCGGAGTGTGGCAAGTGCAGACATTGCTGCGGAGTTAGTCATGATGCTTGTCATGGAAGTGTCCCTTTTGACAAAATTACGCGGGACATACCGGATTGAGTTACCGGCAATAGTAGCAAGGCATCATGCCGATCGCATTTGTTAAATTGTATTTGCGACGCACTATTTCTTGAAAATTACAATAGATTTTTATGGTTACTGAAACACTAATTACAGTCATTTTTTATAAATATATATAAATCTTATGAAAAAACGCCGGGAATTAATTCCCGGCGTTCCATTTTCATTAACTCTTGATGAAATTTTACTGTTGCCCTTAACGGAAGAGCTGCAGGATGTTTTCCGAGTTGGAGTTTGCAATCGACAGCGACTGAATGCCGAGCTGCTGCTGTGTCTGCAGGGCTTTCAGGCGAGTCGATTCCTCGTTCATGTCTGCATCGACGAGACGACCGATACCAGAGTCGATCGAATCCATCAGGTTGGCAACGAAGTCTTCCTGCATGGAGACGCGCTTGTTGACAGCACCAAGATTGGATGCGGCGTCAGTCATCTGGGTCAGCATCGAGTCAACAACACGGATCATGTCGTCAACCTCCGCATCGGTGGTCGCGGTGGTCAGAGCAATTGCAGTACCCGAAGACGCTGTACCACCGGTCGAGCCAGTGTCGATGAGGTAGTAGTCACGCGCCGTGGTGGTCGTCGCATCGGGATCCAGAGCATTGGCGTCGATGTCCTTGGTCAGGATACCGAGGCTTTCGTTGCCTGCACCGATCAGCGTGGTCGATGTTGTGTTGACTGCCAGAGTCGTGATCGAGACCAGACCGGCAGAATCACGGTTGAAGCCGCCAACAATTTCCTTGGTGCCGGATGCCGTGGCAGTGGTGTTGTTGAGCCAGTTTTCACCGGAGAACGAGGCTGATTCCGAGATTGAAACCAGCTGGTTCTTCAGCTCGGTCAGTTCCTTGTCGATCTTGGTCTTGTCGACGCCAGGCTCGCGGGCCGCAACCAGCTTAGCCTTGATTTCGGAAACCACATCGATGGCAGATTCCATACCCGTATAGGCGACGTCGACTTTCGCAGCACCGAGGCCGAGAGCATCCTGAACGGTCGAAAGTGCCTTGTTGTCGGAACGCATGGTGGTCGCGATCGACCAGTAAGCAGCGTTGTCCGAAGCGGTTTCAACCCGGTAGCCCGAGGAAACACGGTTCTGTGTCGTTTCCATATCGGAGTTGATCGAGCGGAGAGTGGCGAGTGCAGACATTGCTGCGGAGTTAGTCATGATGCTTGTCATGGAGGTGTCCCTATTGACAAAATTACGCGGGACATACCGGACTCGGTTACCGGCAACGGTGGCAAGACATCATGCCCGTCAAGAGAAGCTTTTCTACTCTGCGACCCACCGTTTCTTGACCGTGAAAATGCCTATCTATGGTTACTGAACGTTTAACCAAATCGGTTTTCCTTTGGTTATTTCTGGAGAAACGCAAAACGCCGAGGATTGCTCCCCGGCGCTTTGTTCAAATCAACTCGTGAAATGAGTTTGAAGCGAACCTTAACGGAACAGCGACAACACGTTCTGCGAGCTGTTGTTGGCGATCGAGAGGGCCTGAATGCCGAGCTGCTGTTGTGTCTGCAGAGCCTTCAGGCGGGTCGATTCCTCGTTCATGTCCGCATCAACCAGACGTCCGACACCCTTGGTGATGGAGTCCATCAGATTGGCTACGAAGTCGTCCTGCATCGTGATGCGCTTGTTGACGGCGCCGAGGTTGGATGCAGCGTCCGTCATCTGCGTCAGCATCGAGTCGACAACACGGATCATGTCGTCAACCTGGGCATCGGTGGTTGCGGAGGTCAAAGAAATCGCGGTACCGGAAGAGGCTGTACCGCCGGTCGAGCCTGTGTCGATGAGGAAGTAGTTCCGAGCTGTACCGGTTGTTGTCGGATCCAGAGCATCGGCGTCGATGTCCTTGGTCAGGATACCAAGGCTTTCGTTGCCTGCGCCGATCAGCGTTGTCGAGGTGGTGTTGACACCAAGTGTGGTCAGCGAGACCAGACCAGCGGAGTCGCGGTTAAAGCCAGCAACGATTTCCTTGGTACCGGAGGCCGTTGCAGTCGTGTTGTTGAGCCAGTTTTCGCCCGAGAACGAAGCCGATTCAGAGATCGAGACCAACTGGTTCTTCAGCTCGGTCAGTTCCTTGTCGATCTTGGTCTTGTCGACGCCAGGCTCGCGGGCCGCAACCAGCTTTGCCTTGATTTCGGAAACAACATCAATGGCCGAGTTCATGCCGGTGTAGGCAACGTCAACTTTCGCGGCGCCGAGGCCGAGAGCGTCCTGAACAGTCGAAAGAGCCTTGTTGTCCGAACGCATGGTGGTAGCGATCGACCAGTAGGCAGCGTTGTCCGATGCCGATTCAACACGGTAGCCGGAAGACACGCGATTCTGCGTGCTTTCCATGTCATTGTTGATCGAACGGAGAGTGGAAAGCGCAGACATCGCTGCGGAGTTAGTCATGATGCTAGTCATAGGATTGTCCCTTTGAATTACGCAATACTGATGAGGGACATACCGGGCTTATTGGTTTACCGGTCATGCGGTGCGGCGTCATGCCTGTCGGAACCTTCTGACTTCGCAGAAGTGTCCCTCCCCGTCATGTTGGCAGCATAATCCCAGAGTTGGCTTTCGAAGTGATTAATTGAAAATCACAAATCTCAGTAATTTGAACATAGTTAACAGCAGCTTAAGTGCATTGACTGGGTATGTTAGCCACCGAAATAAAGGCACGGGCCACGACTTCAATAATGATGTCTCTGCCGCCAATCAGAACAGAAAACAAAATTCTGACGAGCGGAGTAATCGTCGTTGGCGACAACTGCATCATACCCGATCAATTGGCTGATGATCGTGCATCAAGCTGTACGTGATATAGACAAAAAACGCCGGGGATTGCTCCCCGGCGTTCTGATCAGTTCAACTCGCGAATTGAGTTTGAAGCGAACCTTAACGGAACAGCGACAACACGTTCTGCGAGCTGTTGTTGGCGATCGAGAGGGCCTGAATGCCGAGCTGCTGTTGTGTCTGCAGAGCCTTCAGGCGGGTCGATTCCTCGTTCATGTCCGCATCAACCAGACGTCCGACACCCTTGGTGATGGAGTCCATCAGATTGGCTACGAAGTCGTCCTGCATCGTGATGCGCTTGTTGACGGCGCCGAGGTTGGATGCAGCGTCCGTCATCTGCGTCAGCATCGAGTCGACAACACGGATCATGTCGTCAACCTGGGCATCGGTGGTTGATGAGGTCAAAGCGATCGCGGTGCCGGAACCAGCGGTCGTTGCCGTGCCGTCGGAGTCGATCAGGTAGTAGTTGGCAGCAGTACCTGTTGAATTCGGGTTCAGGGCGTCAGCATCGATATCCTTGGTCAGGATACCGAGGCTCTCGTCTGTGGTGCCGATCAGCGTCGTCGAAGTGGCGTTGACACCAAGCGTGGTCAACGTGACCAGACCAGCGGAGTCGCGGTTGAAGCCGGCAACGATTTCCTTGGTACCTGTAGCGGCGGCACCGGTGTTGTTGAGCCAGTTTTCGCCGGAGAACGAGGCTGATTCCGAAATCGAGGTGAGCTGGTTCTTCAGCTCGGTCAGTTCCTTGTCGATCTTGGTCTTGTCGACGCCAGGCTCGCGGGCCGCAACCAGCTTTGCCTTGATTTCGGAAACAACATCGATGGCCGAGTTCATGCCGGTGTAGGCAACGTCAACCTTGGCAGCGCCGAGGCCGAGAGCGTCCTGAACGGTCGAAAGAGCCTTGTTGTCCGAACGCATGGTGGTTGCGATCGACCAGTAGGCAGCGTTATCGGAAGCCGATTCAACACGGTAGCCGGAAGACACGCGGTTCTGCGTGCTTTCCATGTCATTGTTGATCGAACGGAGAGTGGAAAGCGCAGACATTGCTGCGGAGTTAGTCATGATGCTAGTCATGGGATTGTCCCTTTAAAAAACGCAATACTAAGGAGGGACATACCGGGCTTATTGGTTTACCGGTCATGCGGTGCGGCATCATGCCTGTCGGAACCTTCTGACTTCGCAGAAGTGCTCCTTCCCGTCATGTTGGCAGCATAATCCCAGCACCGGCTTTCAAAGTGATTAACTCAAAGCCAATATTCGTAGCAATATCAATATGGTAAACACCAGCTTAATGATGCGCCGAGGTGGTTAACCATAATACGGCGCGTGCCTGCACAGGCCGTTGAGGGATGCGTTACGGGTCAAGACGCATCAAAGGCGGTCAAAAATGTCAGACGAAGGACCGGATCAGACTTCCGACCATCAAGTTCCATCCATCAATGAGGACGAAAAACAATATCTTGAAAGGCAGGGAAATCGCCGTCGGCGGGAGCATCATCATACCCATCGACATGGTGATGGTGGCCACCACCAGGTCGATCACCAGAAACGGCAGTACGACAAGAAAGCCGATTTCAAAGCCGCGCCTGATTTCGGAAATCATGAAGGCGGGAACCAGCACGCGCATGTCAATCTTGCCGTCGGACTCCGTCGACTGGCCACGCTCATCGGCAATATCGATGAAAAGGGTCAAATCCTTGGGCCGCGTGTTGACCAGCATGAACTCACGAAAGGGATCGGAGACAAGCCCGATTGCCTCAGCTTCAGTCACCTGATTTTCCAGAAGCGGGCTGATTCCCTTGTCCCATGCCTGATCGAAAGTCGGCGCCATGACGTAAAAAGTCATGAAGAGCGATAGGCTGACAAGGATCATGTTGGCGGGCGTTGTTGCCAGCCCCATGCCTGATCGCAAGATGGCAAATGCGATGATGAACCGCGGAAAGCTGGTCACCATAATCAGAATACCCGGCGCTACCGACAGAACCGTCAGCAGCCCGAAGGTACGAATGATCCAGCTTGCGACGGAACCGTCGACCGGTGCCTGCAACAAATTGGGGTCTATGATCTGGCCGTAAGCCGCCGTCGCAAAAGCCATCATGGCCGCAAAGGCTGAGAGAAATCGAATCATTCGATGACAAATGTCCTCAGAAGGAGGTCGTTAACGCGGCCTTGCGACCGCAACTTCACACGTTCACGCAAGTCTTCGCGCAAGTACTGAAAGCCGCGCGGCCCTTCTATCTGCTGAAGCGACACAGTGCGCAGATAGGCAAGAATGTCCTGGTGGATTTGATCGGCAAGCGCATCATCCGGCAGATCAGTGAACACCAGCGAAACTTCGACTCGAATCCAGTTGTCGGAGGGGTATGACAGGTTTGTGGTGATCGGCTCAAGCGCAACGACGTTGTTACGCACCTTGTCTGCCCCCTGATCCCCTTCTTTTTTGTCCTTAGCGGGCGCAGGCGGTGCCTCAACCGCTTCAGGCTGATCAACCTGCGGTGCGATCATGCCACCGACAACCCAGCCACCGCCTGCTGCAATCGCGCTGAGAACAAGCACGATTGCGATCATGACAACAAGCCCGGACTTCTTTTTACCGCCGTCTTCTTCTTCGATTTCAGTCAGTGCCATGGGTCAAACCGTCAGATCGGAGAATAGATGTCGACAAGCTGCTGACCGATAGGAGGCTGCTGGACTTCCGAAAGCCGTCCGCGACCGCCGTATGAGACGCGCGCTTCGGCGATCTTGTCATAGGCTACAGTGTTGTTGTGATCGACATCCAGAGGCCGCACAATGCCCGCTACATTGAGAATGCGAAGTTCCTGGTTGACCCGGACTTCCTGACTGCCGCTGATGACCAGATTGCCGTTCTGCAGAATGCCTGTAACAACGGCTGCCAACTTCAGCTGTAACTTTTCAGATCGTGCGGTCGTACCCGCACCCTTGGTCGAAGTGTCCGAACCGAAAGACACATCATTGGATCCGATTGCTGAAATGACGGGAAGGTTCCAGCCTGCATTGATGCCGCTTGAATTCTTGCGGCTGCGGTCGGTGGCGTTGTCGAAACTCGCCTTGTCATTGATCGCCAGATCAACGGTGAGAATGTCACCCACACTTACGGCCCGCGCATCCTGAAACAATTTCGACCGCCGGTCGTCCCAGAGCGAGAAGCTGGCGGAACGCGTTGCAGGTTGCTTCGGATAGGCGGCCATTTGCGGAGTTTCACCATAGGCAAGCCCTGAACCTACCGGGCTCATCGTCGGCGCCTTGCCGATCTCATTAAACGTCTGCGAATTACATCCGCCGAGCGTAAGTGCAAAAACAGTGATTGCGAAGGCCCTAATCATGACGGATCCTTGGGTTGTTCGGGTGCTGCAGCGGCAGCGATAATGCTGGTTAAAGCGGCAGCCTTTTTCGTATCCATCTCGTTGAGTATCGAACTTGCCAGCCGTGGGCTAAGTTTCATGACGATGGCGGCAGCGATGCCAGGCTTAACTATCTCCAGCTGTTTGGCGGCGGAGTCAGGCGCCATGTTCTTGTAGATTTCGACCAGCTGGGTATCTGCGACCTGCATGAAATCCTCACGCTTTTTCAGCCACTCCTTGTATTTGGCGGAGCCTTCCTCAAGCTGGCGCATGCGCTCATCGACATCTGACTGCAGCGCTTGGAGTTCTTTCTTCTGCAACAGATATCGCTGGTCACGCGCGGCATCGGCAATGTTGCCGCAAAACGCGCGGATCTCGTCTTCCAGACTGGGCTGCGGCGCCTGCTGCGCCAAAGCACCCGGCGCAATCATGCCCAGCGCGATGATTGCCGCTGCGCCTGCGCGACGTCGCCATTTGCGAGAGTCCATATGCCCGATCAGTCTCATTGCAGCACCAGTTCGGCATGCAATGCGCCTGCTGATTTGATGCCCTGGAGAATAGCGATGATGCCATCGGGTTTTACACCGATCGAATTAAGACCTGCGACAAGAGTCCTGAGATCCGGACCATCAATCATGGCAATCTGGCCGCCATCAATGCCCGCCGTAATGTCGGTGAGCGGCTCAACGGCTGTCACGCCGTCCGAGAACGGCAAAGGCTGCACGACTGTGGGCAACTCATTGATCTGAACGGTCAAGGTGCCGTGACTGACAGCAACCCTGGAAACGCGGACATCATTGCCGATAACGATGGTGCCGGTCCGCTCGTTGACAACCACGCGCGCCGGCGTGTCGGTTTCAACAACCAGGCCTTCGAGCTCCGCCGTCAATCTGGCAAGATCTGCGCGCGCAGGTTTACGAACCGCGACCGAAGTGGAATCACGCGCCTCTGCGATGGCACTGCCATAGCGCTCTTGCGAGAAGGCGTTGATGACATCGGCCATACCTACCGCAGTTGTGAAATCCGGGTTCCGGAGCTGGTAAACCAGCCCATCGACCTGCTTGAATTTCGCTGGGATCTCACGTTCGATAATGGCGCCGCCGGGCAACCGACCGGCAGTCGCAGTGCCCTGCTGCAAGGTTGCCGCATCGCCCTGGGCATTGATGGCCGAGACAATGACGGACCCCTGGGCGACAGCGTAAATCTGGCCGTCGGCGCCGGACATGGAGGTCATGACAAGGGTGCCCCCTCGCAACGAGGTCGCGTCGCCGAGCGAGGAAACCGTAACATCAATGCGCGACCCCAGGCTTGCGAAGGGCGGCAGATTGGCAGTTACAATGACGGCAGCTACGTTGTTGACACGCGATGCACCGCCTTCTGTGGAAATGCCGAGATTTTGCAGCATCGCGCGGAGCGACTGCTCGGTAAATGGCGAGTTTCGCAAACCGTCGCCCGTGCCCTGCAATCCGACGACGAGGCCATAGCCGATCAACTGGTTGTCGCGACCGGCCTGCAGGGAAGCGATGTCCTTGATGCGCGAAGCGGCACCTGCGGGGCGGATGAAGTTCAGGCCCGCGCCGTTTGCGAAGGATTGAACGGCACCTTGGCTGGTTGTCGCTCCGGTGCCATTTCCGGTTGCGGTTCCAGGTTCAATTTCAGGGCCTGGCCCGGATCCGGCCAGGCAGATCATGGCGATCCAGATGCCGACTATTTTGCCGAGTTTGCGGATCATTTCACCGCCACCTGTATACTGCCGTTCTCCATCACTGTTCCGGATATGATAACTCCGGTTTCAATGTTGCGGGCACGGATGAAATCGCCAATCGTTGCATTTTCAAGCGGCGTCCCCATCGCTGTGATGGTCAAGCCAGTGCCGCTGAAGACAAGCGGAACAGTCTTGCCGCGCTCAACAGTCCAGGAATCGCGCAACGCCGCGACCGGAATGGTCCGACCGGGCAACAACGTACGGGTTGTCACCTTGCCCAACACTTCGCTGGTCACCTCGACGTAGCCGCCGCGAAGGTTCGGATTGGTCACCTCTACCTCGCGGACCAAACTCTCCATGAGCTCTTCGCCAGGATAGATGGTTCGTTCGGGAACGACTGCAGTACCACGTCCCGCGTGCGCCACAGGCATGGCGCACAGCAGACCGAGCACAACAAAAGCCGAGCGAGAGAGGCCTTTCCAAGGCAATGTTGGGCGAAACGTCATGTCTGCCTTATCCTTTTGTGACCTAGAGATTCTGGGAAACGACGGACGCCATTTCGTCCGCCGCCTGGATGATCTTGGAATTCATCTCATAGGCGCGCTGCGCGGAAATCAGGTCGGTGATTTCCTTGACAGGATCAACATTGGACGCTTCCAGATATCCTTGCTGGATATGAGCAAAGCCGGGGTCAGCAGGAACGCCGACAATCGCGGGGCCGGAAGCCACGGTCTCGCGGAACAGGTTGTCGCCGAGCGGCTCAAGGCCTGCTTCATTGACGAAATTCGCCAACGTCAGCTGCCCCAGATCCTGCAACTCCACATCGTCACCAATACGAGCCAAGATCTGCCCGGTACGGGAGACCATAACTTCACTGGTTTCGTCAGGGAAGGTGATGCCGGGGACCACCACATAGCCATCAATGGTCACCAGCTGACCTTCGGCATTGGTGTTGAAGGCGCCAGCTCGTGAATACTGGGTCTCGCCGTCCGGAGTTTCAATCTGGAACCAGCCGCGCCCGACGAGCGCCATATCCAGCTTGTTAGAGGTGCCCACCAGGCTGCCCTGGATGTGCAGATTGCGGACTGCAGATGTCTGCACACCAAGTCCGACATGAGCACCTTCGGGTACGATCGCCTGATTGGAGGCGTTGGGGACCCCGGAGTTCCGCTCGACCTGATAAAGCAGGTCGGAAAACTCGGCGCGGGCTCTTTTGAAGCCTGTTGTATTGATGTTCGCCACGTTGTTGGCGATTACTTCAAGATTGAGCTGCTGGGCATTCATGCCGGTAGCTGCGATGGCCAAAGCCTTCATGGCGTATTCCTCAGATTTGCATACGTGCGATTTCGAGATAAGCAGTGACCATCTTGTCGCGGATCGCGACTGCGGTCTGCAGCGACTGTTCGGCCGACATGATGGCGTCGACGACTTCACGGGTCGGCACCTCGCCGCGCATTGCGGCAAACGACTGTCCTTCAGCAACCTTCAGATTGGTCACGACGCCTTCACCGAGGTTCTGCATCGTCTCGGCAAATGAGCCCGGAGCCGGCGTACCGGCTACCGCCGGCATACCCGGCATTGCAGCCGCGCTGGCCATATTGGTTTCACGCGGACCACCAAGGCCCGACATACCCGACAGGCCTGACAGGCCAGAAATCTTGTCAATCATTGACCGGACCTCAGCAGTTCGATTGTCATGGAAATAAGCTCCCTGGTTTGCTTCACTGTCTGAAGATTGGCTTCGTAGGACCTGTTGGCCTCACGCATGTCGGCCAGCTCAACCAGAACGTTGACGTTGGGCAGTTTCACCATGCCCTTGCTGTCCGCAGCGGGATTTCCCGGGTCATATTCAATAAGAAACTCGCTTGGATCATCATCGATCTTGGCCACTTCGGCGCGCGTAGCACCCGTGGCACGATCAAGCTCCCAGGAAAAACTGATTGTCTTGCGGCGATAGGCGTCTTCACCAGGCGTGTTGCCCGTCGACTGCGCATTGGCAAGGTTTTCCGACAGAATGCGCATCCGGGTTTCCTGGACATTCAGGCCGGATGAGGCGATGCGAGACGCGAGCGATAGGGGATCAACCGGCATGGTCAGCGCCTCACCGTCAGGAGCATCATTCGGTGAAAGGCAGTCACCATTCCCGTGTTGAGTTCATACATGCGCTTGATCTCTCCGGTCTTGCTCATTTCTTCAGGCAGGTTGACCGAGTTGCCCGAAGGTTGCACGTCCACATCGCCGAAGCTTTCGCTGCGAACGGTGCCGCGCATTGGGTCTTCCTGAATATGCCCCTGGTGGGTTGCCACCATGCGAGCCTGCGGCTGGGTCTGGTCGAGAACGGCTTCAAAAGCAGCAACATCGCGGGTCCCGTAGCCCGGCGTATTGGCGTTCGCAATGTTTCCGGCAACAACGGTCTGACGCACGGTGAGCCAGTGTGATTGCTTGGATGCCAGTTCGAAAAGCTGAATCGGCTGCATGGATTTTCCCTGTCCTTAACAAGCCCAGAGACTAGGCCGTTAATCTTGCGTGTGCCTTACGGGGAATTAACCATTCAGTAAGCTCCGTACCCGACGCATGTTCTTCAGGTGATTCGGAGCTATAGCCGGATTGGAGTAACGACCCTTCGGCCAGGTCCGCTGGCAGGGATGACATGGCAGGTCGCTCTCTCCCGCCATACAAAGCGGATTTCCGGAAACCGGTCTCGCAACACAGCGGGGGAACCTTGAGTGTGCAGAGTTTACAGCACCGCCTTCCGGCTTACCCCAGATGAGCTGGCTCGATGGCAGGCGGGAGGTGCGGGCACAAGCCCGTTCAGCGCTGTATGACTTCGCCGTTTGACGTGATGATCACCCACTGGCCTTCGCGCTTTTCCAAAGTGGCAAGGCGGGAATTGTCAGGCAGGACAGAGCCAATGCGAACAATGTACATGCCCGATGTGTCCTCGATGAGCGCCCTTCCGTTGGCAACATGCAAGAGCTTGTAGCGTGGTTTGCCGGGAAAGCTCTTGTTGGGATCTACCGTTGTTGCAGACCCTGCGCCATTCAGTTCGTCGCCGAGATTGGATACCGTCGCAGTGGTGATCGGATCAAAGGCAGATGGTTCTGCGGCACCGTCCTTTTCATCGGGAATGGCAAGGGGCGATACGTTGACGACTGAACGCCCGCCGATCTCCGGCAAGTCGCGGGTTTGGGTGTAACCCATGGGTGCAATGCCGAAGCTTTCCTGATTAAAGAAAACGTACCAGGGAAAAAATGCGGCAGCCGTTGCCAACATGAAACCGACGACTGCCACCAAGCGATCGCCGCTGCGGCGCGGGGAAGCCTTGCGGACAGGAGCTTGTTCTTCGCTCTCTACGGCTTCGATCTCGGCTTTTTTTGCACTGGTCACTGTTTCGTCCTTTCCTTGGCGGGCGAAGAAACGGGCAAACCAGCCGCAGCCTTCATTGCATCCGCGAGTTCGGCAAATGCGTCGGCGCTCGGAGGTTGTTCCGGTGTCTGGCGCAAAATCTCGTAAATCACCGGCGTTTGCTTGATCGCCATTTCGAGTTCTGCATCAGATCCTGCCCGGTAGCCGCCTATGAGCCGCAAGTCGCGGGTTTCCTCGAAACGATGGATCAGGGCTTTGAGACGCATCACCAGCTTTTCCTCGTCACCACGCCAGGCTTTGCGGGCAAGACGGGAAATCGAGGTCAGCGGATTGACCGGCGGATAGCGGCCTTCATCTGCCAAAGCACGATCGAGCACCAGGTGACCGTCGAGAATGCCTCGGGCGGAGTCCGCCACCGGGTCATTGTGATTGTCGCCATCCACCAAGATCGAAACAATGGCAGTGATTGCACCAGCGCCTTCCGGACCAGGTCCGGCACGCTCAAGCAATCCGGGCAAGGCGGTAAAAACCGATGCCGGGTAACCACGGGCGACCGGAGGTTCGCCTGCGGCCATGCCGATTTCCCGCAGCGCATGCGCATAGCGCGTCAGGCTGTCGACGATCAGAAGCACATTTTCACCGGCGTCCCTGAAATGCTCGGCAATCGCCATGGCTGTCAGGGGAGCGAGTTTGCGCTGCATCGGGCTTTCGTCGCTGGTGGCAACCACCGCAACGGTCTTTTGCATGTTCGGACCAAGCGTATCCTCGATGAATTCGCGGACCTCACGGCCACGTTCGCCGACCAGCGCGACAACGGCGCGGTCAAAATCTGCAGCTTTGGCAAACATCGACAAAAGCGTGGATTTTCCGACGCCTGAGCCGGCAAAGACACCAAGCCGCTGGCCCTGGCACATCGGCGTGAAGACATCGACGACGCGGATACCGGTTTTAAGCGGTTTATCAACTCTCTGGCGCAACATGGATGCCGGCGCAGCACCAGTCACCGGGCGCGGTTTCGCGCCTTGTTTGAGCGGTCCAAGACCGTCAACCGGGTCACCGAGCGCATTGATGGTTCGGCCGCACCAGCTCGTGTCGGGTGCAAGACGGAACGGGCCACGCCGCCAGACCCGCTCGCCGATATTGGCCTGCGACGCTCCGTCCACCGGACAGGCGATCAACTCATCCGGCCCCAGACTGACAACTTCAGCCAACTTGGATGTCTCGCCATGGCGGAAGGTGAGAAAATCCCCAATCCGCACATGCCGGGACAACCCGGCGACGACGCAATGGCCTGGCGCAACAGATGTGACAGTGCCCGAGATATCGTAGGCGCCTTCCGGACTGGAAAAGCTGCGCACGCTATCGGCAAGCCTGGCCAACGCTGGCCGCCCACTCATTGTGCGCATATCCCCAGAGGCGCTGACCGACTACCCAACAGATCCATGATCAATGTCATCGACCACTGCCCAATGTACGGATCGCTTCCTTGAAGACGTCTTCGGTCGCCCTGGTCATCGCCGAAATATTCTCAAAGGCGCGCGAGATCATGATCAGGCGGCTCATCTCGGCCATGGCGTTGACGTTTGAATTCTCGATGTATCCCTGCACCAATCCGGCGCTGTCAGCGTCAAGCACGGGTTCGGGCGGGATTGTGGGGACGATGCCAAGCGAAGCTTTGCGGGCAAAACCATCCGTGAAATCAGCTGAGAACAAACCGATAGCTCCGCGTCTGAACCCGTCCTGGGTCAGACCGCCGTCCCGCCCGGCCTTGGGTGGCTCGCCGTCGGGATCGAGCTGAATCGGGGCTTCACCCGGATCCAGCACAGGGTGTCCGTCAACGTTGACCAACTCACCGGTGGCGGTGAGGGTAAAGCGGCCATCACGGGTCAGCATGTTGCCAGTAGGCGTTTCGATCATGAACCATGCGTCACCGCGAATAGCGAAATCGAACTGGCTGCCGGTGCTCTTGAGACCGCCATTGGCCGTAGTCAGATAATCCTGTCCCTGGTCGACGAAAGACACATCGGTTGAGCCGGTGTTGGCGAGAACCTCGTTGAACTTGACTTCAGTCGCCCGAAAACCGGTGGTATTGGCGTTTGCGACATTGTCAGCCAAAGTCGTCAGGCGACGTTCAAGCGCAATCTGCGATGATAGTGAAACGTAAAGCGAACTCTGCATCAGCGGCCCCCGAGTTTGAGATTGTTGATCGAGAGCATCAATTCCGGCGAGATGCCGAACCCGGTCGAAGAACCAAGCAGCAGGCTTGAGCTGGCCGATCCGCCTGACGGGTTATCAAGCTCCCAAAGAGCCGTGAAACGCTGCATGAAAAGGTTCAGCTTCTCAGGATCCTTGAAGTCCTCGATGTCGAGGCGTGAATTGAGCATATCGGCCTGTTTGTCGATATCGGACGCGGCAACCTCGGCCGGAATGCCAAGCGCGGTCCGCACCACTTCGTACAGCGCCGTGTCGGCAAGGATGCCGTAGGCGGAATCGATTGTCGGTGCGGTTCGTTCGAAATACAGCGCCAGACGCACGCCGGTGTTGTCTTCGCCAGCTTCTTCTTCAAGCGACAGCCGATGATACTTGTCGACCGTTCCCTGCTGAGCCTTGTCGAAGATAGTCGCGGTTTCGCCGTTGCGCGCAAAATTGTAGGTCTCGGCGAATTCCTTGTATTTGGAATCTGCAAGCTGGTTGGCAAAAGCATCGTCGTTGTCGACACCTTCCGTCAGCACCTTGCGCATGAACGCCTTTGCATAATTCATGTCCTCAAGGCCATGGGCTTTCATGGCGTAGTTGAAGATGCGCGTGTCGGCCATGAATTCGTCGACAGATTTGATCTCGGAAATTCGCTTGAGATAATACTCGCTTTCCCGCGCAATCTGGGGTTGGCTGGCAATCCGCTCGATGGATCGCGGAAGATCGCGAGCGATAAGATTGTAGCTGGTGTAAGTTGATGTCACCGGATGAACCCCTCTTGTTTTATAGGGCACATTGTACGGTTTCATAACCGGCACAGCCCCAGCAAGCCTGTCCCGGATTAGGCCAGCTTGCTTGTGCGAAGCTGAAGGTTGCAGAAGGCTATTCATCAAGCGGGCAGATTCAGCTTCACACAAGGCTCAAACCGTAGTGATTGTTTTGCAAGTCATTTACTGCGGCGGGGCACCATGAATATTATTGTTGGTTTTGTTATTACGATCGGCTGCGTGCTCGGCGGGTTCATGGCGATGGGTGGGCACATTGAAGTACTCAACCAGCCGTTCGAACTGCTGATCATCGGCGGCGCCGCGATCGGAGGGTTCATCATGACGAACCCGGTCAAGACCATTAAGGATACGATGAAGGCACTGGGCGAGGCCTTCAAGGGCAAGGTCCCCAAGGAGCGCGAGTATCTCGACACGCTGAGCATTCTCTATTCGCTGATGCGCGACCTGCGGACCAAGAGCCGCAACGAAATCGAAAGCCATATCGACAATCCGGAAGAGTCCGAACTGTTTCAATCAGCTCCGACCATCTTGAAGAACAAGGAATTGACGTCGTTCATCTGCGACTATGTTCGCCTGATCATCATCGGCAATGCCCGCCCGCATGAAATCGAAGCCCTGATGGATGAGGAAATCCAGACCATCGCGCAAGACCGCCTGAAACCCTATCACGCGATGAGCACAATGTCCGACGCCTGCCCGGCCATCGGCATTATCGCAGCTGTTCTGGGCGTGATCAAAGCGATGGGCGCCATCAATGAATCGCCAGCTGTGCTGGGCGGACTGATCGGCGCAGCGCTGGTCGGAACCATGCTCGGGATCTTTCTTTCCTATTGTATCTTCAGCCCGATCGCCACAAACATCAAGATTGTGAGAACCAAGCAGAACCGGCTCTACACCATCGTCAAGCAGACCCTGCTGGCCTACATGAACGGTTCGGTTCCGCAGGTTGCTCTCGAGCACGGCCGCAAGACCATTTCTTCCTACGAGCGTCCATCCATTGATGCGGTCGAGCAGGAAATGATGAATCCTGGCGGCGGCAGCGACGCAAAGGCGGCTTGATCCCATGAGCATGGCAACCGAGACTCAGCAGTCATCAATCCACCAAGGATTTAATCCGGACCTCCTGGACCGGATGATCGGCGTCAAGGGAAACGGCGCCGACATCGGCTCGAAAAGTCAGACCTTGCTGAACGCTCTGGGACCTGTACTTACGGCGACTTTCTTGAGCGCAACAGGTGTTACGATCGATGCCCGCCCGGGCGAAATCAAATTGGGACGCCGGCGGGAGCTGCTCACCGAATTGAGCGGCAACACTGTCTATTGCGAAGCCACAATCGCGAACTGGTCATCCGACATCTGCAGCCTGTGCGGTACCAAGCTGATTATCGGCATGGTCGAGTGCCTACTGGGCGGCTCTGATCCAGACCAACTCGATATTGCTTCACGACCACTGTCAGGTATCGAACTGGACATGTCGCTGGTGGTATTCGAACAGCTCAACGACAGTCTGCGCAGCCTGGTTGCGAGCAAGCCCGACGCCAAGGCGAGGGCGATGAACCCGCACCCCGAGCACCCTGAGGAAGAAGATGATCCGATTGCGGATTTTCATGCCGTAGCACTAACTCTCGATATTGAATTCGGTTCGGTCGCGGCTCCTTTGACGCTGATCCTTCCGCAGTCAATTCTGCTCAAGACCACGCTCAATCCAGCCAAACTCGACAAGAAGGCAGACCCGAACAAGGGCGAGTGGACGGAACGGTTGAGTGATCGCGTTTCAAAATCACAGATCAGCCTGCAGGCCGCAGTGGCATTGCAGCCGCTGGAGCTCGGTGAAATCAGCCGTTTGCAACCCGGCGATCTGATTGCCTTTGCACACAATGGCGATATCGAGGTGACCCTGAGCGCAAACGGGCGACCACTCTACACCTGCGCCCTGGGCCGAGCGGGCTCACGCTATATGGTCAAGGTTGAAGGACAGGCCGGGCCGGACGAAAACTGGAAAACCGATTTTAAATGAGATGGCGCCCGCGAGCGGCATGGCAGGCTCCGGGCAAGCTTCAGACGGGATAAAGCTACATGGCTGGCGATAAAGCACTAGATGGCATTGAAGATCTTACGGCGCAGGACGACAGCGCGATAGATGACGCTGTTGATGGCCTTCGCGATGTATTGAAAAAAGATACCGGCATGGAGCCGGATCTCACTGATGAAAGTGTGGATGGTATGGGTGGCGCAGCAGCCTTTGGTTCCGATTTTGGCGCAGACCTCGAAGACGACACTGCGACCGACGATCCCTTCAACATCGGTGAAGACGCGGCTGACACGTCAGATTTCGGCGCGGGTGGCCTCGACGCTCCCGGGCTGGGCGCCGACTTCGGCGGCGATTTTGGAGCAGCTCCGGACCTCGATGAGCCTGCTTTCGGTGCCCCCAAAGGCGGAAAATCGCTGGTTCAGGATTTCGGCGGAGCGCCATCTTCCAAACCCGGCGTCAAGATCGGCGCCAGCGGAACCACCAATCGCGTAGATCTGGTTCTCGGCATTCCGATCGACGTGCAGATTATTCTTGGCTCGAGCCGTATGGCAGTTTCCACCTTGATGAACCTTTCCGAAGGCGCGACCATCGCGCTGGACCGGAAAATCGGAGAACCTGTGGATATCATGGTCAACGGCAAGCTAATCGGCCGCGGAGAGATTACTGTACTCGAAACCGACGACACCAAATTTGCTGTCAAGATAATCGAAGTCATCGGCGAACCGCAGAAGAAGTCGAACTGATATGACCAGCTATGATGAGTTCACCCCCGAAACCACCGAAGGCAGCACAATTCTGTCACCATCGGAAAAGGCTGCAGCGGTGCTGCTCGCCATGGGCAAGCCGGTGGCGGGCAAACTGCTGAAATTCTTCGAACACGAAGAACTGCAGGAAATCATCAAGAATGCCCAGAACCTGCGTACAATCAAGCCGCAGGAACTGATTGAACTTGTCAATGAATTCGAAGATCTGTTCAGCGAGGGCGCCGGCCTGATGGACAACGCCAAGGCGATGGAGGGCATTCTCGAAGAAGGCCTGACGCCTGACGAGGTCGACGGGCTCCTGGGACGCCGCACCCAGTTTGCCAGCTATGAAACATCAATCTGGGACCGGCTTCAGGATTCTGATCCGGATCGCGTCGGCACATTCCTGCAGAACGAGCATCCGCAGACCGCAGCCTACATTGTTTCGATGCTGCCAACCGCATTTGCCGGGCGCACCCTTATGAAACTGCCTGAGAAGGTTCGTGTCGATATCGTCAGACGTGCGGTCGATCTCAAAAACGTCAACCCACGGGCAGCTGAAATTATCGAGGCCCGGGTCCGTGATCTGGTCACCGCTATAGAGGCAGAAAAAGCCAGTACCGGTTCGGTCAAGGTTGCCGAGATCATGAACGAGCTGTCAAAGCCGGATGTGGAATCACTGCTCGGTGCACTCGAAACGGTTTCGAAATCTGCTGTCGACAAAGTGCGTCCGCGAATCTTCCTGTTTGATGATATATTGCTGATGCCGCAGCGCAGCCGCGTGACGCTCTTCAACGACATCTCGGGAGATATCATCACGACCGCGCTTCGCGGCGCAGACCCAACCCTGACAGAATCGGTGCTTTCTGCCATTGGCGCGCGTCAGCGCCGCATGATCGAATCAGACCTGACTGCAGGAACCGCCGGTGTCAGCACACGTGAAATCGCTGTTGCACGACGCAGCATTGCCCAGGAGGCCATCAGATTGGCCGGACTCGACCAGCTGACGCTGCGTGAAGACGCACTCGCCGAAGCCGCAGCGGCTTGAGCCTGAGCTGATATGGCTGAAGGCGAAGACAAAGACAGCAAAACCGAAGAACCAACAGAGAAAAAAATCAGAGACGCGGTCGACAAGGGTAATGTGCCTTTCAGCCGGGAAGTTCCGATTTTTGCCTCGACGCTTGGAATGCTGGTCTTTCTGGTCTTTTTTCTACCCAACAGTGTGGGCCGGTTTACCGAAACATTGCGGGATCTGTTCGAACAGTCGGATGGCTGGCGGCTTAATAATGGCGGCGATGCGGTTGCCCTGTTCCAGCTCTTGTTCTGGGAGGCCAGCGGTATCCTCCTGCCGGCTTTCGCTCTGTTGATGGGGTTTGGCATATCCGCTTCGGTCCTGCAGAACATGCCAAGCCCGGTGCTTGACCGGATCCAACCCAAACTGGAACGTATCTCGATCATCAAGGGCTTCGGCCGAATATACGGCGCCAAGGGCTTTGTTGAATTCGGCAAGAACATCTTCAAGATCGTAGCCGTTTCCACGTTTGTAGCCGTTGTCATGCAGACTGAGTATTTCCGCTCACTGGACTTCATGTTCATGGACCCGACGCTGGTCGCGCCCGACATGGCGCGGATGGCCGGGAAGGTTATTGTTGTCGTCCTGATTTGCACTGCAACACTGGCCGTTCTCGATCTGCTGTGGACCCGCTACAGCTGGCACGAAGACCTGAAAATGAGCAAGCAGGACGTCAAGGATGAAATGAAACAGTCTGACGGCGATCCGATCATCAAGGCACGCCAGCGGTCGCTTGCCCGCGACCGGGCTCGACGCCGGATGATTTCGGAAGTGCCGCGTGCCACGCTGGTGATTGCAAACCCAACCCACTTTGCGGTCGCGCTTCGCTATGTCCGCGAGGAAGGTGGGGCGCCAATTGTCATTGCAAAGGGGCAGGATCTGATCGCTCTCAAGATCCGTGAAGTCGCAGAAGCGAACGGAATTCCTGTTTTTGAGGACCCCCCCTTGGCCCGCTCCATTTTTGCACAAGTCTCAGTGGATAATTTCATCCCGCCAGTCTTCTACAAAGCAGTCGCCGAGTTGGTGCACCGTATTTATTCAACCAAATCTAATTCCAGAACTCCGGGCGTGCGATCATGAAACAGAATCCATTTTCCGCCGAGCAGGAAAAAATCATCGCGGATGCTATTTGCACTGTCGCGAGCGAATTGCGCCTGATCGACGTGGCTGACCTGATCGCGATGCTGCGCTTTGAGCGGCACGGTGATCTGGCTGATCTCGTGGCTTCGGCTGCAGAGATGTATTTTCTGCCGGGAACCGTCAAGCTTGGCATTGGTGGCGATTATTATCTGGACTGGGGCGGACAGCCACGCGTGGTTCTGGACCTCGAAATTCGCCCCAAAAAAGTGACTATCTATGCACGTCTGGTCCTGGAACAGGATTGCGGCGGTATTGAAATCAACCACATCAATTTTGACGAACCACTGGAAAACCCGGATGACGATACGCTCGTCCTGGCGGAAAGTCTGCGTGCGGCAGCGTTCCGCCCGTTCGTGCCGGCGATCCATGTTTCTCCACCGGTCTCTTGAAGCGTGTTCCTAGAAGTGGGGACCGGCTTTCACAACACGCTTTAGATTTTGTATTATAGTAAAGATGGATTGCTGACCTGACGGACTTGCCGCCATTCTGGATGGCTGAGTTGGGCACCCCATATTGCTGAAGCGGAATCGCTGCAACGAGCTACAGCGCCACGCATCCAATCGGATGCGCAAAGGACGCTGTAAGTCTCTGAAATTGCGCAGGTACGTTGTCATCACGCGGATTGCTAAGCAATAATTCCAAGACGAATGGCCTTGGCGATCGCCTGTATGCGATTGACGGCATTCAGCTTCGTTGTGGCGGATCCGAGATAGGCATTTACGGTATGGACCGACAGATTGAGTTGCTCGCCGATTGCCTCACTCTTCATGCCGTTGCCGACAAGCTGAAGGCATTCGATTTCGCGATCATTGAGGTTCTCTGCGCCGGCGGAGATGCCGAATGCCAATCGCAGCTTTTCCCGCAACACGGTCAGTGACTTACGGTGCAGATCGATCAGAAGATCGTTGTTCAGCACAGCACCGGCATTGAAAAACAGCACAAAACCATTCCCCATCGTTCCCAATTGTATAGGGAACGCCAGATGGGTCGCATCATCGGGCCCAGTATGAACGACAAATGCCGGCGACGTATCGAAAGCCCTCGCGTCCTTAGGATTGAAAACAATCGGAGCAGGAGATGAATAGATGTGTTTGAGCAGGAATTCTGCATTATCGAGGAGGAATTTGTTGACCAGGGACTGAGACCCCAAGCTCTGCATTGCGCATTCTATCTGGCCCGGTTTGAGCAGGGTGTGGGCCTGAATTGACAAAAGCGCGAAGTCGCTGCTGCCACACAGTCGCTGCATAGTGACCAGTTTGGGAAAAAGATCAGCCGTTGAAGCGGCATTGCCGATCGCATCACCATTTAAACGTTCCGGTGCCCGTTCCTTTGTATTCTGGGCGTCTTGAGGTACTCCGAAATCCGTCAAATTGCTTCCTTTGGTCATATTATGCGTTGGCGCACGGCGAATGCAACTGCTTCAGAGCGTGTTTTTGCGCCGGTCTTGTTCATAATACTGGTGATATAGTTGTTCACTGTGTTGCGGGAGATGCCAATGATCAGGGCAATCTCATCACTGGTTTTGCCCTCCCCAATCCACGACAAACACTCAACTTCACGGACCGTCAGGTCTGAAAGCATATTGTTGTTGGAGACAATCTCAGGGTAATGCGACGTGTAGTAGGCTGTCGCCAGAGCTACATCGCGCAAGCGGTCATGGGAGAGAGAAGCATCCTTGTCGAACAGAAGCCCCAGCAGCATGCGGGCCTGGCCGGCATTGAAAGGTATCAGACACATCCTCGGCGCGTAGTCGCAGATAAGATCACTGGACGCATCGATATCCTGAAAAGAAGGCTCGAACGCCTGAAGGCAACGACGGACCTCACTGGTCCGAGCCTCACTATCAACCAGTGACGCACCAAACTTGCGCACCAAATTGAATGGCCAGTTCGACGTTACGATGAAATCATGATGACGGTCAGAATACAAATCGGTTCGGGCAAGAAGGTAAGATCGCGCACCTGCGTAGGCGCAGATGAGATCCATTCCACCGGTCAGATGCCCGCACGTCCGCTGCGCTTCCAAATCATGGAGAAACGAACCACGCACGGTCATCAAACCCCCTCACCTCGTCTTGTGCACACACACCGCCCAGTGCACATACAAACCACATCACGGTCCGGGGATGTCGGCATCCTTACACTACTCGATACCGATCGCCCCACACACGGGACCGAACCGCCACCTCTTGTTCCGCCGCCAGGAGATTAAACGAATCACCTCCCCGCATTTCCAGTCTGCCGAAGTTCACCCTGAGAAAACATAACGATATCTAGGACTGGACAGGCTCGCTGTAATCTGAGTCAGTTTACTCGAATTTTAACGGTTTGCACGAGCTTTCAATGAATCACTCTGTTTAATCAGTGGGAATAGGGATTCAACACTGTAATCGCAGACAGAAAGACCCGCGTCGGCGTTGCATTGCCCAAAGCCGGCAGCCTAAGAGCGTCGATCGATTGATTAGACGCATCCTGCCGCGTTAATTTCATGGGCTGAGACGTATTTCGCCGAAGGACACACCTGTTGGTACGTTCAAGACGAAAATACGTCTCAGGACCCGAAAGAATGCGGCCCTTCAGGTTGGCAGAAATGCCGCTGTCCATGGCGTCGGACGGCTTGAGAGATGGGACCACATTGCTCTGCGCCGCCATTCTTGTGGAGCAGCCACGTTTGAGCCAACAGAATGGGTCTTATTAATCGGACGCCGCTCTAAAACAAACCTGCAGATGGGACTTCAGGTTGGGGATTGCGTCTCAGGAACGCGTCTTTGCGAACAATCCAAGAGTTGCGAAACTGTTCTCGCAAGCACTGGAACCGCTGGGTTGTGGAGATGACTGGCTACGTCCATACCGCAAGGGGCATCAATGCTGCCGGATAATCCCTTCATGAATCATCTCGTGTGGTACCGGACCGGTTTAACCCAAGCTGGACAGGTTCTGTTTATGCCGCTTCGCTTGAAGCCCAGCTTCTTAGAATTTTCGCGGCTCGCTCTTCGTTGATCTCGACCATCCGTGCGAGACGACGTTCCGGACCTTCCTTGACCCGACGGTTGAAGGAACCGGAATCCTCAACATCCATGTCGGATTCGGTTTCTTCGCCAAATCCGAAGTCTGCACCGAAGCCCTCCATTGCCATCGAACTTCCGCCGCCCATGGCTGCAGGAGAGAAGTCTGGCAGTTCGAGTTCATCATCGAGCCCAAGTTCATCCTGAGCGGAAGCAACGGCCGAACCGCGCATCAATGGACGGAAGCCGAACATGACCAGGAGGATTGCGACCGTGATGAAGGCCAAAGCGTTGATGATCGTACCAAGCTGGGTTTTCAGCGTATCCATGAGGCCCGGTCGAGCGGCATCAGCAGTCAGGATCTCGCTTGCCAGGAACTCCATGACGGTGACGGTTGCCCTGTCGCCGCGCTCTGCGTCAATGCCTGAGGCAGAAGCAACAATCTGCTCGAGTTCGGCGAGATAGGCTGCCGTCTGTTCCGGTGTAGCTTCCCCGCCAAGCATGGCGTCAATGCGGGCCTTGTTGACCACTACCGCGATCGACAGTCCTTCGACATTAT
This sequence comes from Hoeflea sp., assembly GCA_051251555.1. GTDB lineage: Bacteria > Pseudomonadota > Alphaproteobacteria > Rhizobiales > Rhizobiaceae > Hoeflea. The sequence goes on from JBPOEW010000009.1 coordinate 100,419, forward strand.
AGCTGTTGCGGACGGTCGAGACTGTCTTCGAGTTGATTTCGAAGTTGGTTTGCTCTTCCTTTCGCTCGGCCAGCTCACTGGACTTCGGTCCGGCGGCACCATTTGCGTCAGGTCCCTGGTCGGGAATGTTCTGCTCAACTGTGGCCGGAGTACCCGCGGCCGATTCGCTGGAAGTCTGGTTTTCCCGCGTTACCCGGATCGAGCGCTCGACGCGGGATTCCGGATCGTAGACAGTTTCCTGGATCTGTTGGCTGTCGGTGTTGACCTTGGCGTTGACGCTGGCCCGGAAGTTTTCAATCCCGAGGAACGGCGATAGTGCCTTTTCAATGTTGGTTTCAACCTCGGTCTGAACCATCTGCACGATCGATAGCGAACGGTTGAGGTTGGAATTGGAAAAATCGTCTCCGGCGGCGAGCAGTTTGCCTGTCGCATCAAGCACGGTGACTTCATCAACGGTCAAACCCGGTACCGATGAGGCTACCAGGTGCCGGATGGAATCAGCTGCACGACCGGCCAGGCTTCCGCCGCGGACCATGACAGATGCTGACGGCTTCTGGTCGCCGCGTCTGAAATTGCCGCGGTCAGGCATGACGATGTGAACTCGGGCAGCTGAAATGCCGTTGATTGACTGAATGGTGCGGGCGATTTCGCCCTCAAGTGCGCGAACCCGGGTGACTTCCTGCATGAAGCTGGTCAATCCGAGCGAGCCGACATTGTCGAACAACTCGTAGCCGGCGCTGTTTGAAGATGGCAATCCACGCTCCGCCAGCAGCGCCCGGGCACGGCTGGTCATGCCGGCAGGCACAGTTACGGACGATCCATCCGTACCTGTAGCGAAATTAATGTTAGCTTCGGCAAGAACCAAGCTGATCTGGTTTATGTCTTCACCGGAGAGACCAATGTACAGGGTCTCTCGTGTTGGTTTGTTCAGGAATATGGCGGACCCGATGATCAAAAGAATCGACAGGACGCCAACCCCGACAAGAGCCAACAATTTCGTCTGACCGAGTCCGGCCAGATTCTTAGTGATTTGCGACAGCTGGTTCAACAGACTCATTCTGTATCCGCGCTCAATAAAAGATGCCGGCCACATTGACCGGTATGTGCACCCTAGACGGCGAAACTTGCGCGAAGATGGTCTGTGACCAGCGAACCCTAATGCCTAGAAGAAGTCGAGGTCTCCGGACGCCTTTTGATAGAGATCGGCTGACGGCATTTCATGAACGGAGGCCATAAGGCGCCGTTTCATGTCTTCCAGGGTGATCAGGTTTAGTGCCGTGGTAATGTCTATCAGATGCTCTGGCTCCAGGCGCTCGCCAATTCCATTGAGGAAATCTGCGAGTCCGTGGGTCTTCTGAACCGCCAGATCTATGCCCTGCATGACACGCATGTGGTCCGGAGAGGCCAAAAACTCTGTGGACCGGCCGCTGGACAGAAGCGGCTCGAGCCGTTCTATAAGCTGCGCGACATCCACAAGTTCCGTACTGATCCGGGCCATGACTTCACGCAACGATTCGTTGGTGTCGCCGCCATGGTCGAAGGGCAAATGCGTCATAATGGCGGAACTCCTTAGAAAAACTCGATCGACGTATCCGCCGGCTTGGGTGCAATGATTTTCGGCGGCGCGGTTTCAAGTGCCACGGTTTTCTGCATTTCTGTTCCGGTAAGCGGGTATTGCCGGGCGCGGCCACTGACCGGGAAATATTCGAGCTTCCGCCCGACATCCCCACCGGTGTTCGCTCCGATCACGCGAATGCCTTCGTCGCTAAGAAACTGCTGCGCAAATTCCGCGTTCTTCTCTCCGACATTGGAGAAACCTGCGATGGTCTTGGCCCCGCCGATAATCTTGGCTTCGAGCCGCTCGCGCCGGGCGCCCTTCTTGAGCAATCCGTTGATGAGCAATTCCATCAAGTGAACGCCGTAGCGAGTTGCATCACCTCCGGATCCGTCGGCCGAGCCTGGCAAAAGGAAATGGTTCATTCCGCCGACACCCGCAACCGGATCACGCATGCACGCAGCGACGCAAGAACCGAGGATGGTGGACAGCACCACATCAGCTTCATCCGAAACCTTGTACTCACCCTGGATTACGTGAATCCTCCGAAATTGAACATCTTCTGTCATTTCAGCGATCCAAATACTGCTTCGATCGCCGCTTTCATTTTTTCAATGGTGAACGGTTTGGCCAAAACGTTGTTTGCACCGAGTGCAGCAGCCTTCTGAACCAATGCCCGGTCACCCTGGGCGGTCAACATGATAAATGCCGCTTTCTTGGTTGCCGGATTGGAGCGGACCGCCTGGAGAAAGCCCAAGCCGTCCATTTTCGGCATATTGAAGTCCGAAATAACCAGATGGTGTGGCTGCTGGGCCATGATCTTGGCACCTTGCTCGCCATCGCCGGCCACCGTGATCTGTGTGAAACCGAGTTGCTGAAGAGCGTCACCCAGCAAGAGCCGGCTGGTCACCTGATCATCAACGATGAGAACCTTGATTTTCTGTGCAATAGACATCATGCGACCCTATCTTTGCGAGAGGTTGTTGTTGTTGACTTGAGGATTTCTTCCCCAATCTGATTGAGTGGAAACTGGTGATCGACGGCACCGATTTCATGTGCGACGCGCGGCATCCCGTAAACCACACAGGTTTTTTCATTTTGACCGATCGTGTCGGCGCCGGCCTTTTTCATCTCGAGCAGTCCCGCCGCGCCGTCTCGGCCCATGCCAGTGAGGATGATACCGACAGCTTTGCGCCCGGCCAATCTTGCGACTGACTTGAACATGACATCCACTGACGGCCGGTGCCCATTGACCGGATCACCCTCAATCAGCATGCAGCGAGGTGCCGTTGGATTGGAGATTTCCATGTGACGGTCACCACCCGGTGCAAGATATATGCGGCCAATCTCCAGCCTGTCGCCATCTTCCGCTTCCTTTACCTGAGGAGCGCATAGCCTGTTGAGGCGTTCGGCGAAGCTCTTGGTAAAGGTTGCCGGCATGTGCTGGGTAATGACTGTCGGCGGACAGTTGGCCGGAAATTTGGTCAAAACCGCAATCAATGCCTCGACGCCACCCGTGGAAGCTCCGATTGCGATAATCTTGCGCGCAGGCTGGTAGTCGCTGGGCGCTGCATAGGCAGGAGCGGTCACAGCCGATTGTCCGGCGGGTACCAGATCTGGCAGATGGCGCTGCGAACGCGCTGCCGCCTTTATGGTTTCGTTGAGCTCTGCAAAGGGCCTCGGATCACCCGGCAACGGCTTGCCAATGCAATCAAATGCACCAATCTCAAGTGCTGCCAGTGTCGCCTCAGCGCCGCGCTGGGTCAACGTCGACACCATGATGACAGGCATCGGGCGAAGCTTCATGATCTTATCAAGAAACTCGATGCCATTCATATTGGGCATCTCGACATCGAGAGTGACAACATCGGGATTGAGCTGCTTGATGGCGGTCCGGGCCTCCATGGCGTCGGCGGCTTCGCCAACAACCTCGATGCCCGGATCAGACCGCAAAACAGCACGGATCAAGCCCCGCATCGTCGGGGAATCATCTACAATGAGAACACGTGCTCGTGCAGTCATGACGGTCAGCCCCTCCCCTTGTGGCGATAGGTGGTGATGGCTGTATTTTCAAAGCGATCCTTGCCTTCACCCGACAAGCGTTCCGAGTGACCGATGTAGAGATGTCCGCCAGTCGGCAGAAGATCGGCGTAGCGAACCCAGATCTTGGCCTGGGTCGGCTCATCGAAATAGATCACCACATTGCGGCAGAAAATCACGTCGAACTGCCCCCGAAAAGGCCACTGAGCCATCAGGTTGAGTTCTTTGAAGGTGACCAGCTGCTTCACCTGATCGCTGACCTGCCAGCGTTTTTCCGGAGTTTGCGAGAACCACTTGCTGCGCATTCCGGCGTCGACGGTTTCGATAGACTGCGCATCATAGACGCCAGCCTTTGCCTGCGCGATAATTTTCGGATCAATATCGGTGGCCAGGATCTTGAAGTCCAGGTTCGCCATGTTCGGCGCCATGGAGAGCACCGTCAGAGCGATCGAATATGGCTCCTGGCCATCAGAACAAGCAGAAGACCATATGCGAACACGACCGCCGGCATTGGCACGGGTCAGTAGGCCCGGCAGGACTTCATTGCGAAGATGTTCGAAATGATGGTTCTCGCGGAAAAACCGCGTGAAGTTGGTTGTCAGGAAACTGAGCATCTCCCGACGCTCCTCTGCTCCGGCGGCTGAGCTTACGAGGGCGCAATAGTCCCGGAAGCTGTTCAACCCGATCTGGCGCAACCGCTTGGACAGCCGCGAATACACCAGAGATGCCTTGGTCTCGTTAAGCGCGATACCTGCATCGGAATAGATCATTCCGGCGATCTCGGAGAGGTCCTTGCGGGTGAGCGGATACTCTCCTGTTACGAGGCAATCATCAGGGCGTCCTGATTGGAGTATAGCAGCGGCGCTCATGCGGCTTCACTTTCTATCGTGCCAAAAAGGGCATTGAGTTGAAGAAAACAGATCATGCGGTCATCCATGGGGATCATTCCCCGGATTTGGTCGCGATCCATCGTTTTGCTGACATCCGGTGCCGAATGGATATCTTCAGCTGAAACGGTGAAAATATCCGAAACCAGGTCGACAAGCAGACCAACGATCTGATTGCCGATCTGGGTGACTATGATGACGGATGCTTCGTTAGGTACCGCAGGCGCCAAACCCAATCTCTCAGCCAGGTCCATAACAGGCAGCACTACACCGCGAAGATTGATCACACCGCGGACATGCCCCGGCGAGTGCGGCAACATGGTTGCAGGTGTCCAACTGCGAATTTCACGCACAGACATGACTTCGATACAAAACTCCTGATCGCCAAGTGTGAAGGCAATCAATTCAAGCATGTCATTTCCTGAAATCCGCATGTTCCATCCCCTCCTTAGCCGGTTGCCGCGAGCATCATGTCGTGGCTGAGCGGCTGACCGCGAGAAGCGGTAACAACTGCGTCCACATCCAGGATGAGAGCCACTCGGCCATCGCCCAGAATTGTCGCCGCAGCGATCCCGGGAACATTGGTGTAGTTGGCCTCGAGGCTCTTGATGACGACCTGCCGCTGACCCTGGATGGCATCGACCATGAGCGCGCGCTGACCGCCCCCCTCGGATTCCACCAGCAGCGCCACTCCGTCGACAGGATTGGCAAGATCGGCTCGGAAGTTGAGGATGTGTCCAACATCGACCAGCGGACAGAAGGTATCGCGGATGGCGATAAGCCGCTGGGTTGGACCGAAGGAGTGAATATCGTTCTTCTCCGGCTGCAAGGTTTCGACGATTGCAGTAAGCGGAACGACCAGCGTCTGGTTTGCGACGGTGACGACCATTCCGTCCAGGACAGCCAGTGTCAGCGGCAAGCTCATGGTGAAGACAGAGCCCTTGCCAGGCTTCGAGGTGATCGAAATCCGGCCGCCCAGCGCCTGGATGGAACGCTTGACCACATCCATGCCAACGCCACGTCCGGAAATGTCGGAAATCTTGTCCGCGGTCGAGAAACCGGGATGGAAAATCAGGTTATCGATATCCTCGTCGCTCAGATTTGCATCCGGTGCAATCAGCCCGTTCTCGATCGCCTTGGACTTGACACGCTCGCGGTTGATGCCAGCGCCGTCGTCGGCAATCTCGATGACAATCCGGCCAGAGCGGTGTTTCGCGCTCAGGCGGAGTATGCCTTCGGCGTTCTTGCCGAGCTCGGTGCGTTTCTCCGGTCTTTCCAGACCGTGATCTACCGCGTTCCGGATCATGTGGGTCAGAGGTTCGGCAATCTTGTCGATAACTGTCTTGTCGACCTCGGTGTTTTCACCTTCAGTGACCAATCGAACCTGTTTGCCGGTCATATCCGCGATTTCGCGAACAATACGACCCATACGCTGGAATACCGGCTTGACCGGCTGAGCGCGGATGGCCATCACGCTGTCCTGGATTTCCCGGGTCAGCTGCTGAAGTTCTTCGAGGCCCAGATTGACGGCGGACGAACCACCGCTTTCATTTTCAACCACGCTTTGCGCCAGCATGGCCTGATTGATAACCAGCTCGCCGACCAGGTTGATCAGGCGGTCAACACGGTCAAGATCAACGCGGATTGTCTGCGGTGCAGCAGGAACTGCGGGAGCGGCAGCTTCCTTTTTCTCGGCCTCGGCGGCAATGGCCTTGGCTGCGAGCGGCATGCTCGCAGGGGCCAGCGCCTGTTCACCGGCGGCAGCGGCCGGAGCCTCAGGTGCTGCGGTCTCGGCAGCGACAACAGGCTCATCTTCCAGCAACGAAAGATCAAACGGGATCGCTGCCATCGGCTTTTCTTCGCCCGAAGGGCTCGGAGCAGAAAAGGCCTCGTCATCGGCGCTAGCGGTGATTTCAACGGTGGCATCCCACTCGACAAATTCGAAGACCTGGCGGATGGCTTCTTCATCGCTTTCGGTTTCGACCCGTATCAGCCATGAAAAATAGGCACCTTCCGGGTCCAGTTGATCCAGCAAAGGAAGATCGTCTGTTTCGCAGCGTACCTGGAGATCGCCAACCTTGGCGAGTTCACGCAGCAGCAGAACCGACTCATTGCCCTTGGCATAGAGATCCGAGCGGGGCTTGAAGCGAACCATGAAGACAGACGCTGCGCTAATGGCCAGTTCATCATCACTATCGAAGCTGAAGGGAACAGGCTGGAAGCCGCTGTCGTCGGTTGCCGCAGGCGCCTCGACAGCCGGCGCTTCCGGTTGTGCAGGGGCTGGTGCAGCTGCAGCGGGGGCAGCGGCGTTCTTCAACGGCTGGCCTTTGGCGTAGGCTTCAAGTTCAGCCACCAGGACTGAGGTCCGTGAGGAGTCAACAGTGCCGCCATCGCGGGACGCTGCGGTGAGGTCAGCGAGCACATCTGCGGACTTGAGCATCACCTTCAGCAGGTCTGCCGAGGCTTCCAGTTTGTTGGATCGAACGCAATCAAGTGTTGTCTCGAACACATGTGCAAAGGAGACGAGATCATCGAGCCCGAAAGCTCCGGCGCCACCCTTGATAGAGTGCACGGCACGAAAAACCGCATTCACCGTTTCCGGATCGGTGTCACCATCGTTGAGTCGGAGTAGACCGGATTCCAGTTCTGCGAGTTGTTCCTCGCACTCCTGGAAAAAGATCTCCTTGATTTCATTCATATCCATAGGAAGAATCCTGTCAGGCGGTTACACGCTCAATGGCTGCGATCAGTTTGGACGGGTCAAATGGCTTGACAATCCAACCAGTTGCACCGGCTTCACGGGCGCGGTTCTTTTTCTCCGCGTCACTTTCAGTCGTCAGAACCAAGATTGGTATGGCGCGGAAGCGTTCGTTCTGCCTCACGCCTTCGATGAAGCCGAAGCCGTCAAGCCGGGGCATATTGATGTCGGTAACGATGACATCCGGATTGGACTCCTCGAGCACCTCCAGGCCTTCAACACCATCTTCGGCTTGCACGGTTTCAAAGCCGGCGTTGTTCAGAGTGACCAGCAACATGTTGCGGATCGTCCGCGAGTCGTCCACTGTGAGAACCTTTTTCTTCATTTCAGTATCTCCTTTGGAAGCAGAGCTTCATCCGAAATTCCTAGTAATTGCAAAGTCTTAACGAAGACATCCGATGCTGGAGTGACTTTGAAATTCTGCTCCTCGGCACGCCAGCTATTGGCAGCTGCCAGCAGCACCTGGACGCATTGAGCGCCAACCCGGCTCACGTCAGATGCGTCGATATCAATGTCCTCACCCTTGTGGGCAAGCACTTGTTCATGCAGGCGGCTGGCTGCGTTGAGGTCGAGAACCTCCGGCAGTTTCAGAACCTTTGGTGATGTACCGTCAGACGACATGTCGACTATCCTTACGTGTGAATGGGCGGAAGCGGCTTGCTGCTATCTGTTGCTCAATCAGGCTCATCGTGAGAGCCTCCGTTGCGACGGCTGCGCCTGGGAAGTTGAGACAGGCGCCCTCTGAGCGGACAATTCAACGCTTTGAAAACCGGCATGATGTTCCTGCCGGTGCAGGCGGATCTGTTCGCCAAGCTCGGAAATGACAAGATGCAGATCAGCGCCGGTTTCAGCGGCGCCGGCAAAGCGCGCGCCTCCGGAGTTGATCAATGCTGCAATCCGGCCGAGAGACGTGGCTGAACCGCCGATGTGGTCGGCTTCGGTTTGTGCCTGATTGCCAACACCGGCGACAGATTTGGAAATGTTGCCCACTTGGTCGACAAGACCGGTAATGGCAGAGCGTGTCTGGTCGACAAGAGCGACACCGCGTCCGACATGGGATTTTGCGTCAGACACGAGATCCTTGATTTGATTTGCCGCACCGGCGGACCTTTGTGCAAGGGCGCGAACTTCGGTGGCAACCACGGCAAAGCCTCGGCCAGCATCGCCGGCCCGGGCCGCCTCTATTCCTGCATTCAGTGCCAACAAGTTGGTCTGAAAGGCAATTTCCTCAATGACCGAAATGATCTTGCCGATCTGTTCGGCGGAATTCTCGACCCCGGCCATGGCATCAATCGCTTCTCCAACCACCCGGTCGCCGGCCTCGGCGCTCAAGCGGGCATCAGCTATCAGGGTTTCAGCCTTCAAGGCGGTCTCGGCTGTCAGACGTATGCGGCTGGCGATGGCTGCTAGGCCGTCATGCTCTTCACCCACGTTTTCGCCATGGCTCTCAATTTCGACGCGAACAGCTTCGAGATCATCGCTCAACCGCACTGCAAGCTGTTCGGCTTTGTGCAGGTTGGCGGCGGAACCGGTTATAAGGTCTTCGAGACGGCTGGCCGCGCGATTGAAATCGTCTGCTGCCTGCTTGTGTGTTTCAATGGCCTGTGGCTCGATGCGCACCGACAGATTGCCCTCGGCAAGTTGCGCCAACGCCGCGCCGAGGGTGGCCTCGACAAGGTTACGCTCTTCAGCGATCTGTGTTTCGCGTTTGTTCGTCAGAGTTTTGCTCTGTTGAGCCAACCGGTGCGAGACCTGCATATCGATGTCTATAAGTGTTGCCCTGACAACGTCGACAAGGCGATCGGCCAGAAGAGCCCGCTCGGCCTTGCGAGAGAAGGCCTTGAATACGCCTGTCCGGCTTTCATCGACAAGGCGGCGAATGACACGCTCGAGCACCAGCGCATGACCACCGATCGACCAACCGGCGTCCAGCCCGATACGTTGGCGCACCTCTCCGAGAATGACAGAGCGGTCGACATAAAGTCCGTCGAACCGGCCATCAGCCAGGATCGACCAATGCGCGACTTCCAGTTCTTCCAGCCGGTCGATCTGACGGCTGGAGGTGAACAGTGAAGCAATCTCGGGCGTGTTTTGCAGGCGTTCAAAGAAGGCTGACAAAGCGACCCGGGCTTCGGCTTCGATCATCGGGCGCATGTCGCGCAGACGATCTCCGCTGTCTTGATCAAGCTTGGTCAAGTCAAGGCGCGCGCGCAGGCCATCAGCGGCCGCTGCATCCCTCACCCTTGCTTGAACATTCCCCACGCGATTAACCCCAAGAGACGGCTTTGAGCCGAAAACACCATTTGGGCCAGCCTTGCAGCGTATGTGGCGTCAAACATCGGATGCACCTGTCATATATTCTGACAGGAAACAGGCGGTGTCTTCATACCGTATGCCGCTTGGCCCATGAAATTCTGGAAATCCGGATCTTGCCGGAACCTCGGAGCGGCTTCATGCCTTTGTGGGAGCGGAACGATCGCGCAAATCCACAATCCGGAGACTAGATTGTTTTTTACGTATTAATCCTTGCCCGAAGGTTAACGCCAGTTACCAGTGTTAATCATATAGCCGACCCAAACCGCGGTTCACCTTGTCAGGAACGGGGCAGTTTCATGCAATATTTTTTATTGCGACATAAGCTTCGGACAAGTTGCGCTGTGTACCAGTTGCTTCGACGATGACAATGATGTCAGCTGGGGTTGAGCAATGATTGTTCTGGAAATAGGCGCGATTATGATCGCGATTACCACTCTCGCGAGTTTTTCGCTTCATCTTCATACGAGAGATCCGCGTCGCAAGTTCAAAAGAATTTTCTGAGCAATACACCTCTCCGGCAGCGAATGGCACGGTTGCGTAGACCGCAGCACTTTGTTTGACTTGCTCAAGAGCTAAACTTTTAACCGCGGACTGCAAAATCTTGCAGTGAAGCAGCTGTTTCAGCGTCCGGAAATCAGCAGTGCTTCTGATTAACCGAGGTCTGCCTCGGCGGCTTGAAACAATTTCCCCAAGAGCTCGATGATCGTCGCATCAAAAGGGCTCCGGGTGATGCGCAAAAGCCGTTTGTTTCTGCGTGCCGCGAAAAACCGCAAAACCGTACTGCGGTTTTGCGCGACAGGGATCAGATCAGGCTCGCGCTATGTGGTTGCCCCAGACACGCTGATGGCTGGCTTGAGCGAAACGCCCGATCTCACTCGAACTGATAAAGCCGTCCCGCCGGGCCTGAACTCCGCAGGTGCCTGTGCCGAACGCCATGTCCAGAGTCTTCCCGGTTACCGTGTCAATCCTTCCCAGCACACCACTTTTGGACGATGAGACGGCAAGTGAGATCCCGTCATTGCTGATCGCAACAGATCCGGCATATTTGTTCAGTGCTGCGGAAACGGGGGCTTCAAGCTCGACAGATACAAGGCCCTGATCACCATCAAGCCGCGCAAGAACCGGGCTATTGTCGAGAAGATCACCTTCATACTGGCCGCGGATCCAGACTTGATGGCGGGCGTCGACCGCCATATGACGCAGAGACAAGCGATGCAGGTTGGCAGGCAGGGCGCGGGAGGACAGCAGTCCTCCGGTCGGGGCGATCGCAGACATTTGTGCAAAGGACGGGACCACCCTCATACTCTGCACCTCTCGTACGCACGGCGGCGCAAATTGCCGCGACCGGTCAGAGGAGTTCGGCGTAGATCAGACGCAGCGCCAGGACGGCGAGAAACGCAAGGATCAGCGCGTCGAAGACTTTCGGACTGATGCGCCGGCCAATCCAGTCGCCAACGGGCAGCGCTCCCAACAGCGGAATGAAGGCAAAGAGTCCAAGCGCAGCAATGTCCGGGGTCAAAAGCCCGTAATAGATCTGTGCGGGAATTTGAACCGCGGCCATCGACGCAAAGAAGACCGAAACTGTGACGATGAAGACCGGACGGGCAAGTTTCATGGCGTTGAGAAAAGTGACAATTGCCGGCGCGGACACACCAACCGCCCCTTGCAATATGCCGCCAATCACCGAGACGACCGCAACCGATTTCCTGGCGCTGGCCATGGAAAGCTGAACACTTGGTCTGACAACACGCAGCAAAATATAGGCGATGATGATTGCGGCCATGCAAAGGCTTAGAAAAGTGGACGGCAGCTCAGCCAGTGCAACAGTGCCAATACCCGCACCGATCGCTCCGAAAACAGCCAACTGCCAGCAAAGCCCCATATCCGCCGCGCTGCTGCGAAACTTGAAAATCTGCCAGAGGTTGGAAATCAGGTTCGGGATCACCATCACGGCGACCGCAATTCTGACATCGTAGACTGCAGCAATGACCGGCACCGCGATGATGGGAATCCCGGCGCCGGTCGCGCCTTTCAAAATCCCGCCGAGTGTCATGGCGACCACAATGGCCGCCAGACCCCAGGTGTCAGCAAACGAGATCTGCGCCACCATAGATGCTTTACTTCACTGCATCGTTGAGAACGAACATGATGATGCAGGGTTCGGTGCCACGGTTGGCCCAGGCATGGTTGGTGCCTTGCTGGACGACGACATCACCTTGCTTCAACAGCACGTCCTCCTCATCCATCAACATCCAGACTTCGCCTTGCAGCACGATGGAATAATCCAGCGAATCCGTGCGGTGCATATACGGGTGGCGGGCATTTTCCACCACGTTCGCACCCGCCCCCATCGCCGCAAATGCCTTCTTGCCATCAATGCTGGCGATGATATCAGGATCTTCAGGATCAAATTGCACCACCCGGAACACCGCGCCGTTCTTCGGCGGATGCAGGACAAGCGGACCCTCGACGGGATCGTCATGACTTTCCATTGGTGCGGGTGACTGGCTGTGCTGCCAGAAATTGGTGAGCGTCACACCGGGCCGGGTCGGGCGCTGCAAGACACATGATGCGGTATCGTCGCGAATAACTTTGGCGACACCGTCTGCATCGTGCCCGGTGACCACACGGCGGAATTTCCTGGCTTCAAATGCCATCATCATTTCTCCTGAATTGCAGCAGTTTTTGGTGTCGCACGCTTGAGTGCGATGGAACCGGTAACCCAGACAATGGCAATGCCTGCAGCCCCTAACAGGTTGGATTCAATCCCCTGATCCATCAGCGCAATGCCGGAACAGAAAATGACGGCACGTTGCCAGACAACGAGCGAGGTTCTGAAATAACCAACAACACCTGCAGCCACGCAAAACACGCCAACCAATCCGCTAAGGACCGCCATGCCGATTTCAATCGGCGTTCCCTGCAGCATCAAGGCCGGGCCGTAGAAGAACATGTAAGGCAGGACAAAGCAGGTGATGCCATAACCAAATGCGGTCCAGCCCACCTTGTTGAGATCTGCCTTGGCGATACCTGCAGCCACATAGGAGGCGAGCGCAACAGGGGGGGTGATCGTCGACACGCAGCCGAAGAAGAAGACAAACATATGCGCGGTCAGGATCGGGACGCCCATTTTCGCCAACGCCGGAGCAACAACAGTTGCGAGGATAAGATAGGCCGCCGTGGTGGGCAGGCCCATGCCGAGGATCAGCGCGGTGAACATCGTCAGGACCAGCGCCAGCAGCGTATAGCCCATCGACGCATCAATGATCAGGCTGGAGATTTTCGATCCCAGGCCGGTGATGCCAAGTGTTCCGGCGATAATGCCGGCCGCGGCACAGGCAATGGCAATGGGGACTACGCTTATTGCGCCTTCGACAATGGCGGTACCGATCTTGCGGAAGGTTGCCAGCGAAATGCTGCGTTTCCAGATGACGTCGCAGGCGAGAAGCAGCAGGATCGAATAGAACGAGGCCATGAACGGCGAATAGCCAAAAACCATCATCACGATGAGCGTGACGAAGGGAATGATGAATTGCCCGCCCTTGAGAAGGATGAGCCAGATCGATTCATCTTCATCGACAGGTTGTTCGAAAGGAACGATGTTGTTCTTGTGCGCCTGCAGGTGAACGACGAAGAACATCGAACTGAAAAACAGAAGCGCCGGGATAAGTGCCGCACCCATGACGGTCGCATAGGGAACGCCGACGATCTCCGCCATGATGAAAGCGGCAGCTCCCATTACCGGAGGCATGATCTGACCGCCGGTTGAAACCACGGCTTCAATCGCACCGGCCTGGTGGGGCTGGTAGCCCTCCTTCTTCATCATCGGAATTGTCAGAGTACCGGTGACCGCAACATTTCCGGCAGCCGAGCCTGAAATCATGCCGAGCAATGTGGAGAAGATCACCGCTGTTTTGGCCCCGGCCGCGCGCATGCCACGGGTCAGGCGGTTGGCGACGCGGAAGAAAAAGTCACCCGCGCCAAAGGCGCTGAGAAATGCACCATACATTGAAAACAGTATGATGTAGGTGGACGACACGCCGATCGGTACGCCGAAAATGCCATTCGATGTGGTTGTCATGTACTCGGCGATACGGGTCAGGCTGTAACCGCGGCTGGCAAGCGGGCCTGGCAGATATTCGGAGAAGAACGGATAGGTGAAAAAGAAGGTGCACAAAAGAGCAAGCGCCAGCCCTGCACCGCGCCGCGCCGCTTCCAGAACCAGCAAGATGACAATGATGCCAACGGTCGCATCCATCGGCACCGTCGCACCACCGGACATGGCAATGTCTTTCCAGCGCGACAACAGATAGATGCCACAGCTGATGGTGACCGCAATCAGCGCAAGCCTGAGCAACTTCTCCCAGGCCGCTTCCTTGAACTGTTTGGTCACCGGCGTGATCATGAAGAGCAGCGCAAGCATCATCACCAGATGGAAGACGCGAATTTCGCGCGTCGACAACACCACGATGCCCGAAACGTTGAGCAAGTGGAAAAGCCCGATCACAAATGCGAAGGCCACGGACCCATATTTGAAGAACTTGTCGACCGGATTTTTCATTGGATTTCTGCAGATCCGTGTTTGGAGCCAGCGGAGGAAGGCGGGCCCCTGCGGCCCGCCCGTCACATTATCTCACAGCCTCAAGAGCCTATTGTTTGAAGAAGCGCTCAGCACCGGCGTGGAGCGGGATCGCCAGGCTCATCGACTGAGCCGGGTCTATCTGCTTGGCCAAGGCGTTTTCGCCACGGAATTCTTCCATGTTGCCGTAGACGGCCCTGGTGATCCGATAAGCTGTATCCTCATCCATGCTGGCGTTGACCACCAGCACGTTTGACACGCCGACGACAGATCCCGCTTCATTCGTGTCGTAGACGTCGGGGGCGACAGTGAACGAACCATAGGCTGGCGTCTTTTCCTTCAGGGTGGCCAGTTGCGCTTCCGACAGGTTGATAAACCGCAATTTTGCCGAGGCCTTTGCCTGCATAACCGCACCGGCCGGAAAGCCGGAGAGCGCGAATGAGGCATCGACGATGCCATCCGACAATTGGCTGAAACCATCTTCGTAGGACACAAAGCTTGGCGTGATGTCGTCACTGCTCAGCCCTTCCAGCGCAAGGATTGCGTTGAGGAACGGGATTGTACCACCGCCGGCAGGACCAACTGCAACGCGCTTGCCCTTGAGATCAGCAATCGACTTGATGTCGGAACTGTCCAGCACCATCATGTGCAAAATACTCGGATGCAAGGTTCCGATGGCGCGCAGCTCGAGGCCGGCATCCTTGTAGGGGCCGATATTCTTGTTGGCGAGAACGGCCAGATTGTTGTTTGTAATACCGGCATCTATTTCTCCGGAGCCCAGAAGGCGCGGGTTCTGGACTGACCCTTCAGTAACGATCGGAACCATGGTGATGCCATCGCCAGCATGGTTTGAAACCAGCGTCGAAATGGCCTGGCCGACCGGATAAAACGCGCCGCCCTGACTGGCTGTTCCAAGGCGCAATTCAGTGGCGTTGGCTGCGACAGCCGAAAACGCTACCGTCGCCCCTACCGCAACCGATACGACAAGTGCTTTGAAATTCATTTTTGTCTCCTCCCGGGAATGCCGAGGCTGTCATTTGCCCCACTGAATTCAAACTTATCACAAAAATGCCCTATCGCAATAAAAATCGATATTTTAGTATTATGTATAAAAATAGCTAAATTCGTCGAGGTTGGTGATGGCGCGCCCCCTTGCTGCCGTTATCGCGCGTAAGTCGATTCGCGTCGCGGAGTTGGCTTTTCAATAAACTCTGCAATATGTCGACATCACTCCCAATTCAGATGAGCAATCTCAAAACCCGAATATGTCATTCCTGCTCCGAAATTTCCTGCAATTCCATTGCTTGGCGGGGGGGAATTTGCAGTGAGGCGCGTCTATTGCACAGGCCGCAATTACGCCGCCCCCTCCTTCGAAATGGGAGGCGCAGTCAGACTTTCAGATTGAGAACAGTTGCGCAGTGCTGATCTTCTCCTGTGCGCTTTTGCTGCCTTAACCAAAACAGGCCCCTCACCCAAGCATATACGACAGCGCCGCGCATCCAGTCGGGTGCGCGGCGCCTTGATAAGTTCGGATGATGACGGATGCCATCATTCCAACCGGTCCATGTGTCGCGATACGCTTCAGGCCGCCCGGCGCGCCAGCACGGGCTCGGCAATTGCCTTGAACTCATCGTCGGTAAGGATGTCACGCTTCTTGATTCCCGCCTGCTTTACAGCACCGAGTATCTCGGCGACTTCGGCATCATCCGCAGTCCCCATTCCCAACTGATCAAGCTTGTAGACAATCGAGGCCTTGCCGCTCTTCTTGCCAAGCACCACTTCGCCTTCACGCCCGGTCAACGCCGGGTGGGTTCCGAACATGACCAGCGGATCATGCATGACGAAATTGATGCCGATGCCAGATTCGCGGGTGAAGTTTCCACTTCCCAAGATCGGCTTGTTGCGGGAAATCGGGATATTGGCCCGCTCTGACAGCAATCGGCCCAATTCCGGCATCAGGTCAAACCGGTAACCGGTCTCGTATCCATAGAGCAAATCAAGACCAAGCATGAGTTCCTCAAGTGCCGCATTGCCTGTGCGCTCGCCAAGACCGTTGCCACAGCTGTGGACCACTTCGGCGCCGGCCGTCACGGCCGCCAGTTCAGTCGCAACCCCCATGCCGAAATCATTGTGCGTATGGATCTCGATGGGAAGCCCGGTCATGCCCTTGACCCAGCGCACCATGTACTTGATGGCCTCAGGCGTGGCACAACCCATGGTATCGACAATGCCGATGGAATCCGGCGGCGATTCCGCCATGATGCCCTTGCAGAGATTCTCGAGATCATCCGGACGGGCACGCGTGGTGTCATAGGGAAAGAACACGGCATAGAGTCCGTTCTCGCGGGCATAGTTGATTACCGGCGCACTGCGCTCGAGCACATCGCGCCAGGTCCAGCCAAACTGGGTCGTGAGTTTCGGATAACCAATCGGCACTTCGATGATGACACCCTGTGCGCCGCATTCGAGCGCCATGTCGATGTCTTGCTTCATGGCTCGGGCAAAAGTGAATATCCGGGACTTCAGCCCCATCTTGCTGATCAGCTTGATGGCTTCCGCATCCTGCGGCGAAACAGCGGGCATGCCAGCCTCGATCCGGTCGACGCCAACATCATTGAGCATCTGGGCAATGGCAATTTTGTCGTCTACTGAAAACACGACACCCGGCGTCTGTTCGCCGTCGCGAAGGGTCGCATCGTGGATTTCTACTTTGGGAGGCAATTCGAGCGAATTGCGCACTTCCGGCACAAAATTATATGGGCTGACCCACCATTTCCCATCTTCAAAATGCGTTTCGCGCATGAATTGGCCTCCTTGCCTTGAAATTCGATCTTATGGAACTGTGTTCATGCACGCCATGACAGACAGCTTAAGATACATATTTTAATGAACGAACCAAAAATATCAACTTTTTATTGACTTATCCCACTCAAATTTTTGCTTCATCGAATCAGAAAGAGGGCTTCAAGCCCACGTTATTTCAATAAATCCATGTATTACAGCGCTATTTTCGATATTTCCAAAAAACGAAACTCATTCAAGAGCCAAAACTAGCACTTGCGGATTTTTAAAAATATCGATATTTTTGAGGCATGATGACCTCCTTGATCCGATCACGATTGCAATCCATTGCCGATAGGGGGTTCTCCATCATCGGTCTTTCCAACCAGCATGAGCGCAAGCTTCCTCCCAGGCAGATCATCAAGCTGTGCCGTCTTCTGCTTTCCGGCGGTGGCGAAGCCTCGGGCGCCGCAATCGCGCGAGAAATCCTTAACTGCTACGAAGCACTGGCCGAGCCCGAGAAAACCGAATTTTTCCGCCTGTTGTTGTCGGACTTTTCCGCCGATCCTGCAAAGGCGCTCAAAGCTGCCAACGACTATTCCAGTGATCCCAGCCATGAAAGTCTGGACAGACTGCTGACTGCTTCACAGCCGTCGCGCCTCAACCTCATCATGCTTTTAAACCAAGCGCCTGATGCGACCAGATTTCTTGTCGAAATGCGGGCTGATCTCCTTGTCCGTCTTCGCGGCGAGCCTGAGTTGAGGTTTGTCGACCGCGAATTCGTGCATCTGTTCACGACCTGGTTCAGCCGCGGCTTTCTGGATCTGAGAAGCATTGACTGGAACACCCCAGCGGCAATTTTGGAAAAGATCATTCATTATGAAGCTGTCCACGGCATGGCCGGATGGGAAGATCTGCGCAAGCGCATCAATCCCGAAGATCGCAGGATATTCGCGTTCTTTCATCCCCGGCTCGGAGAGGAACCACTGATATTCGTCGAAGTCGCACTGATGGATGAAGTCCCTTCAACAATCCAAACAGTATTGGGGGACTCCCACGGAGACGTTTCCGCGCTGGATGTCAGACGGGCCAACACCGCCATTTTCTACTCCATCTCGAATTGCCAGAAAGGCCTTCGTGGAATTCCGCTGGGCAACTTCCTGATTAAGCAGGTGGTTGAGGAGTTGCGCACCGAATATCCGGCATTGAAGAACTTCGTCACTCTCTCGCCGGTCCCGTCTTTCAGAGAATGGGTCTCAAATGCGCGCCGGGGCGAAAGCGAAATTCGTTTGCCACAGGCGACGCTGAAAGCCCTTGAACTGACAGACGAGGACGGCTGGTATAATGACGCCAAGGCGGCTGCGGTTGTCGAGCAGCATCTCATGCCATTGTCTGCGTGGTTCCTTTGCAACAGCAACACAAACCGCCGCCCGGCAGACCCGGTGGCCCGGTTCCATCTTGGAAACGGAGCAAGGCTGGACCGGATTAACTGGGCCGCCGACCTGTCAGAAAACGGCATGGCCGGTTCGTTAGGTATTATGGTCAACTATCGCTACCAACTGGATGAAATCGAACGCAACCACGAGATGTTTGCCAATAAGGGGCTAGTCGCAGCATCACCTGCAGTTATAAGGGCGGCGAAGGCCTATGAAAGCATCCTCGCCAAGCAAAGTCCGGCGACTATGTCGGGAAGCACTGAGTTGCCTTCCATCGAATCAGCGGGGGTGCCATGATAGGTTCAAAGACAGGGGTCGAGGCGGGGACTATTTTGGAAGAGCCAAGCGAGAAAAAAGAAGCCGCGGCCCAAGAAGAAACCGCGCTGGGGCAAAATGGCGACTCGACGGGGTCAAGTTCGATAACCAGCCAGGCTTATTCGCGGCTACGTTCTGATATCATGTCAGGCGTACTTACGCCGGGTAAAAAGCTCAAGATCGAGGAATTACGCAGTCTTTACGACTTCGGCTCAAGCCCGATCCGCGAAGCGCTGAGCATGCTGACTTCCGACCTATTCGTCGAACGTATCGACCAGCGCGGTTTTCGCGTCGCCGATGTCAGCGAACAGGAGTTCGACGAGTTGTTACTCACCCGCCGATGGCTGGAAGAGCGGGCCTTGCGGGAATCCATTGCCCATGGAGACAGCCGATGGGAAGAACAAGTTGTGCTTTCCGCCTACCGGCTTTCACGGGTGCCACGCTCGCAATCGGGCGACCAGTTCGTTGCAAACGAAGAATGGGAAATCCGCCACAAACATTTCCATATGGCGCTGATTGCAGCCTGCCCCTCTTCGATCATGCTGAAATTCTGCGACCAGCTCTATGATCAGAATGTGCGCTACCGCCATCTGTCTGGATCGAAAGCTTATCCATCGCGCGACATCAACGCCGAGCACAACTCCATTACGGATGCCGTGCTCGAGCGCAATGCCGATCTCGCAGTCGAACTCTTGATGTCGCATTATTCGACGACCGGCAACTTCCTCAAGGAAAAGCTGGCACCGAAGAAAAAGGCTTAGCTTTCCGGCACCAGAACGAAGTCGAAATCGACCTTGTAGTATGGATCGGTGATGGCATCGACGGCCGCAAGGCCGCTCGGGATGGCATCGCCTGCGGACTGTTTCTCATAAACCATGATGAGTTTCTCACGAACACCGAAAACTGCATCCGCATCGAGATAGGGATCATCACTGGGGAAGACTTCGGTGACAAGTGAACGATAGCCAGGCGCGGTGATGATGAAATGCAGGTGCGACGGCCGCCAGGGATGACGCCCCGTGGCATGCAGCAGTTCTCCGACCGGGCCGTCATCGGGAACCGCATAAGGCTGCGGGCGAATGGTCGTGAACAGATAATGTCCGTCATCGCCGACCACCATATGGCCGCGCAGATTGTATTCCGGCTGATCCGGGTCCTGGTTCGAATACAGACCGTTGTCGGCCGTCTGCCAGATTTCAATTTCGGCGCCCTTGATCGGCGTGCCATCCGGCTCGCTGACAATGCCCGAAACGATGACTGTGGCGCCATCATTGTCGCCCTTGAGATCCCCACCGACCGGCAGGTCGGGTGCGCCCAGAATATGGAACGGACCAAGCACACTTGATGGTGTGCCGTCATCTGGCGAGTTGATCATGTCGACCAGCGAGGACAGACCGAGCACATCTGAAAACAGGACAAATTCGTTGCGCTCCGAATCGGTGATTTCACCTGCCTTGGTCAGGAGTTCCAGCCCCTTGCGCCATTCCGCGTGGGTCAGATTGTTTTCCATCGCGAAGGCATGAAGATGCCTGACCAGACTTTCGAGCAGGGTTTTCAGACGCGGATCGGTCTCGGCGCCACAATAGGCAA
The DNA here is from genome assembly GCA_051251555.1 of Hoeflea sp. Classification (GTDB taxonomy): domain Bacteria; phylum Pseudomonadota; class Alphaproteobacteria; order Rhizobiales; family Rhizobiaceae; genus Hoeflea. The sequence continues at coordinate 120,676 of JBPOEW010000009.1, forward strand.
GGAAAGCCTGGGTTATGGTGTCCCGGTTCACTGTGCGCATGGGTCTACCTCTAAGTCATTTTCAGTGGATGATACCCGTCGAAAGGACGGGGAAACGGATAATCAGGATCAACACCAGCAACATCACGAAAGCGAAAGGCAGCGCACCAAGAAAGACGTCTTTCAAGGTCACGTTCGGATCATTCAGCGTTGCCTTGATGACAAAACAGGAAATCCCCAGGGGCGGGGTCAGCAGCCCGATTTCAGCACCTATGACTGTGACAATGCCGAACCATACTAGGCTGTGGCCGCTTGCCTCGATGATGGTGATGAACAATGGCACCACAATCAGGATGATCGATGCGGTATCGAGCAATGTACCGAGAAACAACATCAGCAGCACATAGACCACCATGATGCCAAAAAAGCCGAACTGGTAGTGATCGAGAAAGGCGTGAAGCTCGTCCGGCAGCCCGGCATAGCCAAGCATGCGGCTGTAAAGGGAAGCCATGGTTATCAGGAACAGGATCGAAGCGGTGATGTAGCCGGTATCGATGGTCGTTTCCCACAACCCCTTGAGTCCGATCTTGCGACGCGTTACCGCGATCACCAGTGCAATCAGGGCACCGGCCGCGCCGGCTTCGACGGGCGTCAGCCACCCGGTGTAGATGCCGCCGAGCACAATGACGATCAGAAAGGTTATCGGCAGCATCTTGTCCGCCAATTCGCCCAGGCTCATCTTCGGCATATCACTCCTGCCTGCCTCCCGGCCGACGAAGGAAGGCCAGAACCGGCCCATCAGCATGATGGTCAGGATATAGGCGGCCGTCAGCAGCAGCCCTGGAATCACGCCCGCCATGAACATCTCGCCGACAGACTGCTCAGCCACGAAGGAGTAGATGATCAGCATGGCGCTTGGCGGGATGATCATGCCGAGAACGGAAGATCCAGCCACAACGCCGACTGCAAATCTCGGATTGTAGTTGAAGCGCTGCATTTCCGGCACGGCGATTCTGGTAAAGACCGAGGCAGAGGCGATAGATGAACCTGTGACGGCAGCAAAAACGGCATTGGCTCCAACCGTTGCCATACCTATGCCGCCGGTTATCTTCCTGAACCCGCGGTTCATCACGGCATAGATATCGGTCCCCAATCCCGCCTTGGACACCAGTAATCCCATCACCGTAAAAAGGGGAATGGTGGCAAAGGAATATTCGGTCACCCCGTCACCGACAGCAACCTTCAGGAAGTTGAAGGCAAGGATCGACTTGCCACTGATGATCCAGATCGAAGCGAATGATACAAGACCGAGAGCGACCGGAATGTACACGCCCATATAGATCATCACGACGATGGCGATGACCGAGATTATACCTATTTCAACAGGGGTCATGGTTGCCTGCGATGCGTGTTGGAAGGATCATTTTCTGGCTGCCGCAGGGGGTCGCCATACTGCGAACCCATGAGGGCTTTCAAAAGGAACAGGATTGAGGAGAGGCCGACCCCGAAAAGGATCGCAAGCTTGGCAGGCCACCACGGCGCCGTAAAAACGCCGGGCGTGCCGAAGTAGTCACATCGCCCCCAGGCTTGCGCCACGTCTCCCCACAGACTTCCGGTGGGCGCGCCGCCGAAATCAGGTTGGACAAAGAAACTGCAGCTTCCAAAGGAGTCCAGGAATTCCGGATACATTGTCCATGTTATCATCGCCATGAACACGCATGACACGGCATCGATCACACGCGAGGCGAGGTGGGAAACCTTTGGTCTGGTACTCTGAACCAGCAACAGGAACCCATCGGAGCGCGTGAGCTTTCCGCCTTCCACGACGTTGGGCAATTGCAAGAAAACAATCAGCACCAGCGAGAAGATGACGACCTCGACAGTGCCGCGCAGTGGCGCATGGAATACTCCACGCGCCACCACATCGACATTCATGATCACGACGAGCAAAAGGATGAACGTGGTGCCGATGACATTGGCGCCAACAGCAAGTCCAGTGGCAATGCATCTGATACCGCCGACCAGTTTCCGCATGTTATCCCGTCCCGTGTTCGTGCTCATGCTCGGGCGGATCAGTTGGCGAGGCCAGCGGTCCAGTCGCGGACTGGCGTTGCACCCGCATCAACCAGCTTTTTCAGGTAAGCCTTCAGCATGTCGGAACCCGGAGCACCGGCCTTGTCCAGTCCCTCGGCCCATTCGGCTGCAATATCGGGCATGGCTTTTGCCCAGGCTTCGCGATCAGCCGCGGGGAGAACCACGACAGTGCCGCCGGCAGCCTTGAAGGCTTCAACCGACGACGCAGCCTCGTCCATCGCCACATTGGCAACCTGATCGCGGTACTCGACGGCAACCTGTTGAAGGACAGTCTTCACTTCGTCCGGCAGCTTGCCCCAAACATCCTTGTTGATGGTCACGGTTTTCGAGTTCACCGCACCAAGGTCAACCTGCAACATGTAAGGTGCCACCTCGGCCATCTTGAAAGTAACTGCAGCTTCAGGCCACAGCATGGCTGCATCCACCACACCGGTCTGAACCAGGTTGTAGAAATCCGGCAAACCACCGCGCACGCCGGCGGCATCCTTCACACCTTCAAGGTAGCGCAAATTGTAGCCGGCTCCGGCAACTTTCTTGCCCTCAAGGTCTTTCAGCGAATTGAGCGGTGTCTTGGAGAACAGCTGATAGCTGTCGAGGACAACACCTGTCGCGAGGTAGACCTGGTTTTCCGCATCGAACTCCTTGTTCATCTGCGGGAATTCCCTGGCGATTTCATCGACTGCCTTGGCCACCACCCTTGCGTCGGCGGAGACCATCGGCGTCACTGCCGAGATGCCCTGGCTGGGAAGTGCGGAATTGTGGAAGATTGTTGTGACGATGCCGATGTCGCCGAGACCGAGCTTGATGCCCTCAAGCACACCGCGAGGCTTGACGATGGCGCCGCCATAGGCTTCCTGCCAATCGATCATGTAGTTGCCGGTCTTGGCGAGTTCCTCATTGACGCGCGGAATGAAGAAGCTGGAAAACTCCTTCACCCACATCGAGCGATCGGGATAGCCGTCGATCGCGATCATCTTGATCGTCTCTGTTGCCTGTGCCGGCATAGCCAGCGGCGAGAAGGCCGTACCCAGAGACACAGCAGTCAACAAGCACATGCGGCGTGAAATTTTCATCATGTTATCGTCCTCCCAGTTGATCACCTGACTGCAGCATGCAGATTCAGGCCGATTTCTTCTTCCAGATTTCCTCGATTTCAGTGCCCGCCTGCCGAAACAGTTTCGAAACCGGACAATATTTGGCAACCTCCTGAGCCACCCGCTGCAGATCAGCATCGCTGGCTGACCCATCGGCCTCGACGGTCAACGTGATTTTCTTGAAGGGGACGTCGACCTCCTCGGTCAACGTCACGCCCCGCCGATCAAATTCACACACGGCAGAAATATCGAAGTGGCCAACATCAATACCCAGGCTGTCTGCGCACTTGTTCCCTATCGTGTTGGTGCAGCCGACAAGCGCCGCAATAGCTGTATCTGTGGGCGTTGGCCCTCGATTCGTGCCACCACGCTCCAGCGGTTCATCGATGACAAACGACACATCACGTGTGCTCACTTCCGACAGCGAATGGGACGGACATCTGGCTGCAATCCTGAGTTTCACTGTCGTTTTTGGCCTGACTTCCATGCCCGTTAGGCTCCCTTGAAGTTATGCAAATGTGGAAACGTCTTCAAACTCGAAGCGCGGCAAACGTTGGAAAAGAGCTTTTTCATCCGCATATCCGAGATTGCAGAGGAAGTTCGATTTCAATGTGGTGCCCTTGAAGAACTCTTCGTCAACAATGGCATTTGAAAAGCCGGACATGGCGCCAATATCCAGTCCGATCGCACGCGCGGCGATCATGAAGTAGGCGCCCTGCAGTGTGGAATTGCGAAAGGCGGTTTCAGCGCTGTATTCCGGCTTGCCCTCAAACAGTGGCCGCCGGTCATCATGCGGAAACAGTCTGGGCAGTTCACGCCAAAATTCGGTGTCATAGGCAATGATTGCCGTAACCGGTGCATTGGCCATTTTGGCGACATTGGCAGGCTTGAGCGATTTGGCCAGCCTCTCCTTGCCCTCCTTGGAGCACACATAAACAAACCGCGCAGGGCATGAGTTCATGCTGGTCGACCCCATTTTCACGATGTCATGAATGCGGCGGAGCTGTTCTTCGGTCACCGGCTTGTCTGTCCAGGCATAATGAGAGCGGGCACCAGTCAGGATGAGATCAAGTGAGTCCTGGTCCAGCATGCCGATGCGCTGGCGTAATGCGTTTGCTTCAGCCTGGGCTGTGGCCCGAAGCTCCTCTAGCGTGCTTCCATCCGGCGTGTGCATGTTCAAACCAGTCTCCATTTCCCAAGCCTTTTCCCGGCTTTCCATAGAGTGCCACTTTTGCATCCAAAACCGGCGCTTTACAGTTTCTCAAAATTACACATATTAGTGCTGCTAGGTCAATAAATATCGATTTTTTATTTTCCAAGACAAATTTTTGTGCAAAGCTGGCAACAGACAGCGGCAGAGGAGGAATGGCTATGCCAAGTTGGACTGAATATCGGGAGATTGCGCGCGAACGCGGCGCGCTGGCTTATCAATTGTTCATTGTAAACTCGGTGGCCGAGGCATCGCCTGAAGAGATGCAGAAAATCCTGCCCCGGCACCTCGCCTATCAAAAGGAGATGGAGGCTGCGGGAAAGCTGTTTCTTGCGGGACCTTTGTCAGATGACACCGGTACTTCGATGAGCGGGGGAGGCCTGATAATCTATCGCGCTGAGGACATCGAGGAGGCGCATGCAATCGCCGCAAGCGACCCAATGCATCAGGAGGGCGGACGCAGCTTCACAGTCCGCGCGTGGCTGGTGAACGAGGGAGCTTTGAATTTTCAACTCAGGCTATCGGAACAACGGGGCAACCTAGGTTGAGTTGATGATCTATGAGTGACGATAAGATGATCACACTTTACCATGGGAGCACCAGCGTCTGCTCAGCCAAGGTTCGTGTCGGACTGGCCGAGAAGGGCCTGGACTGGAAAGGCGAACTGCTCGATCTGATGGCGGGTGAACAGTTCGACCCGGGCTATCTTGCGCTCAATCCGGAGGGCGTCGTGCCGACACTTGTCCATGGTGATCTGGTCGTCCGCGAATCCAGCCTCATTTTAGAATATATCGACGATCTGTCTGGCCAAAATCGGCTAATGCCGGCAGATCCGGCCGCTGTTGTGGCAACGCGGCACTGGCTGCTCAAATGCCTCGACATTCATGCCGCCATCAACACGCTGACCTATGCAACGATCCAGCGCGCCAATATTCTCGCGGCCAAGACGCCTGAGCAGATTGCGGCGATGGTGGCGCGCATTCCCAAGCCGAGAGCTGCGGCAAAGCGACGTGATATCCTCGACAACGGCCTGGCGTCATTCCATCTCGAAGCCGACTTCTACACGCTGCACAAAACCTTCACAGACATGAGCGCTTCCCTCAATCGCACCAAGTGGCTGGCCGGCGAGCAGCATTCGATGGCCGACATCGCACTCATTGCCTATGTCGACCGGCTCGATCGGCTGGGGTTTAATGGTCTCTGGTCCTCGCGGTTTCCTGAGATGACCGACTGGCTGATCGCAAGCCGCCAACGCGCAAGCTATCTGACAGCTATCGATGCCTTCTCGACTGCAGATGCAGCCCGAAAAATGCGAGCGGACGGGTCCGCCTATTGGCCCGAACTGAACCGGATATGGCAGGCTATGCTGGACGGGCAAACTGCCGGGGCAGCCTAGCGGTCAAGGTTTGGCCATGGTCGGCATGGGGGTGGTCTTCACCGCCGCACTTTTGGGCTTGCTCGACGGACTGCCTCAGTCACCGCAACCGCAGGCACGTCCGGTGAATAATTGGTGGCGACACGCGAGAAAAGCCATTCCGGCAAGGTGGTATCAGAGCCGGTGGTGAAGATTGAAAGCGGCAGGTTGGACCAGGACAGCAAAAAGGCAAACAGCCCTCCCCATACCAGCCCCGGCGAAAGATAGGGCAGTGTGACTTCGCGAAACACCTGGAACCGCGACGCGCCATGGTCACGAGCGGCTTCTTCCTTGAACCGGATCATAGCCGAACAGCCTGATCGAGATCACCAACGTCAAGTTTTTCTTTTGGCGTGTGTCATTCCGAAAACCGGTACCCAGCTTTAGAAACAAGCTCTAGTGCGCTGAGCCGCTCGGGGCCGGCTGACCATCGATGATGACGTTGACACAGGCGACCTTTCCTGATGCCACAGCGCGGGCAAGCGCTGCATCGAGATCGGCAAGGTCGGTGACATACTCACCATGGCCGCCCAGCGCCATGACCGCCTGGTCGTAGCGCGCGCCGCTGAGCTGACAGCCAATCAGCCGGTCCTTGCCGTATTCGCGCAACTGGATCTGGTGTTCGGCGTTCCAGCAGGTGTCATTGCCGATGACGACAACGAAAGGCAGGTTTTCGCGTGCTGCTGTTTCGAACTCGGCGAAATGGAAGCCGACGGTACCGTCGCCCATCAGCGCGAAAACTGTAGCATTGGGGCGGGCGGCGCGGGCGGCGAGCGCATAGCAAAGCCCGCCACCGATTGCGCCGGAAGGGCCATTGATGATCCGCTCGGCGGCATGACCACCAGCCTGGGCCCATTGACCAAACTCACCACCATCGCAGATCAGCACAGCCTCGTTGGCGGCCTCCATCTGACGCTGCACCGCAGCGACGAGTTGCGCCGATGTGATCTTGCCATCGGCGCCGGAGGCTGACACATCATAGGAGCGGGCGGCAATCAGCGCAGCCACCTGGCCACGCCAGTCCTTGCGAGCACGTCCGCCTGCGCCCGCATCCATCAATTGACCTGCGGCGTCGAGCGGATTGGCGTCAATCACCAATGCAAGCCGATCGCCGAGATTGAGTTCGGCGCGTTCGCGTTCGGCGGTTTCATTGTCGATGACGATCCAGCGGCAACCGGCGGCGCAGGCTGCAGCGGCGCCAAAGCCGAGGGTAAAATTGACAGGTTTGCCCAGCGAGATAACAAGATCCGCCTGCTTGAGCGCGTGCGCGAAATCTCCCAGCGACGGGTCCTTGAGGCCGCGAGGACTTTCCATTGCCAGCACCGGCGCATCGAGCGCATCGCGCAGCGCAGTCAGCACTGTGCCTTGACGCGTAGCGTTCATTGCCGGACCACAAAGCACCAACGGCGCCTTGGCGTCTGTCAACGCCTCCAGCACCTGCGCGAGGTCCTTTTCGTCGAGAGCATGGTGTTCGCGCAGCATCGACGCGGCAGTTGGCAAACGCACGCCGCCGGTGTTGGCCTCCACCACATCGAAAGGCAGCGCCACATGCACAGGACCCGGCCTTCCAGACAGCGCGGTTCGGATCGCCAGCGCGACTGTATCACCAAGCGTAGCAGCGGATTCGGCACGCATCGACATTTTCGTCAGCGGCGCTGTCATAGGCACCTGGTCAAATTCCTGAAAAGCGCCCTTGCCGTCCTGCCCCCGCGGCGAATCCCCGGTCAACAGCAGCACCGGACTCTCCGACTGACGCGCCGAAAACAGCGGTCCCATTGCATTGGCGGCACCGGGGGCAGCGGTCACCAGGGCAATGCCGATCTCACCGGTCAGTTGGGCCCAGGCATCGGCCATAAAGACAGCGGCACCCTCATGACGGGTATGGATGATCTCGATACCTGCATCGATGCACGCATCATAGACCGGCATGATCTGGTTGCCCGACAGCGAGAAAATTTTTGTAACACCGGCCAGGGCCAGAGTCTGCACCAGAAGATCGGCACCGCGCATCAAATTCATCCTTCTTCGGCCATGACCACGCGGGCCAGGCTATTTCCATTTTTAAAGGTTGCAGGCCGTCGCCGGGTAGGTCCGGCGGATCGTCTTCATTCCTGGTTTGCTGTCTGCAGCGGAACGTGCCTCCGCGTCGCCTTGAAGCCGGCGCGGACGATGGCAAAGACCGTAATTGCCGTCAGCGTCCAGAAGAACCAGGTGATCGGTCCGCGGAACAGGATTACCGGGGAACTGCCCGACATCAGCATGGCCTGACGGAAATTGTCTTCCAGCAATGGCCCGAGAATGAAGGCGATGAGGAAGGGGGCAGCGGGGATCTTGTAACGCAGCATGAAATAGCCGACCCAACCCATGGCGAACATAACCCCGACGTCAAAGATCGAATTATTGACCGCGAACACGCCGAAAATGCAGAGCACCAGCACAGCGGGAAAAAGCACGCCGCGCGGAATGTCTGCAACATATTTGAAACCGTGGATGGCCACCGACCCGATGAAGAACAAGAATACCGAGCTGATGATGAGGCCGATAAACAGTGCATAAATGATGTCGGCGTTGAGAATGAACATCATCGGCCCTGGCTGCAGGCCGTGGATCATGAAGGCGCCGATAATGATGGCGGTGATGACGTCCCCGGGAATGCCCAGCGCCAGCAGCGGGATCAAGGTTGCGCCTGCGACGCCATTGTTGCCGGCTTCTGCGGCGGCGACGCCTTCGAGTTCACCTTTACCGAAGTTGGCTTTGTTGGGCGAGGTCCGGCGGGCTTCCGAATAGGACAAGAAGGCGGATGGGGCAGCGCCGATACCGGGAATGGCTCCCAGAAAGACGCCGATGAAGCTACCACGGACGATCGATTTGAAGCACCGTTTGTAGTCCGCGAAAGTCACCCAGCTTTTGCCCATCGAGCGTTTCTGGCCATCAAAGACTTTCGGATTCCAGACCATGGCGATGATTTCGGGAATAGCGAACAATCCGATCAGCACCGCGATAAAGTTGAGCCCGCCCATCAGATTGGCGTTGCCGAAAGTGAAGCGGTTGGTGCCGTAGATGAGGTCGAGACCGACGGTCGCGAGCAGCAGACCCAGCATTGCCGATAGCGCACCACGCAGCAGGCTCTCGCCCGAGACACCGGCAATGATGGTCAGGGAAAACAACATCAGGGTGAAAAACTCCGGCGGACCGAAGCTGAGGGCGAAGGAGGCCAGAAAGCCGGCGAACAGAATCAGCGCCAGATTGGAAATCAGATCTGCAGTGCACGAAGCCCACAGCGCCATGCCAAGCGCCTTGCCCGCCTGCCCCATCTCGGCCAGCGGATAGCCGTCAAGCACTGTCGCAGACGAGGCAGGTGTGCCTGGCGTCTTGATCAGAATGGCCGGAATCGAGCCGCCAAAAATGCCGCCCTTGTACACCCCGAGCAGCAGCAAAATGCCGGTGATCGGTTGAAGCGCAAAAGTAAACGGCAAGGTGAGCGCCACTGCCATGGTGGCCGACATGCCGGGAATGGCGCCGGCGATGACGCCGACGGCAACGCCCATGCCAAGGGCCAGGAAGCTCTCGACGTTGGCAACCAACGACAGACCCATCATCAGATTGTCGGCAAAACTCATGGAAGCCTCACGAAATCACCTTGCGGTATCGCAACGCCGGCGACATGAGCAAAGAACGCATAGAGTACCAGCGGAACCAGTACCGCGCTGATCAGCGCCGTCTTGGGGTGGCTGGTGCGGACGAGAAAAGCGGTGACGGCGAACACCAGCATAGAAGTCCAGACCATGCCGATAAGGGGCATGATCAGCATGGTGGCGATCATCACTGCGGCAATGCTTGCCAAACGACCCCAAGCCCTCGGTTTGTCAACGACATCGGAAATTTCGGGCTCGGTGGGTGCGGGTTCGCGGATCGCAATCAGCAGCATGCCGAGCCCGGTAAGTCCGGTCAGGCCGGCAAGCGCCCACGGCCAGAACAGGGGAGACAGAATGATGTTGGGAACATTGCTGGGAGACGAAACCCAGACAGGGATGGCCACAAGCAACAGGAAAGCGGCGGCGAGGATTGCCCCGATGCCGAGTTGAAGTTGAATTGTCCGATCGTGCACCCCAGGCTCCTCCCGCCGGTATAATGCGCCGGATTGTGACCCGATCCGGCGCATTCTTCAATCTCGGTCGTTAATCGAACTAGCCTTCGATGCGCATGCCCAGATCATCGACCAGCTTGCGGAAGGTCTTGTACTGACCATCAATGAAGGCCTTGGCTTCCTCGGGATCCATCAGGTCAATGACGGAACCGGCCTTTTCCATGACGGCAAGAAATTTCTCATCCTTGACGGCGGTGGCCATCCACTCTCCCCATTTGCCAGCAACCTCATCGGTCAGCGACGCCGGGCCGGCAATACCTGTCCAGCCAACGAGTTGTTCCAGCGCCGGTTTGCCGAGTTCGGCGGCCGTCGGTGCATCAAAACCGTTTAAGCGATCAGGGGTGGTCACCAGCAGCGGCTTGAGCTGGCCATTGGCAACAAAGCCGGCAAGCGCCGAGGAATTGGTGCAGATGAAAGTCACGGTGCCGTTGAGCACAGCCGTTGCCGCCGCTCCACCGCCCTTTTGGGGAATATGGACTGTGGTGTTCAGCGGGTTTTCTACACCGAATTCCTTCAGCACCATCACGGCTGCCAATTGCAGCAGCGATCCGACGCCGGAGGAGGAATAGGAGACGCCGCCTTCATTGACCTTGGCAATCAGGTCGTCCATCGAGTTGATGCCCGAGGCCGGCGTTACCGCACAGACGACCGGGTTGATTTCATAGACCGTGACGAAGCGGAAATCGTCGAGCGTGTAGGGCAGCGTCGCCTTCATGGCCGGGTTGACGGTATGCGAGCCGACACGGGCAAACAGCATGGTGTAGCCATCGCCCTTGGCGTTCTGCACGGCCACTGAACCGGTTGCGCCACCGGCGCCGGTCACATTGGACATTACCATCGGCGTACCGGCAGCTGCAGTCAGAGCCTCGGCGATCGCTCGCGCGGAAATGTCAGTGGCGCCACCGGCGCCGTAAGGGATGATCATGTTGATCGGACGATCAGGATATTCCGCCAGGGCCGCTGTCGCCGTCATTCCAAGCGTGAGTGCGCACGCCATGCCGATTTTCTTGAAATTCATAACTTTCTCCCGGTTGCATGACCTGCGAATTGTCCAAACGCCTTTTTTCCTCCGCCCGGACAACTAAGTCATTGCAAAAATCATATTGGTAAGTCACATTTGTAAAAAGCCACAAATGATTACATCTTGTGTAACTATTACTTACATTAGATTTCGGGAAAATTGATGTCGATACGATTGCTCAAGACCCTCCTGGCCGTCGCCGAGCACGGAACATTCAGTGCCGCCGCCGATGCGGTGTTCGTCACCCATGCCGCCGTCAGCCAACAGATGAAAGCCTTGGAAGAAGAATGGAAAATAGCCATCTTCGACCGCTCCAAGCGCACGTCGGAACTCACCCCCATCGGCCGCACCCTGGTGGAGAAGGCGCGCGAAGTGGTCCGCGCCTATGACAATCTCGTGCCGTCAGTGCTCGGCGATGACGGTTTGATGGGCGACCTGATGCTCGGCGCGGTGCCGACAACGCTCGCCGGACTGGCGCCAATGGCAATCTCGCTGCTGAAATCCGCCTTTCCCGACCTGCACGTCGCCGTGCAGCCCGGATTGACCAACGAACTGCTGCACCAGGTCGAGCGCGGCCATCTCGATGCGGCCGTCATCTCCAAGCCGAAACTGATCCCGCGCGGCCTCAACTGGCTCGAAATTGCCGTCGAGCCGCTTCAGCTTCTGGCATCCCTGGAAACCGAAAGCGACGATCCGTTGCATCTGCTCAAATCCAACCCGTTCATTCGCTTCACCCGCGACGCAGTCGTTGGCAGCCTGATCGAAACCTGGCTGCAAGAGCAGAAGATCGACGTGCGTGACAGTATGGAACTGGAAGGGCTGGAGGCGATCTCCACCATGGTGCTTTGCAACCTCGGCGTCTCCATAGCCCCGCGCCGCTGTTTCCAGAGCGCCAATCCGCTGCCCCTCAAACGCCTGTCATTGCCCAATGATCCTGTCCGCTATCTCGGTCTCATCAGCCGCACCGACACCACCAAGTCGCGGGTGATCGAGGAAATCCACGGCAAGCTGCTCGAAGCTGTTTCGATCGGCTGCTTCCCAATCAAGACATTAAGGACACCTTCCCCAAGTGACAATTGAGTTCATTGCCATCCTGGCCGCCGGCGCCGCCCTGGGCGGTTTCATCAACGGCCTGGCGGGGTTCGGCACCGCCATGTTCGCGCTGGGTTTCTGGCTGCAGATCCTGCCGCCGCTGGAAGCGGTCTCGCTGATCGCCATCATGTCAGTGATCAGCGGTCTGCAGGGTGTCTGGGTAGTGCGGCGCTCGGTGCTCGACAATCCGCGACGGCTGGCCCGCTTTCTGGTGCCTGCGCTGTTTGGTATTCCGGCCGGCATCGCAGCGCTGTCGATCTTTCCGCCGCTGGTGATCAAGCTGGTCATTGCGGCAATGATGATCCTCTATGGAGGTTTTTTCTCGCTGCGCAGCGCCCTGCCCAAGTTCGAGCGGCCGACTCCGGTCGCCGACAGTGTCATCGGCTTTCTCGGCGGGGTCCTGGGCGGCGCCGCGTCGCTTTCGGGCGCACTGCCCACCATGTGGTGCTCGATGCGACCCTGGCCAAAGGCGGAGATCCGTGCCGTGCTGCAGCCTTTCAACGTCATCGTGCTGGCGCTAACGGCCGTGGGCTTCGCGATCAAGGGCGTTTACAGCCTGGACACACTGAAGCTGATCGCGGTGACACTGCCGGTGACGCTGACTTTCGCCCAGATTGGTATCATCACTTTCAAACGGCTCAACGACGACCAATTTCGACGGCTGATCATCGCGTTGATGTTCGTCTCAGGCACGGTCCTGCTTGCAAGGGAGCTTTTCTGGTGAGCCATTCCGACATCGCCCGCATCGAGGTTTCCGCCTACCGTGTGCCGATTGCTACTCCGGTGATGACCTCGTTCGGCGCCATGACCAACCGCCCGGCGGTTTTCGTGCGATTGACCGATTCCGAAGGCGCTTTCGGCTGGGGGGAAATCTTCGCCAACTGGCCTGCCGCCGGCGCTGAACACCGGGCGCGGTTGCTGATCGAGGACATAGCCGACCTGGTCATCGGATTTCGTGCCGAGGCGGCTTCCGATCTGTTTCATCACCTGACGGCCAGAACTCATATCCGCGCGCTGCAATGCGGTGAATGGGGTCCCTTTGCCCAGGTGATCGCCGGACTCGACACAGCCCAGCACGATCTCTTTGCCCGCCGCGGCGGCATCTCGCTGGCCCGTTATCTGAATGTGGACGCAGCCACAGCAGTGCCAGCTTATGCCAGCGGCATCCATATCGGGGCTGCTGCTGCGATCGTGCCGACGGTGCGCGATCTGGGCTACCGGGCGATGAAGGTGAAGATCGGCTTCGACACCAAAACGGACCTCACCCTGTTGCGCGATCTCTGTTCTGACCGGCCTGAGGGCGAAAGGCTGTTCACCGACGCCAACCAGGCTTGGGATCTTGCGCAGGCGTTGAGCTTTGTCGACCAGGCCAATGAGCTCGGGCTGGGCTGGCTGGAAGAGCCTATCCGCGCTGACAAGCCGGCCGCGCAATGGACCGAACTGGCCCGAGCCAGCCGCATACCGCTGGCCGCGGGCGAGAACATCACCGGCTTTGACGAGTTCGACGCCGCCATCGACTCGGGAAGTTTCGGCTTCATCCAGCCGGACGTGGCCAAATGGGGCGGCGTCACCGGCTGCTTCCAGATCGGCCAGGCGATCCTCGCCGGCGGACGTATCTATTGCCCGCATTTCCTCGGAGGCGGCATCGGGCTGATCGCCTCGGCCCATCTGCTGGCAGCCACCGGCGGCGACGGACTGCTGGAGGTCGATGTCAACGCCAACCCATTGCGCGACGCTTTCTTTCCAGAGGGCATGTGCAAGGATGGCGTTTTTGCCATCACAGATGCGCCCGGGATGGGCTTCGAGGAATTGCCGGAAAGCCTCAAGCAGTACCGGACACTGGAGCTACGCCGGAGTTAGGCCGGGTACTCACTTCACCTGAAAAAACGGCGCCGGTACGAGCATCTTGTTTTCGACATGAGTGACCAGCGGTCGCATCTTGGCGGCATAGCTCTGCCATTCGGGCGCGGCCTGCAACAGCTTGCGGCGCTCAAAGCGGTCGTCCAGACTGTCATAGCCCCACATATGCACGATCTGGTTTAGCGGCCCGATATCGGTGAAATAATATCCGACCATCTTCCCCAGAATGCGGACCTGCACCTCCATTCCCTCCTCCTCGTAGAGCTTGAGGAACACCGGCACCTTGCCGGCCTGCAACGTATAGATACGCTCGTCGACGAACTTGCTCATGTGAAATCCTCCTAATGTATGCTCCGTTCAAATCGATGCGCAGCGCGGTGGACGCCTCAGTTCATGTAGATCTTGATCGCAGTCAGCGCGAAGACGGCGAGAATGCCGGTAAGCGCGCAGATCAGCACAATGGCACTGCCGCCGACATCACCCAGTTTTCGCAGTGATGTCTTCATGCCCAGCGCGGCTATCGCGACCACCAGGCACCAGCGCGAGAACGACAGCAGGCCGTCCTTGATCACGACAGGAATGAAATCGTAGGAGCCGGCGATCACAAGCGCGGCAAAGCCGATGACGAAAAACGGAATCGGCAGAGAGCACTTCGCCCCAGGCTCTCGTGAACCGGCAAAAACCAGCGACAGTACCACGACAATGGGCACCAGCAGCGCAACACGCAGAAGCTTCACAAAGGTAGCGGTTTCGCCGGCCAGGTCCGAGACCGAATACCCGGCTCCGACAACTTGCGCGACATCATGGATGGTGGCGCCGAAAAAGACGCCGGTGGCAACTTCCGACAAATGCATAAAGTCGGCGATCAGCGGATACAGGATCATTGCCAAAGTGCTCAGCGCCGTCACCCCGATGACGGTGAAGATGGTGTCTCGCTCCAGCGTCTCGCTCTTGGGCAGCACCGAAGAAATCGCCAGCGCCGCCGAAGCACCACAGATGGCCACAGCGCCGCCAATGAGCAGGCCGAAGCGGGTGCCTCGACCGAGAAACCGCGAGAGCACCAGCCCCATGGTGATCGTCAGCATCACTCCGCACAGCGTGATCAGTAAAACTTCCGATCCGGTGGAGGCTATCTGCTGCACGGTGATGCCGAGACCGAGCAGCGCCACACCGAAGCGCAGCACGACTTTCGAAGAGAATTCGATACCAGCAACGCAGGTACCGCCGTCCTCCACCAGAAAGTTGAACGCCATGCCGATCAGCAACGCCATCAACATCACCGGCGCGCCGTAATGCTCGGAGATGAATTTTGCCGCGAACGCGATCGTCAGCGAAGTGAGAATGCCGGGAAACAGGGTTCCGGCTTTGCGGACATAGGCAAGATCGGCGAACTGGCTCATCGGATCATTTCACATTTCGGGATTGGACCGGCCAGCGGACGCCGCGATCATTCGTATTTGGCAGAGATTCAGGCGGCGCCGGAAGGAGGAGTGGAAGCTCCAGGTTCAGGGCTGGCCTACGTAGACTTGCACCTTTTGTGCCGCGTTATTGGCAAAGCCGGCGACATCCCAGGGCGGGTCAAGCGGTTGCACATTGCCTTTCGCATCGGTGGCGCGGCAGCGCAGCACATGGGCGCCGGGTGTGGCCTTCCACTCACAGCTCCATTTGCTCCAGGCATAATTTGAGGCTTGCTGCTCAAGGCGCGCTTCACGCCATTCGCCATCAAGCTCCACTTCCACCTTGCTTATTGGAACGCCACCACCTGACCAGGCCCGGCCAATAAGCGTCACCGGCCCAGGTTCGAGCCAGCGCTTGCGCGAACCCCAATCGGGAACACCTGGCGGCACCATCAATGACTTGACCCGCATTTCAGTGACCGGGCGGCCGGGATCCTCGTCGTCTTCGCGGAAGCGGTAGGTGCGTACTTGCTGGAAACCATCGAACGGCTTTGTCAGTGCCTCGATTCGGCCCAGCCATTTGACGCTGGCCATTCCGTACCATCCCGGCACGATGATCCTGAGCGGCGCCCCATGCTGTGGCAGCAGCGGCTGGCCGTTCATGGTATGCACCAGCATGACGTCCAGGTCCGAAATCTGCGCCATGGTCAGCGAACGGCCGAAATAATGACCGACACCCTTGTCGAAACCGTAGTCGGCGCCGAAAAAGGCAATCTCCACCGCATCGGATTTCGGCCCGGCGCGCTCGATCAGCGGCTTGAGTGGCGTGCCGGTCCATTCCGAAGTGCCGACAGCTTCGTAGCTCCAAGGCATCGAATGCGAGCGCGGCGAGACACCTGAGCGGCCATTGCCAGCGCATTCCAGCGTCACCGGCATTGTTACCTGCGGCAATGACTTGATCTCATCAAGGGAGAGTTCGAAGGGCGCATCGAATACACCGGAGAATTCCAGCTTGTGATGGGCTTCATCAATCAGCGGCACGTCGAAATGGGTAAGCAGGTAGTGCAGACCTGTGGGCGTGACATCCAGCGCCAGTGTCTCAAGCAGAATCCCGGAATTGCGGTTGGCGAGCCCCACCTCGGACTGGCTGTAGAGCCCGTCCTGGGTGACAATTCGCCCGCTGTAGCCCGAAAACGGGTTGTCGTTGGATGCCATGGTCTATCCGATCATCTCGTCGGAGCGGTCATCAGTTTCGCCGAAGCGCTTGAGCACCGCCGGAACGGTTCCCTCATAGACCTTGGCGAGATTGGCCGATATCTTGGCGTTTTCGCGTTCAAACAGCGAGTTGCCGGCCAGATCACTCTCGACGATGAACGGGCCCATATTATCGGCTTCGAGCACCCACATAGCCTGGGCCAGACCGAGCTCCTTGTTCCAGTGCACCGTCTTGACCCGCTTGACGCCACGGCCGAGCAGCGCGCCGGTGCCGTAACCCACCGTGGTCAGATAGATAGCGCCGTTGGGGACGAAGTGATCCTTGTAGTCCTTGGCGCTCATGCCACCCTTGCCGATGATCAGCTTGGCACCGGATCGCGCCATCCAGTCGCCGATCCACTTGGAAAAGCGGAACGAGGCGGTGGCGGTCACCGCGCCGAGACGAAACGTGCCGTCCTCGTTGATGGCGGCGGCGGGCGAGCAATGGAAATTGGCGGCACTCTCCGAAGGTAGTTCCATCGGGATGTTGGCATGGTCTTCCAGCGCGCGCTTGTAGACACCTTCGCGCGCCGTGTAGATCAGTCCATCGAGATAGACCACATCGCCCAGTCGCAATTCCGCCAGCGCCTCCGGCGTCGGTGTGGTGCTCAGGCGGATTTTTCGTGGTTTTGAGGCATTTCCCATTCCACTGTCTCCCGGCGTTGATAATCGGTGAACCAGTCCGGATCGGTGCGGTATTCCACCCGTCCGTCGGCATAGACCCGCGCCACGGCGCGGCGTGAAGACAGGCAGAAGGCATGCACGGACATCTGCATGCCACCGGTATGGCAGTAACCCACCTCGATATTGGCGTCGATGACCATCGATTTGCCAACAAAGCCCATGGCGCCCATGCCAATGGAATTGCCCAGCTCCTTGAGCTCCAGCTCCAGCTCCGCAATGCGCGGGTCCGAATTGCGTGATCCAACAACACGCAGGCAGGCGGCGCGCTTGCCCAGTACCATGCAGGTGTCTTTGCAGCCGCCAAGTCCAATGCCGATGATCGCCGGCTGGCAGGCAAGGCCGCGCTTGCCGAAGGCCACCAGGCAATCGAGATAGAAGCGCTTGATTCCCTGGATGCCGTCGGAGGGAAACAGCATGCGGTAGTCAGTGCCGAACAGCCCGCCCTTGTGCACGGTGATCAGATCGATCCACTCACCGCCCGGCTCATAGCCATATTCGATCTCCGGTGCGCCAATGCCGACATTGTTGTCGTGATCGGTGCGCCACAACGGATGAACCCGGTTTGGCCTCAGCGGCACGCCGTTGGTGGCATTGGCGGTGGCGCGGCGCAGCGCCGCCTCGAGCGCGATCGGGCCGCCCTCGATCTGGGTCTCGTTACCCATCTTTACGTACCAGCGCGGAGTGCCGGTGTCGCCGCACATGGCGCGGCGGTCTTCCTTGGCCGCCTTGTAGTTTTCAAGCATCGCCTCGAGTACGAAGGACGACAGGTCGCCATCCTCGACATCCGCGGCGGCCTGCAGGCCATCGAGATAGTCCTGCGGGATTTCGATGGCCGCCTTGTCCATCAGGATCTCGGCTGTCTTTTGAATGACATCGATGGGAATCATCAGTTCGCCTCCACCAGGGTTTCGGGTTCACCGGCGGGCAGGATGGTTTCTCCCGGCCGGACAATGGAAAATTGCACTGGCTCGCGGCTGACATCGATCACGCCGCTCCGCTGACGTGCAACGGTGAAATAGGAACTGTCGAGATCGCCCTGCTCCGGGAAGTCTTCGCGGTAGTGGGCGCCGCGCGAATTCTCCCGCGCCAACCCCGCTTCGGCGATGACCTCAGATACATCACAGAGGGAGCGAACATTAAGCCAGTCGTGCCAGGTCAGGTTGAAGGCCAGATTGGAAGAAGCCACACCCGACTGCATCAACTCGT
This sequence comes from Hoeflea sp., assembly GCA_051251555.1. Lineage (GTDB taxonomy): Bacteria > Pseudomonadota > Alphaproteobacteria > Rhizobiales > Rhizobiaceae > Hoeflea. The sequence continues at coordinate 139,128 of JBPOEW010000009.1, forward strand.
CGGAAATCTCTGCAACACGGTCGATGCCGCGCTGCATGCCGCGGCTTGTGCGGATGACACCTACATCCTCCCACATCGCCTCTTGCAGCCGGTGGCGCAAGTTCTGGATATTTGCAGGCTTGTGGCCGAGCGGCTGGCAGGCGCGCGCCACTTCGGCGTCGAGCACGCTTTCATCGGGATCACGCAGCGCGCCCATCTTGCGGATGTCCACCCCCATCACATCGCCGGCCACCCCGCCATAGACGGTGGAATTAGCCACGCCGTTGCCGCCAAGCCGGTTGGAACCGTGGGCGCCACCGGCGTCTTCGCCGGCGACATAAAGACCTTCCATCTCGGTGCGGGTGTCGGTATCGACCACCACGCCGCCCATGAAATAATGCGCGGTCGGCACCACCTCGACCAGTCCGCCAGCCAGATCGAAGCCGGAATCGGCGCAGCGTTTGACCATGCCGGAGAACTTCTTGCTCACCATCTCGGGACCAAGATGGCTCATCTTGATGTAGACGCCGCCATTGGTCGAGGTGTTGGACTTGCGCATCTCGGCATAGATGCCGCGCGAGACCACGTCGCGGGTGGCGCGTTCGCCACGGTCGTCATAATCGAACATGAAGCGGCGTTCGGCACCGTTGAGCAGTTGCCCGCCCGCCCCGCGCAATCCCTCCTCCAGCACCGTGCCGGTCATCTTGGTGTGGTCACCGGCCAGAAGCCCGGTCGGGTGAAACTGCACCATCTCCATGTCGCGCAATGGCAATCCGGCGCGCAGTGCCATCGCCAGGCCATCCATGGTCTTGTCACCCGATGGCGTGTGATATTTGTACATCGTCGGGCCGCCGCCGGTGGCCATCAACACTGTCTTGGCGCGGACGAAGCGGAATTTTCCGGTCCGCATGTCGATCATCAAGACGCCGGCCAGTGCCGAGCCGTCCTTTGTCGGGATCAGTCCGATGGCGCGGTGTTCCTGCAGCTTTTCCACCGGGCGCGAGAGCACTTGCTCCATGAGCCGGTTGATGATCTCGATACCCGTTAAATCGCCCTTGTGGACGGTACGGTCAGCGGTCTGGCCGGCAAACGCCTTGTGATGCAGCGTGCCGTCGGCATTGCGGTCAAAGAAGCAGCCGATCTCGTTTTCAAGTTCACGGACGCGAACCACCGCCTGCTCGCAGAGTTTCCAGGCCATGTCCTGATTGGGAAGCCACTTGCCTCCATTGATGGTATCCATGAAGTGACGCTCAACCGTGTCGCCGCCGCCCAGTGCCACATTATAGCCGCCCTGTACCATGCGGGTGCACCCGCATTTCCCGATCAGGCCCTTGACCGCGATGGTCACTTTCGTGCCTGCCGGCGCGGTCTGCAGGGCGTGCAGGGCCGCGAACATGCCGGCGCCGCCGGTGCCAAGGATGAGAATGTCGGTGTCGTGCCGATCTATGCTTGTCGTGCCCATGCTCATACCGCCTGCAGGAAAAATGTGCCGGCCACCAGAAATGCGCCGGCCGCCGCCGAAGCGGCCAGGGTCTTCTGCCACGGCGACCAAGGCAGGAACTCCAGCGCCATCAGCCGCAGCCCGCCAAAGACGTGCACGGCCAGAAGGAAGACCAGACCGAACTCGGCGATCTTGACCAGCGGGTTGTCGGCAAAGCGCAAGAAGCTGTCGAGCTTTTGCGGCTCATTCAACGCCAGCGACAACACATAGAAATGCGCCGGCAGGAACAGCGCCAGACCGAGGCCGGAAAACCGGTGCAGCAGATAGGCGAACCACAGGGGATGGGTGCGGTGCGGCCGGATCATAGCGTCACCGCGAAGAGCGCATGCAAGCCGGTGGCGAGCAACACCAGGCCCGCTAGCCACATGAAGATGTCCAGCGCCCGCCCCTTCAGCCCGAGAGTTTCGTGGACGATGACGCGCAGACCGATCGATGCATGCAGCGACACCGACAGCACGAACAAGCCATAAAACAGGAACCAGATGACGCTGCCCTTGGTGCGGCCGAGGATCTCGGCGGCACTGAGCCCACCCTGGACGGCATAGATCATCACTGCGATATGGCCGAGCGTCAGCGGGATCATCACCATCGCGCTTAACCTTTGCGCCATGTAGAGCCGAAGATCCAGCATCTAACGCCCTCCCTTGAAAAAGGACGAGACGGTGGCGCGCTTGAGACCGGCGATCGCCTTCATCGGGTTCAGGCTGTTGGGGCAATGCAGTGTGCAACTGCCCTGGCTGTGACAATTGTGGCAGCCACCCTTGCCAGAGACCGCGTCGAGAATGACGTTCGGATCGGCATCCTTTGGATCGAGATAGAGGGTCCAGGCCCGCTGCAGCGCTGCCGGTCCGAGAAAGTCCACATTGTTGGCGACGGTATCGCAGGCGGCATAACAGACCGAGCAGTTGATGCATTCGATGCCGGTGTCGGTTTCGACACGCGCAGGCGTCGCCGGATCGAGGATCTCGATGGTGTCGTGGCGGCTTTTGGTCGGGTGATGCACACCGCCGGCGGCAACCCATTTGTCAAAAAACGGATCCATGTCGGCAGCCAGATCCTTGATCACCGGCAGATTGCACAGCGGTGCGATGGTGATGGCGTTGTCTTTAAGCACCTTCTTGACATGGGTCCGGCAGGTCCAGCGCGGCACGCCATTGACCATCATTGCGCAGGATCCGCACATCCCGACGCGGCAGGCATAGCGATACGAAAGCGTCGGATCGGCATATTGCTGGATCCAGGCCACGACATCGAGAATGGTCTGGCTGTCCTGGGCCGGAACCTTGAAATGCTCGAGCTCGCCGCCGGCCGCGTCGCCGCGCCAGACCGATACGTCCATTTCTTGCGTGCTTGCCAACAAAACCGCCTCGATCCATGAATGGTGGTAGATCATTTATAGCTGTGAGCGTTTCTAACAAAAAGGAATAATTACTAACCCATTGTGTAATTATTCCTTACGTAAAAAATACTTTGCAACGCAGCGGTTTTGGCTAGGGTCGACGCCGAGTTCTCAATCGAAAAGGCCAACTCATGATCACGTTATACTATGCTAGGGGGACTGCCGCATTGGCGCCGCACATCCTGCTCGAAGACGCTGGCGCCACATATGACGCCAGGTTGGTGGACTTCTCCACCTCTGAGCAGCAATCGCCAGGTTTTCTGACGATCAACCCCAAGGGTCGGGTGCCGGCGCTCATCACCGCGGAAGGCACTCTCACGGAAACCCCGGCAATTTTGGCCTATATCGCGCAACTCCATCCGGACGCCAATCTTGCGCCTGCGGATCCCTTCGGCTTTGCCCAGGCGCAGGCCTTCAATCTCTATCTCGCTGCCACCGTGCATGTGAACCACGCTCACAAGCAGCGGGGCGGCCGCTGGACCGATGATGAAACCGCGCAGGAAAAGATGCGCGAGAAGGTGCCAGCCAACATGACCGACTGCGCCCGCGTCATCGAACAGAATTACCTCAAAGGCCCCTGGGTGATGGGCCAGACCTATTCGATGTGCGATGCCTATCTGTTTGTCATCACCCGCTGGATGAAAGTAGACGGCGTCAATCTCGATGACTTCCCGGCCATCACCGACCATTTCACCGCCATGCAGGAACGCACCAGTGTGCAAAAAATCATGCAGTTGCACACTTGACGCGATCTGGTCCAGATTATTCAGTTTACGCTCAGGCCTCAAATCTGGACTGAACCGCGGTTCGATTACATCGGCCGGCGGTCGGCTTGGGATGAGCGTGCAGTGGCCAAAGAAGCGCGGTTGAGGCCGCTCTTCTATTTGATTACAACTGCAGATCCGAATGGCATTCTGAGAAAGAATGATGGGCTTTTGTCGGAGAAATACTGGTCTACAGCTTTCCGAGCACCGGGAAAATCTTGGTAGCCATAGTCATCAAGGTAGACATAACCGCCTTTAGCGAGACGCGGATAGAAGAATTCCAGGCTGTCGAGAACGGGTCGGTAGAGGTCGACATCAATCGAGACAAAACTGAATTGCCGGTCTGCAACTTTGTAGAATTCGTCGGGTATCCAGCCTCTGAATAGTTCCACAAAGTCGAAGGGTTTTAGGTGCGCCTGGACCGCATCAAAATCGGATTTGAAATGAGACCTGATACGATCTTTGCTCTCCTGCGTCCCGCAAAAGTCAGACTCATCCTGGCTCTGGAATTCGGACAGTCCATCAAAGGAATCGAAAACGCGAAGGCTGTTACCGCCACCATTTTCCTGGATGATCCTGGCGATCATTTGCGTTGAATGGCCGAGGAAACAACCGCATTCGGCGAGATCGAGCAACGGCATCTCCTTGACCGCTCGATCCACGAGTTGGCAGAGGATGAAGAACCTCATTCTTTTATGGATGTTATCGTGACGCCCCTCTTGAGCTGCGACGATCGACTCGTTGTAAATTCTCTGCCAACGCTCATCCGGATGAAACGGATCGACGATGGATGTGTTGAAAGTTACTGTCGGCAACATGCCATGCATATCAAAAGTCCCGCGCGCAGATCCTATTCCCTGTCACGAGTAGCTTGGATATCCGACGGCCTCAACCCCCTGCGGCAATGCATACTTCAAAAACGGCGCGCGACGCAAATCTGCCAACATGGCCTTCACGTGGCCTGTCGCGCACCGGATCACCACCCGCGGGACCACAGCGATCGACTGCCGCCGCTCGTCCGTCAAGGGTGGGCGGTATTACTACTCGCCATCTGTCGGCACGTCACCCAGTCCATGCTGCAAACGGGTTGCATGGAATTAATTGCAACACGTTGCAACCGTTGAAAAATCACTCTTTTCGCGAAATTTGCTGGAAGAGTAATTCAAGGCACCAATGAGGAGATCGCAACCACCCTCCATCCAGAGCCTGTACGTCGATCATTCACTCCAACAAAGCACTCGGTTGGCACATACCGGATTTAAGTGAACATTTTGACCGGTTGCGTTCTCGTGCCGGCCTCAGTTCTCGTGCGAGCAATATTCGTTCAAAGGGATTTGCCAATCCAGTGCTGACTGCCTGCTCAGTGGCTCAAAGATACCGCTGATCTACTCACAAAAGACATTCGCCGCGAAATACACACTGTCTTGAAAATAGTGGTGCCCGGAGGCGGATTTGAACCACCGACACGCGGATTTTCAATCCGCTGCTCTACCAACTGAGCTATCCGGGCATCCGGTCCGTAAGCCTTAAAGGCGGGACCAGAAGCTTGCCGGCGAAGAAGTTTTCCACCACCGAAAGCGAGCGCGTTATACCATCTTGAAAGGCACTGTCCAGCACCCTTTTTGCGGTTTTTTCCAACACGCGAAAAAACAGGTACCGAGGTCAGCCGCGGTCGTCGAAATCCTCGTCCTGATTGTCCTCGACTTCGGTGACCGGAATAGCGTAGCCGCCGACCAGCCAGCGGTTGAGATCGACCGCACGGCAGCGTTCTGAACAGAAGGGATAGCTGTCACGCGTCGATGAACGCCCGCACTCCGGACATGGCTGCGCCTTGCGCAAAGGGGTCACTTTGCCGTCACTCATTGTCTCAGCCCTCAAGCCATTTGTAATGGACATCATAGCCTTCGCCGGTGAGCAGGCCAACGGTCTCATTGAGCGGCAGTCCCACGACGTTGGTGTAGGAGCCGACAAGCTTGACCACGAAGCTTCCGGCCAGCCCCTGGATGGCGTAGCCGCCAGCCTTGCCGCGCCACTGGCCCGAAGCCAGATAACTTTCGATCTCAATCCTCGAGAGCCGCTTGAAGCGCACCCTTGTCTCGACGATCTTCTGACGAATGGTGTGCCCGGGCGTGACCAGGCAGATGCCAGTGAACACACGGTGGTTGCGGCCCGACAGCAGATAAAGCGCGTTGGACGCCTCATCGATCTGTTCGGCCTTTGGCAAAATGCGGCGACCGACGGAAACCACAGTGTCAGCCGCCAGGATATAGGCGTCCTTCCAGGCCGGATCGATCCGGGTCTGGGCAAGCGCAGCTTCGGCCTTCTCGCGCGACAGGCGCCGGGCGAGAGAGCGAGGATGTTCAGAACGCTGCGGGGTCTCATCGAGATCCATCGGCATCAGCCGGTCGGGGGCGATGCCTGCCTGGTCGAGCAGTTCAAGCCTGCGCGGAGAACCGGAAGCGAGGATCAGTTTTTGCGATCGTGCCATGGGGTGGCATCACATCTAGCGCTTACTTGAAGCGGTAGGTGATGCGGCCTTTCGTCAGATCGTATGGGGTCATTTCGACCAGCACCTTGTCGCCTGCAAGCACGCGGATACGGTTCTTGCGCATGCGGCCTGCCGTGTGCGCGATGATCTCATGCTCGTTCTCGAGCTTCACCCGAAAGGTTGCATTCGGCAGCAGTTCGGTGACCACGCCCGGGAATTCTAGGACTTCTTCTTTCGCCATTCAGTGTCTGTCTTTCTTTTAAAAAAAGGCGGCGCATAATGCGCGGGCCTGAAATTTGGCCGGAACCTACACAAAGACGAGCGCTTTGTGAACCAAATTGATTCACACGCCCGCAGGGCTCCGTGACCAGCCCCTGCCCGATGCAATACGCGTTTTCAGCATATCCCGCACCTCGCGATAAGCATCAAGAATGCGCTCACGGGTTCCTGTCGCCACCGTCGGGTCCGGAGTCGGCCAGTAGATCACCTCAACGGCGTTGCCGCGGGTAAGTTCCAGCGCCCGGTGGTGGCCTTCAGGCGCCAAGGTTACGATGACATCGAAATAATCATCTTCGAGCTCATCCAGAGTTTGCGGCTGTCGGCCGCCCAGATCAAGCCCAATCTCGCCCAAAACGACATCGACAAATGGATCGCGCTCGCCAGGACGGACGCCGGCAGAGGCCACATAGGTGCCCGCAGGCAATATCGAGCGTGCGATGATCTCGGCCATCGGCGAGCGGATTGAATTCATGCCGCAGACAAACAGCACCGCGCCGGGCGTGGCTTTGGCGGGGTCCGGGCCAACATTATCCGCCACGGCGGTCTCTATCCGCGCCAGTGCAGCACACAGACCAGCGTAAACAGCCGTCTGGCGGTGTCGAAATCCATCTTGATCTTGCCCTCCAGCCTGTCCATCAGCGTTTGCGAGCCTTCATTGTGAATGCCGCGCCGGCCCATATCGATCGCCTCGATCTGGCTGGGTGTCGAGGAACGGATCGCCTCGTAATAACTTTCGCAGATCATGAAATAGTCTTTGACGATGCGGCGGAACGGCGTCAGCGAGAGAATGTGGGTGGCGATCGGCTCGTCAGCTTGTGTCGCGGTGGAAAACACCAGCTTGGAATCGATCAATGACAGCTTGAGCTTGTAGGGCCCCTTGTCGTGACCGGCCGGTTCGAAACTGTTTTCCTCGATCAAGTCAAAAATAGCGACGGCGCGCTCATGCTCAACATCAGGGGTGGCACGGCCGATGGTTTCATCAAGCACAACATCACAGAGCCGTTGAGTGTCCGCCGCTGTCATCCCTGTCACAGACCCCCGTCCGGCCCTTCGCCACGCTGGTTCATCCTCATGGAGACCGAGCGCGCATGGGCATCAAGCCCCTCGGCCTGCGCCAATGTTATGGCAGCAGGGCCGAGCGACTGCAACTGCTCAGAACCAAGCTTGAGAACCGAAGTACGCTTGACATAGTCGAGCACAGACAGGCCAGAAGAGAACCGCGCCGAGCGCGCTGTCGGCAACACATGGTTGGAGCCGCCGACATAGTCGCCGATCACCTCGGGCGTGTGGCGACCTATGAAGATGGCGCCGGCATTGCGCACCTTGGCCGCGAGCGCTTCGGCATCATTGGTGGCAATCTCAAGATGCTCGGCAGCGATGCGGTTGGCCAGCGGCAGCGCCGCTTCCCAGTCAGGCACCACAATCACCGCACCGAAGTCGGCCCAGCTCTTGCGCGCAGTTTCGGCACGGCTCAGCGTTGCCAGCTGACGCTCCACCGCCTCGATCACGGCCTCGCCGAAGGCTTCGTCGCAGGTCATCAGGATGGATTGCGCGCCAACGTCATGCTCGGCCTGCGCCAGAAGATCGGCGGCGATCCAGTCGGGATTGTTGTCGGGATCGGCCATGACCAGCACTTCGGAAGGGCCGGCAATCATGTCGATGCCGACAGTGCCAAAGACCTGGCGCTTGGCAGCCGCTACCCATGCATTGCCGGGGCCAACGATCTTGGCGACAGGACGAATGGTCTGGGTGCCATAGGCCAGGGCCGCGATCGCCTGGGCTCCGCCGATCCGGTAGATCTCGCTGACGCCGGCAATGCGGGCCGCGGCGAGCACGGCGGGATTGAGCGCTCCGTCGCGTGCAGGCACCACCATGACGATGCGCTCGACGCCCGCCACCTTGGCTGGCACGGCATTCATCAGAACTGAACTGGGATAACTCGCAGTGCCGCCGGGAACATAGAGTCCGACCGCTTCAATGGCGGTCCAGCGCGATCCGAGCTCGACGCCCAGTGCGTCAACATAGTGATCGTCCTTGGGCATCTGCCGCTGATGATGGCTGGCGATGCGGTCATGCGCAAGTTCAAGCGCGGCAAGGATGTCGCGATCGGTTGCGCGGAAAGCCACCTCGATTTCATCCGCGCTGACTGCGAGGCCCAGCATCCGTGTATCGATCCGGTCAAAGCGCTGGCTATACTCGTGCAGGGCTGCATCACCGCGCGTCCGCACTTCCGCGATGATCGAACGGACATCGGCCTCAACGTCGACCGACACTTCACGCTTGGTGGTCAGAAAAGCGGCAAACCTGCTTTCGAAATCCGGCTGCCGGTAATCAAGCCTCAGTACCAATGCCCTGCCCCCATATCCTGTGTCTGTCCGATCAGCCGCCAAGCGGGTGGCGCGGCTTGAATTTTGTTTCCCAACCACCGCCGATGTCAGCAAGCTGAACTTCTATGCAGGTGACATTCAAACGGATCACCGCGCCGCCAGATAAAACCAGCTCGATAGCACCCGCTGGCGCTTCATCAGCGGGCAGAAAGCGCAATGCCAGCAACGACTGCACAGCGTCGGTGTCTTTCAAATTGACGCCAAGCGACTTGACCGAGCCAACCTGCTTGACAGCCAGCAGCGCGCGGCGGCGCTCGAACGTTTTCTTCTCCTTGCCCTCTTCCCAGACAAAGCGATTGGCCTCAAGCGTGAAGGTGTTGTTCTTGCTTAGAAACGCGGTGTTGCCGGTTTTGAAGACAGCATCCTGCAGGCAGGCGGAAACCACAGCCAGGTCAGCCTCATCGAGCGCAATCAGTTTCAAACTGTCCATGAGTTCCTCGACATATCAGTGTTCAACGCACGTCGTGTGCTGCACTGCAAGGTAGGTGCGCCAGGGGCAAAGCGCAATGAGCAGAAGGTGGCGGTTGTGGTTTGGGACCAGCGCCAAACGCCTAATCGCTGATGCGCTCGACAATCGCGCCGCAATTGGTAAGCTTCTCTTCCAGCCGCTCAAAGCCCCGATCGAGATGATAGACCCGATTGACCACGGTTTCCCCTTCGGCTGCCAGACCGGCGATGACCAGCGACACCGAAGCGCGCAAATCTGTCGCCATGACTGGCGCACCACGCAACACCGGCACACCGGTGACGGTCGCAGTCTGACCCGACAACGATATCTTCGCGCCGAGACGTGCCAGTTCCTGGACATGCATGAAGCGGTTTTCGAAGATCGTCTCGGTGATGTGCGAAACGCCATTGGCGCGGCTCATCAGGCCCATGAACTGCGCCTGCAGATCGGTCGGAAAACCTGGGAACGGATCAGTCGTCACGTCGACCGGCAAAATATCACCGCCATTGCGGCGGACGCGAATGCCGCCGGCTTCAGATGTGATCTCGGCGCCGCTGCGACGCAGCGCCAGCAGCGCATTCTCAAGCAGTTTTTCGGACGTGTTTTCAAGCAGCACGTTACCACCTGTCATGGCCACGGCCATGGCATAGGTCCCGGTCTCAATACGGTCGGGCAAGACCCGGTGACGGGCGCCTGACAGCGAGGCAACGCCATCAATTGTGATGGTCGAAGTGCCGGCACCAGAGATTTTCGCGCCCATAGCGATGAGGCAATCGGCCAGATCGACGACTTCAGGTTCGCGCGCGGCGTTTTCGATCACGGTCTGGCCCTTGGCCAGCGTCGCCGCCATCAGCATCACATGGGTGGCGCCGACGGAGACCTTCGGGAACACATAATGGCCACCAATCAGGCCCTTGGGGGCGCGGGCATCGACATAGCCGTTCTCGATGTTGATCTCGGCGCCCAGATGCTTGAGCCCGTCGATGAACAGATCGACCGGCCGCGTGCCAATGGCGCAGCCGCCGGGCAGCGAAACCTTGGCTTGCCCCATGCGGGCCAGAAGCGGACCGATCACCCAGAAGCTGGCGCGCATCTTCGACACAAGCTCGTAAGGTGCTGTGGTGTCGACAATGGTGCGGGCAGTAAAATGCACCGTGCGGGCGTAGGCGGTGTCCTGACGCTCCCGGCGTCCGACCACGGCAATATCAACGCCGTGATTGCCGAGAATGCGCTGCAACTGTTCGACATCGGCGAGATGCGGAAGGTTTTCCAGCGTCAGCGTGTCGTCAGTAAGCAGCGAAGCGATCATCAGCGGCAGTGCCGCATTCTTCGCGCCGGAAATCGGAATGACGCCATTGAGCGGATTTCCGCCAACGATCCTGATGCGATCCATGCTGTCCTCTTGATTCTTGAACTGCGCCTGTGGTGCGCGGCCGCGTCCACTAAAACTCTGCGGCGCTGTTTAGACCATCAACGGGAATGCGGCAACACAAGGACGGGCTTTGCGGTTAATCCGCGTCCCCGGCGTCTACGGCAGCGCCGTGATTGCCCGACGCCGGCAGCCCATCGGTCTCATCAGCACGGCCTTCGCGGCGAGCACGGACCTGTGCCTTGCGGCGTTGCAGATTGGCGCGCAATTGCTCCGCGCTGCGCTCGGCGCGCTTGGCGGCCTGACGCTCGACTTCGGCTTTGCGCTGCGTCGTTTCGGACTCTGGTGATGTTTTGTCTGTCATGCTGTGAAGTCGATAGCGCAAAACCGGACGCAGGTGAAGATCCCGACGCCAGATCCGGTCGTCGTCCGCCCGGAGGAAACCCGCAGCGGATCATCAGGGGGGCGGGAGACATACGGATTCGTTTCCGGGCCTGCTGCAAGGCACGGTTACCCCGGCACCGAATGTCGCTCCAGACCGCTTTTCCGCCCATACACGCCAAGCATTGCAAGGCTTTTTGAAACTTGTCACGCCATTCGCCCGTTTGCGCTTGCACTCCTGTCCAAGCTGTGGCAATAGCGGGCCGCTTCAGTCGTTTACAGCCTTTGAACATCACAGAGAGCGACGCGGACAGCTGCTGACGGAGACGATCTCCGACATGGCCACTGTCCTGGAACTGAAGCAAAGGGCTGCCGTAGCTCAGGGGTAGAGCACTCCCTTGGTAAGGGAGAGGTCGAGAGTTCGAATCTCTCCGGCAGCACCATTTGTTTTTCAGACATACAAATACCCTCTAACGCCTTGAATGGTATGGACTTTTTTGAGTTCAAACTACCTGTTTTACGGTCGTATGAAACACGCCCTGAAAAGGCCAATCTAAGCACCATTTTCTTCAATCGAAGATCGCCCTTCTCCCATATTTTCCAAGGGCTTGAGAGAAATCTCATCGCGAGTTCAAACATTTCTTCGAAAGTGTGTTTTGGCTTGCCCTGATTTTGAAGTTTGTGGCTTGCTAAACGCTTGTCTCTTTCGAGTTCAGTGATCTTGCGCTCATACGCTGCAACAACGGTCTCATTGTCGGTATCAACGATGCGTTCGACGAGATTGCCAATCTGTTTTTCAAAGCCCGCAATTTGCAGCTTGATACCAGCAATCATGCTCTTTGATTGTTCGCTGCGTTGGCTCCATACATCCTTGAACATGGCCTTCGCAATTTCGAACACTTGCGCGCTGGGCTGCATGGTTTTCAGCAAGGTTTCAAATTCACCTTCCAACCGGTCACGACGAATGGACTTGCCGTAGTTGTCGCAAGGTCTGTGAAAACAGCGATAATATGGATGCTGAGCGCCGGTTGCGCTTTTGGAATAACAAGCGGTCAGAGGTCGGCCACAATCACTGCATTCGACAAAGCCCCGCAATGGAAAATCCTGATCGACGTCTTTTCGAGCCGGTGCCATTGCGCCTTCTTTGAGACGAGTTTGAATACGATCAAATGTCTCGTAGGAAACCAACCCTTCATGTTGTCCTTCGCGCAGGCTGATGCCCCATTTGGGCGCATGGACGTAGCCACCATAGGCAACGCGGGTTAAGAGCCGCGTGGCTTTGAAAGCGCGTATCGTGCCGTCTTTAAAGTCTTTGGGAAATTCAGGACGGCTCTCCAAAAAGCGTTGCACTTCGACCTGGGTTTGAAACCGTCCGCAGGCGTAACCTTCAAGAGCTTCCTGAACAATTGATGCAAGTGGTTCGTCACGCACCAAGACCTTTCCGCCGCGTTTGGATTTTTCGTATTTGAATCCAAAGGGTGCATGTACGACGTGAAAACCCTGCTCAACGCGGGCTTTCATTTTTTGAATAACTTGGCGTCCATTTTGTTCGCGCTCCAACTCACCATGGGCAGCAAAGACGGTCTCGATAAATTTGCCTTCGGGCGTATCTTCGAATTTGAAATTCAGACATTCAACTTTCGCATTGCGAAGTGTCAGTTCGCGCCGCAACTTGATGTGAAATTCGGTGTCGCGGGCAAAGCGTTTGAGATCATCAAAAATTACGACATATTTCTTATCCGTTTGGGCGCTCAAATAGGCGAGTAGCGCCACCATGCCAGGGCGCTTCATAAAGTCACCGCCGCCACTGACATCATCAGGGAAGACGGCTTCAACCTCTAGCCCCTGTTGATCTGCATATTCACGGCAGCGATGTTCTTGGCTATCCAGCCCACTGCCTTCTGTCCTTTGTTGCTTGGATGATACGCGGCAATAGATGATGGCTTTGCGCGTTTCGGACATTTCCTTGGATGACTTCTCGGTGGTCATATCTCCTCTCTTTCCCGCCGCTCATTGTTCTTGCGAGCCGCAGCGTTCCTAAAATTGCTAGATGTTTTTGATTGGTCTGAGATTAGCACATCAGCCCCAATCTCCCGAGACAAATCCAATTCTTCCCCACAGGACGAAGCCCCGCTTTGTTGCAGAGGGTGGACGCCAAAGCCCAAATCGACAAAGCCAACAATGACCGACCAGAGAGTTTCCAAAAACTCGCGTTTTTGATCTTCGCTGAGATCGGATTCTTCCAGGTAGCGCTCATAGAGTGCGTAATCGATTGTGAGCGCAGGTTTAGGAATAGCATTCCCTTTCTGGCCTATTTCAATCGCGGTTGTAGGTTTCTCGTTGCTCATGTTCGTCTCCGGTGTTTCGGCATCCCTCATCTTGGGCGGGGTTGGCGAGTGCGTCTCGTGCGTGCGGGCTTTTCGCGCTCCTGTTTCTCGGCTTCGATCTGGGGGCGATAATATTTCTCTTCCAAGCCCTTGCCCCAGTCATACAACTCGCCGCCCGCTTCCTGACGGAAGGTCTCGGTCATCAATTTCTTAGCGCCGGCATTGGTTATTCCGAGTTCCCCAGCCAGATGTGAGGCTTGGAAATCGTAAGCACGATGGAAAGTCATTTTGTTTCCATCCTTGATCATCGGTCCAATTTCGCGGGTAACGTCTTTCACCAATTCAGGATCGACATCGCTAAGGTTCTTCTCACGCTCCATGAGTTGCTCGCGCATTTCGTTCATGGATTGGCCAGTGCGCGCTTTGAATAAGTCACGCAGGGTAGACTCCGCTTTCATCGCATCGAATTTCTCGGTGCGGGCAAAAGCATGAGCATAGTCGCCAAGCTTTTCTCGAAAAGTGCCTGATTTCTTGATTTCACTTTCGAGAATGCCAGTAATGGTCATTGCCTCGTTGAACTGTGAGTCAGTCAACAATCGTCCGGCAAAACTATTACGGGCTTCACCAACACGGTTTGTTTCTTTCGGGTCAAAATACATATTCATTGTTCTTCTCCTTTCTTTGATAAATGAGAACAAATACAGAACATAGTAGGATATAAATCCTATTTAGGGAAGCTTTTATTTAACAATATTGTTTCTTCTTCTTTGTTTTGACTGACAAATTGATCCCAAAAGAGCCCATAGCTAACGCACGCGCGGCTTTCGGCGGTCTTGCCCCTGACGACGGTCAACGGCTTTCTGGAAATCGCGCATTGGTTTTTCGCGCAGCGCTTCTCGATGACCTGCCTTCTCTAGAAGGCCATCGACGGTTTCCGTCTCTTGTCTGTCGAGGCGAGCAAGTGTCGATTCATGGTCTTGCCGAACATTTCTGTGCGCTTGGCGCGTGATAGCCGCCTTGTCGAATTTGTCTGCACCAAACCAGCGATGCTGAAAGGTCTTGTTCTTTTCGCCAGCCTTATCGATCAGGCGCTTGCGCTCAACCTCCACCCGCGTTTGATATTCATTTTGGTAGGTCTGAATTTCTGATTTCCGCTGCTCCGCATAGGCCATCACCACCTTGCTGTAGGCGACCTGATCTTCACCGCGCAGGTTCTTCGCCGCCTCGTGACGCAGACTGGCCAACTTGAAGGTTTGGCGGATTTGATTAGAGAGGTTGAACGGCTGGGAAGTCATGGCTTGCCACGCTTTCCGCTAGGAATTTGCAACCGCTTATCCATGCTCGGTAAAATCGAGGCATGAAAAACTTTAAGTACATTGATGAGGTCGAAGCCTGGCTGGCGCCCATGAACTATCTTGAGTTCTGGACAGCGATTGCCCCTTACGATCTGGTCTTGCAGGATCGTTCGCATTGCGACGCGCAGATCGGTTCCGGCGAGGTCGACGAGAGCACCGTGCTGGTCGTGCTCAAGCACATGGCACGCGTCGAATTGGCCAAATTGCAGGAACTGAACTGGAAGCCTGTGACCCCTTGGTTGCAACTGGTGGAGTGCCATTAGCGATCTCCCCCAGTATCTTTGTGGAACTGCAACCAGTCGCATTTTCCATCTCGAGGAAAGTGCTCCGTAAACGCACCATAAGGTCCAATGTAAGTGCAGCGCAGATAGTAGCGATTGACGAAAGGATCATACCCTTGCCCTTCATCGCGCCAGTCATACGACCAGATGAAATGTGGCAATCCAAACGCCAGATACCCCGCATACAAGGCGAAAGGCACGACGATCCAAACGAAGTAACTTGCACGAAGGAGACGTGGTTTCATCGCCTGCCTCCCGATGCGTTGGTTGGCAGCGTGATTTTTGGTGAGGGCTCCAGCCTTCCTCCCTCAAGCGGATTATCGGCCAGATCAAAGCAATACGGCGCTATCTCATTCTGGCGAATTTTCTTTGCGTGGATGAAGCCGACATCCTTGACGTGGATGATCTGTTCATCGGGCGGCAAGCGCATGAGTTCATCGGCAGTGAACAGACGCTCTTTTCCGGTTTGATAACTCCCCGAAAAGTCCTGGCGATCCGAATTCACACTCATGGAATGGGTGACGTGCTGAACTTCACCCATCGCCTTTGACACGCGTTCCGCTTCCTCAAAAGAGGAAAAGCCAAACCACTGCTTGACCACTGCATTCTCTTCGATCGTCAGCGTTTCTTTCTCACCATATTTGCGCTGAATTTCAGAACGCGACTGCGCAATCATGTGGCATCTGCCACCATATCCGCGAATGGTAGTGAGCCGAGAGACCAGCTCTTTCAGTGGTGCGTTTGTAAATTCGTCAAGGATCAGATCGGTTGCGCCAGCCTGACCGCTAAGGATCGCATCCATGAAGGCTTGCAGGTGCAGCGCATAATACGGGCCGAGCCGATCAATATGCCGCTGCGGACCAACCAGAAACACCACGTATTTCTGTTGCAGCAATTCAAGGTGCGATATTTCCGCATTCGCGCCTGCCAGATTGAGCGGCGAACCCGCGCGAAAAATTCTGAGTGCTTTGAGAGCAGTGCCGCGATGCTGCGGAAAATGCTCTTCGTTTTTCTGCATCTCCAGAACGTGCCGTGCCAAGGCCGCAAGCGCTTCATCGCCTTCCTCGACATCAATCGCTGCGGCAGCATTCAGAATATCGGGATTGGCGATCAGAGACCAAACACCGCCTGGAGTTGCCAGTCGCGGATTTCGATTGAGCAATGTCGCTTGCGCGTACTCATTGATCGTCCGTGGCTCATCGCGCCAATACTGGTTGCGCGCATCATTGGCAGGCTCTTCGATCAGAGCGTGATTGGCACTGTCGGCTGCAAAAACAAACTCACCATCGTTGCGCAAATGCGATGCAATGACGCCACCAAATGGATTGATTGAAATCCTGAGCGGGTTGTCTTTGCCAAGACGAGTCATGTCATCAATGATCGCAACCTTACGACCATGTTCAGCGCACATCGATGCAGATTGTGCGGCACCTTCGCCATCTTTGGAGTCCACAACCACGATGCTGCGATCATGGTCGGCGATCATCGATTGCAGCCAAGGCAAAGCACCGCAGGTGGTCTTGCCACCACCTGCAGCCGCCAGAAGCAGCGAATGAGATGGCTTTGGTTCGAAAATCGGACGACCTTGAAAATCTGTGCCGAGAAGCCTTCGACCTGGGACACCTTTTGCTTGCTTACTCATCGGTCATCCCCGCATTCTTGAGCGCCTGCGACGATGCCATTTCGGCGGTTTTTGGCTTGTTACCTTGCGCCAGATATTTCGAAACCGCGCGATCTCGTGCGAACAGCTTCACAGCCGATTTGCAGGCCTCGATAAACAGCGCGATGGATGAGCCCCAAAGGCAGATGCTGATAAATCCCCAGCCATAACCGCGCATTGACTCAGGCCAGATATACCAAGCCACTGCCGACATAAGTGCAGCGTAGAGAAGCCGCGCATTGATGCCGATGATTGTGCCGAGCGAGCTTTGATAATGGGTCATCTCACGCCTCGTCATTTGCATCGCGCATTGCGCGGACAAGTTCGCGGCGAACGCGATTGAGGTGGTGGTAGTCACCCCAAATAGCATCTGAAAGTTCGCTGCCGCGCAGATCGCGCGAAAGCAATTTGAGTTGGCCGATCATCAAGCCTGAAATGAAAGTGGCGATCGATACACCGATCAGTGCCAGAAGCTCGCTCGGGTACAACAGGTCGGCGAACGCAACGCAAAAGCTGGCAATGCCAAGGCTGTTCATCACGGTTAGAATGAGAAACGGACGCCGCACGGAAACGACACTGATGTCCTTCTTTCGGTATGAGTCACGGTGCGTGTGCACGCTGTCATGTTCAATGTGAAACGATCCCAATATCATGACGTCCTCCTAGGATTTCTTGCCCG
Organism: Hoeflea sp.; assembly: GCA_051251555.1. GTDB lineage: Bacteria > Pseudomonadota > Alphaproteobacteria > Rhizobiales > Rhizobiaceae > Hoeflea. The sequence continues at coordinate 156,425 of JBPOEW010000009.1, forward strand.
CGCAGTACGACGAGCGCATTGCGGTTTGCAGTTCGGACGAAAGGTTCTTCACCGCCGAAGGCGTGACTAGGCGCGCCGAGCCTGCGTAGATGGCGAAGGGGATGCGCTGGTTTTCCAGCGTCAGCGAAACAGCGCAGTCGCAGCGATAAGCTGAATTCTCGACGGCGAACTCTTGCCGCCGCCTGTCCAATTCCTGAGATTCGCGCTGAAACTGTTGGAGCTGATCCATGAATGGAATTTTGAAGTCCCCGTATTTCTGGCAATATTCGTGCCCTTCCGTTCCAAACATGCCAAAAATCGAGGTGCAGTTGATTTCAGGCACGAAGCTGGACTGGGGTGCTGACGAGGTGATTTCCTCCGTCAGCTGGCGGTGGCAAATTTGCTGCCAGCCGCTTTGTTCGAGTTGACGCTCAATGACCCAAGGCCCCGAAACAAACATCGAAAAGAATATGAAGACCGCGATGCCTAGTATCGTGCCTCCAGCCAGCGGGAGATTGCTCATATCCATCAGTGGGCACTCCCATCATCCAGTTCGCTGGCGCGTTGACGGTCAAACCCATTCGCCTTTTGCGCGTTGCGGTTTGAGTGCCGAGGATGATTGCGACGTTTGGATTGATCGCTTTTCGCTTCGCTCGGACGATCTTTGGAAGGTTGCGCGGCCTGTTGCGTGCGCGGCGAGCGTTGTTCTTTGTCCCAGACAGCTTGCACGAACGTGTAGACCCACAGCGCCAGAGGAAGCACCAGTTCCACCACGGCAGTGATAGCCGCGATGGGCATGAAGTAAGCGATCTGCCCGAAAGTTGACGACACGCCAGCCTGTGCCGGAAAGAGAGGACGTTCGATTTCGGTTGCGTCAATCGATGCAATGACACTTGCAAGCGCGCGACCATGATCACCCAGTATAGAATTGAGGCGGCTCGTGGCTTCAGCACGATCATCAATTGAAACGCCGATTTGCAATTCGCGAGCGTATGCGGACAGCAACGAGGTTGGGACAGCTTCGCCAATCTCGCTCAAAGTCTGATGGATGTCCGCATCAATGCTGGTCAGCTTTTGGCGACGTACCTCAATTGACCACTCCGAATTGCCAAGGACGGTCTGATAAGCGGCAAGCTGATCATTCAATCTCCCAACCAGTTTCTGACGTTTGCTCTCGCCCGCAAAAAGTTGAGCTGCGATCGTATCAGCACGGCCTGCCAGAGCTTCCATTGCACGTGTGACGGAACCACGACCGCCATCACCCCGACCGGAAATGCATGAAGTCGCAAGTTCACAGGCAACTTTCTGATTGAGATCAGCGCTGATCGATTGAATGACAGGCAGCGTGCGGGTTGCTTGCGTGAACTTGGCGTTTTGAGCACTGATATGGCGTGAAAGTGCCTGACCGTGATGCTGAAGTTGCAACTCGTTCACGGAGTCGATCGTCATACCTGCGTAGGTTGACGCGAAAAGCCCAGCGCCGACAAAAAGAATCGAAACAACGCTTATGACAGCCGCTAATACGTACCCAGTCGCGGCAAGGGGCGCACCTTTTTCAATCGCAAACCGATTGATGGCGTAAGAGACGACAGCGGCAATGATGGCGATAACCGCTGATTTGGCATAGGCTGAAAAGCCAGTTTCAGGGATCAATCCCAACATGGCCAGAAAGGCCATAAAGCCAGTGCCGATGCAAAGAACAATGAGCAGCACATTTTCGAATGCGAGGCGTTGCCGCTTGGGCTTCCATTCTGACGGAGCTCTATTTGTGGAAGACATGGTTGACTACTCCTTTGAAGTTGCCTTCCTCTGGTTCCACAAATTGTTTTTTGGTTCCCACGACAAAAACCAGATCATGTCTGGGAAACGGAGTGAGTGGTGTCAGGCATTGAAATAGTTGCTCTGGGGCGAAAGCTGCGATTGCTCATAGACAAAGGGGGCTATTCAAACTGGGACCAGTTGGCGAAGGAATTCGGCGTTGGCGCAAAGACTGTCCAATGGTGGGGGCATGGCGATTTGGGGCGACCAGGCAACACGCTTCCCAAGAAACATCTTGGCCGATTGACCGAGGCGCTCGCCGCACAGTTTCCCGAAAAACTTTCTGACGATGAGGCAACGGAATTGCTCTTTGCGCCGCTTGCACAATTTGAGGAGGCACTTTCAGCAACAGGCCTCGTTTCACTGAACAAGATCATCGCCGCAGAAGCTGTTGTGCCAATAGCTCGCCTGTTCAGGCGCAACGACATCGACAACGCATTGGTTCAAGTTGAAAAGAAAAGGCCGCAGCCGGACTTCAAAATTTCTATTGGCGAATTGTTTCGCCTTGAGATCGAAGCACAGCCCAACCTTGCCTTTCTGATCGTGCTTCAGAATATCGGGCAGAGTTGGGGACTGGTTCCAAGTGAACTTCGGCGCGAGACAAACTCGATTGCGGTTCCGTCTTTCGAAGAATCGGGGCTACCCCAATTCATGTCCGAACCAGCCGAAGTCGGTGTCCACCGATTCATCCAAATACAAACAGCCGATCCGTTTCCGACCGATCTCAAACGATATGAGGCCGACTCCATTGCACTGGACGGTTCGATCCTATCGCGCATTGCAGAGCACTATATGAGGCAGGAAAGTTCCAAGCGGCGTATCTCAGTTGTCACGATAATGATCGGGGCAAACTAGAGGCCGCGACTAGCCCCAAGAAATCCAAGACCAAGGCAGCGCGACGGCGCGATATTTTTGTTGGATCGAAATCATGCGCGCGCGTTCGGAATCCATCTGATCCAAAAACTCATCTGAGAATGCGTTCGGGTCGAACAATTCCATTTTCTCCAAGACGGTCAGCGCTTCGTCAATTTGACGGTCAACGATCTCGGAAAAGGCCTCGAAATCGAATGGCGCTCGTTGTTCCATTGCCTGGCAAATCATGTCTTTGAAATAAAATGCGCGAACCGCTGGATGGGGATGCGAGCTTGCAACGTTGATCTGTTTTTTCACGCCATCGACATAGGCGAAAAAAGCAAAGAGCGCGCTGCAAACAGATGCCAGCACCTCTTCTGTAAGGTGATTTTCGCGTCCAGCAAACATTGCTCCTGCTTTTGGATTGGTGCGCGCGTTGCGGGAGAGTTCTTCGACAAAATTCACCATGAGAGTGGCCGAAATTGCGTCAGCATCGCACTCCCAAGCCTGAGAACATTCAGTCCGTTCGTTCGCGGCTTTTGCAATGGAAACAAGTTCCCTGATCCCATCGCGCCCTTCAATTTCGCGCACCGCATCGACGTGCCCTGCGATAATGTGGCCGAGTTCGTGGCAAACCGTGAAGGTTGAGCAAATATCGGCCATTGTGCCAGCAGCGAATGATCGAGAAGCATTGAGCTGGACTGCCCAATCTGTGCGCTTCTCAAAATCTCTTATGTCGATAATGGCGGGTGTCACAAAGTCGGTGACAAGTGCACCGTCAGATTGGATATGCCCAAAATACGCAGGGTCGGAAAAGAGCCTTGTGAAAAACATTAGCGACAGGAGCGGAACGGCAGCGTTGATCTCTATTTTGTAATTCGACTGGTCTTTTCCGGCATAGGCATTGAAAGACCCATCATTGATGAAGCTCAGCGCTATCGGCAATTTGCCATGCCCCAGGCTCGATGAAACATCTTTGAAAATAGCCTGCGATCGCTTGGTCAGAATAACGAACTCCTGCCGAATGCCAGCATCGGAAATTTGATTGATATCGAATGTCACTGCGATCTCGGAATGATTCAAAGTGATTGCTTGTGAGAAACACCCATAGCGCTGAATCAAGTCAGTAGGCGATAGCGATATATTTGTGCGGCTGTCCGGGCGGGCTTTATTTCGCAAAGCTCAACCAAACCCGACATGATCGGTTTTGGCCCATAAGGGTGACAATCCCTGACAGAAAACCATTGAGACGGCCAAAGGCCGACATTTTTGTTCGCGCGTGTATCACGCGCTTGGAACCTTTCATTCCAGCTTACACCGACACAAAACACCTGATCCAATAGCCTCAGTCCTCCGGCCCGCTCCATTCGCGAAGGCAAGCCTTCACTCCCGTGTTGTCGGACCACGCCGCCCCGTTTCACTAAGCCGGTGAGGCTTTGGGGTGTTTTGCTTTCGGCACCAGCGTCCAATGGTGGTCGCCTGCAATCGTAGATCACAGTCGGCTTTTTCATTCGATGAAGGTTGGACGCTCGCCGCTGGGCAGAGGTTCATGCGCGGGGTCTATTTGAAGGCCTCGCTTGAATTGAACCTTTGAAAATAGCGAGAAAACCATGACCCAACTTTTTGCCCAACCCTACGACATTTCCGCCACCGGATTTTATTTTGAAAGCGCCGACGAATACGGACGCAAGGCCGATGCCTGCAAAAATTCCTATGGCGATCCCGTCGAAGAATTTGAAATTCAATTCATCGACGGCGAACAGATCGACTGTGAATTCGCGAAGGCGCTTGGTCTGTACCAATCAAACATTGAAAGCTTTTTTGATGCCGTGGATGATTGGAGTGATGACCAGAAAATCCGCTTCATCATCGCCAAGGGTGAATGTGGTTATGACCTCGATCCAGCCAGCGACAATGTCGACCAAATAGACCTCGACATTTACGAGGTCGACACGCTGGAAGAACTCGCCGAGCAATTTCTCGACGAAGGCCTTTTCGGCGACGTGCCGCAAAATCTCGTCAATTACATTTCACTCGAAGCCATCGCCCGCGATCTCGCCGTCGATTACGCCATGACGACCGTCGGCGGTGACAGTTTCGCCTATCGGTGCGGTTGAGGAGGGCGAGAATATGACAATTCAAACCAAAACAAGCCGCGCTGCAACGCAGACCCAAAAAGCCCAGTGTTGCGGATATGGATCAGGCCATCCTTGGTACTATCTCTTGGGCGGTCGCGTGCTCTACCCAAAAGAAATTCGCGCTCAGGTGAATGCGGCGACCTATCGAGGCTATTTGAAAGACGACATCCTTGCGACGGCAGCGAGGCAGGAGCCGAAACGCTCCGAGGCTCTTCGCAAAATCCGCCATGAGGTTATAGCAGGTTTGCGCCGCGACATTGCGCGCTATCGCCAATGCGCATTTGAGCTAATGAACCATACCCTTGAGCAGGATCGAACCGCGCGCCTAGTTTCCTGCGATGATGTGCATGTGGCGATCAGCCTTAAACATAATCACATCGTCAATGGTTTCGCCCATCTTGCCCTTTTGAATGAACTCCCCGAGCAGCAAGGCGATCTGTTTACTTTATGAAAACTCGAATGCGCCTTGGGGCAAGGTTCCGTTCTATTCTCAAAGGTTCAATGCACTGGTTCACCTAACCGGCGCGGCTAAAACTTTTTACCGAAAGAGAGCGATTTATCGCGCTCCGCAAGATGTGTGTTGTCAGACAACACCCCCTTGGCAAGGGAGACGCTGGCGCTCTCCCGTTGCATCCCTCTGGCGCATGGCGTGACCTGGGCATTGAGCCCATCACACCATCAATCCGTATCGCCGGCTAACCCACTCGCAGGTGAGATTTCACTCTCCCTGCACCCATTGATCCTTTCAGGATGATCAGGGGCTTTCGCGCCCCTTGAAGCCCACTCGCAATCGTTTGGCCGCTGCACCACCATTCAAGGGAGCGTTCCTGCTCCCCTGAAAACCCCATGAATTAGGGAAAACTGCTGGCTGACGATGAATTCCCGCATTCACTTGGATATCGTAAAGGGCTGAGAATCATCTTCAAGGTAAAGCTCATCAGGAAAATTGCTAAGCCTTTGCGCCAAAGCATAAATTCCTTTGATGCAGCTTCAACGTGTGGCATCAATAGATATCGCAATTAGATGGCGCATGATCGTTTGCATTTGCGATATCTAATAGGAAAAAGAAAGTGAAATATGGAACACGTCGGTCAAATAGAAAAACGCCTATGGTCAGTCGCTGATCACCTTCGTGCAAACTCAAATTTTGCCAGCAATGAGTATTTCCTTCCTGTCATGGGGCTCATCTTTCTGCGCCACGCCTATAGCCGCTTTTTGCGTGTCAAAGCGGACATCGAAGAAACACTCCCCTCACGTGGCGGCGTAAAGCGCGCGCTGACAAAAGAGGACTTCTCCCAGCGCGGTTCAATCTTCCTACGACCCGAAGCCCAGTTTGATCATTTGGTCGCAATTCCTGACGGCGGGGATCGTGCAGGCGCTATCCTCGCCGCAATGGAAAGCATCGAAGCGGACTATGAATCCCTCGACGGCGCATTACCAAAATCTGAATATCAGGAACTTGGCGATGATGATCTTGGCCAGCTCTTGCGCACCTTCAACGATCCAGCGCTGCAAAAAGCAGACGGCGATGTGTTCGGGCGCATTTACGAATATTTTCTGACGCAGTTTGCCGATCAGAAAGCCCACGATGGCGGCGAATTTTTCACGCCGATTTCCATCGTCCAAACGATCGTTAATGTGATCGAACCCGATCACGGCAAGATCATCGATCCCGCTTGTGGTTCAGGTGGGATGTTCGTGCAGTCCGCTCATTTCATCGAAAAGATGAAAGCCAATCCGAGTGATCGCGTCACTTTCTACGGGATGGAGAAAAACCCGACTACGATCCGCCTTGCTAAAATGAACCTCGCAGTTCACGGACTGGAAGGCGATATCAGTAAAGCAATTTCCTACTACGAAGACCCGCACGATCTGGTGGGTAAAGCCGATTTTGTGATGGCCAATCCGCCGTTCAACGTCGATGAAATTGACGCCGAAAAAATCAAAAACGATCCGCGTTTGGAGTTTGGCCTTCCCGGCGTGAACAACAAAGGCAAGGTCTCCAACGGCAACTATGTCTGGATGTCATTTTTCCATTCCTATCTGTCGGATACCGGACGCGCGGGCGTCGTGATGTCATCGCAAGCATCGTCATCCGGTGGCGGGGAAGCCAAAGTACGTGAGGCGATGATCAAGACCGGCGACGTTGATCTGATGATCGCCATTCGCGGTAATTTCTTTTACACGCGCTCGGTTCCCTGTGAACTTTGGTTCTTCGACAAGGGCAAGCCCGAGCACCTAAAAGACAAGGTGCTGATGATCGACGCGCGCAACATCTACCGTAAGGTGACGCGCAAGATTTTCGACTTCACGCCCGAGCAGCAGCAAAACATGTCCAGCATCGTCTGGCTCTATCGCGGACAAACAGATCGATTCCTGGCGCTGGTGCAGGACTATCTGGAAACGGCCTTCACCCAAATTCAGAACTGTGATTTCAAAGGATTTGAAGCCTCTTTGAAGGCCGTAACCAACGCACATAAGGACGATGAACTTCAGGCGTTAGCGACAACTATTGTCGCAGACATTGAAGCACTCAACGCGTCTACAAAAGAGACCTTCACCCATCACTGGGAAAAAGCCAAGCGCGATAATGAGGGATTGAAGGCCTCCAGCACCGCATTTGAACCGATCGCAGACCAAGCCAAGGCTTTGGTCAAAACCATCGACCATCTCTTTAAACTAGCGACCCGCGTGCATGAAGCAGATGTGGCCAAAGGCACTAAGCCAGCCGAGGGCAAAAAGCGCCTAAATGAACTGGACACAGCGCGGCACGAAGTAACCGAACATCTCAAACAAGCTCGCTATTTCCACACGCAAGCCGAATGGCTGCAAACACGTTTTCCTAATGCCGAGCTTCGCAATATCGAGGGGCTGGTCAAACTGGTTAATCGTGCGGAGCTGAAGGCACACGACTGGAGTCTCACCCCAGGTCGCTATGTGGGCGTTGCGCGAGAAGAAGAAGACGAGAATTTCGACTTTGAAGAAGCCTTACGTGACATTCACATTGAAATCGATGGCCTAAACGGGGAGGCTGCTGAGTTGGCAGAAACCATTCGTAAGAATTTTAGAGAAATTATTTTATGACGACGATTAGTGAATTCATAACCGGATTCTATGATGGCCCCCATGCAACGCCAAAAGACGCGAGCGAGGGCCCAATTTTTCTGGGTATTAAAAATGTTACGCCAGAAGGTAGGTTAGATTTTTCAGATATTCGGCATGTAGCGGATGATGATTTCCCGAAGTGGACAAAACGAGTTACGCCTCAGAAGAATGACATCGTATTCACCTACGAAGCGACCCTCCATCGTTATGCTATTATTCCCGAGGGATTCAATGGATGTCTCGGTCGGCGCATGGCACTGATGCGTCCTGACGTGGACAAAGTATTTCCTAGATTTCTTCATTATTACTGCCTCTCCTCAGCATGGAGAAGAGAAGCCGAGGCAAGTGTCATAAGCGGGGCTACGGTTGATCGGATTCCGCTGACGAAAGTCCCAGACTTTGCTGTAGACATTCCAGACCTCCCAATCCAAAAGCGCATTGCTTCAATCCTCTCCGCTTATGACGACCTGATGGAAAACAACCAACGGCGCATTGGCTTGTTGGAGGAAGCGGCCTGGCTTTTATATCGCGAGTGGTTCGTCCATTTTCGCTTCCCCGGCTACGAGCACGTAAAAATCGTGGACCTTGCTCCAGAAGGTTGGAAGCACGGCAAAGTCTGCGATTTGGGTTTAACAGTAACTGGCAAGACACCATCGAAAAAAGTCGATGCCAATTTTGGAGATGATCTTCCATTTATCAAAACACCAGATATGCACGGTAATGTATTTGTAATTAGGACAGAAGAGTCGCTATCCGAGCAGGGAGCTAATACACAAAAAAACAAGACGTTACCGATAGGATCAATTCTTGTTTCATGCATCGGCACGGTTGGAACTGTGGCGATGAACGCTAGCCCAGCGCAAACCAACCAACAGATCAACGCAGTTGTTCCGAAGCATCCCCATTGGCAATTTTTTGCATATTTTGCGCTGAAGGTCATTAAGCCGCGTCTTGAAGCTATGGGTGGTGGCGCAACAATGGCTAATGTCAACAAAACCAAATTTGAAAGCGTTCCCATCCTGATGCCAGGGGATGACTTAGTGTTGAGCTTTCACGAAATCGTCAAACCTCAGTTTGATCTGATTGAAAAGCTTGCCCGTCAAAATCTCGAACTTTCTAGGGCCCGCGCCCTACTTCTTCCCCGTCTTATGGACGGAAGGTTGGAGGTATAGCGCATGAATGATTACACAGAAGATCAGTTGGCCCAAAACACGCTCGCTTCCTATTTGCAGTACGAACTGGGTTGGGACAACGTCTTCGCATTCAACACCGAAACCTTTGGGTCTGAAGGCACGCTTGGCCGCAAATCTGATCGTGAAGTTGTTTTGACCCGCCATTTGGGTGAAGCACTAATGCGGCTGAACCCTGGCCTGCCGAATGAAGCCTATGTAAGCGCTTTGCGGCAGATCACCGACACGGTCGGTTTTCAATCTGCTGTTCAAACCAACCGCGAGAAATATGACCTGGTCCGCGATGGCGTTCTAGCGAGCTACAAAAAAAATGGTGAGATCAAGAAAAGCCGCCTGAGAATTTTCGACTACGACAACCCCGATAACAATCATTTCCTGTGTGTTCGCGAGATGTGGGTGAGTGGGCCAAATGGCCACCGCCGTCGTCCTGACATCATCGGCTTCGTCAACGGCCTGCCTCTGATGTTTGTGGAGTTGAAGCGCCCCGACAAATCACTGCGCCGTGCCTATGACGACAATTTCCGCGACTATATGGATACGATCCCGCAGCTCTTTTATTTTAACGCTTTTGTAGTGTTGGGAAATGGGATTGAGGCAAAGGTCGGCTCGATTTCTGCCAAGTACGAACATTTCAGTGATTGGAAGCGTCTGGCTGAAGGGGAAAAAGGCGTCGTTCAGATGGAAACCCTTATCAAGGGGATATGCAACAGAGCCAATTTTCTCGACTTGTTTGAGAATTTTATCCTGTTCGATGATAGCACTGGCAAGCTGATCAAAATTGTTGCCCGAAACCACCAATATCTGGGCGTGAACCGCGCTATGCAGTCCGTGATTGATCGCAAAAAGCGCGATGGAAAACTTGGCGTTTTCTGGCATACACAGGGTTCGGGTAAATCCTATTCCATGGCGCTGTTCGCCCAAAAGGTACGCCGCAAGCTGGGCGGTGATTTTACTTTTCTTGTGCTGACAGATCGCAACGATCTCGATAACCAAATCTACAAGACTTTTGCCGGCGTTGGCCTCGTCAACAATGAGAAAGACCCCTGCCGTGCCGAAAGCGGTGCAGTGCTGAAGCAATTGCTCAGCGAGCAAAAGGCTTTCGTGTTTTCTCTCGTTCAGAAATTCAATCAGGAGATTGAAGAAGATCAGGCATATTCGACCCGCGACAATATCATTGTGATGACCGACGAAGCGCACCGCACGCAATACGGCACACTGGCAATGAACATGCGCGATGCCTTGCCGAATGCCAGTTACATTGGCTTCACAGGAACGCCGCTTTTCACCAGTGATGAAATTACCCAGCGGGTATTTGGCGGTTACATATCCACCTATGACTTTCAACGCGCGATCGAAGATAACGCGACCTTGCCACTCTATTATGATGCGCGCGGCGATAAGCTTGGCATTTCTGCCGAAGGTTTGAACGAAAAGCTTGCCGCAGCCATTGCGGAGGCAGAAATCAGCGACGCCGATGTTGCCGCCAAACTCGAGAACGAGCTGAAGCGGGAGTATCATGTTGTCACCGCCAAAAAGCGGCTCAAACATATCGCCCAGGATTTTTCGAAACACTATTCAACGAACTGGGAAACCGGCAAGGCGATGTTCGTGGCGATCGACAAGATCACCGCCGTACGAATGCACAACTACATCAAGGAGACTTGGGCGGCGCGAATTGTGGAGCTTGAGGTCGAACTCAAAAATGCACGAGATGATCAAGATCTGGCATTGCGGCAACGCCAGATCGCCTGGATGAAGGAAACAGAAATTGCAGTCGTCATCAGCGACGAGCAAGGTGAAGTAGACAAGTTCCGCAAATGGGGCTTGGACATCGGCCCCCATCGTAAGCTGATGAGAGATGGGTTCTTGCTGGAGGATGGTAAGCGCCTGGATGTCGACAGTGCTTTCAAGCGAGATGATCACCCATTCCGCATCGTCATCGTCTGCGCCATGTGGTTGACAGGCTTTGATGTGCCATCGCTATCAACACTCTATCTCGACAAGCCGCTGCAAGCGCACACACTGATGCAAGCAATTGCACGTGCCAACAGAGTCAAGGAAGGTAAGAACAACGGATTGATCGTTGATTATTGCGGCATTCTCAAAAACCTTCGCAAAGCGTTGGCTACTTTTGCTGGCCACACAGGAGAAGGTGGGCTTGATGGCGAAGATGGACCAGAGACTGATCCACTTCACCCCGAAGAAGAGCTTCTTGAAGAATTGTCGGAAGCAGTCGAATTTGTCCGCCTGCAATTGAAGGACAATGGTTTCGAACTCGAGACGCTGAAAACGGCTACCGGATTCGCCAAAAACAAGGCGCTAGTTGATGCGAAGGAAGCGGTCAATGTTGATGACGAAAGCCGTAAGAAGTTTGAAATTTCCGCGCGATCAGTATTTCGAAAATATAAGGCCTGTCTGACATTTGACGGCGTTCAAAACTATCGCGGTGACTGTGAGGCTATTGGTTTCCTCTACAAGACCCTCGAAGATGATCGTGACAACGCCGACACGTCTGAGATCATTCAAAAGCTGAACGCAATTGTCAGCGAAGCCGTCAATGTGAAGGAAGACCCTGACTCTGACGACAAGATTTTCGATATCTCGAAAATCAATTTCGATCTGCTGCGCAGAGAGTTCGCCAAAAGCGAGCAAAAGCACACAGACGTTCAGGATATGAAGACGGTGATTGAAAACCGCCTCCGCAAGATGTTGGAACAGAATCCCCTTCGAACTGATTTCCAAGAGCGCTTCGATGAAATCGTCCGCGACTACAATAAGGAAAAAGATAAGAACACGATTGAAGCGACCTTCGAGGCACTTATGCGCATGACCGCCGAAATGTCAGAAGAAGAGAAGCGACACGTCAAAGAAGGCCTGGACACAGAAGAGCAACTCGCGGTCTATGATATGTTGCTAAAATCCGACTTATCAAAACCGGAAATTGCAAAAATTAAATCGGTCGCGGTGTCACTTTTACAGCAACTAGATAAGCAGATGCGAGAGGTGCAGGACTTATTCAGTAAAGCTTCCACACGCGATCGCTTCCGCCAGTCAATCTACGATTATCTTTATGATGATAGCACAGGCCTTCCAGTAACGTCTTACACCGAGGGTGATTTGGAAATAAAGACAAATTCGCTCTTCAATTTTTTTGAGCAACAGTCGCGTCATAGCAGCTACGACAGTCGTATTGAGAGAATTTAATTGAATGCATATATGCCCACCTCCCAAAGACGAATTTAAAAAAAGGTTCACTGATTACCCTGATGTAAATGGTGGCTTCGGACATACTCTACTTGAGCAGTTGAATGAGGATGATGGTTCGCTTGCTGATATTTTAAAGGAGTATTTCGAGTCTGCCCATCTAGACGCACGCAATATTTTTCACGCCAACATCGGTATTGACCTTCATCCTGACGCTGCCGGAGACGAACCTGTTGTCGTTTATCCGGGTTCTTTGCCCAGCACTACGCGACGAGGATTATTTGGCGAAGTTATGGCTGGCCTCTTATCTGAAACTTACAAATATGTGGGAGGGCACACATGGTGCGTGCCAATCTTTCTCTTTCGGCACCATGAAGACGTATTCCAATACCTTTTCAGTTTGGTTCGCGACCCTGAGAAAAAACGCCAAACGATTGGACGGTTGGGATCTGATTTTATTGGGTTGGCCTTGGATGATGAGCGCAGAGTTGTTCGTATTATTTCTGGCGAGGCTAAATGGAGAAAAACGCTTACACAGGGCGTTGTAGATACGCTTATGCTCGGAGACTGGGTGGCAAAGGATAAAAGCAAGGAAAAAAGCAAAGCAAATCGCAAGCGATCTGGAAAAGGTGTCTGGTACTACGTGAACAGCGAACCGACAATACCAAGTGGCGCAAGGCAACTTCAACGACTTCTTCAAGAACACGACCCAGATGGCTATGACGCCACCATCCTGTCTCTCCAAAGGGCTCTCGTCGCGAAGAATCCTGAACCTATTCCAAAGACGGATCTCGTGGTGGTTATCGGTAACGGCGGAAAGGAACGTGAGAAACGCGCGTGTCTCCTTCCCATCAAAAGTCCTCCGCCGGAATATACCGCTGGGAATGACCTCCAGATCATGGAGGTCATCTTAACTGGGGGCGAGGATTTGATCGACGCAATCTATGCAAACCTCTGGAAAGAAGGTGAAAATGCCTGAGCTTGATCCAGAACGTCGCGAGATTGTCAGTGAGTTGCGCCGCCAAATTGCGTCGGAAAATGAATTGACGGCGAACCAAGCTAGAGCCTTTGTAAGAGGTCTTCAAACGGGTTGGAACGTGCCAACAATTCAGTGGAGCGCAGCAGCTTCCCGTGAACAATATGATGATGCAAGGCGGCTTCTTAATGCTGCGTCCATATTGCAATCAATGGATGGCCGTAGCTCGCCCGAAGCAAGACTGTGCTACCGGCGTAGTGCTGAACTTCTGGAGTGGTTGTCCCGCGCCAAGGACGAAATCGAAACTTCCATTTCCTTAGAGCTACTTGCGGCTGCGGCGTACCAACTTGGCGGTAGCCCTGCCATGGCTGCCACGCTATTAGTGCAAGCCGAGGCAAAAAGTCGAGGTGAAAAGCTTTACGCTGACTTTCTTCGTGCAGACTTTGATGGAGTGATCCGATCTATTTCGATTTTTTGGCGCGACAACCCACAGTTCACCAATAGAGATGCGCAGCGCCAAATATTAGAAGAAGATGGCGAAGACAAAGTCGGCTGGTTGGTAACTATCGAACTTGTGCGCGCTCTGGGTCTTATTTCCGATACAATCAGGCGCGGGGAAACGAACCGTTTTGAATTGGCTAAAAGAAAACTGGCCGCGCTTGATGATTTGGCGACGCGAATATTCTCGGATGAAGTGTCTTTGCTCATAACGCTGCTGCATCAAGTTGCGATCGACTATGGTGAGGCAAGTATCTACGTACCAATTAGGCAACTGAGCGCGCTGAAGCCAGAGCGAGCTGACCGACTTGAGCGATTTGCTCGGGGTCAATTTAGCCGAGGGCGCGGCATTCTATGGACGTCACAACGTCAGGGCTTAGCACGTCTATTAGAAGACGATTCTTTTGCCTTATGCACGCCAACTGGCTCTGGAAAAACGCTCGTTGCCAACCTTGCGCTCGTCAAAGAGCTATTACTAAAGGGTGACGACGACGGCCCCCTTGCTCTGTACCTTGTGCCTTCGCGAGCCTTAGCCGGCGAAGTTGAAGCCAAGCTTTCGAGCGAACTTGCGAATGATGTGATCGTGACAGGTTTGTATGGTGGGACTGATTGGGGCGTGACCGACTATTGGTTGGACGCCGAAGAGCCCACTGTGTTGATTGCAACGGTCGAAAAAGCTGACGCGCTGATGCGTTATCTCGGTCCACTTCTATTACGTCGGATAAAGTTGCTGATTGTTGACGAAGCCCATCAAGTTGTCCCCGAAAATAACGAGCGCACGCAAGATGATTTTGCAGAACATTCTTCTCGTTCCCTTCGCCTTGAAGCCTTTGTTTCAAGACTCTTATCTCAAGTACCTGACATTGTTCGCATAGCACTAACTGCCGTTGCAGGTGGCGCAGCATCACCAGTTGCTAGGTGGATACAAGGGCGCGACGACGCAGAACCCGTAGGTTCGAATTACCGAAGCACGCGGCAACTTATTGGCTCCCTTGAAACTGCTCCAGACAGAGCTGGTCAAATGCTTTTGGAGATATTGAACGGGAAGCCACTGTTCGTCCGTGGACGAGACGAACCTGTTTATATTAATCTTCGTACACCACCTATGCCACAACTTCCCGCAGTTATGCGGAACAGCATCTACCGCTTCAATCAACTTGACGTCCTTTGGACCGCTCTGCATCTAGCGTCCAGCGGTCGCAGGATACTAATTTCAATTGCGCAGCAACCAGAAAAAACGATGGGGTGGTACAAGGACGCGCTATCACTACAAACTTGGAGCAATGCACCGGTTTTTGAACCGCCAGCAGACGAAGGCGAATTGCGTCGGTTCGATGATGCTCGCGCCGCCTGTGTGGATTATTGCGGGGAAAATTCATATGAAGTCGCGTTACTCGATCATGGAATTGCTTCCAATCACGGACAGATGCCTCAGCGTATAAGACGGATGATGGTTGATCTCATTGATCGGGGAATTTGCCCAGTAACCATTGCCACAGCAACGCTGACCGAGGGTGTAAACCTCCCCTTTGACATCATATTTGTTCCCTCCCTCATGCGGAGGTCATTTAATGCCGTCGAAGAACAGCAAATAGAAAATCGGATGTCTACCGCTGAATTTCGCAATCTCGCAGGGCGCGCTGGTCGCCCTGGTGCAGGGAAAGGCCTTGAAGGTATTACTCTAGTACCCATTCCCACTCGTCCGTCGACAACAGCCCAAGGCAATTTACGAACGCAGAGGCGACAGATAGCAACGATGCAAGAGCATTGGAGAACTCTGAGGCAATCGTTGTTGGCCGAAGAGCTTGAGAGGTTTGATATCGACAGCCCTTTGGCGTTGTTACTGAATGGAATCGCTCAACGAGCTAAAGAGCTGCTCGATGTCGATGGGGAAGAGTTTCTCGGGTGGCTAGAAGCAGTTGTTCCACCTGATATCAGCGACAAAGCCGGTCGTGCCTCTGAAGATGAGATGGCTCGTCTTGCAGATAGTGTGGACGAGTTGGACGGCGTACTACTAAGCGCGTTGGAAGAGTTACAACGTTTTGACGATGCTGGGCTAGAAGGGGGGGCAGCCGAAGAAGCCTTGGCCGCTGTTTGGAACAAGACCTTTACCGTCTACGCAGCCGCGCAGGAAGAATGGATGGAAGCTGCCTTCATAAGCCGTGGGCAGGCCGTGCTGAGAGATATCTACCCCGATCGAGATGAGCGCAGCCGCCTCTACCAGTACGGCTTTACTCCATATGTTGGGAGGCGGTTCGAAGCGATTGTACCAGCAATGTTGGAGATTTTGAGAGACGCAGCGAACTATGGCGACGCTGACGAAGCCACGCGTCTTTCAGTTTTCACCGAACTCGGAGAACTTCTCTCCGACGACCGAGGTTTTGGCTTTAGGGTGCGTTCAACAGATACAGATCAAGCGATCCTTGCAAACTGGCAAGGTGTTTTGGGATGGTGGATGAGTGCGCTTGAGTTCGACGCACCCGACGCCAAAGACCTGCGCGTTTGGCAGCGCTTCGTGAGTGACAACCTTGATTTCCGTCTTGGTGTAGGATTGGGAGCAGTTGTGGCAAGGGCATGGTCTGACGGTGTGGATGGTGCATTAGTTATACCGTCTCTGGACGCTTGGCGTGAAACGACGGGTCTACCATGGTTCGGTTTTTGGGCGCGCGAGCTTCTCCGCTGGGGAACACTAGAGCCTTTTGTTGCATTTTCACTGGCAGAAGGTTTGGTTGGAACTCGAAACGAAGGCGTACATCTGAAGCAAGAATTTATTAAATGGTTGGATGAAAAAGAGACTGCGATAGAAGCAGAAGATCGAATTGATCCGCAGTTGTTCCTCGAGTGGCGCAGGTCGAGAATTGAAGGTCCGGATGACAGAATTCGAAGAAGATCAATTAATGTCGAACTCGATGACACAGCCGGTGCCCGAGGCCAGTATGCTGTCATACCTGTTGCCTATGACAACGTCATACATTGGTTAGATGCTGCAGGGTTTTCACTTGCTCAGTCGAATATTGAAGATTCCCCGTTTCAAGGTCTGCTTCATCGAGATGATTTTCAACTTCGAACTGACCGAGACCAACCGACAGTGAGGCGCACATTCTCGGGATTTTCTTAATTTGTTGTCCGCTCAATGAGCTTTGGGTCCACAATAGATTATGACTTACAAAATATTATTTCTCATCCGTCGCTTGTCGTGCGTCTTATTATGCTTTTGTAAATCACCATTCTCGATATTTTTGAAGCCCAAGGATTTAATCGTAACCTCATGACGATGCCGTAACTGCAAGATTTCATGCTGGAGAGAACGGCGTTCACGTAACTGGCTTTCAATTAAACGTTGCCGTTCAGTACGGTCCCGCATATCACAATGTTGCTGAGCAATTTCATTTTCCTGAACGATCTGAGCGTATTTTCTCGTCACTCTAAACCACAAAGCCTTAAGGCCGGTCGGTAGCTTTTGGACACGATTTTTGGTTTCCTCGATGCTTACTGCAACTTGAACCTTTCTCAGTGCTTCCCGCGCCGCCCGATGTTTTTCGATCATTTGCACACGCCCTTGGTCGAGTACCTTTTGCCGCCTTTGGTGCTGAGTTTCGGCCTCAGTGATGAAGGCTTGGAGCTTCTCGCTCATAAGTGAAGCAATCCTGGACTTGGTCTCATCGATCGAAGTCATCTTGTTTGGGGCGCCCAGTCTGGAACTTACTTCTTTTGATCTCAGATCAAGCCACCGCGACAAGGCGTACACCTCGCCGCGCCAATCCAGTGCAACATGACCTCGACGATCACCTTTGGCGAGGTAATAGCCGCGCTCTTTAAGCGCATTGGCAAAAGCGAGGGCGGAGTCCGAAGCCGCCCAACATTTTTTGAACATCTCTTTAATTGCGCGCGGGTCTGCCTTGGCTCGCTTAGCTTGCTGCCATTCATCAAGAGAAAAATTTAGCGGATTGCGCTCTTGGGAATTCATGAGTCCACGCGGTATCTGCCAGCCATGCTCTAGATAAAGCTGGCGAGAGATATCCTGCAGCTTCAATTTATAATGGGGCAGATTGATCGCCTTCATCTGGTCAATATTGATCCGTGACCAGACACAATGAGCGTGTCGTCGACCTTCTTTTTCATGAAACACCAGTGCACGCGGTTGCCCCATCAAACCAAGTTTTGCCTCAATCTCCGCAATGGCTTTTTCGAAGACTTCTATCGGCACTTTCTCTTTTTCGGGAGGGCTCATGCTTAACGAGAATAGATATTGCTTGCATCTTGTGCCTCGGCTCAAAGCGTATGCTTCGTTGAACGCACCATTGAGAGTGTCTGAAATGAAACCACGAACGTCGTGGACTTCAACATGATCGTTGTCCCGGATGTTCAATAAGTGGGTGGCCAACTGGCCGCCTCCAGCTCTTTGATTTCCTTTTAAGATCATTGCTGATCCGAGTTCTTAATCCCAAGCGCTTCGATCAATTTCACACGCATCCAGGCTATCTGGGCGCACGCCAATTTGATTTCTTCCTCAGTAGATTCATCGATAAGTAGCGAGCCACAGTTGGCTTGATGGGCTAATTGATTGAGGTTGTTGGCCATACGGCTTTCGCCGAGTTTGCCTAGAACTTGCGCAAGGACTATTTCATCCTCGACTGTGACGCGAGAGCGGGTTTTGCGCAGCGACACATCCTTCCCAAATAACATTTTACGAACGTATGCGCTTATTGAAGTTCCAGCCGAAGCTTTCTTCAAACGCTCAAGCTCATTGTCAGTCAGGCGCATTGTAATGCGAGGCGACGATTTCTTTTGCTGTTTTGGCTTCTGATTGGCTTGATCAAATGCTCGAGCCAAGGGAACGTCTTTTTCGGATTTGGTTGCCGACATCATAGCCTTGGCCCTCTACGGGTAGGCAGCCGGGGCTGGTCTTGCAACTTCGGAAGCTCAACGTTTTCGGCCTTTAAATAGCTGTTCCAATCCGCCAACGTGTCGAAGAGTGAGTTGGAAGTTTCTCCCTCCAGCTGCACCAGACATAACTCCTTGAAAACCTGGATGAAAATGCTGTCGGCTGACAAGTTTTTGTGCCCTACATAACCCACATCACGCAGCAATGCCGCATGGCCCGACAAAGATATCCTCTGAGACGCGGTTTTACGAGCGGCGTACGGTGCATACAGCATCATGAGAAGTTTTGGGTCCGCACGATTGATCGTTGTTAGGACGGCTTATTCCGTTTCTTGTCGTAGAAGGCACGCACCTCGCCATCCGCGCCGCGCACCAGAAGCGCAGGTTCCCTGCACATGTCAAAGGCAAGGTAATCGCTCGGCTGCGGCAGGTCCGAGACGTGGCAGGCCACCTGGAACAGCACTGCTTTTTGAGCTCCAGAAAGGCTTGGCTGCGATAGGTGCAGCCCGCACCGGTCCAAGTCGTCAGGGATCGATGTATAGCGATGGGGCATGTTCTGTTCATGGGTATCATTTTCCAAGCAATTGCACTGGAAATATGGGCTGATATCGGCGTCACCCCAAGCCGCCATGACCAGAATGATGGATGAGCTGGCCGTTCCCCACTTTCTCCGGGCCCGTCTCGCGCAAAAGCGGCGCCGCCGCGGCGCGACCAAGCTTCAGTCCTGATTGGTGGGAGTTTGGTGTCGGCTTTTGCCGGAAGATTGCCGGCCTCGACGCCTGGTTTCGCCGGCCGTTACGGAAATCTCAACTTTCGCCAGCTTCGGGAAAGCTTGCTTGCCTAAGTCTCGGATGCTGATCGCACCGGAATTTCGGGCACCCTGAGGCATGGGCATCGTAAGCGAAATGGGCGAGGGCTGGATGGGCAGGTAGGCTGTGACCGATAGTAGCTTTGCGAAATCGCTGATGTTCCTGTCCGCTCTTGCGTATCAGTCCACCGATGTCGCAGCGGGCGATTACTGGCTCAGCGATGCGACGAGTTTCCAGATCGTTGCCGTTGTACCAACCGCCACGGGCAGCCTGGTTTACGCCAATTCCGTGCTCGGGACCGCTCTGCTTGAAAGCGGCGCCTATGGGAGCCTCGTTACCGGCGCCGGTTCGACTGTCGACGCCACCAACCTGACCGCAGGCGCAACTTTCTCTCTCTCGACAGGCTTTAGCGCCGCAGCAGCCAATGGCGACTGGGGCATGGCGTTCGCCATCGGATTCGCGCAGTCCGCTGCCGGCTTTGTGACAAGCGGCACTGGCAATGCCACCGTGGTGGACCTGGGTTCGGCGTCGGCCAGCGTCACCAACCCCGGCCCAAATACATCTATAGCCCGGTACCAGGCCGATGGCTCCGCCACCTATACGGCCAACGCCGCTCCCGCCGTGTCGCTGACCACGGCGATCGACGGACAGGGCACGGTTTCGCTCGCCGCCAATGTGACACCCGCAACAAACGGATTTGTTCTTGTGCCGGGGACGCCCGCCGGAACCTGGCGCCTGGCTCCGTCAACCTCCCCTTTCATCGGTGCAGCCGATGCGACAACGCCTGCGATCTATGCGGACATCGCCGGTTCGCCGACCGTGACGCTCAATCTCGTATCGGAGTCCGTTCCGGTCAGCGCGTCGAGCAATTTCGATGGCCGGGCCGCGCTCGGCGTGGTCGGGATCTCGACAAATGGCGAGTTGACCACCACGATCGACCTGTCCAGTCCCGCCTTGTCGTTTACCACGACCGCTTCCAATTCGAGCGCGCTGATGAGCCTGGGCTCGTCGCTCGGCACTGGGGTAACCGCAATCGATATTGGCGGCGATGACGCCATTCTTGCCACCAGCGGAACTTCCGCCCAAGCCATTGTTGCAGGGCTGCTAAGTCAGCAAGAGGCGGCGTCGCTGCAGGTCGGACTTGCGGGCGACCGCATCTCCGTGAACACCAGCGGTGACGCGAGTTGGGGTGCGGTGATATTCGCGTCAAGTGGCCTCGACCAGGGTTCGGCCGACCTCGATCTGTCGGGCGAAGCGACGCGGATAAGCACGTCCGGCCAGAATGCGGGCGGCGCGATGATCAATGCCAATGGCGCTACCGGGTCGCTCGCAGAGCTACGGATGTCAGGCGCGGCCAGCGGCATTTCCACCAGCAACAGCGGATCGACCGGCGCCATTCTCACCACGACCGGCCCCGGGGCGAGCAAGGCGCAAGCGGTGCTGTCGGGCGCGGGTGCGACGATCAAGACACAGGGCACCGGGTCGGCGGCACTGCTGGTCTCGGCCACCGGAACCCGGAGCGACGCTGTGGTGGATCTGTCGGGCGCAGCCAGCGCCATAACGACCTCTGGGCAAAGCGCCGGCGGATTGCTGGCAGCCGCCCATGGCGTCGACAACGCCGGCATCGCGCTGCGCCTTTCGGGGGCCGGAAGCACCGTTGCCACAGCGGGCGGCGACGCAAGCGCGGCGCTTGTCGCAGCGATTGCTGAGCGCGCCAAGGTCAGTCTTGCCTTGTCGGGCCAGGGCGCGTCGATTCTCACTTCTGGCGATAGTTCGGCCGGCTTCACAGGCACTGCGATCGGAGCGAGCGCGGCCATCGCCGAAGCCGTTCTAAGCGGCGCGTCGGCGCGGATTGGCACCACCGGCGCCAGCTCCGCGGGCCTCGCACTTACTGCGATCGCCATCAATCCGGACTCGACAGCTCGCGCCGAGTTGGCGCTGACTGGGAGCGGTGGCGGGGTCGAGACCTCGGGCGCAAATTCGTCAGCCGCGGTGCTGACGGGTGCAGAGGCCCGGATTGCCGTGGGCAAGGGCGCGCGGCTAGCCACCTCGGGCACGGCTTCGCATGCGGCCCTTATAGTTGCGGACTCGGCTTCTGTCGAAATCGACGCCGGAGGCTCAGTGACGACGAAACAGGCCGATTCCATCGGCCTTTTCTTTATCGATACAGGGGCCCAGAATCTGGTGATCAGCCACGGCGGTCTGGCGACCGCCGGTTCGGCCATTGTCTCCGCCGGGCGGTTGCTGTTCGCCAATCATGGCAGTTCGGTCTCCCAGACCGGCGCAGGCGTGGATCTCGCATCCGGCCGGATCTGGAACGGTGGTCTGATGGCTGGCCAAACCGCTGTTCGGCGGAGCGGTGGCGGCAGTGGTTCCGTCAGCATCGAGAACCATGGCCGCATCCTCGCCAATGCCGGTCCTGGCGGCCGGGCGATAGATCTGACGGGCTCGTTTGATGACATGCTTTCAGTGGCACCTGACGGCATCATTGTCGGATCCATCGAACTCGGCGCGGGCACAGACAGTTTTACGGCCTTGGCGGGCGCCAACCTGGACTTCCTGTTCGAAACCGAACCGGAAGAGGTGATTGCCGTAACCGGAGTGCGGGTGCCAGGACCGGATCCGAAAAACCTTGTCATTGCCGACCCCGCCTATCTGACGGGCGCCGGTGCGCAGTCAGGCCTTTCCGCCACTCGCCTTGCCCTCGGCGGCGGCGGTGGCGCTACCGTCCTCGCGGAAGTGGCGCAAGGAGACTGCGGCGAGACCGTCGTCTCCGGCCGGGCGCGCAGCGCGCGCGACGATATTGGCGGCCATGGTGCCAGCACGCCGGCCACGGCGTACTCCTACGGCGTGCTGACAGATTATGTGCCCGATAACTGTTCGAATGGAGCGTTGGCTTTTTTCATCGGTACAGGCCATTTGCTGATCGAGGCGGGCGGATCGCGCTCGCGCACGGATTCTGTCTTTGTCGGCGGACGCTACGCCGGGACAACCGATGGCGGGATCGAATATGCGTTCACATCGGGTGTGGGGTATTTGTCTGGCGAGAGCCGCCGTCAGGTGCTCAACAACCGCGTTCCCTCCGGTGTAGAGATCGCCGAAGCCGGTTATTCCGGCTGGACGACTTTCGCGGGCTTCAGGCTGTCCAGGCCGGTGATGATTAATGAGAGCAAACTCACCCCGTTCCTGCAGGCACACGCCGCTTATGCCGGTAGTTTCGATGTACAGGAGAGCAGCATTCTCAATCCGTTGGCGTTCGCTGTCGGACGCAGTACCGGATATGACGCCAGCGCCGGTCTGTCCGTGACCCTTCCGCCCGCCGCGTTCGGCAGCGGCGCTCTGCAACTGTCTTTTTCCGGTGCGCTGGTGGTTGCCGGAAGCCAAACGGAAACAGCCGTCGCAATGGCGGGTAGTGGTAGCGGAATTTACTCAGACAATACCTTGAGGGCCGGTGCCTCATTCGGAGCAGGGCTTGACGTGACCTTTGATTCAGCCCCAGTGCGTCTGCACATGGACGTGCTTGCAACTGCGTGGAATCAGGGCGAACTTTCTGTAGCGGTTAGTTCATTTTTCAAATATTACTTCTAATCCTTTGATTATAGATAGTTAATTATCTGTTAACTATACCTTGACAGGACTTGACAAGCATCTGATAATGAAGGCTGTTTAAGCGTAAGGAGTTGTGTAATGTTTAAAAGGCTTACTATAGCAATCGGCCTGCTGACGTTGATTCCTGCGGTTCAGGCCTATGCCGCTTCGAAGACTATCAATCATCCGACGATCACGATGAAAGCAGGAAACCGCGCCGGCTTGCAGAATGTATTTGCATGGGATGCAAATTGCAGAACAGTTTCTGTATCGATCAAGGCGCCGAAGCCAAAATTCGGTAATGTTTACCTATACAAATCGAGCTTCAAGGTTCCGGCGAGCCAGAGCCGAAAGTGCGCTGGGAGATCTGTTCGCGGATACAAGGTTGTGTTCAAGGCGGATAAGAAAGTGAAGGGCTCAACCTTGATCAAGTATCAGGTCAAGTCAAAGAATGTTGACAAAACGTTCCATTTTCGCCGGACACTCAAAATAAAATAAAAAGAAGAAGTCTTCAAATGATGCCGCGCTAGCCATTTGGTTTTCGCGACGGGACATTTGTGACCTGACACACAGAGCTTTCAGCTCACGGCATTAAATCGATTGCTGTGAAGGCGGTCGTGTGCGCTGCAAGAACGCAAGTCGTAGTTCAAGTAACATATCGAACAACTGTTCGAGCTTACAGGGAGAATGAAAATGCGTATGAAAACAGTTGCAATAACTTTCAGTGCTTTGCTTGTCGGAGCTGGTTTCGCAAGCGCTCAGACTGTTTCGGTCGGCGGCGGCGTCGGTGGTGGTCTGGCTTTCGTGACCGCTGGCGCGGGTATTGCGGTGGCTGACACTACAAACCTGGCAACCGGGGCCGGAGCCGCATCGACGGTGGGCGTTCCGTCTTCGGCATCGGCCGCCACATCCAACAACAATTCCACGGCCGGAACGACCGGTACAGCGACTGCGGCTGCGGCTGGCGGATCGCTGGGACTGGGTTGGGGTAGCGCTGCAGGTACCGTGCGCTCGGGTTCGATCGCCGGTGGCATCTCCGGCGCGGGCAGCACCTCGACAGGCACCGCTGCCGGCGTGGCTACGGGCACCTCTTCCGGCGTTGCAGGATCGACGAACGTCGGTGGCGCCGGCACCTCGGTGGCTGGTGGTTCCGGCGGCGGCACTGCAACTGCGGCTGCGGGGCCTGGCGGGTCTGCCACATCCGCCGGTGGAGGTTTGGGTGCCGGCGTGAGCGCGACCTACTAACGTTAACTGCATGAGTTCCGGTCGCCCTCCGGGGCGGCCGGATACAGTCCCAACTGCTAACAATGCCGAACCTGTTGGTTGCGCGTGGAGTATGGAGTTTGACATGGTTATTCGTTACTCGTCTCAGGAGCATGAACCACGCCAGGGAAGGCGACCGGCGCCATTAATGGCATTCGCTCTCTCGGCACTACTGCTTTCGCCGGGTGTCGGCCTGCTGAATGCGCAGTTCGCTTCAGCCCAATCTGCCAACACCAAAGAAAGCGGCGGGATCCTCTTCTCTCCCGTGAATGCCAGGGAGATTTTCTTCAAGGCTACGCCTGCACCTGTCACGGCGGCGACTTCGGCTAAAGCCGCCGCATCAGCCAAGGCCGCCGCATCAGCCAAGGCCGCCGCATCGGCCAAGGCCGCCGCATCGGCCAAGGCCGCGACACCGGCAAAGCGGACAACTGTCAAGCGCCAGGGTCAAGGGGAGTGCGGTGCCAACCTATTCTCGATCTTTTTCGCAAATGAATGCGTAGGCGGCGGAGCAACTGCGGGTACGCAAACCGCTGGTGGCCCTGGCGGCACGCCAAATCCAGGAACTCCGGGGAAACCGGCAGCGCAAGGGATTCCAGGCAGTCATGTTGGTCTCTCCGGCTCGGTCGCGATAAGTGGAACGGTAACGGCAGGCGGTCGGACGGTCAGCGTCAATTCCAATGTGGGCGTGGATCGCACTGTTGGTGTCAAAGCAACTACCGCACCGGGCGCCTCGTCCGGAATAGGGTTTGGCAACGGCATCAGCTCGGCGAGTTCTCTAGGCTCCGGAATTGCCGGTGCTACTGGTCAGGGCCATGGCGACAGCCTGTCGGAGACGGCCACCTCGGGTGCTGACGCCAACTCGGGAACTGCCGGCGGGGATGGAGCAGGGCTTGGCACGTCGGCCGGAGTGGGGGGCAGCGGCAGCGTCGATTGAAGTGTTCGTTGGCAGTTGCCGGCAGCCCTGGGAGCCACCTAACGTTAGAAGAGGTCGAAGACGGCATTTGGCTTGTCAGCTTTATTCACTGTGATCTGAGACCCGACTCTCGTCCAGCCATTCGGAGAATTCGTCCGAATGCAAATGGCCCTACGCGGCCTGTTTTGGCGATGCCAGTTTTATAACGTATTCGGGGGGTGATCTTGCCCAACGATGAATGCGGGCTTTCCCGGTTATAAAACAGCTGCTCTACAGCGCCGTTCGATTAATTAAACGCATTCTGTTGGCCCAAACGTGGCTGTTCCACAAGAAGGGCGGCGCAGAGCGAAGCGGCCCATCTCTCAAGCCGTCCGACGCAGTGGACAACCACGTTCGAGCCAACCCGAAGGGCCGCAAGCTTTCAAGTGCTGAGGCGTATTTTCGTCTTGAACGAACCGGCAGGTATGCCCCTCGACGAAAATTCGCCTCAGCCCACAAAATCAATGCGGCAGAATGCGTCTAATCAATCGAACGACGCTCTAGAAGCGCCAGCGGAACTTGCCCTTGATGGATTGGGAGCTGACCGATTGGCCGAATGCGCCATCGTAGCGAACATCAAACCCAAGTCCCTCCTGGCCGAAGAATTTCAATCCGGCAGAGAATTCACCGAGATAACGGTCATGGTGTGAGGTTTGCGTGACCGGGCTGGAAATCCCGGAAAACAGCAATCGGATGCTCGTCGTATTGTCCGGCGTATAGCGAACTCCCCCATAGCCATAGACCCGGACACTCAACTCGGGTTTCAGCTCATAGCTTCTGCCAAACTCCATGCCTGCGGCAACCGAGACCTGGAAATCGTCTGTCGGCAGCACGCTGAGATTATAGACGCCCGCGCCGGTTTCAGCATATCCATTGGTATGTGTGTAATTGAAGTCCACATCGGCTAGCGGCTTTGCGAACCAGCCTTCCATCTCAAAGAGATACCCGGCGCGAAGGCGAGAGTGGATCCAGCTGCTTTGTGTTGTGGACGCGGCTTGCGTGCCAGGGCTCAGGGGTATGTCCCTGACCATCTCCTGCCAGCTGTGACCGGCCGCGATCGAACCGCCAAGCAGGAAATTGTCTTTCTGGTATTTGGCGACCAACCCGGTCTGCGCCAGCTTCGCCCGTGATGCGGCGAGGGAGGATGTGGAATCCAGTATTCCATAGCCTGCCGCGACCCCGAGCCTCCAGTTTTCGCTGATTTCGCGTTGCACGCCCAGACCAAGATTGAACAGGCTTTCATCACGCCCGGGCGAATTGGTGTTGGCTTTGTGTTCAGTCCACCGATAGCCTGCTTCAGTCCAGTCACACTCGGTTTCGGCGATCGCCGCATAGGTGCCGTTGGCCACGCCGCAACTGAAGACCGAGCCGGTAAAATGCGTTGCGCCGGTGCGAAGGCTGGCTGTCTGCTTGGCGGAATGGGCATCGGAATAGGACCCGAGCAGATGGCTGAGTTCGCTCAATGTCTTGGCATTCGCAAGAGCCAGGAGATCGGCATCGGTGTCTGCTCCGCCGCTTGCCAGCCTGGTGTTGAACATTCTTGCAACACCCGCTTCATTATTGCCCAACCCATCCGCTACAAAATCGATCTTCTCAACCTTGAGATTGACGACATGATCGCTTCCGCTCGGGTGACTTTCCGCCAGTGAGTACTTAACCACAGGCATTGATGCCGCCGTGGCGGAGAAAGACAGGGTGCTTGCATTCGGGATGGACAGGATCTGCACCTGGTCTTGAGACCCGAAGGAGAGCAGGCGCGGCGCAACCACGCCCTTGACGACCGCTCCCTGCGACGCGCTGAAATGATCGGATGTTCCCAGGGCCAAATTCAGATCAACGGCATAGACGGCCGTGTCCGTACTTTCATACCTGCCGGAAAGTTGCGTGCTCCGGGTTTCTCCTGCTCCGCCTGGAGACAGGGTACCGGCATTGTCGAGAAGGCCGACGTGAACACCATAAATCTTTTCGTTGGACTGATAGGTACCAAGGTCGACACTGGATCCAAGCTCCAGCGTTCCTGAAGCGGCATTTGACAGGTAACCTGCAGTCGTCCCGCTCCTTTTGAGTATGTGCGGGGAGAGGGGCACCAGGATGTCGCGGTCGGCGGTGACGTCAATATCGCCGCTTATTGTGCCGTCATTGGTGATATGGACAAACTGGTTGGACCGGATGGCGAGCCCGTCGTAGGAGGAAATCTGCCCGGAATTCGCAATGCTGGCCATCGCGACAAATCCGGGCGTGGTATCCTCGATCACCACAGCATCGCCCCTGGCACCCGTGGACAGAATCCGGCCGCCTTTGCTGACATTGATGGTAACATCACCGCTTCTGTCGCCGGCCGCAGTCGAAGCAGCAACCACGGCATCAGAGTCCGAGCCGAGCGTCTGGACAGTTCCGTTCACGGTAATGTCTATGTTGCCGGGTGCATCCGAACCGTGGGCTATGGCATAAATTCCGTCGGCAAGAAGACCTTCAGTCTTGAGTATGCCGTTCTGGTTGATCGTTATGTCGCCCCCGGTGCCGGCAGTCTTGTGATTGTGGATTGTCAGTTTGCCATCGGCCTGCTGAATAAGGCCCCCGGTGCCACCTATGGTTTGGGCAAAAATGCCGACGGCGCCGTCTCCGGATGTATGGATCAGCGCATCGGCAGTCTGGCTCACGCCTACCCTGCCAGCACTGCCGCCCCCGTTATGCTTATTCAGGTCCGCATCCCGGTTGTCATTTTTGGTTTCGTCAATGAGTGCAGTCGCCACCTGCGCCAGACCACCACCACCGCCAATCGATTGTGTCACGATACCGATGGCGCCAATGCCCGACGTGGTGATTGCACCCGATTGGCTGATGCTGACCTCATCTGCCCCGTTTTGTCCGGTGGAAGAGGTGCGCAGTTCACTTGAGACGGTGACGTATGTGTCGGAATCGGCGTTGTCGATGGTGGCCAGGCCTCCGCCACCACCAATGCTTTGAGCAATGATCCCGGCTGCAAAATTGCCTGAAGTGGCGATATCGCCGCCATTGTTAACTGTCACACGTCCGCCCTTGCCGCTCGTCAGGAAGCCTCCGACGCGGACCTCGCCCTTTTTGGTGTCGAGATCATTGGCTTCGAGGAACTGGACTCGTAGGTTTTTCGAAGACAACAGGGCGCCGCCGCCGCCGCCCAGGCTCTGGGCAATGATTCCGCTGGCAAACAGTCCGCTGGTGGAGATGCTGGTTCCGGTGTTCACGGTTACCGTGGAACCATGGCCCGCTGTCTCGTGGCCGCCGATGCGGCCGCTCTTGAGAAAGGTGAGATGGTCTGCTGCTGCAGTGATCCCGCCGCCGCCGCCAATGCTCTGCGCCAGAATAGCTGCCGCCCCATCGCCGTAAGTGGTCAGATCCTGATAGCGAAGAGTTACGTTGGCGGTTCCGCCATCGCCACCATCACCGCCATTTCCGCCCAGTGCGAGTTCCAGTGACTTCAGATGGTTGAGCGAGAAGCCGGTGCCGGAATCGTCAACCGGCTTTTTTGACGATCCGGTCAGGAAAATGGAATCGGCGTGCCCACCCGCTCCGCCTCCCCCGCCGATGCTCTGGGCAAGAATTCCGACGCTTACATCGCCTTGCGTGGTCAGTGCAGCTCCATTCGTGATGTCGATGGCGCCGCCGTCGCCGCCATCGCCCCCTTTGCCTCCGACGGCGACCGCAACGGTTTTTCCACCCGGTGCTTCATCGGGTTTGTCGTCCTTCTTGCCGGTGCTGATAGCGACACTGGCAGATTCGGAATTCCCTCCGATGCCGCCGCTGCCACCGATACTTTGTCCGGCAAGGCCCATGGAAAACTGTCCGGCGGTCATAATCTGCCCGCTCGTTACGACAGATACCTCGCCCCCATGACCGGCCGACTTTCCATTGCCGCCGATTGATGTCGCGAGGCTACGCGCCGCCTTGGCGCCCAACGAAGCCGCCACGGAAATCGAATTGCCGCCAGACCCGCCGCCGCCGCCGATGCTTTGCGCAAGCACGGCATTGGACATTGCTCCTGATGTCGACAGGACACCGGATGCGTGAACGTCGGTGTGACCTCCGTCGCCGCCCTTGCCGCCAGTACCTCCGACCCCGACACTGATGGCATTGCCGTTGCCCTCGACGCCCAGAGATGCGCTGAGCGAAAGAGCGTTGCCTCCGGCACCACCGCCGCCGCCGACGCTCTGGGCTACAATCGCGCCGGCGTGTTCACCTTGAGTGGTGAGGTTGCTGCCGGCGAAATCAACGGTGACGTCATCGGCGTGACCGCCCTCGCCACCCGAGCCACCGACAGCAACAGCGACCGAAGCAGAAACGCCGGTCGACAGGGCGGCGCTTAAAGCAGTCGAGGCACCGCCGTGCCCGCCACCGCCGCCTGCGCTCAGCGCGTGGAAACCGAGCGCAAAATCGCCTTTTGTGGCGATACGGCCGTCAGAGCTCAGCGAGATGGCACCACCGTCGCCGCCGTCGCCGCCCTTGCCTCCGATTGCCACGGCCACCGAGCCGCTGATTGCACCTTCTCCTGCCGCGACGCTGGCAGCCAGACTCTGCGCTCCACCGCCGGCACCACCGCCGCCGCCAATACTGAAAGCGGCCATGCCAATGGAAAAGGCGCCGTCGGTGGAAATCAGGGAACGTAAATTCTGTTTGAGCGTCACTTCTCTGGCATCACCGCCGCTGCCGCCATGTCCGCCCACGCTGACCGAGACAGCCAGACTGACCGGTCCGGCGCTTGCAGCCAGGGCGTGGGCTGCTCCGCCATTGCCGCCGCCGCCGCCGATGGATGAGGCAAGAACGCCGAAAGAATGCGCTGCCTTTGTATCAATCTGGCCATCGACCGCGATGTCGATCGTACCACCGTGCCCGCCTTTGCCGCCGGAGCCACCAATGGCTGTTGCCGAGGCCATGATGGGCGCCGTGGCCCGCGCGGTGGCGGTGCCGCCATGACCGCCGCCGCCGCCAACGCTCAAGGCGCTGATTGCATGCGAAAACAGTCCTTCCGTGACAACATCGTTGACCGTGATTGCAATCTTGCCGCCATGACCACCATCACCACCGTCACCGCCAATTGCCAAGGCGTGGAACGTGCCCTTGGCGTCGGCATTGCCGCCACGTCCGCCGCCGCCGCCGATGCTCTGGGTCAGAACTCCCAGCGAGTGATCACCCTTGGTTGAGATTTTGCCAAGCATATGAACGTCGATTGCGCCGCCGTGGCCGCCGGTGCCGCCATCTCCGCCAATAGCCACGCTACCAGTGTCGAAGCCGCCGGTGCCGCCGCTACCGCCGATCGACTGCAGCAATGCGCCATCGGAATTCATGCCCTGTGTCTGGATGGCCGACCCGGAACCCGCATTGATGGTTACCTTTGACGCATTACCGCCATGAGAGCCAGGCTTGCCTTTGGCGGACAGGCCGGAAGAACCACCGATGCTTTGCCCAACAACGCCATGGGAAAGAGAGCCCGCAGTGGAAACGCTGTTGCCGCCAAGATTGATTTCGACTTCACCGCCGGTGCCGCCACTGACAAGCCTTGGAGAGCCATTGTCGAGATCATAGGTGATGTCGCCACCGCCAACGCTTTGCGCGACAATTCCGGCGGAACTCTCTCCCGATGTGGAAATCGTGGACGCGGTGCCGGACGACCTGGACCCGAGTGACAAGGTAACCTTGTCACCGCTTTTGAGATCGCTGTGGCTCAAGTCCTGCCCTGCGGGACCGCCCAGGCTTTGCAGCACGATTGCCGCAGAGTCTGCGTGCGTGGTGGTGACGTCGCCCCGGTTGACGAGCGTTACACGTCCGCCTTTGCCGCCAATCCCCGCAGGATACTTGCTGCTGTCGGGATCCGCCTGCCCGCCTTCGCCGCCGTAGCTTGAGGCATGGATGCCATAGGTTTTTTCGACGTTGCTGACGATGCCGCCGGTGTTGGTGATGACAATCTCACCACCACTTCCGCCATTGCCGGCATGGCGCTTTTCCTTGTGATGGGCATTCAGGCCACCGCCGCCTGTGCTTGTTGCGCTGACGACTGCGGAGGTGCTGGCAACAGTCTTATTGCCCGTGTTCGATGTCGTCAGATTGCCAGACTGGTTGATCGTTATATTGCCGCCGGGTCCCCCGGGGCGAGGGTATTGCGTGCCTCTTGTATAGACCTTGATAGCCGGCGCGCCCGTGGCAGTGCCGACCCTGATTTCGGTGAGATCGATGGCGTCTGCGTTATCGAGTATCCCATCGGCGCCATCCGACTTTCCGAGCTCTAGCGCTCCGGTATGGTACTTGACAATGTCCGGGTCTGCTTGCTGCGCGTACGTGTCCGTAGCCTGTCCGGCAAGAGCTCCGAAAGCCACCAGGGCACAGACAGCTGCCGAAACGAGCAAGTCCGACCGTTGTTTGCCGTGTGGATGCAGTGGGAGATCTGGTCGAAACCGGAAAACGGGCGCTGCAACCATGAAAAAACTCCCCCACAAATTCAGAAACACTAGGTAGCCAAACTTGCGGCTGGCTTGCCGGATTGCGTTTCGCCGTCGTTGGGAGATGGTTGGCCGAGGCTGGAGAGGGTTATGTACGCAGTGCGGGCAAGCCTACTCCTGTGCTTTCAAAGCCGCCGTCGGACGCGATCACCTGACCGGTGACATAGCTGGCCTTCTCCGAGCACAGGAAGGTGATCACCTCGGCGATCTCGCGCTCGGACCCGTAGCGGTTGAGCGGAATTGCGTCATGGTAGGCGGCGATGATCTCGGGCGTATGGACGGCCATGGCCAGCTTGGTGCGGACCGGGCCGGGACAGACGCAATTGGCCCGGATGCCATATTCGCCAAGCTCCGCGGCCTGTTGCTTGGTCAGATGGATGACGGCGGCTTTGGAGGTGCCATAGGCAACGCGAAGAGTAGACGCGCGCAGGCCGGAGATGGAGGCGATGTTGACCAGTGCGCCGCGGGTTTCCCGCAAGGCGGGAATGGCAGCCTGCGAGACCAGAAACACGCCATCGAGATTGGTTGCCATCACCGTGCGCCAGCGGGCAAAATCCGTATCACCGATCGGGCCGAAATCGGCAACGCCGGCATTGTTGACGACGGCATCGATGCGTCCGAAGCTGGATGTGACCGCATGCATCAGCTCGTCGACTTCATCGGGAATCGAGACATCGTGGACGAAGGCGCTGGCCTCGTTCAGGCCGGAGACTGCCTTGTGCAACTCATCGCCATCGCGATCAACCATCGCCACCCGCCATCCCTGTTCGATGAACAGTTGCGTGGTTGCCAAGCCGATGCCGCGTGCCGCACCCGTTACCAAAGCCACTTTTTCCGTCATTGCGTCCCCCCGCCTCACTTGCCTGTTATCTGCCTGACTGTCCCGGCCCCCTCGAAAGGCCCTTTTGGCCTCAACCTTCGGCGAGCTTGTCCAGAACCGTTTCCAGCTTGGCCACCGTACCGTCGACGTCAGCGAGCTTATCGAGGCCGAACAGGCCGATGCGGAAGGTACGGAAATCGGCGGGTTCATCGCACATCAGAGGAACGCCGGCAGCAATCTGCATGCCCTCGGCGAGGAATTTCTTGCCGTTCTGGAATTCCGGATCTTTGGTGTAGCTGACGACGACGCCCGGCGCCTCAAAGCCTGGGGCTGCGACTGACTTGAAGCCTTGATCAGCCAGCAGCGCGCGGACCTTGCGGCCAAGCTCCCATTGCCGGTCGCGGGCGAGGTCGAAGCCAAAGTCACGGGTCTCGATCATGCGATCGCGCAGAACCACCAACGCATCGGTCGGCATGGTCGAGTGGTAGGCATGGCCGCCGCCAACATAGGCCTGCATGATGTCGTGCCACTTGCGCAGATCAACCGCAAAACTCGAACTGGTGGTTTCAGCAAGTCGTGCAAGTGCGCGTTCGCCGAGCATGACGAGCCCGGCAGACGGAGAGGCGCTCCAGCCTTTTTGCGGTGCCGAGATCACCACATCGACACCGATCGTCTTCATATCGACCCAGATGCTTCCGGACGCGATGCAATCGAGCACAAAAAGCGCGCCAACATCATGGGCAGCGTCGGCAACGGCCTTGAGGTAATCATCCGGGAGGATGACACCGGACGACGTTTCCACATGCGGGACGAAGACTACGCTCGGGCGCTCTTCGCGGATCTTGGCAGTGATCACATCAATCGACTGCGGCGCGAAGGCCGAAGTGCTCTCGTTGCCGACCTGGCTGGCCTTGATCACGGTTGTGTCCGAGGGAATGGCGCCCATGTCGAAGATCTGCGTCCAGCGATAGGAAAACCAGCCATTGCGGATGACCATCACTTTCTGGCCGGTGGCGAACTGGCGGGCGACAGCCTCCATTCCGAAGGTTCCGCCGCCCGGTAGGATGACAGCGGTGTCGGCCTGATAGACCTCGCAAAGCATGGCGTTGAGATCGGTCATGACGCCTTGAAACGTCTTGGACATGTGGTTAAGCGAGCGATCGGTAAAGACCACTGAAAATTCCATCAGACCATCAGGATCCACGGGTGACGCTGTCATGTTCATGTCCTTCACTCCTGTTTCGCAATCCCCGTCGTTGGACAGGTCTCAACTCCGCTATAGGCCGGATTATTGAAACATTGAAGGCATGGCGGCCCATTAAGTCTGCGGGAGCCAAATTGATGCAAGCCCTGCGACACAATATTGAGGAGATTGCTCACTCCCCCGGTTTCTCGAACGGGGATCGGAAGCTACAAGGAATGCAAAGGGAGAGACCACCATGACCTATGCCTGCTTCACCGTTGAGATTGCTGACCATATTGCCCATATCCGCTTCAACCGTCCGGAAAAGGCCAATTCCATGACGCCGGAATTCTGGAAGGAATTTCCCGAGGCGGTGGACAAGATTTCCAACAATGCGGAAGCCCGGGTCATCGTGATCTCCTCGGAGGGGAAGCATTTTACTGCCGGCATGGACATTTCTGTCTTCATGAGCGGCGCTCTTGAGGGGGATGCGGCCAACGCACATGTCTCGGCAGAGGCGTTCCGTTACAAGATCAAGGCCTTGCAGGAGACCTTTTCGGCACTTGAACGCGCCCGCCAACCGGTGCTCGCGGCCATACAGGGCGGAGCGATCGGCGCCGGCGTCGACCTGGCAACAGCGTGTGATTGCCGCTACGCATCCGCAGACGCGTTTTTTGCTGTGCAGGAAACCGCCATAGGCATGACCGCCGATGTGGGTACGTTTCCGCGGCTGGTCAAATTGATTCCGGAAGGTTGGGCGCGGCAGTTAGCCTACACCGGCGAGCGGATTCCAGCCGAAAAAGCGCAACGGATCGGTCTGGTCAATGAGGTGTTCGAGACCCCTGAAGCACTGCTTGAAGGCGTAATGGCGATTGCGCGCAAGATTACAGCGCACTCGCCGCTTGCGGTCACCGGTTGCAAGGTGATGGCCAATTACTCCCGCGATCATTCGACCGCGGATGCGCTTGATTATATCTCGGTGTGGAACGCAGCGATGTTGCGTCCCGACGATATCAAGGAAGCCTATTTCGCCAAGGGTGAAAAACGTCCGCCGGTGTTTGATAATCTCAAGCCGGTTTCCAGGTAGCGGGACGCGAACCGGCTGGTGTCAGCGATTGTACCTGCGGCGCGCCAGAACGGGAGCGAAAGCAAGAGCGTTGCCGACGACCTCCTCCATGTCGTCGTGGGGCGGCGTCCAGTCCAGAACGATGCGCCGGGGCTTCTTCCCAGATTCAGCAAGGACATGATTGCTGCGCGTGAGCGCCGCCTCCCAGGCCAGGGCGCTGCCGACAATCTTGTCGATATCATCGTGCTGCGGCTGCCAGCCGAGGATTTTCCGGGCCCGGGTTGAATCGGCGACCGAGGAGACGATATCGCCTTCACGCCGTGCGCCATAACGGATCTCGAAGTCGCGCCCGCTGAGACGTTTGACGGAATCGAGCACTTCGCGAACTGTATATCCGCGCCCGTAGCCGCAATTGGCAACGAGACTTTCGCCGCCGCCACGCAGGTAGGACAGGGCGTCAAGGTGCGCGACAACCAGATCGGTGACATGAATGAAATCGCGCACGCAGGTGCCGTCGCGGGTCGGGTAATCGATGCCGAAGACCTCGATGCCGTCGCGTTTGCCCATTGCAGCTTCGGTCGCCACCTTGATGAGGTTAGCTGCACCGCGTGTCGATTGTCCGGTGCGGCCCAGCGGATCCGCGCCCGATACATTGAAATAACGCAATGCCGCATAACGGAAATCATGGGCAGCTGCGGCATCGGCCAGCATTACCTCGGTCATCAGCTTGGACGCGCCATAGGGAGATTGCGGCAAAGTTTGTGCGGTCTCGGCGACCGGGTGATCGCCTGCGGGACTGCCATAGACCGCGGCAGTCGAAGAGAACACAAACTTGTGGACGCCAGTCTCGATTGCAGCGTGGATCAGAGCCAGAGAATTGGCGGTGTTGTTTTGATAGTAACCCAGCGGATCAGCCACGGACTCAGGCACTGAAATCGACCCTGCGAAATGGACGATTGCCTCGATTTGATGCGAGCGGATGATCTCGGTGATCGCGACGCTATCGGACACATCTGCGCGGATCAGTTTTGCCTCAGGCGCAACAGCCCAGTCAAAGCCTGTCGACAGACGGTCGACGACAACGACGTCCTCGCCAGCGTCGAGCAACGCCCAGACCATATGGCTGCCGATATACCCTGCCCCGCCCGTCACCAGAACCGTCATGCCAACCCCTAATGGTGTTTCCACCATGTCAGGATGAACCTCAAGTTTCAAGAAACCGTGAATCGCGGCTGTTCCGGTCTGGGGCAGCTCAGATCGACGTCAGAGAGAGGAGATGTAATCTGCCAGTCGTCCTGCCGCATCCTCGACATGATCGAGACGACGCAGGAAACAGGCGCGAAAGAATGTATCGCCGCCGTTGCCAAAAGCTGTGCCCGGCGCAAGCCCTACACCTGCGCGGTCAACGATGTCGATGGCGGCACTCTTGGTATCGGTGACGCCGTCAATGCGGAAGAAAGCATAGAACGCACCGTCAGGTTTTTGTGTAACAACGCGGTTGGTGCCTGTCAGAGCATCACAGAACGTATCCCGCGCCGCGGTTGCCTTGGCGATCTGTGCCTCGACATAGGCATCGCCATGCTCAAGGGCGGCCAAAGCCCCTTTCTGCATGAACTGGGGAACACCGGACGTCTGATACTGGACGCTGTTCTCAAGCACCTGAATGATCGAAGGCGGCGCCACGATCCAGCCGACGCGCCAACCGGTCATCGACCAGTTCTTGGAGAATGTGTTGACGAAAATTATCCGGTCATCCTCATCCATGATGTCCATGAACGAAGGTGCCCGCCCGCCAGCATAGAAGTAGCGGGTGTAAATCTCGTCGGCGATGATCCACAGGCCGTGCTTGCGCGCCAATTCGAGAACCGCGCCCAGATCCTCCGGCGTTGCGGTCCAGCCGGTCGGATTGGACGGCGAATTGAAAAAGATCGCCCGCGTTTTCGGCGTGATCGCAGCTGCCAGCCGCTGCGGGTCGAGGCTCCATCTGCCATCTGCGTAATCAAGGGTCGCAGGCACAGAGACACCGCCGGACATGCCCAGCGCTGCGGCAAAGTTTGGCCAGGCCGGGGTGATCTGAATCACCTCGTCGCCGGGATTGACCACGGCCTCAATGGCAATCTTGATGGCCTGCATGCCGGAGCCTGTGACACAGAACGCATCGAGCGGTAATTGCCTGCCGAACAGGCGTGCGTGGTAATCGGCAAGCGCCTGACGGAGTTCGGGGATACCGCGCTGCCAGGTGTAGAAGGTTTCCCCTGCAAGCAGCGCCTTGGCGGCTGGCCGGGCTATGAAATCGGGAGTTTTCTCGTCACCCTCGCCGGCCCAGAGTGGAATCAGTCCGGGTTTCTGCCGGCCATGGTTGACGACGGCAACGATACCGCTTTCAGGAGACTGGATGGCGCGGCGGCTAAGGCTTTCGAACTGATTCATGGCAAACTCCGTTTGCCTCTCTTAGCGTGTTAAGCAAGCCGTCGCATCTGCCCAGGCATTATCGATCCATGGATTTTACTGATGCGAACCGGATACAACAGCAAAAATCCCCGGTACGAATACCAAGGGCTTGGTTCGAGTTATCCTCTGCAAGCCTGCGTTACCGCGGCAAGCAGCGTGGGTCGGAATTTTACTTTTTCAGAAGATCGCGAATTTCGCTGAGCAGCGCGATGTCGGCAGGCGGCGCCGCAGGTTTGGCTGGTGCGACTTCCTCTTCCTTGCGCAGTGAATTGACCGCCCTGACCATCAGGAAGATGATCCATGCGAGGATCAGGAAATTGATCATAACCGTCAGGAAGTTGCCATAGGCCAGAACAGCGCCTTGCTCTTTTGCAGCTTCCAGTGTTGTCGCTGTCACGCCGCTGGCAAGCGGGATGAAGAAATTGGAAAAATCGATGCCACCGAAAATGGCACCGACGATTGGCATAATGATATCATCCACCAGCGACGAAACAATAAGACCAAATGCACCGCCGATGATCACACCGACAGCAAGGTCCATTACATTGCCCCTGGCGATGAACGCCTTGAACTCATTCAACATGTCAATTCTCTCCGTTTGTCGCGGATGTCCCTCTTACAAAAAACCGCAAGGCCCGCGCGCCCATTAAATCGGTTTGGAAAACACTAGCACGGTTGCGCGCGTAAAAACCTGCGGAATCCGCGAATACTTGCTGGGTTCAATTGCGGGCTTGCCCGACCAAAGGCGGCCTTGTTTGGTGGGTTTTAGGCCCTATGCTGCGGTGTGCAGCGTGGGGAGGAGATAGAGCATGATGCCCGGCTGGCTGGTTTTTGGATCAGCCCTTTTTTATCTGCTGATGCTGTTTGCCATCGCCACTTATGGCGACCGATCTGTGCGCCAGCGGCGAAAGCGGACAGCGGGCCGCCCCATAATATATTCGCTCAGTCTTGCGATCTATTGCACATCGTGGACCTATTTCGGCGGTGTTGGCCTGGCTGCCTCGCGTGGGCTGGAGTTCACCGGGATCTATATCGGTCCAATCCTGATGTTCACGCTCGGGATGCCAATCCTAAAACGCATCGTGACCCTGGCCAAGGCGGAAAAGCTCACATCAATTGCCGATTTCATGGCGGCACGCTACGGTAAAAATCCGCTGGTTGCGGCACTGGTCGCCCTTATTGCCGTAATCGGCACGATCCCCTACATCGCCCTGCAGCTCAAGGCGGTGTCCTCATCGGTCGCTGTGATGGTCGATGTCGAGCAATTGAACCGGGTGACCGAGACTTTCTTCCTCTCTGATATCTCGTTCTTCGTAACGCTGGTGCTTGCAGCGTTTGCCGCAATTTTCGGCACACGCCACACAGATGCAACCGAACACCAGGATGGCCTGATCCTGGCCATTGCGATGGAATCACTGGTCAAGCTGCTGGCGTTTTCGCTGATCGGACTGTCGGTGGTGTTTGTGCTTTTTGACGGCCCCTGGGATCTGTTGCAGGCCGCGACCGCCAATACCGAAGTGATGACCGCGATGACGCATGAAACGCCGCTGTTGCGATGGGTTCTGCTGATCGTGCTCTCAGCCTTTGCCATCATATTACTGCCGCGCCAGTTCCACGTCACCGTGGTCGAGAACAGAACACCGGGCGAACTGCGCCTCGCCGGCTGGCTGCTGCCGCTGTATCTGATAGCAATCAACATCTTCGTTCTGCCAGTGGCTATTGCCGGAGTTCTGCAATTCGGTGCCGGCGGCTCGAGCGATCTGTTTGTGCTCGCCTTGCCGATGGCCAACGACATGCCTTTCGTTACCCTGATTACATTTATTGGGGGTTTTTCGGCTGCTACCGCTATGGTGATCGTGGCGTCTGTGGCTGTCGCCATCATGGTGTCCAATGACATTATTGTTCCCGTGGTGCTCAGACGGCGCAATCGCCGCGGCCAGAGCGGTGACTTTTCCGGCCTGATCCTGATCATCCGCAGAACAGCGATTGTCGGGATTCTGCTGCTCGGATTTGCCTATTACCGGGCAGCCGACATCAATGCCGGGCTGGCATCCATCGGCCTATTGTCGTTTGCTGCAATCGCGCAACTCGCGCCGGCGTTCTTCGGCGGGCTTTTCTGGCGACAGGCGAATGCGCGCGGCGCCATTGCCGGGCTGTCCAGCGGCATTGCCATCTGGGCCTATATTCTGATGGTGCCTAGCCTGGGCGGACCGGATAACAGCCATGTGGCCGCGGCGATCCTCGATTTCTTCATCCCCGGCACCTATGCATTCTCCGGGCCAGGCTCAGACCCGTTGTTCAATGCAGTGGTACTCAGTCTCACCGTCAATTGCCTGTTCTACGCGTTCGGCTCCTTGTCGCGCAGGCCCAAATCCATCGAGCGCATCCAATCAGCTATGTTCATTCCGGAAAGCCAGCGGCTGACGACATCGGGGCGCAGCTGGAAAACCAAGGTGACCGTTGGCGATCTGAAACAGACCATCGGCCGCTATCTGGGCCAGGAGCGGACCGAGCGTTCGTTCCACTCCCATGAGCGCGCCATTGGCAGGTGGATCAATGAACAAGACCCGGCTGACATGGGAATGTTGCGGTTTGCCGAGCAATTGCTTGGCAGCGCCATCGGCTCGGCCTCCGCCCGGCTGGTCTTGTCGCTGCTGTTCGAACGGGCTGATGACATCCCAGGCGACACAGCGCGGCTGCTCGATGAAGCCTCCGAAGCGTTGCAATATAATCGCGACCTGCTGCAGACTGCGCTTGGGCAGATGAACCAGGGCATTACCGTGTTTGACAATTCAAACCGTCTGACCGTCTGGAACAAGCGTTTCCGCTCGCTGCTGGAACTGCCCGAGCAGGTTGGCCAGGTCGGGTTTTCACTGGAAAGCATAATTGCCATTCTTGTCGAGCGTGGAGACCTCAAGGCGGGCGAGGAACAGAAGGCGCTGGATCGGTTTCTTGTCATGGATCACGCCTTCTCTCTCACCATTGGCCCTGAGAAACGGATCATTGAAATCCGCTCAAACCCGATGCCAGACAGCGGCATCGTGACCACCTATGCCGACATCACCGAGCGCGTGGCCGCCGATATGGCGCTCAAGCAGGCCAATGAAACGCTCGAGCACAGAGTGACCAAGCGCACGGAGGAACTGACCCGGGTCAACCGCGAGCTTGAGAAAGCGCAGATGACCGCGGAAGAAGCCAATATCGGCAAGACGCGATTCCTCGCTGCGGCCGGCCACGACATTCTGCAACCGCTTAATGCGGCGCGGCTCTATTCCTCGACGCTGGTTGAGCGCCTGGGCAATTCGCCTGACCAGAAGCTGGTACAGAATATCGATTCCTCGCTTGAATCTGTGGAAGCCATTCTCGGCGCGGTTCTGGACATTTCGCGGCTGGATACCGGCGCCATGAAGCCGCAACTGTCGAGCTTCCCGCTCAACGACCTTTTACAGCGGGTGGTCACCGACTTTGTGCCGGTGGCGCGCGAAAAGAACCTCAAATTCACGGTGATGCCGACCAGCGTTCACGTGCGCTCAGACCCCAACCTGTTGCGCCGGCTCATCCAGAACCTAATATCCAACGCGATCAAATATACCCGTGAAGGCAGGGTTCTTGTCGGTGTCCGACGCCGGGGCGACAAGGTCCTGATCCAGGTCATCGACACAGGGATCGGTATCCCATCAACCAAGTTCCGCACCGTGTTCCGAGAATTCGCCCGGCTAGAAGAGGGTGCGCGTACAGCCTCCGGCCTGGGCCTTGGCCTGTCGATTGTTGATCGCATTGCACGGGTTCTCAAACACTCGGTCGACATCGCCTCTGTTTCGGGGAAAGGCACCGAGTTCCGGGTCGAATTACCGATCGAGACCAATATATCGCACATCAAGGCTCAGCCGCCACGCAAGGCCGCAGATGCGGCCAACACCAACCTGAAAGGGCTGAGGGTTCTGTGCATCGACAATGAGCCGAAAATACTCGAAGGCATGACGCTGCTGTTGAGCGGTTGGGGGTGCACCGTTCTGGCTTCGGATTCGTTGAGCGAGGGCTTGAAAATTGCGGAGACAGAAGATGCTCCAGACGCAATTTTCGCGGATTTTCATCTCGATGATGGCACAGGCATCGGAACCATCGTCGCATTGCGTAAACTCTGGAAGATGGATATCCCCGGGCTGTTGGTCACTGCGGACCGCACACCGGAAGTCCGCAGCATGGCGGAAGAAGAGCGGATCGCGGTCCAGAACAAACCTATCAAGCCGGCAGCACTCCGAGCTTTTCTCAATCAGGTGACTGTCAAGAGACGCACAGCCGCTGAATAGCCTTCATCGTCCCAAGAGGCATCGCCTTCACCATCACGCGATGACTCTCACGTGACGCCGACATTCCTTGAACCAATGCATGTACCGCAGGATTCAAACGTCGCCCTGGGTCAAGACCTCGGCGCCAATCTTGGAGAGCTGGATGACGGCCTGAGTGCGGCTGTCGACGCCGAGCTTTTGAAGAACAGCTGAGACGTGCGCCTTGATCGTGGCTTCGGATACACCGAGCTCATAGGCGATCTGTTTGTTTAGCAAGCCTTCGGCCAGCATTCCGAGAACCCGTCCCTGTTGCGGGGTCAATGTCTGGATACGGGCAATCAGACCAGCTATTTCCTGATCGTGCTCGGACCCCAGGTCGACGTCAGGCGGCGTCCAGATGCCGCCATCGAGCACGGTGCGAACGCCCTGGCGGATTTCGTCAATGCTGGCAGATTTCGAGATGAACCCGGAGGCGCCCAATTCCAGCGCCCGGCGCATGGTCGATACATCGTCAGTGGCGGAGACCACGACGACCGGCAGGCTGGAAAACTCGGCACGAAAGGCAATCAGGCCAGAAAGCCCGGACACGCCCGGCATGGTCAGGTCAAGAAGGATGAGATCGGCTTCGGGATGATCGCCGGCTTTCTTGCGAGCGCCTTCGAGATCACCAGCTTCCAGAATATCAATAGTTGCACCAATGCCCTCAAGGGCCTGCCGCATGGCGCCCCGAAACAATGGATGATCGTCTGCAATAATGAATGTCAATTGCGCCATGCACTCTCCCCCTCCTGATCGCGCTGTCGCGGCAAATCAGGTCAAAACCTGTTCGCCCACCTACCTTAACGGCGCGCCAAGCCTTCACGCAAGTGCATGAACCAGTTGATGGCCGAAAGGCAAGCCGACTCAGTGCCATCAGGTATCAGGTCCTGTCCGGCAGCGGTTCAGGGGGAACTCCCGGTTTGCCATCAAAATCCCTCTGCAACTCTTCGACCATGCCGAAGAAACGTCGCATCATCTTTTCCATGGCGCCTAGAGCACGATCAAGCTCCGCCTCGTCGGGAATGCCGGTGCTGTCTTCCGATGGCGCCACGGCATCAAGACGATTTTCCAGACTTTCTACCCGCGATGACAGATCCGACAGGGCTTCCTCAAAGGCGCGACGCTCATCGGCGGCAAGGCGGCAGACAAGCTGACCGGCTTTTTGCGTGCAAATAGACATCTCGCCGGTCTGAGTGTCGAGCCGGACAAAGCCGTTTTCGGTCTTCTCCATGGCATAGCGGTTTACAGCCGGTTCATCGGCAAATGCCTGAGCGGGAGCGATCAACACCAGCGCTGAAACGCACAGAATTGCAAAACGGGTCATGACGGCACACTCCTGTTTCTGTATGTGATGACACGCAAAGAAGACAAAATCGAGAATGGATCCGGACAGCCGCGCGCAAGCATCGCGATCCGGCCCCGCATCATGAAAGCGAACGGTGAACCATGCACGCGACAATTTACAAGATCACGCCGGAAGCGCTTTGGCGCGAAGCTGAAGCTAAGGGCCGGTTTACAGGCGCGCCAATCGATCTGGCAGACGGGTTCATTCACTTTTCTACCGCCGATCAGGCCATCGAAACCGCCAGTCGGCATTTTGCCGGACAGGAAAATCTGTTGCTGGTGGCTGTCGATGCAAGCGCCCTTGGTGAGAAGCTTGTGTTTGAACCGTCGCGTGGCGGTGCCCTGTTTCCGCATCTCTACGCCGAAATGCCGCTGTCAGCAGTCAAATGGGTCAAGCCGCTGCCGCTCGCGACTGATGGCGGGCATGTGTTTCCGGACATGGAAACATGAAAAGCCTGTTTGACGGTATTGCACGGAGCGCGCTTTTTACACTCGATCCGGAGACAGCCCACGGGCTTTCGATCACGGCACTAAAGCGCGGGATGGTTCCGGGATGCCGCGCCGACAGTGATCCGCGTCTTGCAGTCAAGGTTGCTGGCCTGAATTTTCCCAATCCGCTTGGCATGGCGGCAGGCTATGACAAGAACGCGGAAGTTCCTTCAGAGTTGGCAGGTCTGGGTTTCGGATTTGTCGAAGTTGGAACACTGACCCCCAAACCGCAGTCGGGTAATCCGAAGCCGCGCATATTCCGTCTGGTCAAAGACCATGCCGTGATCAACCGGCTGGGGTTCAACAATCAGGGACACGCTGCGGCGTATGACCGTGTTTCGAGCCGCCGCCGGCAAGGGATTCTCGGGATCAACATCGGCGCCAACAAGGACACCGAGGACCGCATCGGCGATTATGTTGCCGGGATTTCACGTTTTGCCGACGTGGCGGATTATTTCACCGTCAACATCTCTTCGCCGAACACGCCAGGCTTGCGCAATTTGCAGACCCGTGAAGCGCTGTCGGCTCTGCTGAGCCGGGTTCTTGCCGAGCGCGATGGGAAGGCCAGACGCATTCCGGTGTTTTTGAAGATCGCGCCGGACCTGACAGAACCGGATCTTGATGACATTGCGGCAGAATGCCTGTCGCACAAGCTTGACGGCGTCATCATTTCCAACACCACTCTGTCGCGCACAGCGCTTGCCAGTGACACTAAGACGGCTGAGGCCGGCGGATTGTCCGGACGACCGGTCTTTGCGCGCTCAACCATTGTGCTGGCCAGGATGCGGCAGAAGCTTGGTGCCGAGATGCCGCTGATCGGTGTTGGCGGCATAGAAAGCGCGGACACAGCGGCTGAAAAAATCAGGGCGGGGGCGGATCTGATCCAGCTCTACACCGGGTTCATCTATGGCGGGCCTCTTCTGCCGGGGCGGATTGTGCGTGGACTGTCGGAGATCTGCGATCGCGAAAATCTGGCGCGGATTTCAGATCTGCGCGATAGCAAGACCGCGCATTTCGCGGCCTTGGCCATTCCTGAATAAGGTCAAGCCGTGCCGAAGGCCTGGTCCCGGCGGCGCGGCAGAATTGCCAGCAACGTGAACCCACGCGCCGCCAGGAAGATATTGAGCGATATCCAGAGCCCCAGATTGCCCCAGATTTCTGTGAGGCCGGCAGACAGGACGATGAAAAGGGCGAGCGACAGAACCATCATGTTGCGCATGTCGCGGGACCAGGTGGCACCGATAAAGACACCGTCCATTTCGAAGGCAAGGACGCCCGCGACCGCCGTCAGCGCTGC
This sequence comes from Hoeflea sp., assembly GCA_051251555.1. Classification (GTDB taxonomy): domain Bacteria; phylum Pseudomonadota; class Alphaproteobacteria; order Rhizobiales; family Rhizobiaceae; genus Hoeflea. The sequence continues at coordinate 201,129 of JBPOEW010000009.1, forward strand.
CCAGAACAGGTAGGACCCCGCTTCCACGCGCACGCTTTCCAGTGTCGTCATCAGGCCAATCACCGCATCTCCGAAGATCAGGAAAAACACGGTGGTGAAGCCCGCGAGAACAAAACCCCAGAACACGGTCAAGCGCACGGCCTTGTCGAAAGCCGGACGGTAGCGGGCGCCAATCGCCCGTCCTGCAAGCTGTTCCGCGGCAGTGGCGAAGCCATCGAGATAGTAACCCGCCACCATGAAAAAATTCATCAGTATGGCGTTCGCAGCCAGCGTGGTTTCGCCAAACCCGGTGCCCAGCCGGGTAAACCAGGCAAAGGCAATGATGAGAGCAAATGACCGGATCATGATGTCGCCGTTGAGCGCCATCAGCCGCATGACCGAAGGCCGGTCGATCACCTGCTTCCAGGATGGGCTATGGGCGCGATCAAACCTGATACGAATGATTGCAAGCCCCACCAGGCAGCCTGTGACTTCCGCGATAACCGTCGCCCATGCAACGCCTTGTAGGCCATACTGCAGCTGCAGGCCCAGCCAGATCGACAAGACTATGTTGGTGCCATTGATAACGGTTTGCAGCAGCAGTCCCGTCCCGCCCATGCCGCGGCCAAGTACATAGCCAAGGATCGCGTAATTGGCGAGTGCGGCGGGAGCCGAGAGCACCCGGATCACAAGATAGGTTGAGGCTGCGGCAGCGATTTCTCCCTCGGCCCCCATAAAGGCCAGCCCCCCGGCCAGAAGCAGCGGGGTTGCGGCAATGACGGTAACGCCCGCTACAATCGAAATCATCAAGGAGCGCCAGAAGACCGCCTGCTCCTCGGTCGGATCATCGCGACCCATGGCCTGAGCGACGAGACCTGTGGTTGAAGAGCGCAGGAAATTGAATGTCGTGAACACCAGATCGAACAGGATCGCCGCGATCGCCAGCCCGCCCAGCAATGCCGCGTCACCCAAGCGGCCAACAACAGCGGTGTCGACCAGCCCCAGAAGCGGCGTGGTGAGAAACGCCAGCGTCATCGGCACGGCGATGGCGAATACCATGCGGTTGTTGACCGCGAAGCGGCGGCCTTCAGGCGGCAGGACATCAGGTTTGAGGAACAAGTCGGTCAAGCGGGGGATCCGTCAGGAGGAGAGGAACCATTCCTGTTCGAGTTCGCGGCTGGTGTAAAGGGGCCTCAATCAGCGCATTCGTCTTCAATCGTGAATGGCTTTCTGGCTCAACCGCCCCATTGGATTTTTTTAACCTCCTTGGAGTATTCACTCCATCGTGCCGCAAGGCAGGGAGGCATGTGCTTGGATACGTCATACATATTATCGACCATCAATCCTGTAGTCGGCCTTTTGTTCGCTTTGACTTTCTTCCTGATCTGGCGGCAGCAGCCGGACAAGATTCATATTTTGCACTGGGCTTCGGCCTTTTTTCTCGGCAGTCTCGGGTTCGCCTTCGAATTTCTCAATTATTTCGATCCCATGTTCCGGCTTTCGGACGACGTCAATATATTCGTACCAATCTGCGTGCTTCTGATCGCAAGGGGGGTGTGCCTGCGCTACACAGGCAATGCGCCGACACGGATGTTGGTTTTGATCCTTGGCGTCACCTACATCACCGCCTGCTGGATCAATTACGTCCAACAAAATGCATTCGGGCGCAGCCTGTCCATCAGCGCTGGCATCGCTGCCCTGCTGGTCGTCTCTGTTGTCGCGATGCTCAAAAGCCGGGAACGCGACAAAATCGATTTCGGAATTTTGCTCACCTTGATGGCGGCTGCGGTGCTGGTGCTCGGACGCCCTGTCCTGTCCTTCTTCGTCGAAGGCGCACCCAAGATCGACGTGATCGAAAACACATCTTTTTGGGCGGCCTCCTTGAAGATAGTAGGTCTTTACAGCCTGCTGGTGTTTGCCATTTTGTTCATGTTGCGCATTGCCGCTGACCTGTTTGCGGAGCTCAACCAGCAATCGGTCACCGATTCATTGAGCGGTTTGTTGAACCGGCGTGGTTTTTTTGCAGCTGCGGAAGCATTGGCCCTTGAAGCAAATCCATCACTTCCGATCTCGGTTCTGCTATTAGACATTGATCATTTCAAGCACGTCAACGACAATTACGGCCACCAAACCGGCGACAAAGTAATCCGGACATTATCGGATCTGATGCTATCGAGCGCTCCGGAAACCGCCATTGTCGGGCGACTGGGCGGCGAGGAATTTGCAATATTCCTCCCCAACACCTGCAGTATGGCAGCGCTGGCGTTTGCCGAGGCGCTTCGCACCTCCATTCAATTGCAAGATCACACCGGCATTCCTGCAGCTCATCCGGTGACCGTCAGCATCGGAGTAGTCGAGGGCACCGGCGAGGACCTGGAACTGCTGTTGCATCTTGCAGATATCGGCCTTTACCTGGCCAAGGACAGCGGGCGCGACCAGGTACGGACGGCGGGGACCGAAATGCTGGTCAGAGATAGCCGTCGAAGGTCCGGCACGCTGGTTCGATCTGCCGGGTGAAGGCGGGGCACACCGCAACAGTTTTGATGGACGGCCGGGATCGAGCCGGGCATTAATCGGCAATGTCATCTTTGCCCATTGTCCACGCCCCTGACTATGATGCCAATTTCGCACCGGACCACCGGTTCCCGATGGGAAAATACACCAGATTGATGGAACTGATCCTCGGCAGTGATGTGGGCTTACGCGCGGTCTTTCATTCGCCAGCGCCTGCATCTGCCGAATGGCTGACGCTCGCCCATGACCGCGCATATGTGGATCAAGTGCTGGCGTGCAAAGTGCCTGCCATTGTCGAGCGCGAGATCGGTTTTCCTGTCAGCGAGCGGGTGAGCTTGAGAGCCCGGCTTGCGACGTCTGGAACCGTGATGGCGGCGCGGATGGCGCTTGCCGAGGGAATTGCCTGCAACACAGCCGGTGGCAGCCACCATGCACGGCGCGCGCAAGGCGCCGGATTTTGCACCTTCAACGATGTTGCCGTGGCGGCGCACGTGCTTCTTGCCGATGGTGAGGTTCGCCGGGTTCTGGTCATCGATCTCGATGTTCACCAGGGTGACGGAACCGCTGAGATATGCAACGGCGTTGACGCCATCCGGACCGTCTCGATGCACAGCGAGAAAAACTACCCGGTGCGCAAGCAAACCTCGTCGATCGACGTGGCCTTGCCTGACGGCATGCGTGACGAGGCCTATCTGGAAACGCTGGATTGGCTTTTGCCGCGCAGCATCGACGGTTTCGCGCCGGATCTTGTCTTCTTCAATGCAGGCGTCGACCCGCACGAGAACGACAGGCTCGGGCGGCTGTCCCTTACAGATCGGGGTCTGAAGGATCGCGACCGGCGAGTGTTTTCATTTTTCAGAGAGCGCGGCATTCCGGTGGCGTCTGTACTTGGCGGTGGTTACAGCCGCGATATAGATGCCGTCGCGGGACGGCATTTGCTGACCTTCGAGGCGGCTGCGGAATTCATCTGAACCTATGTGCGCAGGCTGAGCAGTCGGATAACGATGAAAACGGGAATCACGACGCCTGCACCCAGCACGAGATATCCGCCGAAGCGACCCAGTGCCGCAAATCCGGTTTCCCACAGGTTGACCAGGAAATCGCGGACAATGAAAAGTAGATCGACCGGGTACCAGTTGAATGCTGCCATGACCACGCCGACCACGAACGATGCAACCAGCAACTTGAGTGCAGTGCGGCCGGGTGTATCACCCAGAAAGCGTGTCAGACCATTGCTCATCGCGTCAATTCCCGTGTTCCTTGGCTTTCACATAGTCATGGAGAGCACGCCGGACAAGTCCGTCATTCGACGCCATCGATCATCCGCTCCAGGGTTTCCAGCCGGTCCGCCTCTGCCGGCGGCTTGTCCCAACGAAGCCGGCTGATGCGTGGGAAGCGCATGGCGACGCCGGATTTGTGGCGGCTCGAGCGGTTGATGCCCTCAAAAGCGACTTCGAATACCAGCCCCTTGTCGAGCCCGGCACGCACTGACCGCACCGGCCCAAAGCGCTCGATGGTGTTGGTGCGGACAAATTTGTCGATTTCCACCAGTTCATCATCGGTGAAGCCGAAATAGGCCTTGCCGACCGGCACCAATTCACCAGCCTCTCGCCAGACTCCAAACGTGTAGTCTGAGTAAAATCCGGAGCGTTTGCCGTGGCCGCGCTGCGCATACATCAGCACGGCATCGATCAGGAACGGATCGCGTTTCCACTTGAACCATTCGCCCTTTGGCCGCCCCGGCAGATAGGGCGCAGCCTTGCGCTTGATCATCACCCCTTCGATCACAGCAAACGGCGGATCGGCGCGCAGCGCAGCCAGATCGTCCCAGCTGTTGAAGTCCAACATCTCGGAGCAGTCAAACCGCGAGGGCTCCAGTTTCGAGACAAAATCCTCGAGACGCGCCCGACGCTCGATGAACGGGGTCGCCCGAAGATCTTCTCCGCCGTCCTGCAAAAGGTCATAGGCGCGGAAGAAGGCCGGGTAATCGCGCAGTTGTCTGGCGCTCACTTTCTTGCGGTTGAGACGCTGCTGCAGATCGGAGAATGTGCCGGTCTCGACCTTGCCGCCATTTTGCCGGGCAACCAGCAGCTCGCCATCGAGCGCGCCGTCAAAGGCGATGGCATCAACCAGATCCGGAAAAGTGGCGGATATATCATCGCCAGTGCGGGTGTAGAGCCTTGAGATACCTCGCTCGGACGTCGCCTGGACACGGATCCCATCCCATTTCCATTCGGCCGCGAAGTCTTCCGGGTCCATTTTTTCAAAATCCTTGGTGTCGATCGTGTGCGACAGCATCACCGGGCGAAATGGAGCGGCACTCGCATTGACAGGCTTTGGCCCATTCCCTTCCAGCCAGGCGAACAGCTCGACATAGGGCGGCGTCAGACCGTGCCACAATTCTTCGATCTCATTGACATTCACATCGCCGAAAGCCGCCAGTGCCTGCTTGATCAGCCGACCTGACAGGCCCATGCGAAAACCTCCGGTGACGAGCTTGAGCAGTGCATAGCGGCCCGGGGGATCGAGGCGGTCAAGCCAGTCCTCGACTAGGCCGGGGCCCTCTCTGCGTGACGAGGCGATCAGTGTCTCAACCACTTCGGATAGTCCCGGCGCGTCATTGCGCCCGGCAAGCGCCTCGCCCTGCTGAGGCCAGGCGAGCGCGATGGTTTCCGCAAGGTCGCCGACATAGTCGTATGAATAGCCAAACAGTTCCGGGTCCATGCGGGCGGAAATCAGTTCGCGCAACTGCGCCGGCTTGACCGCAGGGATGTCGAGATCGCGTGCGATGGCCGCTAACGCATAGCCCCTCTCCGGATCGGGCACTGTGCGAAAATAGTCCTGCAGCAACGAGAGCTTGGCGTTGCGTGAGGGCGTAAACGCCAGCATGTCGAGAAGATCGGCGAAACGGTTCATCGGTCAGTCGCCCTCGTCTTCGTAGCCAACCAGGTGCAGCGGCTTGGCGGGAATGCCCTGCATGGCGCACCAGCGCACCAGTGCCTCCTCGCGGCCATGGGTAACCCAGACCGCGCCCGGCGCTACCGCCTGAATTGTTTCGGCCAGTTCATCCCAGTCGGCATGGTCGGAAATGACCAGCGGCAGTTCGACACCACGCTGGCGGGCACGCGCCCTCACCTGCATCCAGCCCGAGGCGAAGCTGACCAGCGGATCAGGAAAGCGGCGGGCCCATTTTTCCCCGAAGGCCGATGGAGGACCAAGGACGATGGCACCGGCAAAATCGCCCTTTGCGCCCGCATCCACCGTGGCGGGGCGCAGGTCGCCAAGCGCTACGCCCTGGCCTTCGTAATAATCGCAGAGTTTTTGCAATGCGCCGTGAATATAAAGCGGATCATGGTAACCGGCGTCGCGGATCAGGCGGATGACGCGCTGCGCCTTGCCGAGTGAATAGACCCCGATCAAATGCGCTCGTTCCGGATTGCGTCTGACCGACCGCAGCAACCGGGTGATTTCGTCCATCGCGTCGGGATGGCGGAAGACCGGCAGCGCGAAGGTGGCCTCGGTGATGAACACATCACAGGGAACAGGCTCGAACGTGGTGCAGGTGGGATCAGGGCGCGGTTTGTAGTCTCCTGAGGCGACAATACGAAGACCGTTCATTTCAACTGCAATCTGGGCCGAGCCCAGGACGTGACCCGCCGGATGGAACTGCACCGTCACATCCTTGATCCGGATCTCCTCGCCCAGAGCCGCTCCTTGTGTGGCAGCGGCGTGGTCCGCGCCATAACGGATGGCCATGATGTCGAGCGTCTGGGACGTCGCCAACACGTGACCATGACCGGCGCGGGCGTGGTCTGCATGGCCATGGGTAATCAACGCCCGGTCGACGTTGCGCACTGGATCGATAAAGAAATCTCCCGGCGGGCAGTAGAGCCCTTCAGGGCGGGGGATCAGCAGGTCTTCGGGTTTCATTGTCATGATCATCAAGTAGGGCGGATGGACCGGGTTCGAAAGGGCTTGCGTTTTACATGGACTAAACCCATAGGCTTCGGCCCAAGTTCCTTTCCGGTTCACACATGACATCCTATCAGCTTTCCTCGGGCGATCTGACTGCCGATCGCCGCGCCCATTATGCCCGCCTCTACGCCGAGGGCGACGATCTTGCTGCTGCCATCGATCTGCAGCGGCAGGCACTTGACCTTGCGCCTGACTGGGCGGCGGGCTGGCAGGCGCTTGGACATTTTGCCGAGAAATCCGGTGATCAGATTGGCGCGGCGGATGCGTGGCGAAAAGTGCTGGGACTTTCTCCGACGGACATCTTTGGCGCGGGTCTAAAGTTGTCGCTGACCGGACAGGCCGTAACCCCGCCGACCCCGCCGTCTGAATATATCGAAGTGCTGTTTGATGGCTACTCTGATCGCTTCGACACAGCTCTTGTGGAAAATCTCGGCTATTGCGTTCCCGAGCGTCTGACCGCCCTGCTCGCAGACGTTGCCGGTGCGGATGCGCGGTTTGCAAAAGTTATCGATCTGGGCTGCGGAACAGGTCTGTTCGGGGAACGGATCCGGCGCATGACATCCTGGCTCGAAGGCTATGACCTGTCGCAGGGCATGCTGGCCAAGGCCGGGGAGAAAGGCGTCTACGACCATCTTGGGCAGGCCGACATTCTCCACGGCATCCCGGCGGCGCGACTGACCGGCGCAGAACCGGCAGATCTGGTCGCGGCAGCCGATGTGTTTGCCTATTTCGGCGATCTTGGGGGCGTCATGGCGATGGCCTCAAGCCTGGTCGCTGACGGAGGGCTGCTGGCCTTGTCGCTGGAGGCCGGGCCGGAGGATTGCGAGTGGATGCTGCAATCGTCGCTGCGCTACTGCCATGGAGAGACCTATCTGCGGCGGCAACTGGACCAGCATGGACTGGACCTGCTGACATTGTCACAGGAGCCGATCCGTCGCGATGGACCCAACACCATTTCAGGGCTTCTGGCCGTGGCGCGCAAGCGGCCGAGTGCGACGGTGAGCAAAACACTTGTTGAGCGGGTTTCAGCAGCCGCGCTGCCCCTCGCTCTCATCTGACAGCGGCGGAGAATCTGGGCTTCGCGGCAAAGTCAGCGACTATATCAAGGTGATCGTTGTGCGCCTGCTTGGAGTGCCCGCACGGCTGCACTACATTGGCAGCTGTGAAGACAGAATCTGAGCCAGCCACCGACAATCCGGGCTTTTCATTGCCAGAGCCGTTTCTCGGCTGGTTCGCCAGCCGCGGCTGGCGCCCACGTGCGCATCAGCTGGAACTGTTGGCAGAGACCGCAGCCGGACGCTCGATGCTGCTGATCGCACCAACGGGCGCCGGCAAGACATTGGCCGGGTTTCTGCCGAGCCTCACCGAGCTTGCCTCGCGCGGCAAACCCAAACCGGGCGCTGCCGGCTTCAGATCGCTGCACACGCTCTACATATCGCCGCTGAAAGCGCTCGCTGTCGACATCGAGCGCAATCTGGCGCGCCCGGTCGAGGAAATGGGGCTGCCGGTGCGGATCGAAACCCGGACTGGCGACACGCCGCAATCCAAACGCGCCCGCCAGCGCAGCGACCCGCCTGACATCTTGCTGACCACGCCGGAGCAGGTGTCGCTGTTGATCGCCAACGCCCACGCAGAGCGGCTGTTTGCCGGTTTGCGTTATGTGATCTTTGATGAGCTGCATTCGCTGATCGCGTCCAAGCGCGGGCATCTGTTGTCGCTGGCGCTGGCGCGGCTTCGCAAGCTGGCCCCCGATCTGCGCACCATCGGGCTGTCGGCAACGGTGGCCGATCCCGAAGAATTGCAGCGCTGGCTGGTGCCGCAGTCGACCGAAGCTGACGCGCTTGCAGGCCGAATCACGGTAGCAGGCGGAGCCAGTCCGCTGATCACCATTCTGGAGAGCGAAGAGCGGATTCCCTGGTCGGGGCATTCGGCACGCTACGCGATCCCGGACGTCTACCAGACCATCAAGGATCACCGTACCACGCTGATCTTCGTCAACACACGCAGCCAGGCGGAGCTCTTGTTTCAGGAGCTGTGGCGGATCAATGACGACAGTCTTCCGATCGCGCTTCATCACGGCTCGCTGGATGCGGCGCAGCGGCGGCGGGTGGAGGCTGCGATGGGGCGCAATGAACTCAGAGCCGTGGTCGCCACCTCGACGCTGGATCTGGGGATAGACTGGGGCGATGTCGATCTGGTTGTTCATGTCGGCGCGCCCAAGGGCGCAAGCCGGCTGGCGCAGCGCATCGGCCGCTCCAACCACCGCATGGACGAGCCGAGCCGGGCGATCCTGACGCCGGCCAACCGGTTTGAAGTGCTTGAGTGCCAGGCAGCAATCGACGCCAATTATGTCGGCGCGCAAGACACCCCACCCGGCGGCGATGGCGGGCTCGATGTGCTGGCCCAGCATGTGCTCGGCATGGCCGCCGCTGCCCCGTTTAATGCCGATGATCTCTTCCTGGAGGTGAGCAGCGCCTCTCCCTATGCGTATCTTGACCGTGACACCTTCGACAAAATCATAGAATTTGTCGCCACAGGTGGATATGCGCTCAAAAGCTATGAACGCTACGCCCGGATCCGCAAGCAGCCAAACGGAATGTGGCGGATCTCGAACCCGCAGGTGGCGCAGCAATACCGGCTCAACATCGGCACCATCATCGAAGCGCCGATGCTGAATGTGCGGATGACCAGCCGCAAGAATGGTGCGCTTTCGGGGCGCGGAGGACCGCCGCTTGGCAAGGTGGAAGAATATTTTCTCGAGACGCTTGCGCCGGGCGACACGTTTCTCTTCTCCGGCAAGATACTGCGGTTCGAGGGCATCCGCGAAAACGAGTGCATGGTCTCAAAAGCCTGGGACCAGGACCCCAAGGTGCCTGCCTATGCTGGCGGCAAGTTTCCGCTCTCGACCTATCTGGCTGAGAGTGTGCGGGCAATGATCGCCGACCCATCGAAATGGGGCGCGCTGCCCGATCAGGTATCGGACTGGCTCAGGATGCAGCAACAGGTGTCGCAATTGCCGGCCCAGGACAGTTTGCTCATCGAGACATTTCCGCGTGCCGAGCGGTTCTTCATGGTGTTCTATCCGTTCGAAGGCCGCGTCGCGCACCAGACCCTCGGTATGCTGCTGACCCGCAGGCTCGAACGGCTGGGTGCCCAGCCGCTGGGATTTGTGGCGACTGACTATTCTCTTGCTGTCTGGGCACTTGAGGACATGGGCGCGATGATCTCGGATGGTCGGCTTGATCTCGGGGCGTTATTGGACGAGGACATGCTGGGCGACGATCTCGATGCCTGGCTCAACGAATCCTGGATGCTCAAGCGCACGTTTCGCGCCTGCGCGTTGATTTCCGGGCTGATCGAGCGGCGGCACCCGGGCAAGGAGAAATCAGGCCGTCAGGTCACCGTGTCGGCGGACCTGATTTATGATGTCCTCAGAAGCCACGAACCGGATCACATTCTGTTGCGCGCAACTCGCGCCGACGCGGCTCAGGGGCTTTTGGACATTCAGAGGCTCGGCGCTATGCTGAAGCGAATCAAGGGCCATATAAGGCATCGGGCGCTGGAGCATATCTCTCCACTGGCTGTCCCGATCATGCTGGAAATTGGGCGAGAACCCGTGTCCGGCGAGGCGCATGAGAGCATATTGGCGGAAGCCGCAGACGATCTGCTTGCCGAGGCACAAGACCAGAATTGAACGGAACAGTCATGCACAGCGCAAATGCGGCGCTCAAAACAAACCCTTCGGCAACTGGTCCGCTGACAGTCGATATCGAGGTCAACGGAATTGCGGTGACCTGCGACCGTTCAGGCGTACTCTGGCTACCGGACAGCGGCGCACTGGTGGTTTCCGACTTGCATCTGGAAAAGGGCGCGGCCTTTGCGCGGCGCGGCATGATGCTGCCGCCCTATGACACCGCGGCGACACTTGCCCGGCTTGGCGCTGCGATCATGCGCTACAATCCGCGTCTGGTGATCAGTCTTGGCGACAGTTTTCATGACCGGACCGGCTCGGCGCATCTGCCTGACTGTTATCGGGAACAGCTGCAAAGTTTGCAGCATGGCCGCGACTGGACCTGGATCGAGGGCAATCACGACCCCGAAAGGCCGGTGGGATTAGAGGGCAGCTTCTGCAGCGAACTGCATGTGGAAGCCTTGGTGTTCCGGCATGAACCGGCATCGCGCGCGGCGGAGGGTGAAATTGCCGGGCACCTGCATCCAGCCGCCCGCGTGGTCCGCCGCGGCAAGGGCGTTCGCCGGCCATGTTTTGCCAGCGACGGCAAGCGGTTATTGATGCCGGCTTTCGGCTCGACCACCGGCGGGCTGGAACTGCGCCACCCGGCGATGCACGGCCTGTTTGACCGCAACCAGCTGGTGGCGCATCTGATCGGCAAGGAGCGGATTTATTCCGTGGCCTTCAACCGGATGAACGGTTGATACGCTTTTTGTCCTGGAACGGCGGCCGATTGCTGCCCCGGATCAATCCTTGCGGAATATGACGCTTCCAAGCCAGCCGGTCACCGTGGCGAGAAGTACCGCGACAATACCGTAGGCCAGCGAATAGACATGGGCAAAATTGAAGATGAACTGCTCTAGGCCGGTTTTGACCACACGCAACGGGATCACCTTTTCCATGACAAACTGATTGTTCTTGTAGAGCACAGCCCGGACCTTGTGCTGTCCAACCGGGATGTTGGCCGGAAGCCGGACGGCGGCACGAAACAGCGACTTGGAAATGAACTGAACACCGGTCGGAGCACGCTGATACAGACCGCTGGCCTGTTTGATACGCCGCAACGCGTCGCGAAATTCGGTCAACCGGGATCCGTCGCCGACGCCGCCCGTGGGCACGAGGCGAATGTTGTCGATGCCGATATCGCGCGAGGCGAGTTCCATCAGATTGGCAATGCCCGGCAAGGGCCGCGTGCTCGACATTGAGTAGGAGGCGGGAATCGGTTCAAAGCGGATCGAATGCCGGTTGATCCAGATCCCCGCCACACGTTCCTTGCGTCGCACGGTGCTGGTGGTGCGCGGCCCCTCCAGCGCAACGACAACATCATAGGCAAAAGTGGCCAGCAGCAATTCGTCTGCCCCCTCGATCGCTCCGAAGACCGTAATATCTGCGCCGGAAAAATCCGAGGTAATGGCGATTTCGTTGGTGGAAATGCCTATGTCGATCCGCTCGGAAAACTTCTCGTTGACCGTCACTGGCGGGTCAGCAAGCTGCGCCTTGGCGGGAAGGCTGGCGCACACGGCTACAACAAACAGACACACAGCGGACCGCATCAAAATCCGAACCTCCCGCTGACCACCGAGTAGATTTCATCCGGCGGAAGCACCAGATCGAGCCCGAGACGGATCCCTACGCCCAGCACCAGCAGCGCAAGGCCTGCGCGCAATTGCTCGCCACGCATTTTCTGGCCGACGCGGACACCATATTGCGCACCGATAACGCCCGCGACCATCAACAGCCAGGCCAGAACGATGTCGACTGAGAAGTTGGTCGCCGCCTGCACAATGGTAGTGAAGGCAGTGACGAAAATAATCTGGAACAACGAGGTTCCGATCACCACGCTGGTCGGGATGCGCAGCAGATAAATCATCGCCGGGACCATGATGAAGCCGCCGCCGACACCCATCACGGAGGTCAGAATGCCAATGGCGAAGCCCAACAGTATAACGGGGATGACGCTGAGATAGAGCTTTGATCGCTTGAAACGCATCTTGAACGGCAGGCGATGCACCCAGTTGTGCTGGCCTGGCTTGCGCAATGACACCGACTTGTTCTGAGAGGCGCGGCGCAGCGAAATGACGCTTTCCCACAGCATCAGTCCACCGACCGACCCCAGGAACACAACGTAAAGCAGCGAGATGATGAGATCGAGCTGACCGAGACGGCGCAGCATGGAAAATATCTGAATGCCGACTGTAGCGCCTGCAAGGCCGCCCACCAGCAGAACCAACCCGAGCTTGATATCCAGTGTACCACGCCGAAAGTGCGCCAGGGCCCCGGAGACCGACGAGGCGACGACCTGATTGGCGCCGGTGGCAACGGCTACAGCAGGTGGAATATTGTAGAAAATCAGCAGCGGTGTGATCAGAAATCCACCGCCTACGCCAAACATTCCAGACAGGAAACCGACAGCCGCGCCCATCCCGAGGATGACGAAGATATTGACCGACAATTCTGCGATCGGCAGGTAAATGGTCACCTTGCCCCCGGGGGTCAATGACTGGAAAATGGTTATGCCGAGGACAGCTCGACATAACGGTTTTGCGCGTTTCGAAGGTCTGAGTCAAACCCGTTGAGCCGATCCCTGCACGGTTTTCTTGGAGTAGTGGACTATTATACACGGCCCGGCGCGCACCGGCACCAGACAAGCAAAGGGTCATCGTGAAACGCATGATAAAACTATGAAATGCTGCGGATTCGGAAACGTCTAATTTCCCCGACCAGGAGAAGGTGCGCTGTCAGATTGACCGCGCAGACTCTGAAATTCGAGCGCCTTGTTCGCTGCCAGTACTTGGCTCGCGCAAAACGGATCAGCCGTTGCGGGCAAGAAGCTCCTGAACCAGCCGGTCGTCGATCTCGCCAGTGGCTTCCATACCGATTGACGTCTGGAATTGCTTGATCGCCGTTACCGTCCGTTTGCCCATAACGCCATCTGGCGGGCCCGCATCAAAACCATTGTTGTTGAGAATGGCCTGAATGTTACGGATAGCCTTGCCCATGTCCACTGCAGCAGTTTCGGTGGATGCGCCCTGCCACGAGGCAGGAACTTCGACCTCGTTTGCGTCCGGATTTATCGGCTGTGCCATCCAGTTTGCGACTGAAGCACGGGCGGCCTCGGCCTGCTCCGGCCGCAGCGCATTGAACACTTCATCGCGTTTGACGGCTGCATCCTTGTCGCCGTCATTGGCGGCAATGGCAAACCACTTGTAGGATTTCTCGAGATCCCGGGGTACACCGTCTCCACGTGCATACAGGATCGCGAGATTTACCTGGCTGTCACGGACACCAACCTCAGCGGCCCGATCAAACCATCGAGCGGCGCTGTCGTAATCCGGCACGGCTCCAGCCGCCGCATAGAGCACGGCGAGATTGTGCATCGCGCTCGCATTGCCCTGTTCAGCGGACAGCTGGTACCATTTCTTGGCGGCAACAAGATCACGTTCGAGGCCGCTGCCCTTTTCATAGAAATTGGCGATCCGGTATTGCGAGGGAGCGTGCCCGAGATCAGCCGCACGCTGGTACCAGGTGGCGGCTGTCTTGAGATCGACAGGAACGCCTCTGCCGTCGGTGAAGCGCGCGCCGATTTCGTAGAATGCAAGCGGGTTGCCGGTCGCCGCAGCAGCCTTGAGTGCGCCGGTTGCCGCATTCGTTGGAAGCGCGTCCAGTGCAGCGGTGAGACCATCGTCGACGGCCGGGGCCAGCGGCGTATCAACCTGCGACGCGATCGCGGCGGTCGCCTCAGGTGACGGGACTGGCGGCGCCATATCGGTCATCTCGGCCGGCGCATCCTCACCGGGTTCGATGACCCTGACCTCAGGCAAGCGTACTTCCATGACAGGCTGCTGAACCTCGACACCCGATGCAAGGCCTTCAGCTTCTTCGGGCGTATCGAGTTGCTCGATAGCTGCGGGCTCGACAATGGCCGATTCAATGATCGCTATGTCCTCATTGCCGTCCGAAAGCAGGCCGGTAACCAGCGGATAGGACATGATTGCCAGCAGAACCGCACCTGCGGCCATGAGGATAGGTCGCCGACGCGACTTGAGAACCTCACGCATGCCACCACCGCTCTTGCGGCCCTTTCCGATAGTCTCAACTTCGGCCGCTGCAGCCATGGCAGCGCGGCGGGCAGAAGCCAGAAACTCCGATTTCTCCGGACCGTTGTCAGCTGGGCCACCATCGCGCTTGCGTTCCGCCGCCTGGGCTTCCCGCACCTTTTGCAGGATACGATTGATATCAGGCGCGCCCGATCCAGGTTCAAGCGGCATATTTGCGGTTGCCGCATCCATCTCCATGGATGGATCGAGCGGCGGAGAGTCGTCTTCGGCGAAGTGCGGTTCGGACTGGGATTTGGACGTGTCCTTGCCTGGCCGGATGCGTGCCGCCAAGCCGGAGAGAAATGATTTCTCGCTTCCGCTGTCCATACCTGTCGAGAGCTCATGATCCTCGGCAACCGGCTCCTGGCTGGCTGCAAAAGCGGCAGCCATAGCGGCAGCCTCTGACGGAGTGCGCGCCGGGTGTGCCTTGTGATCCGCCTGTGCAAGATCAGCCTGGTGGGCTTCGTCGTGATACTCACCTGACGCCTGCATGGCTTCATCAAGCGCTGCAGTTGATGTTCGCGGCATCATTGCACCGCTGCTGCCCCGCGCGCCAGCTTCAACACTTGCGGCGACGTTGGATCCGTTACCGTGAAGCGCCGCTGTCGGGGCGTCGAGCCTTTCCAGTCGTCCGGCAATCTTAAGCATGGTTTCCTGGACGGCCTCGAAAGCTCGGGTGGTCCGGTCTTCGGTTTTGCGGCTCAAACCTTCCAGAGCCTTGAGGTCATCAGCCAGTGCGGTGATAACTTCCATATTGGCGAGAGATTGGGGGGACGGCGAGCTGCCCATCTGACCCGAATAGGCCGACAGCGCTGCTTCCGCAGCCTGCCGGGCGGCTTCAACGACAAACTCATCGCTGGTTGCCAGATGCTCCTCGATGGAAGCCAGGCGCTCGTCGAATACTTCGGAGCCCACTCCCGCAGGCGCTGAGCTGATCAGGCGGGAAAGGTTGGAGATCTGGTCTTCAAGCCCGCGCATGGCCTGATCGCTCGGGCCCGCGCCAGCATTGCTGGACATGTCGAGCCGCTCGGCGATATCGGCCAGCCTGGCTTCGAGGTTTTCGATACCCGGCAGCATCACCGGAGACTGTTCGATATAGGGTCTGTCGAGCCGGGCGGAAATTTCAGCCAGCTGGGCTTCGACGTTCTCCAGCCCGTTGACGGGTTGCATGGCGCTGCCGGCGGCCGTGACTTCCGCCTGCTGCAGCTTGTGGGCAATGTCGGCCAGGCGTGCGTCGAGGGTTTCGAGCCCCGGCAGCGGATCAACACTGCGCGCGGCAGTGGCTTCGGCGCGGCCGATCAGCGCTTCCAGACGGCCGATGACGGCATCGGGAACAACGCTGGGCTGGGAGACCGGGGCCGAAAGGTTTTCGATCTGATAGGCCAGCTGATCCAACCGGGCAATCAGCGATTCATCAACGCCACGTGCGTCAAGAGCTTCGATCTTGCCGGTGATGTCGCTGAGATAATCAGCCAGTTCGGGCATACGGTCTTCACGAGCCCCATTTTCGATGAACGCCTGCAGATTTTCAATGCGTGCGTCCAGTCGAGCGATGGCTTCTTCGTCGGCCAGTTGAGCGACACGCGCGGCAAGATGCTCGATGCGGCTGCCGATTTCGTTCTCAACTGCTGAGGGCTCGAGTTCATCGATCTTCTGAGCGAGCGATGCCAGACGCGCCTCAAGGCGCTCGAACGGCGCATTGTCGGTGGCCAAGGATACTGAAGCCGGCATTGCTGTAATGGCACGGGTGATTTCATCAAGCCGCGCACCGAGCATGTCGAACTGCGCGGGGAAATCGGGGCTGGACGCTGCCGACTGATGGGTCATCGCCTCGATTGTATGCGAGAGTTCTACGATCTTGTCTTCGATCGCCTGGCCTTGTCCGGATGCAGGCATCGTCGCCAGGAATTCGCGGATTTCGTCGACACGGTAGGCCAGATTGACCAACTCTTCGCGGAGTGTGGTCATGTCCAGACCGGTGACCTGCTCCTCCATGGACTGCCAACGGGTTTCAAGCGAACGGACGCTGTCCTCGCGGGCCAGCTGATCGACCATGCCGCGCATCGAATTGAGTTCCAGCCTGAGCGCGTCAGCGCCGCCATCCTGCGTGCCAAGTGCGTCAATCGAAGCCGAAATTCCGGCGAGATCCTGACGCAATTCCTTGGGTAGAGACTGGTCACGCGCTTCCGCGCGCAATTCGCCCATTTCACGGCGAAGCGCTGTCATCTCGTTGATGAGCTGCTGACTAAGGTCCGGTCTCGGGTCGCGATGAGCAGCGGATAAGGGCTGGGTCGTCGCGGCTTTTCGGGCCGGCTGAGAAGCGTGTGTTTCGCTGGTCGAAACCGATGCTGTGGTCCGCGGCGGCCTTCCGGATTGGACAGATGCGCCGCGCGGCGCCTGCTCGAGCGCACGCTGCCGGGCGCGAATGTCTTCGAGAAGATCGCTGCCCAGACCGGCAGATTGGGCTTTTGCCGCCACTGCCGGAGGTATTTTCGCAGGCTGCCTTGCCGTCGCTGCATCGCCACCCCGGCCAAGCATCGTTTCAATTCGAGCTTCCAGGCTTTCGATCGTGCGATTGAGCGAATCCAGTGAAGATCCGCTTGCGCCAAGCCTGCTTGAATGAGATCGCGATCCGTTCATTTTTGTTTCCGCTTCGCGTTGTTGACCGGGGCTTGCCGCCCCACCCCTTACGCAGCACATCCATACCGCCGTCCGGATCAGCGGGAAAAACCCCAAATTCCGAAAGGCCAGACTTCAAACCGGTAAAAACAAGATACAACGAATCCGGGCTTACTGCTCTTCGCGCCCACATTCATCGAAACGTGGTAAACAACCCGTTAACCAAGGTTACTTTTCTTCACGGCGGAGCACGAAAACGCCGCGACTTGACGTTCCGGAAGGTTTAATGTCACACCGAAATTCATCCATTCAACACCACACTAAGAATGGCGGCTTCGCCCAACAATGAATGATATGACAGACACCAGCGCCAATCACGACGAACCGGTTTATAAAATTGGCGATCTGGCAGAGGAATTCGGTGTCACGCTGCGTACCTTGCGCTTTTATGAAGACAAGGACCTGCTCAAACCAACACGTGTTGGGGTGACCCGGCTGTTCTCGAAGCGTGATCGTGCCCGTCTCAAACTGATCCTGCTTGGCAAGCGGGTCGGGTTCTCGCTGACCGAGGTCAAGCGGATGATCGATCTGTACGACCCTCGCGGCAAGAACATTACCCAACTCAAGGTGGCCCTGTCCAAGGGTGAGACGCAGATGCGCGTACTTGAGGAGCAGCGCACCAGCATCAACACCGCCATCGAAGAACTTGAGCGGACGATAACAGTGGTCCGGGACATGCTGAAGGAATCGGAATAGTCGTCACGCGGTCACCGCTGATTTCATATTAGGGCATTTTCCCACTGACCGAACGATACCCTACCCGCTCAAAAGGCGGGTTTTTGTTTTCCCATACATCGCAACGCCCGCTTCAAACCGCAGCATCCTCTTTTACATCGGGGCCGATTCGCCACGTATGCCATTGTCAGAACAGATATTTTTTTGGAATTTTTCTGACGGAAAAGTCAAAAAAAGCTGGTTTTTGATGAGTTTCGGCATCGACATGCGTCTGACGGCGAGAATCAGTCCATTATTTACGTTTACGCGAACGTCAAAATTTAGTATGCACTCTCACGAGGATCGCGGGGCTATTGTGCCCATCGCGACAAAACTACGAGGGATGAGGATCCATGCCAGTCTTCAAGGCACCGGTCGATGACACGCTTTTCATTCTAAATGATGTGCTTGGCTATGAGCGCTACATGAATTTGCCGGGATTTGCAGATGCAAGCCCGGATATCGTCGAGGCCATCCTTCAGGAAGGTGCGCGCATTTCCGAAGAGGTGCTGTTTCCGCTCAACCAGTCGGGTGATCAGGAAGGCTGCACCCGTCATGACGACGCGACAGTGTCGACGCCGAAAGGCTTCAAGCAGGCCTACAAGCAATATTGCGAGGGTGGCTGGCTTGGCCTTGCCGCATCAGCTGAATATGGCGGCCAGGGCCTGCCCTATGCGCTGCACACAGCCGTCTCCGAATACATGATCTCGGCCAACATGTCGCTGATGATGTACCCCGGCCTCACCCAGGGTGCGGTCGCGGCAATCAACGAGCATGGTACCGACGAGCAAAAAGCCAAATTCCTTCCCAAAATGATCGAAGGCATCTGGACCGGCACCATGAACCTGACCGAGCCGCATTGCGGTACCGACCTGGGTCTGCTGCGCTCCAAGGCCGTGCCGCAGGACGATGGCAGCTACAAGATTTCCGGCCAGAAGATCTTCATCTCGGCTGGCGAACACGACATGTCCGACAACATCATCCATCTGGTACTGGCCCGCATTGAAGGCGCGCCTGAAGGCGTGAAGGGCATCTCGCTGTTCATCGTGCCAAAGTTCATGGTTGGCGATGACGGTTCGCTGGGTGATCGTAACCCGGTGTCATGCGGCTCTCTCGAAGAGAAGATGGGCATCCACGGCAATTCGACCTGTGTGATGAATTACGACGAAGCTACCGGCTATCTGATCGGCACCGAAAACGCCGGGCTCAAGGCGATGTTCGTGATGATGAACGAAGCCCGCCTCGGCGTCGGCCTTCAGGGCCAGGCAATGGGTGAAATCGCTTATCAGAACGCCGTTGCCTATGCGCGCGAACGTCTGCAGGGCCGCTCGCTTTCGGGCGCAAAGTTCCCGGACAAGAAAGCCGACCCGATCATCGTGCATCCCGATGTGCGCCGGACGCTGCTGACCATCCGCGCCTTCAACGAAGCCGGCCGTGCCTTCATGCTGTGGACCGCGCTCAAATCCGATGTGGCGCACAAGTCCGAGGTCGAAAGCGACGTTCAGGAAGCCGATGATCTGCTGACTCTGGTCACTCCGGTGGTCAAGGGCGTCCTGACCGACAAGGGCTTTGATCATGCGGTGATGGCGCAGCAGATGTTTGGCGGCCATGGCTACATCGAGGAATGGGGCATGAGTCAGTATGTCCGCGATGCTCGTATTGCGATGATCTATGAAGGCGCCAACGGCATTCAGGCGCTCGATCTGGTCGGACGGAAGCTCGGCCAGAATGGCGGCCGCGCTGTGATGGCATTTTTCAAGGAAGTCGGCGACTTCTGCGAGGAAAACCGCGAGAACGAAGAGCTGGCGCTCTACACCAAGGCTTTGAAGAAAGGCCTCAACGATCTGCAGGCCTCGACCATGTGGCTGATGCAGAACGCCATGGCCAAGCCCGACAATGCCGGTGCTGCCTCCACCGATTACATGCACCTCTTCGGCCTTGTGTCGCTTGGCTACATGTGGGCGCTGATGGCCAAGGCCGCGGTGGAGAAACGCGCTGCCGGTGCTGATGGCAAGGACGAGTTCCTCGCCTCCAAGCTGCTGGTCGGCAAGTTCTACATGGAGCGAATCATGCCGGAAACCTCGCTGCGCAAGACCCGCATCGAGACCGGCTGCGAGACCATGATGGAACTGGCCGAGGAGGCCTTTTAAGTCCGGCCCAGCGGCTTGAATTGAGACTGGTGGCGGGCGCGTTCATGCGCCCGCCTGAAGCTTCGGGAGGAAGACATGGCGACATTGCCATCAGAAGTGCTTGGCGTACCCCGTCCGGACTGGATGGAAGACGATGTTGCGATGCTCGCGGACATGGCGTCACGTTGGCTCGAAGCCGAAGTTGTTCCGCATTACGACCGTTACGAAAAGCAGGAAATGGTTGACCGCAGCGCCTGGGAAGACGCAGGCGCGGCAGGCTTGCTTTGCGCGGCAATACCCGAAGAATATGGCGGCTCGGGCGGCACCTACGCGCATGAAGCAGCGATCATCGAAGCATTGGGTCGCACCGGCACCGACGGTTTCGGCATCGCGCTGCATAATGCCATTGTCGCGCCCTACATTCTGCATTTCGGCTCGCAAGAGCAGAAGCAGAAATGGCTGCCGAAAATGGCGTCCGGCGAGATGATTGGCGCCATTGCAATGACTGAACCCGGGGCGGGCTCTGATCTTCAGGGCATCAAGACGTCGGCCAAGAAAGACGGCAATCACTACGTCATCAACGGCTCGAAGACATTCATCACCAACGGCCAGCACGCAAACCTGATCATCGTGGTGACCAAGACCGACCCGACCAAGGGCGCCAAGGGCGTGTCGCTGATGGTGATCGAAACCGAAGAAGTCGATGGCTTTCGCCGCGGCCGCAATCTCGACAAGGTCGGGCTGAAGAGCAACGACACATCGGAGTTGTTTTTCGATGATGTGCGGATTCCGACGGCCAACATGCTTGGCACCGAGGAAGGCGAGGGCTTTGCCCAGTTGATGACAGAGCTGCCGCAGGAACGGCTGCTGATTGCCAACCAGGCGATTTCGATGATCGAGCGGGCGCTGGCGATCACCATCGACTACGTCAAGGATCGCAAGGCTTTCGGCAAGGCGATCATCGATTTCCAGAATACCCAGTTCAAGCTGGCTGAACTGAAATCGGAAGCAACGATGGCGCGGGTGTTTGTCAATCACTGCGTTGGTGAGCATCTGAAGGGCCAGCTGACCTCGACCACCGCTTCCATGGCAAAATACCTGACCACTGATCTGCAATGCAAGGTGGCGGATGAATGCGTCCAGCTGCATGGCGGCTACGGCTACATGAACGAGTATCCGGTGGCGCGGATGTTCCGCGACGCCCGGGTGCAGCGGATTTACGGCGGCACCAACGAAATCATGAAGCTATTGATTGCAAGGAGCTTGTGACCCGATGACCGATTTTACTCTGGATTGCTTCATGGAAAGCGGAAACGCCTACAAGGTGGCGCTGATGCTGGAGCTCAGCAGCGCCGACTGGGCGCCGCGTCGGGTTGCGTTTTTCACCGGGCAAACACGCTTGCCGGAGTTCCGCGAGATGAACATCATGGGCGAAGTGCCGGTGATGGCTCATCACAAGGTGGATGGTGATGTGGTGTTGAGCCAGTCCGGAGCCATCCTCGACTATCTGTCGCGGGAGTTTGATCGTTTCGGACCTGCCAATGAGCACGAACGGCGCGAGATCCTGCGCTGGATGTTTTGGGACAACCACAAACTGACCAGTTACGTGGCGACCTACCGGTTCATGAGCCTGTTCCAGAAGAAGACCGACGATCCGGTCACACAATTCTTCCATGCTCGTGCGGTCAACGCGTTCAAAGTGCTGGATGCCCATCTTGCCGGACGAGATTTTGTTGTTTCCGGGCATCCCACGATCCCCGATCTGTCGCTGTGCGGCTATCTGTTCTGGCCCGACCAGATCGGCATGGATCTGACAGCCTATCCAAACATCGCGGCCTGGCTTGACCGCATCGCAGCCCTGCCGGGCTACAAGAGACCCGAAGAGCTGATGCCGAGCGGGATGGATCCCGCAACCGCAACCGCCTGACCAAAACCGAAAACCTGGAGATCACCGCAATGGTTGATGTATTTGTTTATGATCACGTCCGCACCCCGCGGGGCCGCGGCAAAAAAGACGGAAGCCTGCACGAAGTTCCATCAGTGCGGCTGGCCTCACACATGCTCGAAGCCCTGCGCGACCGCAACGGGCTCGATACCGCCAAGGTCGACGACATCATCATGGGCTGTGTCGATGCCATCGGCGAAGCTGGCGGCGACGTTGCACGGGCAGCAACCTTTGAGGCGGGTTATGCAACCGAAGCGCCCGGCATCCAGATCAACCGTTTCTGCGCCTCCGGTCTTGACGCGATCAATCTTGCTTCCGGCAAGATTGCCTACGGCGCGGACGACATCGTGATCGCCGGCGGCGTGGAATCGATGTCACGCATCGGGATCGGCGCCCAGGGCGGTGCCTGGTTCATGGATCCTTCGGTCAACATTCCGGCCTATTTCATGCCGCAGGGCATTTCGGCCGACTTGATCGCCACCAAGTATGGTTTCACACGCGACGATGTCGACGCCTATGCGGTGGAAAGCCAGAAACGTGCGGCGCACGCCTGGGAAAACGGCTATTTCAAGAAGTCTGTGGTGCCGGTCAAGGACATCAACGGCCTGAACATCCTCGATCATGACGAGCACATGCGGCCCGGCACCGACATGCAGACACTGGCCAGCCTCAATGCCTCCTTCGGCATGATGTCCGAGATGGGCGGATTTGGCGCTGTTGCCATTCAGGCACATCCGGAAGTCGAGAGCATCAACCACATCCACCATGCAGGCAACTCGTCGGGTATCGTTGATGGCGCCGGACTGGTGCTGCTGGGTTCGAAGCGTGGCGGCAAGACAATGGGTCTCGAGCCCCGCGCCCGGATCAAGGCGTTCGCCAATATCGGCTCCGATCCGGCGTTGATGCTGACCGGCCCGGTTGATGTCACCGAGAAGCTGTTAAAGCGCGCCAAGATGAAGATCGAGGATATCGATCTGTTCGAACTCAATGAAGCCTTCGCTTCGGTTGTGCTGCGTTTCCAGCAGGCTTTCGACATTCCGTCTGACAAGATCAACGTCAACGGCGGCGCGATTGCCATGGGGCATCCACTTGGCGCCACCGGCGCGATGATCCTCGGCACCGTGCTTGATGAGCTCGAACGCCGCGACCTCAACACTGCTCTTGTCACGCTGTGCATCGGCGCAGGCATGGGCACCGCGACGATCATCGAACGCGTCTGATTTACGGAGAACCAAAATGAGCAATGAGATTTACACCGTAGACATCGACAGTGACGGCATCGCGCTGGTCACCTGGGATATGACCGACCGGTCGATGAACGTCTTCACCCAGGCAGCGCTTGAGCAGCTTGATGGTCTGGTTGACCGCTTCGTCGCCGATGACACAGTTAAAGGTGTGGTGTTCACATCGGGCAAGTCGACCTTTTCCGGCGGCGCTGACCTGACGATGATGAAAACCATGCTGGCCGGCATGGCGGAAGAAAAACGCAACAATCCGGAAAAAGCCCAGCAGATGCTGTTCGACCAGGTTGGTCGGATGAGCTGGCTGTACCGGAAGATCGAAACCTGCGGCAAGCCGTGGGTGTCGGCGATCAACGGCGTGTGCATGGGCGGGGCGTTCGAATTGTCGCTGGCCTGCCATGGCCGTGTGGTGGCGGATTCGCCGTCCGTCAAAATGGCCCTGCCCGAAGTCAAGGTCGGCATCTTTCCGGGTGCCGGCGGCACCCAGCGCGTGCCGCGCCTGACCAATGCGCAGGACGCCCTGCAGATGATGACCACCGGGCAATCTCTGACACCGTCTCGCGCCAAGGCGATGGGTCTGGTTCACGAGGTGGTCGAGCCGAAGAAACTGATTTCTGCTGCCAAGGCAATGATAAAGGCTGGCCTGTCCCCGGTCGCACCATGGGACGTCAAGGGCTTCAAACTGCCGGGTGGCCAGATCTGGTCGGCTCAGGGTGCACAGCTGTGGCCTGCTGCTTCCGCCATCCTGCGCCGCGAAACGCAGGACAATTACCCCGCCGCCAAGGCAATCCTGCAATGTGTGTTTGAAGGACTGCAGGTTCCGTTCGATACCGGCCTACGCATCGAACAGCGCTATTTCAGCCATATCCTGCAGACGCCTGAAGCCCAGTCGATGATCCGCTCGTTGTTTGTCTCACTTCAGGAGATCAACAAGGGTGCGCGCCGTCCCGAAGGCATCAAGCCGACCAAGTTCCGCAAGATCGGCGTTGTCGGCGCCGGCTTCATGGGCGCAGGCATTGCCTATGTGACGGCCAAGGCCGGGATCCCGGTGGTACTGATCGACCGCGATGACGCTGCAGCCCAAAAGGGCAAGGCCTACTCCGAGGATCTCGTTAAAAAGGGCATCCAGAAGGGCAAAACAACCAAGGAAGAGGGCGAAAAGCTGCTGTCGATGATCAGCACATCGACCGATCACGCTGATCTTGCCGATGCCGACCTGGTGATTGAAGCGGTGTTCGAGGACCGCGATGTCAAGAAGGCTGTGACTGAATCGATCGAGGCACAGATCAGGCCAACCACGGTCTATGCATCCAACACCTCGACGCTGCCGATCTCCGGTCTTGCCAAGAACTCGAAACGTCCGAAGAACTTCATCGGCATCCACTTCTTCTCGCCCGTCGACAAGATGTTGCTGGTGGAGATCATTCTCGGTCGCAAGACCTCGGACAAGGCACTGGCCGTGGCGCTCGACTATGTTGCCGCGATCAAGAAGACCCCGATCGTGGTCAACGACACGCGTGGCTTCTTCGTCAACCGCTGCGTGCTTCGTTACATGAACGAGAGCTACAACATGCTGGCGGAAGGCGTGCCGCCTGCAATGATCGAGAATGCAGCCAAGATGGCCGGCATGCCAGTCGGACCGTTGTCGCTCAACGACGAGGTGGCCATCGACCTGTCGCTGAAGATCGTCCGGGCCACCATCGCAGACCTTGGTGAAAAGGCCGTCGATCCGCGTCATCTGGCGCTGGTTGAACGGATGGTCGAGAAAGAAGGCCGTCTTGGCCGCAAGAACGGCAAGGGTTTTTACGATTACCCGGCCAAGCCTGCAAAGAAGCACCTGTGGCCCGAGCTGAAGACGCTGTACCCACAGCAGGATCCGGCCAAGATCGACGTCAAGGAACTGCAGAACCGCTATCTTGCGGCAATCGCGCTTGAAGCTGCCCGCACAGTTGAAGAAGGCATTGTCACCGACCCGCGTGAGGCCGATATCGGCACCATTCTGGGCTTCGGGTTTGCGCCCTACACCGGCGGCGCGCTGAGCTACATCGACACCATGGGCGCCAAGGCGTTCGTCGACATGTGCAAGGTGCTGGCGCGCAAATATGGCAAGCAGTTCAAGGCACCCAAGCTGCTGGTCGAAATGGCGGAGAAGGGTGAAACCTTCTACGGACGGTTCAATCCGTACCGCGAGAACAAGGCAGCGGCCTGAGACCTCTTTCACACACTTAGACATTCAAACGGGCCTTCAGGCCCGTTTTTTGTTGTCAGGGTTGTACCGCCACCAGCGTATAGCACAGCGGCAGCTGTGCCGCGTTGCCGACATAGATGTCGTAATCGACTTCGCGGTTGGAATGAGGGAATTCAGTCAGCTCGTTGATCCGCAACCCGGCACTCCCGCATCCGGTGACGATGTCACCCAAGGTGTGAAAATGCCAATACGATGGCGGAGCCTTACCGGCGCTTGAGCCATCATAGACGATCTCGTCGTCAGTGATGACAGTCTCTGTGCGGAAGTAGGAATACTGCAGCGCATGCGGGCTTTCGCCGTGAGGTTCAAACATGTCGAGCACCGTGTGTGTCTCATAGATGACCAGTCGGCCTTGCGGTGCCAGCAGTGAGGCAACGACCGCAAGGAAACGAGGCAGATCCGGCATCCAATTGAGAACCCCGATGGTGATCTGCGCCAGATCGAATTGGCCGGAAAGATCGCCGGGCAAAGCGTAGACATCCGCGCAGACGAAGCGGGCTTTTTCGACATGCGGTGAAACACTCCGCAATTCTTCGGCCTGAACGAGGAATGCGTCGGATTGATCAATGCCAGTTACCGTAACCGCACCGAGAGCCAGCATCGACAAGGTTTCGCGGCCATTGTTGCAGCCAATCTGCACGGCTCTTGCATCCCTTACGCCGTCACCGATGAGAGCTCTGGCCACAATGGGATCAAAGGTCGAGAATGACTCATCGGCGAAGCCCGCGAGCTGCCGCTGCCATTCGTCGCTCTGCCGGTGTCGATGCGCCGATGCATTCCAGGCGAGCTTATTGGCCTGTGTCGCTGTGTCTGTGTTTCCAGTCATCGGCAATATTTCCTGATCAAACCCAATTTGTCATTGATGACGCCAGTGGTGTGATCCTGACGGATCGCTCCCATCTGTCGGGACAAATCGCCCCACCAGTGACCTCAACAGCACCGGGAATTAGCAGCCTCCCGATAGCTAGAAAATTAACCATGGCACAGGATTATGGAAACTCATATTGCCAGAGGAGCCTTGCCGGAAACCAGCCCTTTCGGCACTGTCGGCAAAAAGGGAGGACTATCCAATGCCTGTCATCGACTACTATTTTTATTGTGCGTCGCCTTTCACCTATCTTGGCCACAACCTGATCTGCGAAGTCGCTGAACGGCACAAGGCCACGCTGAACTACAAGCCGGTCAATCTGGCGGCTCTGTGGGATGTTTCCGGCGCGGTGCCGCCGGGCCAGCGGCCTCCGGTGCGGCAACGGCTGCGGCTGATCGAACTGCAGCGCCTCGCCGACTGGCGCGGGCTGCCGATCAAGACCTCGCCCTTGCATTTTCCAGTGGACGCGGCACTTGCCGACAGGATCATCATTGCGCTGGTCGAAACAGGCCATGATCCACGCTACTTCATGAGCAAGGTGCTTTCCGGCGTCTGGGCCAATGATGACAACATTGCCGATGAAGCGGTTCTGACATCCTACCTCTCGCAAGTCGGGCTAGATGCACGGCCGGCGATCATCGACGCAAAGTCCGACGAAATCGCGGCCATACGCGAGCGCAATTCGCACGACGCGATTGCTGCCGACGCCGTCGGGGTACCGACCTATGTGCTCAACGGCGAGCCTTTCTGGGGTCAGGACCGGATCGAACTGCTCGACCAGGCGCTATCTACCGGGCGAAGCCCGATTCGGGCCCATTGAGCAAGCTGGCAACTCGAACAGCGGCAAGAGTAAGGATATTTTTCCTATTTGTCTTTACTCGACCGGTGCTGATCATGTAGAAAAACCTATTCGGGCCTTTTTTCGAAAGGCCCGGCTTTTATTCTGAACCGCGGGACCCTGGACCATGCTCTCGCATGAACGCATCTGGTCAGCGCTTGATGCGCTTGCCGAACGCCACGGATTGACGGCCTCGGGACTGGCCCGGCGTGCCGGACTGGATCCGACTGCCTTCAACAAATCCAAGCGGTCCGGCGCCGATGGCCGCCACCGCTGGCCCTCGACGGAATCGCTTTCCAAGGTGCTGGGTGCCACCGGGTCTTCACTTGAGGACTTCATGAGCCTTGTCCGCGGCAATCAACCGTCGGCCGAAAGCAGCTTTCCGGAAGGTTCCCTTCCGCCGCAGGCCGGCTCCATTCCATTGCTGGGTTTTGCTCAGGCTGGGTCCGGCGGTTTTTTCGATGATGGCGGCTTTCCTGCGGGCCAAGGCTGGGATGTGGTGGATTTTCCGGCGCAGCCATCCGAAAGGCCGGGGGTTTACGCCCTGGAGGTTCAGGGCGACAGCATGATGCCGCTCTACCGGGACGGAGACATTCTCATTGTCGAACCCGGAGCGCAGATCCGGCGCGGAGACCGGGTGGTGGTGCGCTCGCGCGAGGGCGAGGTGATGGCCAAGGTGCTCAACCGGCAGACACCGCGATCCATTGAGCTGATCTCACTCAACCCTGATCATCCCAACCGCAGTTTCGATGTGAGTGAAGTCGACTGGGTTGCCCGCATCATCTGGGCAAGCCAATAAAAAGCGACGTGACACGGCATTATGCCTGGCCTGACGTTGAGATTCGGCGTTTTGCAGCCTAGCGGCTTGTGCGATGCAGTCGCATTTCTTATCTAGAGCAAACATTCAGGAGAGAAATTGTCCATGACCGAACGTGTTACTGCCCATGATGCGCTGATCTATCTTATGGTCACGATGTCTGCCGTCGACAAAGCCATGAACGACGCGGAGCTGGCGCGCATCGGGCGTATGGTCACCTTCCTTCCGGTGTTTGACGGATTTGATGCCGAGCGGCTGGTCGGTGTCACCCGCGCTGCCGCCGAGCTGCTCAAGGGGCCTGAAGGACTGGATATCGTGCTCGAGGTTGTCCGCGATGCCGTTCCTCACAAGTTTTACGACACGGCCTATGCTCTGGCAGTCGAGATCGCTTCGGCCGACTACAACATCCAGCAGGAGGAAATCCGGCTGCTGCAGATGCTGCGCGACCGTCTTGGGCTAGACAAGCTCACCTGCGCTGCGATCGAACGCGGCGCCATTGCCCGGTTCAGAAGCGCCTGATCCTTCGTACCCGCGCCGACGTGTCGCAGCCTTTCACCCGATCGTGTTTCGCCAGTCCCGCCCGGCTATGGCATGACAACGGCCTGACACGACACGGAGACGCAAAATGACACTGTTCGGCCTATCAGAACCGGTGATCCGGCTTCTGGCTTTCTCAACGATTTTCATCGCGCTCGCCGTGTTCGAATTGCTGGCGCCGCGGCTTGAGCGCGACGAAATGCGCGGGGCATTGAAATCCCGGCGCTGGGTGACCAATCTGGCGATGGTGGTGTTGTCTTCGGTGGCGTTGAGGATCGTGTTTCCGCTGGCTGCGGTCGGCACGGCACTATGGGCGCAAAGTAACGGGATCGGGCTTTTTCCGATGCTCGGCCTGCCGCTGTGGGCGGCCGGGATTCTTGCTTTCATTCTCCTGGATTTTGCGGTTTGGCTTGAGCATGTGGTCAGCCACAAATGGCCTTGGCTGTGGCGCATCCATCGCATGCACCACGCCGATACCGGGTTTGACCTGACAACGGCACTGAGGTTTCATCCGCTGGAAATCGTGCTGTCGATGATCTGGAAAGCCGCCGTCATCATCGCGCTCGGCGCGCCGCCGGTTGCAGTTCTGGTGTTCGAAATTGTGCTCAATGGCGCTGCGATGTTTAATCACGCCAATATAAAACTGCCCAACGCTGTGGACGCTGTATTGCGGCTGATCATCGTGACACCGGACATGCACCGGATCCACCATTCCACAGATCCGCGCGAAACGGATTCGAATTACGGGTTCAACCTGGCGATCTGGGACCGATTGTTCTCCACCTATATACAAACACCGCGGCTTGGCGACACCGGCCTTGAGATCGGGCTTTCAGAGTGGCGCGACGGCCGCCACACTGCAAATCTTGGCTGGGCGCTGGCCCTTCCGTTCCGCTTCCCACCAAAGGCGAGGCCGCTGCCCGGGTCGGATCAATAAAGCCCGTTGGGGAACCAGCGCAGATAAAGCTCCGTGAAGCGCCCGTTTCGATTAAGCGCCGAAAGAGCGTGGTCAAAAGCCTGGCTCAAAGGCGCATTGCGCGGCTCCACCGCTATGGCCAGCCCCTCGCCGAGATGGGTCTGGGAAAAATAAGGGCCATCAAGAAAATCGCAACAGCTTTCCGCCGACTGACTTGAAAGCCAGAAGGACAGTTGCAACCCATCGCCGAACACGGCATCCACGCTGTTGGATTTCAGAGCCTCGAACATCCACTCCGACCTTGAAAACGTCACAGGCCTAGTGTCAGGAAACCAATCGCGCAGCATGGCTTCATGCGCGGTGCCGCCAAGCACACCGACCCGCTTGCCGGCCAATGCCGTGGCGCTTTCAGCCTCGGAATTCACGTCCTTTTTTATGGCGAACCGGGCGGGCAAAGTCAGATAGGGCCGTGAAAATCGGAATTTTTCACGGCTGTCGGCGGTAATCGCCAGACCCGATATCAGCGCCTCTGCCTGACCGTTTGCCAAGGCGCCTTCCAGTTCACCCCACGGAAGCGCCTGGATCTGGCAACGGGGCAGCAAATCCAGCTCATCACAAATCGCGCGCGCCAAATCGACATGAAACCCGGCGAGATGCCCTGTCTGATCGAGAAAACTGAAGGGTGGAAAATCCACCGTGGCGACAAAGCGAATGCGGCCATAGGCTGTAAGATCAGGTGACGGTATCCGTTCCCGCGGATCGGTGTAATTCGGCACGAGCATTTCATCCGCGCTCACGGAGGGTAGAGCGACCGCAAAATAAACAACCAATGCGCAAGTTATACGTGAAATACCCCTAAATACTAGGGGTGCAATCATGTGCGCTTCCACTACCATTGATTTATTATCCTGCTGCAACCGTCATGTGTGTACCAGAGTCATGGCCCCAAGCAAAAGCTCAGACCAACGCTTTTCCGGCAAAGCTCAAACCTATGTGTCTGCAAACGATCCAGCCAGCACCGTATATGCCCGAAGCAGTCCGCCCGGTCTGGGAAAAGAGGCTATGAAAGCGAACGCAGAAGCGCGGTTTTTTCTGGGCTGCGGCATAGGCAAACCTCATGTAAAAGCAGCAACCGAGGCCGCGCAATGCAACGGCACAACCATCGAGAAGGAGCTTATTGCTGAAGGCCTGATCGATCCGGAACTCTATTACAGCTGGCTGGCGCGTGAACTTGACCTCTCCTATATCGACGACATCGACCCCGATGAGGTGATCCGGCTCCAAGCAACCGATGTGCTACTGCATCGGGACGGTCCACTGCCGCTGTCCCGCGGAGGCAGTCAAGTAACCGCATTCGTTCCGCAAGCCCGAGACATCGAGGATCACAGGGCTCGCCTCGCGAAAATGCCGTCATTGCGCAACACCCTGGTGGTGGCCTCGCCGGCAACCATTCGCCAAGCCGTCTGGCAGGCTGGTGCAAACGACCGCGTGAGGAAGATCACCTTCGAACTTGATCAGGACCAGTGCGACGCAAGTGCGCGGAGAGTGATGACCGGCTTGCAGGGGTTTTGCCTGGCCATGACAGTCTACGTCTTCGCGACCGGCTTCGTGCTCTGGCCATTTCCCGCCCTTGTCGTGCTGCACGTTGTTCTCACCATAATTTTCTCTGGCGGCATCCTGCTGCGCTTGTGCGCGCTCGTGGCATCCGGGTTCAAGCTGGCAAGACCACCACCGAAAAAATCTACCTACGTCAGCAGGCTGCCTGTCTACACGGTACTTGTTGCCTTGCATGATGAAGCAGACATGGTGCCAGCCGTCGTATCCAGAATTTCTGCGCTGCGCTGGCCCAAGAGCCTGCTCGACATCAAATATGTCTGCGAGGCAGACGACGAAGCGACCATCTGCGCCCTGCAACGCCAATATCTGGCGCCAAACAGCGAGATTGTCCGCACCCCGCCCTTTGGACCGCGAACAAAACCGAAGGCCTTGCAATACGCATTGCAAGGCGCGCGGGGTTCGCTGGTCGCAGTCTACTATGCAGAGGACAAGCCGGCACCGGCCCAGCTGCTCGAAGCCTGGGCAACGTTTCGGAACGGCGATCCCCGGCTTGGCTGCCTACAGGCGCCGCTGGCTATCGCAAATTTGCGGGCCAGCTGGATTTCTGCACTTTTTGCGCTCGAATACAGCGGTCTGTTCCGCGTTCTCATTCCGTTTCTTGCACGAACCCGGATGCCGATCCCGCTGGGCGGCACATCCAATCATTTCCAGCGAGTAGCACTTGAGACTGTCGGCGGCTGGGACCCGCATAATGTCACGGAAGATGCGGATCTGGGGCTGAGGCTCTATGCACACGGCTACCGCACCGGCACACTCAACAGCGCCACGGTCGAGACCGCGCCCACCACACTTGACGTATGGACACGCCAGCGCACGCGCTGGCTCAAAGGCTGGGCCCAGACCTGGCTGGTGACCATGCGTAAACCGATGCAGAGCTTTCGTGCCTTGGGATTGCGTGGATTTGCAGTCTTCCAGCTGATGATTGCGGGAATGCTCGTTTCAGCACTTGCGCATCCGCTGATGTTTGTCTTCATCGGGCTGACGTTAATATGGCTTTCCGGCAGTCCGGCTGCGTCCGTCTCACCCTTGCACAGCACTTTGATGTGGATCGATCTCATCAACATCGGTGGCAGCTATCTGACATTCATTGCGATGGGATGGCGCGGCTTTACCGGTCACGAACGTGGAAGGCTTAAAACCCGCTGGATACTGCTCACGCCTGCCTACTGGTTCATGATGTCAATTGCAGGCTGGCGGGCGCTAGGGCAACTGATGTCAAATACCCACCTCTGGGAGAAGACCCCGCACGCTGCCGCACCCGAATGGGCAGCAGTCAATGAAGCCGGAAATAATGAGGAAAATGCTCAAGGCATGGAGCGGGTGAAGGGAATCGAACCCTCGTCTTAAGCTTGGGAAGCTTCTGCTCTACCATTGAGCTACACCCGCAAGAGCTTGGGTGATCCATGGCGATGATCAGCGCCGCTGTCAACAAACTTTGACATCAGACGCCGGGTTGACTGCATGTTGGGCCGACCTCATATGGGTGGCGCACCGCTCAAACCACAAGACAACCCATGAACCAGCTGAAGTCATTCCTTTCATCACGACGCTTCGAAAACGTCATCACCGTGTTGATTGTCATTAACGCAATCACCCTCGGCTTGGAGACCGTACCGGAAGCCGTGCAATTGGCCGGCGGGCTGTTGACGCTGCTCGACCGTATTATTCTCGGTGTTTTCGTTGTCGAAGTCAGCGCTCGGCTGTTTGCCTGGCGGCTTGATTTCTTTCGAGACCCCTGGAGGATTTTCGACCTGGTCGTGGTCGGCGTGGCGCTTGTCCCGGCCACAGGCGGACTTTCGGTGCTCCGGGCCCTGCGCATCCTCAGGGTACTGCGTATCATCAGCATGGTGCCATCGTTGAAGCGGGTGGTCGGTGGTCTGGTCAGCGCCCTGCCCGGCATGGGCTCTATCATGCTGCTTCTGACCCTGGTGTTTTACGTGTTCTCGGTGATGGCAACCAAGCTATATGGCGACAGCTTTCCGGAGTGGTTCGGCTCTATCCCGGCTTCAGCCTACTCGCTGTTTCAGGTGATGACGCTGGAAAGCTGGTCGATGGGTATCGTCCGGCCGGTGATGGAAGTTCATCCGATGGCCTGGGCGTTCTTCATACCGTTCATCGCCAGCACCACATTCACGGTGCTCAACCTGTTTATCGGTATCATCGTCTCCGCCATGCAGGAAGAACACGATGCCGAGGCGTCAGCGGACCGTGAGGCCATGGCGTCAGACCAGAGTGCGATGCTAAAGGAACTCAAGGCCATCCGCAAGGATATCGCCGAACTACGGGCGGCGCAGCCAGACACGGTACGGCCGTCCTGATCAAGCGGATTTGAGAGTTCCGGAAGTTCAATTTCAGGTGCGGAAATGCTTGGACAGCTTCAGGCCCTGCGCCTGATAATTCGATCCCAACCCTGACCCATAAAGGGCAGCTGGACGTTCCAGCATCCGTTCATAGATCAGCCGACCGACGATCTGGCCGTGCTCGAGAATGAAGGGCACTTCGTGACTGCGCACCTCGAGTACGGCACGACTGCCGGCGCCGCCGGCGTCGGTATGGCCGAAACCGGGGTCGAAGAAGCCGGCATAATGAACCCTGAACTCGCCGACCAGCGGATCAAACGGGGTCATTTCGGCCGCATAGAGCGGCGGCACATGCACCGATTCCCGACTGACCAGAATGTAGAATTCATCCGGATCAAGGATCAAATCAGCGGATCCGCGATTGTAGAGCGGCTCCCAGAAATCATAGACGTCCTGTGCCGCGCGCTTGTCGACGTCGACAACGGCGGTGTGGTGTTTGCCGCGATAGCCGATGAGCGCGTCGTCGCCCTGCCCCATCAGATCAATGGACAGGGCAATGCCGCCACCCGAGACATTCGGGTTTTCAGAAGCGACCAGTGTTTCGCTTTTGTGAAGATCGGACAGTTCGTCCTCGCCCAGTACTGCGTGGCCCTGGCGGAAGCGGATCTGCGACAGCCGTGAACCGGTCCGCGCAACGATTGGGAAGGTCCGCGGGCTGACTTCAAGCCACAGCGGTCCGTTGTAGCCGGCTGCAATCTTGTCGAATTCCTGGCCGTAATCCGTCATCACCCGGGTGAAGATGTCGAGCCGCCCAGTGGAGCTTTTGGGATTGGCCGAGGCGGAAATCTCCTGAGGCAGCGCCAGGCTTTCGAGCAGTGGAACCATGTAGACACAGCCGGTTTCAAGCACTGCACCATCGGAAAGATCAATCTCGTGCATGCTCAGCCGCGCGAGTTTGTCTTCCACTCTGGCGGTTGGCCCGGGAAGGAAACTGGCGCGCACCCGGTAAGCCCGTGCGCCGAGCCTGAGATCAAGGCTGGCAGGCTGGATCTGGTCGGCATCAAGAGTCCGGCCGGAGGTAAGCTTTCCAGCATCAAAGAGCGCCTGAATTGCGCGATCCGAGAGAATGCCTGCTGCCAAGATCTGCCGCTCCATTTTGTCTGCTGCCTTGATGGCAAGGCCCGGCGATTGACGCAAGCGCGGGAACCCACTAAAAGCGAGGTTATCCCGTGGTGATTTGGCCGACCGGCTTGCAGCCACGTTAAACAAGTCGCTAAAAAGGTCGGGTTGCAAAACCGGCTGGCGACTTCGCAAGCCGGTTTTTTTGTGT